>CAKRWH010000067.1:0-1602 GCA_934416185.1 uncultured Blautia sp. | reverse complement strand
TGCATCCGGATCTCAGCTCTTGCCATGTCGATAAACCCATCTAAAACTGCCGGGTGGCTTTCGATCACATAATCCAGATTCAGATTTCTGCCCCGGCTGATATTTTCCGGGACTTCGATATGCTCCGCCCAGTCTTTGTTCTGTCTGGAGAATCTTCCATCATGGGAAAGTTCCTGGATGGTATTTGCCATAACAAAATTCATACGTTCTTCCCCAAAGCGTTCCACGACTTCTTTTGCTGCATTCTGCTTTAAGTGCAGCCCGTCAAAATTCTCCCGGATAGCTTCTTCGATTGCTTTCTTGCAGTCCAGGTTTAACTTTCTCGAATCCAGATAAGCATCCACATCCCGTTCTCCCATTGCCTGTTCCAATGTTCCTTTATAAACTGGCGGATATGCCCTGACGGAATTATGTTCCAGCATGTTCATTCTCTGCTGGACAAACTCTGGAAGTTCCTGAAATCCAAAAGAATCTACATAATAGGCTGTAATCTCTGCACCCCTGTTTATCACGATCACATCACTTACCGATAAAGAATGACCACGGAAATCTTCCGGTCGGTCAATGTTAAAGCGTTCAAATATATTTTCTAACGTGATTGTTGGCATCCATGGTGCTGCATAAACCATCCGGTAATCCTTTCCGTCAATGGTATATCCCAGACTCTTTGCGGATTCCATTCCCATAAACTGATAAGTATGCTCATCCCCACTATCCATCTGATAAATGGCAAACCTTCCGCTTTCTCCATGCAGAAGAAGTGTCTCATCAATCTTTTCTGCACTCTGCTGTTCCAGTGCTTCCTGTTTTGTAGCAGATATTTCTCTTTCTTTCTGCACTTCCCATTCTGTTTCTGTGATTCCAAAGATACCGTCATATCCAAGAATTGCATCTTCTGTGTCTACAAGTGTTGATTCTGCCAGCTGTGGATTCTCTTGATTTCCATGTAACACATAAATTTCTGCCCCTCCACGGTACAATTCATATGCACGGTCTTTCGTAAGCGGAAGCATATGGTCTAACTGGATTCCTGCCTCGTGCATTTCTGTAAAACCAACCATGCCATCCGGGAAATTGTCAATCTGTGCCTGTATTTCATTCATAAGGCTTCTCGTATATTCACTTCCCGGTCTGCGGATTGCAGTCATCATACGGTTCACCAGTCCAAGCACTTCGTCTTTATCATCCATCTTATATGCAAAATTCACAATAAGATTTCTCTGGGAATCTGTGAAATCTCCCGTATTGGCAGCTTCTGCTGTTTCAATCAGACGGTGGGCATACTGCATGGCTGTTTCTTCTGCAATTTCCGGCTCTTTCGCTGGGAAGTTCGCCCTTGCTGCCTGGATCACTTCATACACCAGCTTTGAACCGGCTTCATCGTAAGATTCCCTCATGTCCCATACCAGGTCATTCAGTCTTTCCACCTGTCCGGGGAAGGTTTCTGCGTATTCATTTACAAATGCCTTTTCTTCTTCTGAAAAAACATTTCTTGGAAACTCTGCTTTTTGCACCAACATCTCTACCTGCTCTTTCGGAGAAAGGTCAGAAAAATAAGTAACGCCTGTGTCAGCATCATATTCCACATCATAAAAATCAATC
>CAKRWH010000066.1:0-1614 GCA_934416185.1 uncultured Blautia sp. | reverse complement strand
CACCACATATCATTCTCATAAGGGTACTTTTTCCAGCTCCATTTGCCCCAAGAAGTCCAACCACTCCCGGTTTAAGAATACATGAGACATTCTGAATTGCCATTTTGTTTCCATATTGTTTTGTAAGATTTTCAATTTCCAGTTCCATTCAACGATACCTCCATATTTTCGATTAAAGTGCAATAAAGCTTACTGTTCTTCTATTGCATCAATATTTTCAATTCGCATCAGTTTAACTACCTGTTTACCTTTTTTCTCTGTATAGCAAATTTTTATCCACTCATCATCTGCATCTATAATCCTGCAGGATAATTCCGTTTTTCCCACAAAACTAATAATAGAATCTGACCTGATAATACATTGTTTACCTACAAGATCATTAATCAGCGTAGCCATATATGTCTCTCCTCTCTGCTTTTTTTCCAATCGTTTTACTTTCATTTCCAAACGCTTTACTTTTCCCGGATATGCCGAATAACAAAGCAACAGCAATAATGCTGCAATTCCAAACCATTCCATATTGTTCTCCTTCCCTTAACAAATACAAGGGATAATTTTTCGGATAGTTCAACAGCCCTCCAGTATCAAAAGTGGCTTTTTTCTTGATCTTTCAGACCTATACATAAAAAGACGCATGAGCAAATTATTTTCTGCTCTGCGTCTTAGCGTCTGACATTTTTCCTTGTACTGCAATATGTTTGTTCTGATATCAATACTGGAATGCCACCATTCTACATTCCTTACAGCAATTAGCTTTTATACTTGTTCTGCCCCCTACTTTTAATGGTTTGATCTCCACAAAACCATCTACTCCTTTTGCATTCTCAAATGCTCCTGGCACTTCATTTGCAAAACTGATTGCTCCATCTTTACTTCCAAATAAATACCCTGTTTTCATTTCAGCTCCACATTTTGGACACTTCATCATTAAATCCTCCTGACTTTCGATTATGCCTATATCAATCAGTTACCAACCGGTCACTTCTAATTATAGTGACCGAAAGGTAACTTGTCAATCTTTTTCTAATCTTTTATTACTTCTATCGGATGAGCATCCGAAACATAAATCATCGCATCATAAAGCTCTGCTGGAGATGCCCATACACGATAGCCTCTTGGAAGAATTCTGTATAATGTACTGTACGTTTCTCCTAAACTTCCCATCCAACCGCATTCAGATACTTGCTTTTTTATTTCAGAAGAATCCGGTATTTTTTCAAAATCCAAATAACTTATATCAAATCCACTCTTTTTAGATGCCTTTGCCATCGGATCATATGAATAAAAAATATGATTTTTTCGCTTGCCATTTTCATCAACCGGCAGATTACATGTAGTTTTATAAAAATCTGTTCCTATCACAAAATATTCATTTCCAATCTCATCTGCCAGAAGATTACCCATTACCTTATTATTCGCATCATAATTTCCTGATTTCTTCACATGTCCGTTATGTCCGGAGATAAAAATACGTCCATTCCCTCTTGCTTCTTCCTGCTTTAATATCCACATAATGTTTTCAGCCATCATTTTATCCCTGTGGATATTGATTTCTCCTGCATTGTCTATGTATTTGCCAAGTTCCATATTCTGAAGAAGCACATCGGCTAAATG
>CAKRWH010000065.1:0-1629 GCA_934416185.1 uncultured Blautia sp. | reverse complement strand
TACCCTATTTACATAGGACGGCTGGGCTACCTACCAGCTCTAGCATATCTTAAAAATATGCATTGCGTTTTTATCTTGTTTTTATCATATAAAGTGCAATATCACACAATATATCCTTACAATTTATATATTCTAATTCCTATAGTAAATCTATACAATCATCTTTTCCATTGATAGTACGAGACGATTTTAACATAATACTTTATCTGCTTTCAACACATAATCATGGGAACATATAATTCTGCTTCTCTGAATGATATCACCTCTAACAGAACAGTTTCCTTTTGCACAGCCTTCTATCGGTGTAAAATTTTCGCAGGAACCACATTTTCTGCGTTCCTTTTTCATTCCACGTCCATCGCACCGAATCATTTCATAACCAACAATGTATTTTTGCAATTCATCTTCCGGGATTGTCTTTTCGAGCTTTTCTCCTGCATCATTTCTCAGTTCAAAATGAATATCCTTGCCATTTATGTCTGCTTGCAAGGCTATATTATTATTTAAGAGACCTTCCTCGTTTAACTCATTGATTTCTTCACAATCCAGATTTTCAATAAATTGCAAAATATCTTCCATTATGTCCACAGACAAGCCATATCCTCCAGAGCTGTATTCATAGAATATATTTCCATAATAATCGCCTTCTTTTAAGGTTATCGCAATCACATAGTCCCTGGATTTGTAATCATCAGATAGATCATGGTACATTTTTGTCTTCTCCTTATACTGATATCTGTTCTGGTTTTCTTCCCTGTACTTTTCATTTCTTATTTTATCGGCTGCATTTTGTTTTTCTATCTTTGCTTCCATTGCAGCATAACCATTTTGCTTAAATTTTTCTATCAGCTCGTCCCCATAACAATCACGAAATTCTTCTCTACATTTCTTTAATGCATCCAGTTGTGTAGATAAAAACTCATCAAAGAAGCTTTCCGGAATATGTAGCCTGCTTGAAAATTGTCTTTTTCTCTTTGGTATCGTTCTTTGAGTGCTGGCATATTCCAACACTCCCATAGACACATCTAACACCCCTGCTAATTCTACCGAATTTAATTCATATACTTTTTCAATCGCATCATAAATATTTATTTCTACACCGACTCCCTGTTCATCCTGTTGTAAAAGATCCAGAAATTTTTCATAACTTATTTTACATTGATCATAAGGTTTCTTAATATACCAAGGTGCTTTTTTCGTAATCTCGGTATAATACTCCAAAGAAGCTTCCCAGTCATCGCACTCTTCGCCTTCCTTGCATGTGGTATACATGCCACACACACCATTGGAGTCAAATCCACACGTTTTACAAATCTTATCAATTCTCACACTTATCACCTCTCAATCCATCAACATTTTTCTGCATAGATAAATTTTTTCATCAATTCTTTCCTTGTAATTATACACTTTTTCTGATGATATTGCTATCTGCAAGGATATTTGAACTTACTATTGAACTCTTCTTACTGAAAAATATAGATACTCAATTTGAATATTTTTTTCGACAATTACGTAGTATTTCTGTCTGAAGATTCTTATTGTCCTTTTTGGGTGCAAATTCCGGCTCATCTGACCACGCATTCCGCTAAGAGCTGATCAGTCTTTCCGGATGTAACTGAACGCGTTTCC
>CAKRWH010000064.1:0-1990 GCA_934416185.1 uncultured Blautia sp. | reverse complement strand
AAACACAATTAACAGTAACGTTCTTATTAGCCTGATTCAGCCATAGAAACAGGGTGTGGTACGAAATATTATGCGTAAATTTATAAAATGAAACAGTAATTCAGACAAAGAGGGGCATATCAATTGGACAATGATATGCCCCTCTGCCGATGTTTGTTAACTGATGCATTTTGTTTATATATTCCCTTATTTTGTACATGGACTCTTTTATATGGAAGGTGTATAATGGATGAAACCTATATGATAAAGATTATGGAGGCATAAGATCATGGCTGACTTGATAAATTTTGTTACACTGTTGAATGGAAAATTTGATAATAAGGATCAATTTGAGAAAATAAGTAAGACAAATCCACAGTATCCATATGCAAAGCATATCAATACAATATGTAATTCCAGAATTGCAAATCTCCCAAATGGTTTCGAAGGCGTATTTATGATTGAAGAGAGCTATTATTCTGTACAGGGAACTACCCGCTCTTCTTCACATTTGTTTCTTTTCATGGAAGAAAGCAATTCAATAAAACTTATTTCTTATGAGATACCGGAAGGATATGATAAAAAGAATTTTACTTACAAAATGTTCAAAGGTGCCGACTATGATCAGCTAAAGTGTTCTGCAAAATTTACTCCTGCATTTTTCAGAAAATCAGGTGATACATGGGAAGGCGGAAGTGTAAGTATGTTTTCTCCCGTATTGAAATTTTCTCTGCATGAAAAGTTCACTGAAAATCAATTGGAAGTATCAGAGTCCATGGAAGTAAATGGGAAAAGAACTTTTGGTTATGATGAGCCGATTATTTACAAACGAATAAAATAGAACATTGACAGGGGATGCTCTGCTAAAAAGATTGATTTATTAAGAAGAGCAGAATTTCTAAATAAAGAGGAATACGTATGAACGTTGTTTTTTCATCTGATAAGAAAGAATATAATACTATTAAAAAAGGTACTGAAATACTGCTCGCTGAAAAGGACGGTTTCAACCAAAACATAGAATTGTTTGTTAAATTTCAGGACAGACCAGAAATATTGATCAATAAAAGAAAAAACCAGATTCATATCATCTGTCGGGAAATATCTCATTATTACCGGGCACTTAATTATGCCATACATCATATGGAAGAGGATGAATTTCAATATCAAGAGCATGTCTGCTTTGAAAGAAACGGTCTTATGCTGGATTGTTCCAGAAATGCTGTATTTACAGTTGAAAAGGTGAAATTCCTGATCAAGACACTGGCAAAACTTGGAATGAATGTACTCATGCTTTATACAGAAGATACCTATGAAGTAGAGGGGCAGCCTTATTTTGGAGCTTATCGCGGAAAATACACCAAAGACGAAATAAAAGAACTGGATGCTTACGCTTCCATGTTTGGGGTAGAGCTTGTTCCGTGTATTCAGACCCTGGCTCATCTGCACAATGCGCTGAAGTGGCCGGGAATGGATAAGATTCGTGATTCTGCGGACATTCTCCAGCCTGAAAAAGAGGAAACTTATCAGTTTATTGAAAAGCTGCTCAGCTCAGTAAAAGAGAATTTTTCTACCAACAGGGTACATCTTGGAATGGATGAGGCTGTCATGCTGGGACTTGGAAATTATCTAAAAGAAAATGGATATAAAAAAGGGTCACTGATAATCAGGGAACATTGTAACAGAGTCGTAGATATTTGCAGAAAATTAGAATTAAAGCCTATGATATGGAGTGACATGTACATTACAGCAAATTCTACAGGCGGATACTATGATCTGCCCGAAAACACGGACTGCTCCAAATGGGAAAAACCGAAAAAAGATTTAGGATTAGTATATTGGGACTATTATCATGCTGATACCAGAACCTATGAAAAAATGCTAGATATCCATGCGCAGCTTTCGGATAACGTTATTTTTGCAGGAGGATCTTGGATTTGGAACGGAATTTCCCCCAATTATTCTAAGACCTATGCGTGTACCAAAGCAGCTCTTTCTACTTGTAAAAAATACA
>CAKRWH010000063.1:0-2205 GCA_934416185.1 uncultured Blautia sp. | reverse complement strand
AGTAGAAAAAGCAAGAACTCTCTATGATGCGCTTGACGCAGAGTCACAGGCTGCAGTTTCCAACTACAGCAAGCTGACAGAAGCAGAAGCAAAGATCGCAGAGCTTGAGGAAAAACAGGCACAGGAAACAGCAGACAGGAAGGCAGCTGAAAGCGTAAGCACAGCTATCGCATCCCTGCCGACAGCTGAAAACCTGATCCCGAATGACTATGTGCTGAAACGTCTGGATGAGGTGCAGGCAGCTTATGATGCACTGACTGAGACACAGAAGGCACTGGTAGAGAATTATGAAACCCTGCAGACTCTGAGAACTGTAGCGGCAGATAAGAAAGCAGCTGCAGAGGTCACAGAGAAGATCAATGCTATCGGAACCCTGAATGCAGGAAACCATGAGCAGAAACAGGCACTGGTAACAGAAGCAAGAACTGCTTATGATGCACTGACTGACATACAGAAGGGCTATGTTGCCAACTATGGAGTACTGGAGAAAGCAGAGCTGTTCCTGAGCACCTGCGAGAAGGATAAACAGGCAGCTTATGTGATGAGTGTGATCGATGAGCTCAACACGGTATCCAAAAACATGGCAGATGGTCCGCTGAAACTGACAGAGAAGAACAATGGTGTACCGACAGAAGAGATCTGGAAAGACTGGGAGGATTATGTAGTAAATGCCAGAGCCCAGTATGCAGCACTGGATGCCGTACAGCAGGAACAGGTGGAGAACCTGTCAGATCTGGAAGCAGCAGAAGGATATGTATATCAGGTGAAGGCAGAAGCACTGAAAGAGCAGCTGGAAGTATTACCGGATGCAGCGACAGTGAAAGGCTATGAAGCGCAGCCGACAGAGGTACCAGTGGAGACACCGGAAGAGATAACAGCAGAAACATCTGCAGCAGAGTTTGATTCAGATGTATTCTCAGATGAAAGTGCAGATATATTCAGCACAGATACAACAGAAGAAACACAGGAAGCTGACTTTGCAGAGATGCAGGATACAGCAGAAAATGATACTCCATCAGCAGACCTTCGAGCACTGACAGATGAAGAACTGACTATGATCACAGCAGCAAAGAATGCCTATGAACAGCTGACTGCAGCTGAAGAAGAGAAGTTCCGCACAGAGAATGCTGCACTTGTTGAAAACATGGAACAGCTGATCGCCCTGGCACTGACCTATCCGAATGGACAGGAAAGTTACCAGCAGCAGTTTGCAGCAGAAGCCGCACAGCTCTATGCAGCGGTGAATCCGGTAAGCCGTGATACTTATGCAGCAGTAAAAGTACTTCTTGACCGCTATGAGAAAGAGTATCAGCCTTATGCAGAAGCCATGGCAGCCCTGAAAGTAGAAGTAAACGGACAGGAAATGACGTTTGCAGATGTTATCACAGCCCTGAAAGAACAGACAGCAAAGGCAGAGAAAGACATTGCAGATGCCGCAGAGGCAGACCAGTGGATCCTCAGCATACCGACTGCAGTGACAAAGGATAACATCCATGAAGTGGAAGCAGACCTTGCATCCCTGCAGAAATATATGGACAGCATGAGCGAAGAAGCCAGAAGCTACATGTGGCAGAATGCACAGCTTGCCCTGGTACGCACCATTGTCGCAGATTACCATGTGGAACTGGCAGACAAAAAAGATACATTCAAAGCATCCAGCCCCCAGAATCTGAAGACTAAAGTATTAAATTATAAGACCATACAGGTAAGCTGGACCGGTACTGATTACGCAGACAGCTATAATGTATACCGTAAGACAGGCAGCGGAAACTGGAAGAAGATCGCATCCGGTATCACCGGTGTTTCCTACAAGGATACAAAGGCAGTCACAGGAACTACCTATACCTATACAGTGCGTGCCGTATCTTACACATGGGGAAAAGCAGTCTTAAGTAACTATGACCGGTCAGGTGTCAGAGGAAAAGCCAAACTTACTGCAGTGTCTCTTACATCCGTAAAGAATGCGGGAAAGAACACTGTAAAAGTATCCTGGAAGAAAGTTACCGGAGCTAACGGATACCGTGTATATCGTTCAACATCCAAAAACGGTGAGTACACCAGCGCTGGCTTCATAAAGAAGGGAAGCACAGTTACTTTCAAAGATAAGAAAGTATCTGAAGGCAAAACTTACTATTATAAAATCCGTGCATACCGTATAGTAAACGGAAAGAGAGTATACGGTCCTTATTCTGCAGTAAAATCAGT
>CAKRWH010000062.1:0-2396 GCA_934416185.1 uncultured Blautia sp. | reverse complement strand
CTCCTGATAAACTGCGGAGCAGTTATTTGGTGTAGAGCTACGTAGCGAAGCGGATTGCGAATATCCGCTTGACTTTTCCATCTTCACATAATCGAAGAGAACGAATGAAAGAAAGGAAGTTTTGTCGCATCGCAAAACTCCCCTCACTCTACATCCACACCATGTTTCTGGCAAGATTCATCATGGTCTGCATTCCTTCTTCATCCTGCGGTGCTTCCTCTCCATACAAACCATGCACCATGTTCCAGTATGTAGAACCAGCAACCGGCATCTGTGCAATTCCGAAATATTTATTCAAACCATCCAGCGCTGCAGTTGTTCCGCCTCTTCTTAGGATATATGGTCCAAAACATGCAAAAACTTTTTTCCCGGGTTTGATATAAAACTGAATATTTTATAAACTTCTTTTTATAATTTATATGCTATCTCATCTTAACATTAAATCTACTGTCCCATTCCAATCTTCCCAATCAACTCCACATCCGCCGGCAACCAGTCTACTTTATCCAACTCGTTCTTCTTTAGCCATTTCGCATCTTCAGCTTCTTTCAGTACCAGATTGCCTTTTATCACCTCACACCAGAAGCAGTCCATGGACAGATGAAAGGTTGGATAGTCATATTCTATTGTATCAATCAGTTCTCCAACAGAAATTTCTGTATCCAGTTCTTCCATGATTTCTCGTTTCAGGGCTTCCTGGGGTGTTTCTCCTTCTTCTATCTTTCCACCCGGAAATTCCCAGCCGTCTTTGAATTCTCCGTATCCCCGCTGAGTTGCAAAAATAATATCTTCACCATTTTTATTTACTGCTTTGATAACTGCCGCTACTACTTTTATTGTTTTCATACTATTTATTTTCTCCTGTTATAATTTTGCTTTCTAAATATCTGAGCAAATCTTCTCTAACCGCATAATGCATTTTCATTGTCACTTTTGTAATGTCCCTTAAATTTCCGTTATTGTCTTTTTTCTTATCACCGATGATATTTATAATGTCGAATGTCCCCATATAATAAAAACTGGTTTCTGCATCACTTTTCTTAATAAAAAGATGCCGTCTCTTTGCTTCTACAACATCTTTCATATAACCACTTTCCGGACCTTTGCCAATCTGAGAATCCCATTTAAAAATCATATTATCAACAAACATGTCTGCATAATCCGGCTTTCCATCTGCATATAATTTATCTTCATTTTCTGCTCCAACTTTGTGATATGTTACAAAAATGAAAACATCTTCACCAATTCGTTTCATACCGTACATCGTTGATGATAAGTCTTTTTCACAATTCATCAAAAAACTTACATCTCGCCGAGAATATTTTTCATATAAAACAAATTTACTATCCTTTGCATAGCTGTATTTGTTTTTATATCTCTTTAGCCCTACCAAGACAATATCTTTCATCTGTTTACGAAATTCTGCATGACTTAACCGTTGCGTATAACTATACATTCTTTCCAGCATATCGTCTGTATTGGTTTTCACAATTTCAATATTTGCAAATTTCTCATATTCTTCTTTATTGCTTACAAAATGTCCTTCAAGAACATAAATCGCATTATCCCAAGCATTTTCATTTTCAATCAAATATTCCTGTTTCATTTTTTCCACAAATGTTTCTTTGGTGATACTCTCTTTTTCAAATAAATCTTTTAATATTTCCAATTCATAAGGTCTTACACCACTTAATACAGTTTTACAAAGATATTCTAATGTTACCTTCTCCTGTTCAGAAATTACCCCTTTGTAAATTTGAGGTTCTACGATACAAAGAAAATCCTGGTATGTTTTGTATTCTCGTATAAGTACCAGTGGATCAATTTCACCATTTTCATAAAAGTCCAGTAAATATGGAATTCTGCCCAAACGATTTTTCAGCATCATATAATTCTCGCAAATAATAGCTCTTATTCCTCGGATTTTATCAATAGAATGAAATATTCTTTCTTTAGAAATTTCATCAAAATGAATCGTTGAAGATCCTGGTATGATATTATTTCCACTAATCATATATTTTCGGATCGTGTCAGAATTGTAACTTCTGTCTCCATATAATGCAATCGGGATCATAAAGTTATTCCGATAATTTCCGATAAAATCCAAAATCACCACATATTCTTTATCCACCGCTTTTCGAAGTCCTCGTCCGAGCTGCTGGATAAAGACGATCGGGGATTCTGTTGGCCGCAGCATAATAACCTGATTGATCTCCGGCACATCAACGCCTTCTGAAAAAATATCCACAGATAAAATATAGTCTAACGCATCCTCAGATTCTTCTCCAGCCAACCTCTCAATTGCTGATGCTCTTTCCTCTTCCGAATTACTTCCGCTGAGTACCTCTGTCCGCCAGCCTTTTTTATTAAATTTGTCTGACAGCACATTAGCCTCA
>CAKRWH010000061.1:0-2400 GCA_934416185.1 uncultured Blautia sp. | reverse complement strand
CATTCCCGCTGCCACCTCTAACGCTTTTCTATAGTATAGTTTTTTATATCCCAAGTCTACATTGCATTTGTTCTTGCCCTCTCATCATTTATACGCATCAAGACACGATAATGTAACCAGCTCAATTGTTTAAAAAAATCTGTCCTCGAATTCCACAATAAGTTGTTACCATAGTAGAGTTTACTGCTGTGCTTAAACAATGCTGGCAGTCACAATAGAATTGCGAATGGAATGATAGATCTATTCTTCATTTTGATTTTTTACAAATTATAATCCATGTCCTTTACTCATTGTATTGAACTGTCAACTATATTTCCTTGAATTTTCAAAATTGAAATTACTGTTCTTCTATTGAATCAATATTTTCAATCCGCATCAGCTTAACTACCTGTTTATCTTTTTTCTCTGTATAACAAATTTTTATCCATTCATCATCTGCATCTATAATCTTGCAGGATAATTCAGTTTTTCCAGCAAAACTAAAAATGAACTCTGATCTGATAATACATTGTTTTCCTACGAGATCATTAATCAGCTTTGACATATATGCCACTCCTCTCTGTTTTTTCTCCAATCGTTTTACTTTCGTTTCCAAACGCTTTACTTTTCCCGGATACGCTGAATAACAAAGCATCAGCAACAATGCTACAATTCCAAACCATTCCATCTCTTTCTCCTTACAGCATTTTCACATTCTACAAGTCGTAAAACTTTATACTTACTCTTCAGCATCCATCCACATCAATACTTTTTTACAATGCGGACAATGCCATGCACGTTGTTCTCCTGGATATTGCAAAACAGTAACAGTTTTTCTGGAAAAAAATCCTTTTATGCCTGTTTTCTTTTTTTCTGTATCAGCCGTAAATTCATATGAGTGTGATCCACCTTGTGCATAGCCTTCTACTGTCCCTTGTTCCATTTCAGTTCCACAATCTAAACATTTCATTATAATTATCCTTTCACCGTACAGTTTATCACTTACATTTATAAAATTCCTGAAATCCTGCTATGAATGATAAAAGAACTATTATAATGTATGCAATCCTAACTACTGCATGACTGGTTGTCCAACTGTCGATGGCAATCAAAGTCCACATAATTCCCTGAATTATCTGTATCGTACCATTAATTTTAAAGTTATTTTTCCTCTTATATCTTGTAATCAATAAAACAAGATATCCAATTAACACAATTATCAACAAAATTAACATCATTATGTCTACCTCCTTAAAGTGACATTTTGCCATTCAAATCATATCACACTCTCCGTCATATTTCCATTTCAATTTGCTCTATCAAAGTCAGCCCTCCTGCCATATTTCCTGATGGCTTGCTTCTGTAACCAGCATCCTCTTGCTCTTCTCCTGCAAGGTTTCCTTTGCATCTTCATCAATCGAATAGATCTCATTTATCTCGAATTTTTTCGGTTCCCAGTCAAAATGGTCAAAGACTTCTTTCCACATATGGACGGAAAATACACACTTTTCTTCCATGAAAATATTGCTGATAATTATAAAAAAACAGAAGACCATTTAAGATCTTCCATTTTATAAACAAACCTCTATATAAAACTATATATCCTGCCCATTTTTAATAAAAACAGACAATCGGAACACTTTCGTCTATCCTATTATAAAGTTCTGACGCTTTGTCCGCTGGAAGATTAATGCATCCATGGGATCCACCACCTTCCCGGAAACGATTTCCTCCAAAGTATGGCTGCCATGAAGCATCATGAAATCCAATCCCCCCATTAAAAGGCATCCAGTAAGTTACTGGTCTTTCATATTCATATTTCCCATTTTCCAACATCTTTCCTTTCAGCACAGATGGACTTTTCTTGTAATACAGTTGAAAAATTCCCGGTGGTGTCTGCCGTTCTGCATACTGCATATCTCCTGACACAATATCCGATTCCAAAATGATAGAACCATCCTGATAGTAATATAAATGCTGTGCAGACAGGTCCACTTCAATATACGTGTTGCCTATATCATTCATACCCCGTGCATTCGCTCGCATAGCGTACACCGGTTCCCGGTTTATCTGTACTCCTGCAATCATTTCCTGCATGATAGTTTCTATTTCCTTTTCCTGATCGATCTTCCATCCATAAACGGAACTATACACCTGAACAGTACGTCCGCTTGTTGTGCAAAATTTCCTCTCTGTATTTACGGTATCATATGTGGCAGCCAGCTGTGCCACATATTCTGCCACACACTGTCTCAGTTCATCCTCATTTTTTTGCAGCCTTCCTCTTTCATCAAAAATAAGCCAGTTTCTGATCTCGTCTCCCTCCAATGTTACCGTTTCTTCTCCAAATATATATACGATTTTGGTCCGGATCAGATTTTGGCATTCTTCCAATGAATTTTTAAGATCTGGATCATCTTT
>CAKRWH010000060.1:0-2586 GCA_934416185.1 uncultured Blautia sp. | reverse complement strand
GATCAGAAACTGATTCAGGATTATCAGAGAAACCGTATTATGTCGTTCCTGTATCCGGAGAACGAAGAATATGCGGATGATATTGAACAGCAGAACAACTCAAAAACAGCGATTGCCTCCGGAGAACTTGTAGGACGTGCTTTCAGTAATGACACAAGTGTTACTTCCGTGAATGATGGAAACTTTGTTTCTGAGAATCAGACAGACTTTATTTTTGCAGTGGCAGGAGAGCAATATGGATTTATTGGCTGTACTCTGATCGTGCTGCTGCTGTTTCTGATTACTTTTGAATGTATCCGGATGAGCCTTCGGGCCAAGGATCTTGCCGGAAAGATCATATGTTGTGGAGTGGGAAGCATTGTTTCCATACAGAGTTTTATCAATATCTGTGTTGCTACCGGACTTGCGCCTAATACCGGTACTCCGCTGCCTTTTGTAAGCTATGGTCTTACCTCTCTGATCAGTCTGTTCATTGGTATGGGACTTGTTCTCAATGTAGGACTGCAGAGCAGTGCATATAATAAAGAATTACAGAAGAAAGAGCAGAAAAAGGATGCCTACTTTCGGAAAGAGGAATATTTATGACACATAAAGAACCTGTGAAAAAAACTGCACGTCCTGGAAGTACTCCCGGACATCGGTCTTCCAAAGCCGCAACTCGCACAGCTTCCGCTGGGAAAGACAGAGTTTCTGATCCATCTGCAAAAGCTGTTCCCTCCAGGCGCAAAACACAATCAGCCAGAATGAAACGGATGCGCCGCAAAAAGATCCGCAATACCGTTCTTCTGCTTCTTCTGCTGGTCGTCCTGTGTGGAGCAGGGGGATTTGGAGTCTACATGTTAAAAGGCGGGAATTTTTCCACCCCGGTTAATTCTTTCAACGCCTTTTCCGAATTTGATAATACACTGGTCTCAAAAGAGGAACAGAGAGCAGAGGGCTTTGCTCAGAATCTCTGCGTTGTTACCAAGGATGTTCCTCTGGACTCGGTCAGTCTGGATGATAACCAGTCCGGTGTTCTTTTGAACCTCAGTGACAAAAAGGTCCTCTATGCAAAAGGTGCCTACAATAAGGTATATCCAGCCAGTATCACAAAGATCATGACCGCAATGCTGGCTCTGAAATACGGCAATATGGATGATACCGTAACGATCTCCCAGGAAAATGTTACGCTGGAATCCGGGTCACAGGTTGCAGGTTTTATGGAAGGCGACCAGGTCACCATGGACCAGCTGCTTCACTGCCTTCTGGTCTATTCCGCCAATGATGCAGCTTCTGCCATTGCAGAACATGTAGGCGGTTCCACAGATAAATTTGTGGAAATGATGAACAGTTTTGCCGCTGAGCTTGGATGCACAGGAACTCATTTTACCAATCCTCATGGCCTTCAGGACGAAAATCATTATACAACGCCTTATGATATCTATCTGATGTTAAAAGAGGCGCTGAATTATCCGGAATTTACAGACATCACGCAGATGTCGTCCTATACAGTTACCTACAAACATTCGGATGGCTCAGATGCAAGTACTACCTTAACCGCTACTGACCATTACCTTACCGGTGAGGCCACAGCACCGAAGGATGTCACCATCCTCGGTGGAAAAACAGGAACAACGGATAAAGCAGGAAACTGTCTGGCTCTTTTAAGCCAGAATGCTTACGGAAAGCCTTTTATTTCCATTGTTATGGGTGCATCTTCCAAAGATGTTCTGTATCAGGAAATGACATCATTGCTTCAGAATATCAACTGACAGAAAATCATTACATCATAAGGAGGACAAGGCAATGATCATTACAATTGACAGACAATGTGGATGTGGCGGGCACCGTGTAGGTGTTCTGCTGGCAGAAAAACTGGGACTGGAGCTTTATGACAAAAAGAAGCTTCTGGAAGAATCAAAAAAAATCGGTAAATTCGAGGAAAACAGCGATTTCTTTGATGAAAAATCGGTAAACAGCCTGTTATATTCCATCGCAATGAATTATGGTGAAAGAAATCCAATGACGAATTCATTCAGCCTGGTACGGGAACTTACCAAAGGAAAATCTGTTGTTATGATCGGACGATGTGCCAATATCATATATCAGGATATGCCAGATGTCACCACTGTTTATCTCCATGCAGATATGGAACATCGGGTACATCGTATTATGGAGCGCGACCATGTTTCTGATAAAGAAGCACGAAAACAGATCCGGGAAACAGACAAAAAAAGAGAGCAGTTCCATAAATCCTGCACCAATACCTCCTGGAGTGATTCGAACCAGTATCAGCTGTCTATTGATACCGGTCTTGTGGGCATCGAACAATCTGCTCAGCTGATCATTGATTACATTAATCTGAAGAAAAAAAGTATCTGAACCAGACAATAAGATTCATCTGTCAGGCAGATAAAAAAACAGGTACGCTGTGAGTTGGTCAAACCTGCTCATGAAGCGTACCTGTTTTTTATTTATGCATGTGTTTTCTGAAGATCAGTAGACTTCTACGGTATCATCTCCGGTATCTCCGGAACTACTGTCATCCAGTTCCGAATCAGAATTGTCACCGGTATCCGTACCATCATCAACAACATCACCAGTATC
>CAKRWH010000059.1:0-2665 GCA_934416185.1 uncultured Blautia sp. | reverse complement strand
GTAAGTATGTAATCATTCGTATATTGACATTTTATAAAAGCCATCTGATACTGTTCCTGGCTGTCTGCCAGATTCTCTATCAGATGGCTTAGTATTATTTTTTTAGTTTAGTACGGCAGTATTCCGGAAGATCCTCTGACCATGGAAGCAGTTTCTTTAATTCTTCCTCTTTAGGAAAAGCTCCAATTTTTCTGAGTTCATCCAATATATAGGTCAGATATTTGTATGGTTTCAGATGGTTCAGAAGTGCCGTTTCTGTAATGCTGTAAACAAGGGCACTGGCATCTGCTCCCCGTACACTTTTGGCAAACAGCCAGTTGCGGCGTCCTACTGCAAAGTTTTTCAATGCACGTTCTGCACTGTTGTTGTCTATGCTGAGATGACCATCTTCCAGATACCGTCTCAGATATACTTCCTGATTAAGCGTATACAAAATGGCATCACCAATAAGGGAAGACCTGTCTACAGAATCTTCCATCGTATGCAGCCATTCAAACATAGCATCCATAACCGGACGGGACTGTTTCTGGCGCTCCTCATATTTTTCTTCCGGTGTTTTGTCATGGATCATCTCCTCGATCTTATAAAGGATCCCGATCCTTGACATCGCCTGATATGCGACTGTCTCTTTCAGCTGTTCTTTTGTGAAGTCTTTTTTTAATGCTGTGAGGGCTGCATCAAAACGTCGTCTTGCATGGGTAAGGCACCCGCTTACTATGATACCTTCTCCTAAACTGTGATAAGCCTGATATCCATCACAGGTCAGATACCCATGAAACCTGTTCCCTAAAAAGTTTACAGGATGATATCCCGCACGGGTCCTTTCATAATCGAAGAGTACCATCTGTGGGGAGCCACTGAACTCATCCGTGAGGTATACCCACATCCAGTTCTGGGTCGTACCTTTCTGCTCTGGTTCTCCGAGTACCTGGATACGGCTTTCATCACAATGGATATATCTGCTTTCCAGAAGTTCTTCTTTCATCAGCTGATACAGTGGTTTCAGGTATCTGTCTGCACAGTTTATGATCCAGTTTGCCATAGTCTTTGTAGAAAGATCAAGATCATATCTGGCAAACTCTCTTTCCTGGCGTGCCAGAGGCATCCCATTTACATATTTAGCGTTCATGATACCGGCAACAAGGGAAGGCGTAGCGATACTTCCACGGATCAGGGAAGGTTCTTTTTCCGGACGTTTCATGGCCCCGCATTTCGGACAGCTGTATACATAAGTGATCTCTTCTTCAACCTCAAACTTTGCAGGTACAAAGCGCAGGCGTTTTACAGTCTCCTTTGTTACTACGCTGTATTTTTTTCCGCATTCCGGGCAGTAACGGGCTTCCCCTTCCAGTTTATAGGTCCTGGTTTCAACGGTCTCAAAATTGGAAAGATCTTCTTCCTTCTTTCCTTTTCTCTTTTTACGTTTATAAGAGGATGGCCGGATCTCTTCAAAAAGCTCTTCTGTTTCTGCATCCGCACTGGCTTCTGCCTCATTGAACAAGTTCATCTGTTCATAGCCTTCGGCATACTTTTCACTGGATGCACCAAACTGTTTCCTTTGTGCAAGGGTAAGACGGTCAGAGAGCATGGCATTTAAGAATTCGAGTTCCTTCTGTTTATCCTTCAGCAGCTGGATCTCCGTATCCTTCTTCTTTGTCTGTTCCTGTACGATCTTCATCAATGAGATCAGATCTTCACGGCTCATGTTATTCAGCTGTTTATCTGTAAAGATCGGTTCCATGTCCTGTCCTCCCGGCTTTTATCATTATCAAAAGTATACCATGATCCCAACTGTTTTCCTATGGAAAATTGCGTTTCCGGATATAAGAAATATGCAGAAAAATGTCATATTTTTCATGATTTTTACGGGATTGACAGCGTCTGGATTTCTGCTTACAGGATGATTTTCGGATGATGTTCTTCGAAGGCACCCCTTGGATTTAAGGAGAGCCCGTCACACAGCCAGTGGATCTCTTTCAGAGTCACCTGGCGGAGTTCGTCCGGAGTATCCGGCCAGTGGAAGGCATTACGGTCGAGCCGTTTCATCAGGATCCAGAATCCGGATCCGTCCCATTGGAGGATCTTTATAGAAGTACGCCGACGGTTGCAGAACGCAAACATGCAGCGTGAGTATGGGTCGAGGTGAAATTTTAATTTGATGATAGCAGCCAGACCATTGTAACTTTTTCTCAGATCGGTGACTCCGCAGGCAAGATATACCGTTGTTCCTCCTGCCAGGTCAAGCATGGCGCTGCAGGAATCCCAGTATGGATTCCATCAGTTCCGGGCTGCAGGAATCAGATATTTCAATACGGATACTATCTGAGATAAAAATACGCACCGGTGCAGTTTCTTCAGAGAGAAGCTTTCTGGCAGCTTCCTGTTCAGATGGCAGTCTGGCAAAGACCAGATCCTGTTCAGGTTCAGATGCTAGAGCTTCTTTAGCAAGTCTGCGGGTCCAGTATCCCATCGTAGATAAAGGGATACCGTTTTCTGCACACCATTGTTTACATGTTTGCCCACTGGTCTTGCATTGCTGGATACGGTCAGCCCAGAGTTTTGCTTTTTCTTCTTTATTCATAGTGTATAGAATACCTCCTGAGTTTTAAGGAGATTGTAGCAGAATAAAAAATGAAAAAACAGATACGGATGATTACTTACTTAC
>CAKRWH010000058.1:0-3196 GCA_934416185.1 uncultured Blautia sp. | reverse complement strand
GGAACAATCGATGAAGGTGCGCTTAAGGATAATATGGAGCGGACAGCAGCCATGGAGATGGATTATTTTGCACAGATTCTGGTGAGAAATACGTTTGAATATATTCGTTCCAGATTTGTGATCGAAGAGAGTGATGTAAAAAAGATTGTAGATGTAAGTTGTGCGATTCCAGAGGGGAGAAAAGAATCGTATACCAAGGGTCTTATGTTTGGCTTTTCAGGAGATTTTTTGACGGCGCTAAGTATCC
Source organism: uncultured Blautia sp. (assembly GCA_934416185.1). GTDB lineage: Bacteria > Bacillota > Clostridia > Lachnospirales > Lachnospiraceae > Blautia_A. The sequence continues at coordinate 2,949 of CAKRWH010000058.1, read as the reverse complement.
TGATTCCACAGATAGAAAATGCAGTAAGATATCTGGCAGTGGAATGTGGAGAACCTGTTTACAACATGAATGAAGAAGGGATTGAAGAAGTAAAACCAATGCACGCTGTCTTAGAATTGGAAGGAGTAAAAGAAAGCCTGGATGAAGACCTTATATTTGCTTTAAATACGATTTTCTGTTCAAAATTTGGATTTAACATGCGCAACAATGTGGCACATGGAATGCTGGATGATCAGGCATTCCAGAGCTTTAAAGCTTTGTATATCTGGTGGTTTGCACTGAAATTTTGCTATCTATTCTGCGGAAAATTACAGGAGGAGAATAGAAGTAAAATAAATAAAAAGCTGAAACCTCTGATGGAGAAGAATAAGAAACTATGATAAAATAAAACAGAAACTTTGATGGACAATCATAACGAAATATAACAATGATAAATTGTAGAAAAATGTATGAAATAAAGTTTTCTATGTTTTTTATTATATTTGTCATTGCTAAGATTGTGGGTGAAAGAATAATGCTAGAAATTAAAAATTTATATAAGTCATATGGAAGCAGAATTATTATTGAAAACTGGAGCTATCAATTTCAAAATGGAAAAATATACGGATTAATAGGAAGAAATGGTATAGGAAAGACAACTATATTGAAATGCATGTGTGGACTACTAATTCCAAATAAGGCGGAGATAATTTCAGACAAAGGGGATTTGAGCAGAGAAGATTATCTGAACAGAGATATTATTTATGTCAGTGATGAACCAATTTATTATCATAATTTAACTGTACAAGAACATTTCTGGCTTGTGTGTAAGGTAGAAAATTATACCCAAGAAGAAGCACAGAAAGCAATTTCCTTTTATAAAAATAAGCTTCATATGCAAGAGTATTTAAACTATTACCCATCTGCTTTGTCCAAAGGTACATTGCAAAGAATGATGTTAATTATGGGATTTTTGCGAAGAAAGCCGAATCTTTTGTTAGATGAACCATTTAATGGATTGGATCCTGTTCAGTTAGAAGAAATAATACAGATATGCGATGAAGAGAGAAAAAAGCGATGTATGATTATTTCAAGTCATGATATAGAGTCATTGGCAGAGTTATGTGATGAATACATTGTTTGGGGCACAAATGGTATTAAAGTTTTTTCAGGCAAAATTGACAGAAAAGCAGTAAATCAGATGATTGGAGACAGTTATGTTTAAAATTGCGGGCATTCTCATAAAAGATAGAGTTCGTAGAATGAAAAAGACCATTGAATGTCATAAAATTTTAATGTTTTTTGCAGTTGTTGGCTTGATTAGTTGCATTTATACTACTTCACTACAAGATATTTTATTTTTAAAGAAGTATCTTATATATGTGACCTGGATCTCTATGCTTTATCTGGGCTTAAAGATAATGAATCCTACACAGGAGGCAATTATAGATTATCAGTTAATTGAACTTAAGCTGATAACCAGGCGACAGTTTAAGCTGTTGATTGGAATGAAACTATATGGTGTAGGTACAATAATTGCAATAATAAATTATTGTATTCTAAAAGAAAAAACCATATATATTTTTTGTATACTGAATTGTGCTGTTAATATCTATGTTTTCTTTAGAAGCTCATATCGAGTTCATCTATTAGATCTGGTTATGATTATATATGTCTGTGCAAGTATATATTTAGACAAAATAGTTTTGGCAGCAATAATATTGGGGGTAATGACTATTGTCTTTGTAAAATTAAAGATAATTCGATATGAGGCTTTATTACCTATTTACCGTGTGATTTACAGGCTTAATTTAAGATATTCTGGACAAATATTCACAGACACAGGAAATGATGAAATAGCAACAGATGTAGAGAGATTATTTGGTGGCGAAAAAAAGAAATCTACAACATGGTGTCAGAATTTCTATGAGAGTGCTTATAAGTTTTATTGGATGAAAGAAATAAGCAGAATCGCTTATGATAAAGAAGGATATATGATGCGTATTATGACTGCCTTATTGTTGTGTATAAGTATATTTTATCTTCCAGAGTGGTATGGAATGTTTGCAATCCTAGGAAATATTTTAGTAGCATATGATTTTTGTTTAACTATGTATAGGGAAGATATAAAGCTTTATCCTTTTGGATTTATTGATCAATATAATTTTAAAACTATATTGATAACAAAATTACCAGTATATTCATTGGCTAGTATAATTATCATGATACCGATGATATTTGTACTGAAAAAATATAGTTGGTGTATACTAGTTCTGGCTGTATTGACCCCATTGCTTGGAGTAGTGAAATCATTTTTCTTTTTGTCATTGCCTGGACAAAGAAAGGTGGAGTTTAATAAGAATTTGCTTAGGAAATGATTTGGAAAAGCGTGAAAAAATTTTTCAAGTTTCTATGTAATCAGAGGGTCACAGTCCCTCTGCTGAAGGCCTAACTGCCTACCGTTATGATAGCACCCATGGAAAATATGGAATGTTACGAAAGCAGTTCTTAAAAGAACACAGATCAGCAAGGTATCAGTATTTGTTATTGACTGGAAAGCTGAATGAACATCTGAATCAGATTGATCAAGAATTCAGAAAACAGATGGAAATGCTTATGGGACAGATGGTAGAAAGACAAGGTGTAACTGAGGAATTAAAGGTACAGGATCAGATGAAGTGGGTTAGGTTAATGAATAATATAAAAGCTAGTGCTGAAGAAATTGTATTGAAAAACATGGTATATGTGTGATTGTGAGAGAAGAGATCGCTCTTTTACACTTTTGTATATATTAGAATAGCACTTTAGAAAGCACTATGGTAAAATAAAGTGAAGGTAAATCGAAAGTTACCAAATTAAGTTAATCGTGCCGTATGGCTTGATTATCAAAACAAAGATAAAAACGCAATGCATATTTTTAAGATATGCTAGAGCTGGTAGGTAGCCCAGCCGTCCTATGTAAATAGGGTA
>CAKRWH010000057.1:0-3221 GCA_934416185.1 uncultured Blautia sp. | reverse complement strand
GGTCCGTAGAAATCCATTGCAAGCTGCTTTGCATCTTCACCGCTTTCTACAATTCCAGAAAAAACAGCTTCCATGTACTGAAGTGGCCCTTCCGCAAGATAATTCTGATAGAGCTTAGCCATTTCCGGATCTCTGTATTGTTCTAATGTCAGCATTTTTCGGAAACAACAGGAAAATTCTTCTTCCGTCCAGTGCAGAAACTGTACTTTTGTAAACTGTCTGATCTTTTCAAAAGCAGTGTTTTTATATCCTGCGATTACTTCCTCCATATCGCCATCCGGCATCTCATATTCCTTTGCTCTTTTGGCATCCATCTGGTTCATTCTTTTTACAATGCTGTCCAATATTTCCTGTTTACTGGAATAGTGTTTATACAATGCAGCCTTGGTAACTCCTAATCTTGAAGCGATTTCATTCATAGACGTTCCCATATAGCCACTTTGTGCAAACAATTTTAATGCTTCTTCCAGTATTTTTTCCTTTGTGTTCTTTTCTTTGCTTTCCATATTTCTCTCCTAAATTGATGTTATTAGCAAGTTACCTTTTGGTTACTTTTATTATAGTTACCTATCGGTCACTTGTCAATACTTATTCTTTTAACACAAAAGAAAATATTTAACTTCATCATCGTTTCTCGATAACCTGATCTATCAATCCATACTGTAATGCTTCACCTGCTGTCATAAAATTATCTCTTTCCGTATCCCTGTTTATTTCCTCAATGGTTCTTCCTGTATTTTCTGCTAAAATACGATTTAAGCGTTGTTTACTTTTCTGGAGTTGATCTGACACAATTTTAATATCTGTTACCTGTCCGCTGACCCCATTTCCGTGAATAGCAGGTTGATGAATCATAATTTCTGCGTTAGGCAGTGCAATCCTTTTTTCTTTTGCTCCTCCTGCAAGTAAAAAGGCACCAAAACTAGCCGCCAATCCAATACATATAGTAGATACATCACACTTGATATACTGCATAGTATCGTAAATAGCAAATCCAGCCGTAACCGATCCCCCTGGACTGTTAATATATAACTGAATATCCTTTTCCGGATCATTAGCTTCCAGATACAACATCTGTGCCACAATTAAACTTGCCGAAGCATCACTTACTTCTTCGCCCAGGAAAATTCTATTTTTTCTTTTTTGGTTTCGGCACTGGTAATTCATCATACATGACATTGAATAAACCAGTCAAAAATTCTTTACTGTCAACCTCCTGGACAAGCAGCATTTTTTTTGCACCCTCATAAGACGATTCATAAATGCTTTCTGACATATAAGTGACTGCAGCCTTTACCGGTTTAACCAAAAGTCTGTCATCATAAATACCACCCACAACTTTCTCACGATAATAAATAATATATTCGCCCATCATAGTTCGATAGGTAATCTCCTCTAAATCAGATAATTGTTCTAATATAAATTGTAAATACTCTTTACTGGATGCCATATGTTTTCTCCTTTGATTTTTGTATTATCCTGTTTACCATTTCATTTTTCAAAAAATGTAAGGAAATAATTTGTATGTATTATGTTTATACAAAATATATTCTTCTTTAAATCTGATTTCTAATGCTACTTCCTCAACTGCTATTCTTATTTGATAACAAACAAGACAGCACACCAATACTATACCGACGGAAACTAAATCTCTTAATGCCAACGCAATTCCCAAAAGGCTCAGAATACTTCCTGTATAAGCAGGATGCCTTATCTTTCGATATAGGCCCGATGTAATCAGCCGCTGTCTTGATGTGACCTGAACATTTAATGTAAAAGCCTTCCTAAGTGTTAAAACCGCACTTACACGAATGACAATTCCTAATAACATTAAACAAATTCCAAGCTCTATACAAAATCCCGGTAATTTCATCATCCGAATAAAATTGAATGCTTTTTTACTAACATTATAAAAACTGATCAGGATACAGACTATAAAATTGAGATACAACAACCACTTTGTTCCTCTATCTCTGCTTATCTCTTTCCCATCCTTTTTTCTATATGTGTACACAAAAATAAATATTTCAGAAACAGACAACATTAAGAGTGCGAAATTGAATAAATCGTATTCCCATATATAATTAAATTTTGTTGGATCTCCCATTATTTTCCCTTAACCTGATAGTGTTTATAAGAACTTCCGGCAATCGCTATAAACAGCATTGATGCTATCAGCCAAAAAACAGGTGCCATTTGTAAGTTATTAAAAAACTTTCCAAATATATGAATCAACCTGTACTCCGTAAATGTCCATGAACCAATATATGCTCCTGGGAGATAGCTCCATGCTTTTGAAAGCAATCCAAATGCTTCAGGAACATTAATCATGGATAAAAATAATCCAATTACCATAATAGCAGTTGCTGCAGAACGATTATTTAACACCTGCGATAAAAACATCGCAAATGCAGAATATATAATACCTGCTATTAAAAATAGCACGCATAAATAGATATAAGTCTGTCCAATTGTTATGTTTAGCATACACCCCGGAATTCTGATCTGTAGTGGAGCGTTAAATCCGGAAAATCCATAAATTCCAAAGCTGCAGATAGATAATGCACCGTAAAGATAAACAGCCAGTATGATTCCCATACTTAATCCTGCCAATATTTTTGCTATAAATAACCTTTCCTTACTCACACTGCTGAAAATTATCTGATCTGTTCCATTAATTCTTTCATCTGCAAAAACACCACAGATTCCTATCGCAGACAATAGAAGAAGCATAAAATTAGCAACATATACTGATGTGAAAATTCCTGCATATCCCTCTTCATACTGATATGTAAAAGGTTTTTTTACTTCTGCTTCCTTTTGATTCCAGTAATTGATTTCTGCATCTGATAATTTTGCCTGTTTCATCTGATCCTGATTATTATTTTCTCTGAACCCATATACATCTTCCTCATTTACATTTTCATAATCTGCCGTTCCCATACAGAAATTAATAAAATTCCGAAATACAATATAATGATCCTGGTCTTCTGCTTCCTGTGTCTCTTTAATCAGAGAATCATCTATTTCCCTTCCCGAAAATTCTTTGTAATTTTTGCTGATTGCAGCTCTTCCTGATACAACATCTGTTATCCCAATCCCAACCAGAATCAATGTCATAAGTGCCACTGCAATCCATAATATTTTCTGACATAAAAGTTTCTTTAATTCATATCTGTATAAAGTTCCCATTATTCTTCACCTCCGAATATATCCAGATA
>CAKRWH010000056.1:0-3600 GCA_934416185.1 uncultured Blautia sp. | reverse complement strand
ATCAGCAAAACTGTCAATGTGTCTTTACATTTTGCAGACAGGAACAACGTACAGCTAACCGTTGCTAATACAGAAAGTAAGCCCGCTGCTGCGAGAATTATCTGCAACTGCCCCAGATTGATGTTTGGCAGATTAATGATAGAGTATCGCATCTGAAACGATGTTTTTAAGCAATCCGTCCCGAACGCTGCATCTAAAAGAAGCTGTCCATTACGGACAGCCTCTTCTCTATAATAAGATTTTCATTACTGATATATATCCACCAATCCTGTTTTTAACATTGAATCTGAAAACTCATATGCAGCTCCATCACCGTTAAGATTCAGATACATATTATTCAAGTCATTCTCATTTACGATCCATGCCATATTCACCTGTATACTCTCACCAGGTTTTAATGAAGAAATATAGTTTCCTCCATTTCCATAATCCTCTGATATACTGTTGTATGTCATTTCAGCTGTACGTGCAACACCATCCCATATGACACGATCGTAGTCATCTCCGGACTGTTCTGTCGGATCGTAAATTTGATATGATCCATCTTCATGGTCCATCAACAGCAATGTACCAATATAAAGCATATGGTTAATTTCTTCATCTGACTTATTGGTATAAGTAACTGTCGCATAGACGAGCTTTTGTTTCACACTTTCTGTTTTTACAATCTCATCCACTGAATCAATGCCATTACCGGACTTAATATAAGACAGCGTATTATTTACTAAATTTCCATCAGTTCCAACTGCATCAGTCCATTCTTCCGGCACATTATTCTGACCAAGCAGCTGCAGATTGTCTTCCACCTGAACAGCATCAACACAAACTGAAATTTTATCATTTTCAATATAGTTGCCATCTCTGTCTTCACCAGATGCTGATATATCAAACACTTCACCAATCTGATACATTAGCAATTTATTATCTGCAATAGAAGTCATCACTGCTTCTCCCGATGATTCTTCAGGGGATACCATTTCGCTCCACGTATACAAACCAGCGGTTTCAATCATTGTATCATTTTCAGTGATTACAAGGTTTTCTACCACTTTAATGGCATCCTCTTTTGAAATATCATCACCGATATAAACAGTAATTACACGATATACATCTGGGCGAAGAAGGTAAATCCTTTGATTAAAAGATCCATCCTCTGCCAGGTCATTATATTTAAGATATACACCTTCATAATTGCCAAAAGTTCGTTCCTCACAGTCAACAACATTCTTATCTTGCATTACTTTGCTCAAATCATCCTCGTCTAAAAGCACAGATGCAAAGCTGAATCCTCCGGTTCGATCATGCTCAGGATATTCCAGATGAAATTCATCAATCCATTCCATACCTTCTGGAATATATCCTGCTGAGATATCTATATCATGAATTTTTTCAGGAAGATTAATTTTCCCTGTGCTGCCATCCGCCTTAATTCCCGTTACGATACTGTAGGCTCCTTGTTTTTCTAAAAACATATGATATAATTTGGTACCTGCATAGACTATGGTCGATGTAACCAATACACATACGGCTATTGCTGCAGCCATTCTGGCACCTGTCCATTTTTTCACTCTCCTTGTCTGAATATTAACCACCTTCGTGTCCTGAAGCTGTTTTTTCACTTCGCTTTGGATCATCGTGTGGATGAACTCCGGAGTTTCAGGAATATTTTTTTTCATATCTTCTAACCTCATACTGTCAACTCCTCACTTTCCTGTAAATTACGCTTAAGCTTTCCCCGTGCTCTGGCAAGTCTTTTTTGAACTGCTCCCTCGGTTATCTCAAGAATCTGCGCAATCTCTTTTATGTTGAAATCCTCAATATAGTACAGAATAACTGGCATTCGTAATTCTTCTTTCAAAGAATTTACGGCTCTGTACAAGTCACTGTAGTCAGTTTTCTGATCTGTCTCAATTTCTGTCATTTCACTCATCCCTTCCAAAGAAACAAGTTTACTCGACTTTCTCAAAAGAGTATAACACTCATTGATCAATATACGAATCAACCAAGTCTTGGCATATTTGTCATTTCTCAAAGTTCCAATCTTTGAAAATGCCTTAACAATCGTTTCCTGAATAGCATCCGCACAATCTTGATCGTTAATTAAAATTGTTTTGGCAGTAGAATACAATTGTCTCTCTGAATTGAGAATCAACGTCCCTAATTCTTCTTTGGTCACTTTAACACCACCTTCTTTAGCCGGCCGGCAATTTTCATTTACATAGTAGATTAGACGTACAGTTTTTCAAAATATCCCCAAATAAACTTTATTTTTTTAATAATAGAGGAAATAAAACTTTCCCCTCTGTTGACATGATATACCTGTCTTACTTCTTACCCATATACAATTGTGAAGGCTTTTTTCAACGTCGGTACATTAAAAAACGATAACTATGCCCGGGCCTGGTTAATCCGTATCTTAATCAACGAATGTTACAGCCTTGTGCGTAAATCCAGTAAATTTATCCCATTGGAAAATCTGGCTGACAGACAGAAATCGGAATCATCAACGGTATCAAAACAGATTTTGGCTTTTTGCACAACATCAAAATCAAAGAAAGAGCTTGCAGCATTTTGCGGCTTCAAAGATTTAAGAAACTTCACTTTGAAGCATATCAATCCGCTTTTAGAATCTGGGCAATTAGAAATGACGATTCCCGATAAACCTAAAAGTCGCAATCAAAAATATATTACGGTTCATTTTGAATAAACAAAGGAGCAGGGCATTGGGTAGCATCCCCATTGTCCTGCTTCTTTGTTTATTCTGTATAGATGTTCCCATTCTCATCCGTCCAGGTGCCGTCACCATTGTCTGTGTATCCGACCCCATCTGCGTCACAATAATAATAATCTCCGTTTGTTGTTTCTATTACATTAACAGTACCGTTACTGCCCTGGAGTTCATGCTGTTCCAGTTGGTTTCCGAAATGATAACCTTCGTCATTCCAGGTACGATATGAATTTCCATTGGCATCTGCCCAGTTTCCATCTCCCTGATAACTGTATCGGCTCCCATAATAATCAGAATAGGTCCCATCTCCGTTATCGTAAAGAACTCTGGATTCTTCATCTCCTCCACCCGGTGCTACAATTGATGCTACACCGGAAGTAGTAGTGAATCCACTGGTATATGGTACGCCTGCTGGCAGATTCTCATAAGATGAAACAGACCCGTTGTTGTCAGAGGTAATTCCATCATCGGTCGTTTCACTTACCTGTCCGCTGTTTTCCATGGCAGGTTCATCATTTGTTTCCGCATCTGCTTTTTCCTCTTCGTCTACAGAATCCTCTGTATCTGCATTCTCTGTCACTTCTCCTTCGTCCTGTGTTTCAGCTGCTTTCTGCATAGTTACCATTTCAGAAAACGGTGCATAATCCGGTACATTATTTTTCTCTGGCTCTGCATTTTTTTCAATACCAGACTTCTCCGTCTCTACTGAAACTGTATCTGTCCCGGCAGAAACATTAAATACCAGATTACCGCCTGCAAGCAGCAACGTCACAAGAATTCCCGGAAGAATTCCTCTGCGGAGTTTCCGAATGTTCACCATATACAGAATCCGATCTTTAAACACCATTTCGCTGTCATTAAGACTTGCTGTC
>CAKRWH010000055.1:0-4764 GCA_934416185.1 uncultured Blautia sp. | reverse complement strand
ACCTCCTCTTTTACTCCGAGGGCTTCTGCAAGGAGCTCTGTGAAATAATATACAGGCAGTTCGCTGGAAGCGTTTTTGTTTAAATTATATTTACACAATGGACAGGCTGTGATCAGCATATCTGCGCCAAAGCCTTTGGCACTGTCTTCGATTTTCTGACACATGTTCTGGGACATTTCTTTTTCTTTGAGAGAAATGTAACCGCCGCAGCATTCATTTCTGTATGGATAGATCACCGGTTCTGCACCAAGTGCACGGATGAAATCTTCCATAATAGTTGGATTCTCCGGATCATCGAAAGCCATGATCTTGCCCGGACGTAATAAGAGGCATCCGTAATAAGCTCCGATTTTCTTTCCTGTAAGCGGGTTTACCACTTTCTCTTTCAGCTTGTCGAAACCGACTTTGTCGCGAAGTACTTCCAGATAATGGAGCACTGTTGTCTCACCTTCATAAGGCTCATCAAGCTGCATGTAATTATTCGCTCTGGTGCGGATATCTTCCACATTTTTCATATCATCATTGACACGTTTGATCACGTGATGACAGGCAGAGCAGATTGTTACCAGATCCTGGCCCTTTTCTTTGGCCTGATTAAGAGCACGTACGGAAGAAAGCTTCGTAGCGATCTCGTCAGTTCCCAGAGGATAAACGCCTCCGCAGCACTGCCAGTCTTCAATTTCTTCCAGTTCAAACCCAAGTGCTCTGGCGCTGGCTCTGGCATATTCGTCCAGATCTTTCGCCTTGTTTCTCAGGGTACAACCCGGATAATAACTGTACTTCATACTTAACATTATCCTTTCTTAGTTGTTCAGGTAAATAGTGATAATCATTTAATTCTTTGTCTTTTTTTTAACGATATATAGACAAAAATATAAATCAAGTCTAATACGATTACTTTTTATATCTTTGTTGAGACATAGAAAATAAAAGAGTTCGCACACCCTTCCTCCGCAATTAAAGGAGTGTATCAGCTCGATTTCCGAAATATACTATAACATATTGACAACAATTTAACAAGAGGTTTTTGATATTTTTTTGCATCAAGACCTTGGGCTATTCCTATTTTCATCCATGAAAGTCAAAATTCCGATGCCTCCGCTACAATATGGAATTTTGACTGATGATAAAAAAGGAGTAAACAGTAACTTTTTTATTCAGAGGAGCAGCGCGTTCTCCACTCCCCTGAATCCGTTATCTTATTTATTAATTAAGGTCGATCTGAGCAATAATTTCTTTAAGTGCATCTGCGCTCTTCTGAAGCTGTTCGATTTCAGTTTTGTTCATTCTCATTGGAACTTTACCCTGCACACCGTTCGGTCCTACCAGAGTTAAAGTACTTAAGCATACATCTTCGATTCCGTATTCTCCATGCATCATGGTAGATACTGTAGAAATAGATTCAGAAGAAGATACCAGTAAGCTGCAGAGTTTGCATACAGAAGAAGATACTGCATAGAAAGTTGCACCCTTCTTGGAGATAATCTCACCGCCGGATTTCTGTACGTACTGAAGCATTGCTTCCTTATCGATCGGCTCAATATCTTTTCCAAGTTTCTTCTCTAATTCATAATATTCATCTACGCTGACACCTGAAATATAAGCACCTGTCCATGGAATGAAGGATGTATCACCGTGCTCACCGAATACATAAGCATGGATGTTGCTCTGTGCAATCTGGAAATGCTCGGATAATCCGCAACGCAGACGTGCAGAGTCAAGGATTGTACCGGAACCAAGGATCTGATTCTCAGGAAGTCCGGAAATTTTTGTAAATACATAAGTCATAATATCGACCGGATTGCTTACAATCAGGTAAAGAGCGTTCGGTGCTGCTTTTACAATCTCCGGTGTGATGGACTTAAGGATATTTACGTTTGTCTGTGTAAGTTCAAGTCTTGTCTGTCCCGGTTTACGTGCGATACCGGATGTGATGATAACGATGTCAGAGTCTTTGGCATCTTCATAATCTCCGGCAATGATGGAAATAGGATCTCTGAAGCAGGTTCCCTGGATGATATCCAGAACTTCGCCTTCTGCTTTCTGTTTATTGATATCGATCAGAACGAGTTCAGATGCAATATCCTGACTTGATAAAGTGTACGCGATGGTGGCACCGACACTACCGGCTCCAATGATAGTAATTTTACTGCTCATAATCTTAATACTCCTTTTCTCCTAACAAAATTGACGCCTTAATGATAACACATTGTCAAAAAATTGACAAGAGTTTTTGTACAAAAATCTGAACAATTTTTTATTTCAAATTTTTGTTTTGGAGAATAAAATTGTTTGTAAGTTTGATATAATTTTCACATTTTCTGAGCATCCAAGAGATAAAATCCTCTGTACAGATACAGACCCGGAACCATGATGACAATTGACGGAACTGTTACAGATATCCTTGGATATCCAACTTTATTCTTCAGCAACGACGCCAGAAGTCCTGCAGTAAGTACACCGATAAATGCGGCTGTTGCAGGAGGAATATTGGCAAGATCCACCCGCTTCAGTCTCAATGATGTTTTGTCAGTTTACAGCGCAGATCTGGGGGCACATTCATGATGTTCATATGTTTCCTTGAATTTTGTATACTCTCTGGCTGAAACTTTTTCCCCGGGAAGAAGTTCTCCTGCAACATCTGTGAGGAGTACAGGGTTCTCTCCTGCTTTTCCGTGGAATTTCTTCAGGATCAGATAAGCCTCCCTTAACAGATCAAACATACTTCTGCCGCATAATTCCAACAGCAGTGCACTGATATCACCGTTCTGATATGCATGAAACAAGACCTGCAGAAAATGATCTCTATCATTATCTTTCAGACGGTGATCGTCATCTATATGGTCATAAAAACTCCGCTTAATCGTCCGGATGCTTCCGGCGAAGCCAGAAATTTGGAAAAATTGCTTCCACGGCTTCTTCTCTCGGCAAAACTGTACTCATAATTAACGTCCCCTTTCCAATCATGTCAGATTCTTTTTTCGGTCTTTATTATAGATAGTCTTGCATTTTGTAATATCAACATGAAAAGAGGGAATTTTCTGATATCAATTTTGCATAGATGTACGCTAAAAATTATATAAAAAGACATTCCATCCACGATATTGGAGTAGAATGTCTTTTCTCATAACTTACATATATGTTCAGGAGTTCCCGTCTTTTAGAAAACTCCTGTAAATAAATAGCAAAAATTAAAGCATGACTTTTCTGAAAGAACAGATTTATCTTCCACAGCAGTTTTTATATTTCTTTCCACTTCCGCAAGGACATGGATCGTTTCTGCCGATTTTTTTGTTTGTTCTCCGGTAGACACCGTTCTCATCGCTGTCCCACTGGATTTCACCTGTTTTTGGCTGTCTCTGTGGATATTCCTCATAGTATGGAGGGATTCCTTCATAGTAAACTGCATATCTGTTATAATCCTTCAGCAGCTTTTCGCGCAGACGGTTGATGTCTGCTGTGTTGTTCAGAAGTTTGATATAATCTTTTACAAATTTATAGCTGTCCGGGTATTCTTCACGGACGACGTCAAATTCTTTCCTGATATCCGGCCATTTTTCCAGAAGACGGAGTTTCACATCTAGCTGCATGAAACGTCTGAATTCAGGATCCTCATCATCCGGTTCCATCACTCTGCACATTTCTTTTGCAAAATCTGATAAACGCTCATCCATTTCCATACCAAACAGGTAAACATAAGAAGCAAATTCATCCCAGATTTTTAATGTTTCTTTATTTGAAAGATGACGTCTGATTTTTTCAGTAATTTTAAGAATTCTGTTCAGGTCAGGAGCATCCTGAAGTTTCTGGGATACCAGGATCGCGCCCACGATATTAATAAGTTCTTCCTGATATTCTTCCAGATAAAGAGAGGATTCCTCAATAAATGCTTCAAAGCGCTGAATTGCTTTTTCATAATCTGTACTGCTCTTTGCTGCGCTGCTCATCATAATAAGTCCGGTAAATGCATTAAGTGCGTCATACATATATTCTTTCAGATTTTTCTCTGCCTGATCCAGAAGCTCCCACAGACAGTCGATTCCTTCACGGAATTCTCCGCGGCTCTGGCAGTTTATGGAGTATGCAGAAAGAAACTCGTTATCCCGAACGCCTGCATTGTAAGCATCCCGAAATGCAGTCATTGCTTTATTGTAATAGCCTCTGTCAAAATAGGAAATTGCCAGTTCCTTTTTATAGTATGCTTTATCCGGAAATCTCTTTGCCAGCTTTTCCATCGTTTTTATAGCTTTTCCCAGGTTTCCGCACCAATTCTGGCCTCTGTACAGATAAAACAGAAATCCTTCTGCCTCTCCGTAAACAGAGATGGCTTCTTCTGCCATCTTCACCATACGTTTTGCATCCTGAGTACGCATTGCATCCTGCAGCCATCCAATAATCTTTCTGGCATAGGGATCATCCGGCACACCTAACATCAGTTCTTTACTTTCATCTTCTTTGCCGGAAGTAATATTTTCATAAGCTTCTCTGATCTCCTGAAAACGTTCCGGATCTTTTTCCGGTGAAAACTGGCGCACTAATCTGAAATAAGCACGTTTCACTGCTTTTTCATCTGCATCCTCCGAAAGCCCAAGTACTTCATAATCTTTTTTTGCCATCTTATTATCCGTTACTGAAAACTTATAAAAAGTTATAAACTTCTATGTTTCATTCCTACTTCAACGAGTACGCTTTTGATGATATAAATATCTATCTACTCACAAGTTCTTGTACTCTCCATAGGCGTAAATTCCGGACTAACGTATC
>CAKRWH010000054.1:0-4772 GCA_934416185.1 uncultured Blautia sp. | reverse complement strand
ATCATCGTTTCGGAAGATGCTGACAATAGAGCAGTTTCGCAGTGAAGAGATGCAGAATTTATATCAGCAATATCTGGCATCTGGACCGGCAGAATATGTGAAGGATCTGTTCAAAAATATGAAAATAAAAAATCCAGAGGAGAATGCAGTTAAATTTTATGCGAATATGTTTTTCTATTATAGTGTGTATGATGGAGCATCAGATAAGACGAAAGTAAAATGTCAGTTTGAACATATGTTGGACAAAATTGTAGAAGAAATGAAACAGTAATTGTATTTTGGGGAAAGGAATGTGAAATGGGATTAGAACAATGGGGAGTAAGTGAGCAATATTATAAAATTGCTTCAGTGCATCCAGAATATGAACTTGGAAGAGTGATATCACAGGAAAGAGATTTATTTCGTGTGGTCATGGAAAAGGAAGAGTGCCTGGCAAGAGTTTCGGGAAAATTCAGATATAATGTTTCGACAATTTCAGAATTTCCATCCGTAGGAGATTTTGTTCTTGTAGAATATTCTTTTAAAGGTAATGTGGCGGTTATTCACAAAGTACTGCCGAGAAAAAGTGTTTTTGTTCGGAAAGCTGCTGGAAAAAATTGTATGGAGCAGGTAGTAGCTGCTAATATAGATATCGTATTTTTGTGCATGGCATTAAACAGAGATTTTAATATAAGAAGATTAGAGCGTTATCTGTCCGTAGCATGGGACAGTGGAGCTGTTCCGGTCATAGTTCTGACAAAAGTAGATTTGTGTGATGATTTGGAGAAAAAGAGATTTGAGATTGAAAACGTAGCGGTTGGTGTTCCAGTGATGGAAACTTCCGGATTAACAGGAGATGGCTTACAGCAAATAAAGTCATATCTGCAGGAAACAAAAACAGTTGCGTTCATTGGTTCTTCAGGTGTAGGAAAATCAACATTAATCAATAGATTGATGGGGGAAGAATGTTTGAAGACTAATACACTTAGAAAGGATGACAAAGGAAGACACACAACTACTCATAGAGAATTGTTCTTGCTTCCAGATAGGGGAATGGTTATTGATACTCCGGGAATGCGTGAACTCGGAATGTGGAATGCAGGAGAAGGAATCGAACATACTTTTTCTGATATTGAAAAACTGGCAGAAAAATGTCATTTTCATAATTGCACACATACATCTGAACCAGGATGTGCAGTACGAACTGCAATGGAAGATGGGATAATTG
The DNA here is from genome assembly GCA_934416185.1 of uncultured Blautia sp. Lineage (GTDB taxonomy): Bacteria > Bacillota > Clostridia > Lachnospirales > Lachnospiraceae > Blautia_A. Next base: position 3,565 of record CAKRWH010000054.1, on the reverse strand, counting down.
ATGAGGAACGTCTGAAATCTTATAAAAAATTAAAGGCAGAGAATTCATATATGGAAGACGCTGGAAACTATATGCTAACTAAGAAAAAGAAGTTTAAAGAAATTGCGAAGTATAACAAAAACAATTTAAAGAAGTAATATAAGAGCCAGACGCTTAAGACGCAGAGCCGTTAATTCTGATACTGAAAAATCAGGATTATCGGTTTTTATTTTTAAGAGAGGATATAAAAGAAATGGAAAAAAGTAATATTATGATTCGTTTAGAGAAAAAGGAAGAATATCAGAAAGTAGAAAATCTGGTAAGAGAAAGTTTTTGGAATGTGTATCGTCCAGGATGCCTTGAGCATTATGTATTGCATCAGCTCCGAAATGATCCGGCATTTGTTCCAGAACTGGATTTTGTGATGCTTCTTAATGAAAATGATGAAGATAGTAAGTTGATCGGTCAGAATATGTTTATGAGAACAAATATTAAAGCAGATGATGGAAGAAATATTCCAATTATGACTATGGGACCGATTTGTATCACTCCAGAACTGAAAAGACAAGGGTATGGAAAAGCCTTACTGGATTATTCATTGGACAAGGCTGCAAAATTTGGCTGTGGTGCAGTCTGTTTTGAGGGAAACATTGATTTTTATGGAAAAAGTGGATTCAGACCGGCAAGTGAATTTAACATCCGTTATCATGGACTGGAAGAAGGACAGGATGCGTCTTTCTTTTTATGCAAAGAGCTGATTCCTGGTTATCTGAATGGTATTACAGGAGAGTATGCGACACCAGAGGGATATTTTGTAGACGAAAAGGAAACGGAAGAATTTGATAAGTTGTTTCCTTATAAAGAAAAGAAAAAACTACCGGGGCAATTATTTTAGTGAAGTGGATTACAAATATCCACTTCACATGCGAGGACAGGAGGTAAAGACAAAAATGAAGTCAATGAAAAAGGATTGGTATAAGAAAGTCTGGACAAATATCAAAGATTTTTTCAAAGTTAGACATGAGCGTTTGCAAAAGTTATGCAGATTTTACTGGTAAGCTGTCATCGGATAATGATATTCAGTTAATGGTTTATTCAGTACGGAATTAAAGGAAAACATGTACTTGAATTATGCAGATCAATGTGATATAGTAAAACTACCAAATGGTAGTTAAAATAAAACCAATAGGTAATATATAGGGGATGGTTAAAACGAATAATGAGTGATACAAGAAAAAAAGAGATCATCATGGCTACTTTGGAACTGGCGGCAAATAAAGGACTTGGAAATGTATCCATGAATATGATTGCAGATAAAGTTGGGATAAGAAAACCATCATTATACAATCATTTTGCATCGAAAGAGGAACTTGTGGAAGCAATGTACCAATTTCTCCGGGAAGAAGCAAAGAAGAATGCCAATGTAGGTGCGATTGATTATACGGTTATTTTTGCCGGAAAGAGTGCATTGGAAATATTGAGGATGATGGTTGGAGGATACTTTAATATGAATCAGCAGGAACATATGTTGAATTTCTATAAGGTTATTTATTCTGAGCGTAGTATCCAGCCGATGGCTGCTAAAATTCTGGCAAAGGAAACAGAAAAAATGATCATTGCGACGAAACAGTTATTCTATGCAATGGAAGTACACAAATTACTTCATTTTCAAAATGCAGATATGAGTGCAGTAAGTTTTGCAATGACAGTTCATGGACTTATGGATTATGAACTGGATCGAAGAAGTGGAGGATGTAAAACAGAGAATCAGGAAAGAAACGATCTTGACGAATACCTGCAATGGTTTTGTAAGGAGAATGCAGTAAAATGAAGAAAAAGAATTTTATAAATTATTGCGGACTGCTTGGAGTTGCTGCGTTTATTTCTTATACTGCAGCAGTTGTATTTTCGCCACTTGCTTATCCCGGATATAACTGGATGGCACAGGCAGTAAGCGATCTGAGTGCATCAAATGCACCATCACTCAAGTTATGGAATCAACTGAGCAGTCTGTATAATGTCTGTACTTTGGTATGTGCTATGATGGTGTGTCTTGGAATGCAGAAAATAGAAACCCGGCTTTTAAGAAGTGGAATTTATTTATTTACGATCATGGAGTGGGTGTCTGCAGTTGGCTTTGGGATGTTTCCGCTAAGTGACAGTGGATATGCTGGAACATTTCAGGATCAGATGCACATTTTTTCAACGGTAATCGTTGTATTGTTATCTATCATATCACTGATCTTAATTATTATTGCTGGGATAAAAAACAGAAGCTGTCGTTCCTATGGTGTTTTTGCAGGAATAGCACTTGGAATGATGATGGTTGGTGCATTAGGTATGAATATTGTTCCGAAAGAGAATTTTGGAATAGTCGAGAGATTCAGTGTTTTTGCAGCAACAGGTTTTCAGGCGGTTTTGGGAATACACCTTTATAGGATGGAATTAAATAATTAAAGGAGACGAGGAAGAGTGAAATCAATCATAACAGATAAATGGATTCTATGTCCAGAGTGTAAAGCGAAAACAAGGACACAGGTTTTGGAAGATACAGAACTAAAAAATTTCCCCTTGTTTTGTCCGAAATGTAAAAAGAATTTTATTATCAATGTAAAAGATCATATAGTGGAATATAAGACAGACGCCAGACGCTAAGACGCAGAGCAGAAATAAAAATTTTTTGCCTGTGTCTTTTTTGTACAATAAGCAGGAAAACTGCTGATAGAAGATTTGTTTATATGAAAGTTAGAGACAAAATAAAATATGCTATTTGTGGAGAAAGCAGGAATATAATTGTGAGTAAATACAAGAAAAACAGAAAACATAAGAAAAGGAAATATTCAGTCTTGAAATATGGGATATTGACAGCAGTGGCTTCTGTAGCTTTACTTGGTGGTATTTATTCTTATTTTGGAGGACTGGGAACGGGAAAATGTGCCAATATAAATGAATTTAAGAAATATGCAGTAACAGTTGAAAATCTTTCAATTCCGGAGCAGGCAAAGATTGTGGCATTGGGTGAAGCAACTCATGGAAATAAGGAATTTCAACAATTAAAGCTGGATATATTCAAAATCATGGTAGAAGATTATGGAGTCCGGGCGTTTTCATTAGAAGGAGATTATGGCGGATGCGAAGCTGCTAACCGTTATATTCATGGCGGTGATGGAACGGTAAAAGATGCTGTTTCTGCTATTGGTTTTGCAATCTATCAGACGGAAGAAATGGAAAATCTGATCTCATGGATGCGGGAGTATAATAAATCTGCAGCTCAGGGTAATGATATTCGATTTTATGGTTTTGACATGCAAAGAAGAGAATATAATTATCAGTATTTGTTGGAAGCAGTAAAAAATGCGGGAATGGATGCAGAAGAACTGGAGAAAATCTGGAATCAGGATAAACTGGAATATACAGATGGATATACGGCAGAACAGCGAGAAAAGATAATTGAAGATATAAAAAGAGAGTTTGAAGAGAAAGACACATTACAGAATGCGTCGGCAGTACATTTAGCCGATGTGCTTCTTCAGAATATGGAACTTGGCAAATACATAGACAATGCAGGAGAAATCAATATCCACAG
>CAKRWH010000053.1:0-4868 GCA_934416185.1 uncultured Blautia sp. | reverse complement strand
TACCACTGAGTACCATTTACCGTTAGAAGTTCATGAGTCGTTAAACCGCATATTTCCTGTATTTATGCGTGTTTCCGTAGATACTGAAATTTCACTGCCACATCATCGGACTCATTGCCATTTATTTGTTTCTCCTATTCTGTACAGCTTATTTGCTGGCTTTTCTCTTGTATATATTGTCATTTTGACATCATAAGATTGTAACATGAATGGGGGGAAGTTTCAAGGCAGACTGTGAGGAAATTCTTTCAATAAAAGCGGAAAATCACCTCTTCCCTGACTGGAATTTTATTTTACACAAATTCTTGCAGAGGTATGCCCTTTTGTTCATGGAGATATTTAATTTTTTCAATCAAAACAGTGGTCTTTCCGCTCCCTACATTTGCCCGTACCAGACAGGCATTGCTTTCATCCAGAACTGCTGCTTCCTGATATTTATTCAGTTTCATCTCTTTCATCCCTCTTCAGTGAATGGTACCTTCGCATCATTTTCTCTTTTTTCCCATTGTCCCCCGTTTCTTTTTTGCCAGAAAGAATCACAAGCTTGAAGTTCTCCGAAATAAAAACATATTTTCTGATCACATTCACAATGGCATTTCGGTTCTCCGGCATGTCCGCCCATTCTGCATAAAATACTTCTTTTACATAAAGAATTAGAGAATCTCCCCTGGTTTCAACAGCAGACACCATGCGGAAAAATCCTGCAAATGCCTCATTGTTCTCTTTTATCCTGCTACAGAAAATATCCCACTTTTCTTCCAGTTCCTCCAGCTTAAACTCTTTTAAAACTCTATGGCCTTCCTGCATTTTGGGCATATCGATTTTCCCTGTAAAGCCGGATTCCTCTGACAAATTCCAAAGTCCCCACAGAATAACTTTCCGATCCAGCCAGTCATCACCGATACACACTGCACATCCATTTTTACACCGGCATCCGGAAACCATCCGGGTTGCCTGTTCTACTACTTTTGGGATCAGTTCATAGATCTTTTCCGCAAAGCCAAGTCCGCCTACATACCGGTCATAAAAATAAAGATACACTTCTTCCTCAGTAGCTCCTACCAGTTCCAGTGCATTAGAAGAAACTGCCACACCAAGATCTGCGCCTTCTGTCATTGTTACCATCAAGGCAGCATTTTTCAGTGCAAACATCAGTCCCTCAAAATGGTTATTCCGAACATAATATCCCTGTTTATCCGGTTGCAGCAGATTCCTGTACATGGTAACTACATTTTCAGGAAGCTTTATCCATGCAGCTTCTGTATCATAATTTTTTGATAGTGGTTTTCGAAGCTGCTCAAATCCAAGATTCTGGTGATTATGAAACTGCATTTTTTTATACATATATACAAAATCGGCAATATTTACATCCCCAAAAGACAGTTCCGTCCTTTCCCATTCCTGTTTCTTCTGCCTATGGATAATACGGATGTTTGTCTCACTTCCCGGAACCGTATAATAATTTCCGTGAAAAGGTACAGCCTCCACCATCTTACTTTCTAGATTCATATGTACTACCTGGTAAAATTCCCCGTCATGCATGTAAACAGCACCTTCATGTATTTCATGAAAGGCCTGTTCCTCATCCATTTCCGTGATATTTTTCCCTGTTTCTTTATTTAAAAGCTGATATTTATTCTGGTCAATGTTTCTCATGGAAAACTCCCCTGCTGGATACAGACCTCCGCACCATACGAAACGGCCACTCTGGCTCCGGACTTCTTCCACTCTCAGAAGAACAGGGATTGTTTCGCCCAGATCCGGGAACAGTTCCCCATCATCCAAAGACAGAGGAAGTTCTGCGGCAGCAGCCCGGATATGTGCCAGCTCGATCAACAGGTTATACGGATCTACAATGGCATTCTCACTGTTACTGTCAAAAAGCCATTCCGGTTCCAGAGCGATATACTGGTCCATCGGAAGATTTGCCAGGATCAGATAATTAGTGCACTTTCCTTTTCCTCTTCCGGCACGTCCGGTCTGTTGCCAGAAAGAGGCTCTGGTTCCCGGGTATCCAACAAGTACCGTGGTATTGATTGTACCGATATCTATTCCCAGTTCCAACGCATTAGTCGAGACAAGTCCAAGCAGTTCTCCTGATATCATCCGTTTCTCTATATTTTTTCTCTCCTGCGGGGTATATCCTCCCCGGTATCCGGATATCTCCTCTTTTGATGCATTTCCCAGGAAACCACTATTATCCAGATGATCCCTGGTTTCTTTTACAAGAATCTCCACATTCTTTCTGGATTTTGCAAATGCCAGAAAACTTTCCTTTTCTTCCATCAACTGAGGGAGCAGATCTGCTGCAACTGTGATCACCGATTCTTTCCCATAAGGATTCCCATCCCTGTCCAGTTTCTCCGACGGCTGGATCAGACAATAGGTCCTTTCCGACATCCCTGCACCACTTTTACTGATGCAGACAAACGATTTTCCACAGATTTTTTCAGCAAGCTCTACCGGATTGGCAATGGTAGCGGAGCTACATAAAAACTGCGGATCAGCATGGTAATATCTGCAAAGTCTGGATAAACGTCGGAAGACATTTGCAAGATGAGAGCCAAAAGCATCTCTGTATACATGCAGCTCGTCCAGAACGATATATTTCAGATTGGCAAAAATAAAATCAAATCCATACTTACTATGGTTAGGAAACATGGAGCCATTTAACATATCGGGATTTGTGAGAATAATATTGGCACGTTCCCTGATACGCTTTCTTTCATCTGGCGGGGTATCCCCGTCATAAACACCTGCAGACAATCGGTGTTCCCCAAGATATTCTATCCATGGCTTCAAAGCACGGTACTGGTCTGCTGCCAAGGCCTTGGTTGGATAAACAAAAATTGCCCGTGTAACAGGATTTTGCAGAATTTCCTGAATAACCGGTAAATAAAAGCACAAAGATTTACCACTGGCTGTCGGTGTTGTGATCACTACATTTTTTCCACTCAAAGAATTGGCAAAAGCCTCTGCCTGATGAATGTAAAGAAACTTGATATCCTGTTTGATCAGAAAACTTTGAATATCCGGATGCAGTTTTTCTGGAAAGCCTGCATACTCCGGCTCTTTTCCTGGTATGATTTTTTTATATATGATATTTCCTTTCATGAAAATCTCCTTTATCATTTAATGTCGCTCATTTCACATCATATTTCCATCCAGTCAGACAATCGTATCTGACCATCAATCCAGCTTTTCTGTTCTGCTATATGAATTTGATCTTCTTTCTGCCTTTTTCCAATCAGAAACGGAGACTTGGGATCATGTTCCGCATAATTTTTTTGTACCGTAGATGCATCGTAATTTGCATAACAATACCGACACATATGAAGACAGCTATTATACGCACCGATATCATTTCCAAGAAAACAGGCGCACTCTTTTCTAACAGGCTGCTTTTTGGGAAAGTTCATAGTAGTATGTAATGCTTTTTCGTAAATTTTTTCTGTCATACATCCGCTGCAGTCTGCTCCATATACTGCTACCCCATAGAATCTTTGCATACAATCTCTGAAAGTTTTTGAAATGATTCTATTACTTTTTCCTTCTCCGGTACCCGTGGCTCAATTTCTCTTCTATATGGAGTGATGGTAATATACCAGTACATTCCATATGGTTTTAGAAGATTCATATATTTTAGCATTGGCGTCGGATTTTTGGTACAAAATCCAATCAGATCTACTACTTCCGAATTCAGGCTATATTTTGTTACCTGTAATGGCTGATAAGGATTCCGTACCATTACATAACCCTCTCATTTATCCGGTTTGCAAACCATTCGGCATAGAAAGCCGGGATATCCGTTCTCATTCCAGTCTGTATAATCGTGTTTTCTCCTGTAATATTTCTCTGATTATGAAGCCATATGATAAAAATGGCGAGATGCTTATCGTAACACCCCGCCGAACATCTAATTTGCACAAGATCCGTATAATCAGACCAACTTTTACATTTTATACTGGTAACAACTTAGCATCTTTTATGATCTCGTTTATCTGTTTTTTGTCCATTTCAGCCACATCCGCGATCTGAGCAACTGTATAACCTTTGTTGTACATTTTCATGATTATTTCCCGTTTACCCATCTCAATTCCAGTTTCTTTAATTTTCTGACTTAAATTACACATAATACTCACATCCTCTCTGAAATCCTTTTCCATTGGAATCGTATATTCATTTCCAATGATATCCAAGTTTCATTTTATCTAAGTATTCTTCTATTGTCATAATCCATACCTCAATCCACCTGCTATATTTGCTTTCTCCACCATCTATGTATCTAACAGGTCATCTCATCTTCTACGCATAACTATTTTAACCAACTCATGATATCTTCATCTGTTACATGGTTCACATTAAATGGTCTGCACCATCTTGCCGGATATTTCTTTTTAATTTTCAGTGCAATCTTCTGCGGCTCTGTAGCTCCACTGGTTGTAAAAATAGCTGCCTTTTTTCCGTTCAGATTTACTTTGTCCAGAAAACTGAATACTGCATTCGGAAGTGTTCCACACCAGATCGGACTTCCGATCAATATCCGGTCGTATGCAGAAATATTCGGAATCTCCATATCCAGTTCTGGACGTTCTTTCAATAGAATTTCTTTTAATGATGTAAATACAGTTTTTCTATAGGACATCTGATAAGATCTATGAGTCTTAATCTCGACCAAATCCGCATCGGAAAACTGTGCAATTCGTTCAGCTGCTGCTTTTGTCTTTCCTGTCTGTGAAAAATAAACAACTAATGTTTTCATTTTATATTCCTCTCTTTTTCTATTACAATTTAGGCGTTTGCAAAACGCCACAAGCCGCATAAATACGGCATTTTTTGTTACCAAAAAAGAAATAACCCCTCACTGG
>CAKRWH010000052.1:0-6771 GCA_934416185.1 uncultured Blautia sp. | reverse complement strand
GATCAAACTCTCTGATTAAATGTTTGATTCACTCAAGACAACCAACTAGCTTAGTTATCTCTCGTTTTTACTGTTTTTGGTTTATTCAACCGTTCTTAAAAATGTAAAGAATTTTCGAGAATCGTATGTGTTTCACTGTTTAGTTATCAAGGTTGTCTGTCTTGCGACAGCTTGTTTACTTTATCACATCTCTCATCACTTTGTCAAGCACTTTTTTCAAGTTTTTTCAAAGTTTTTCGAACTCTTTCGGCTTTCCGAAATGTTCTCCTGATCTGTGATTGTCGGCTCTGTTCAAGCGACTTGACTACTTTAACACGTTTGTCTTAAGTTGTCAAGCACTTTTTGGGATTTCCTTTTTTCTTTCAGAAATCTATTTGAATTATCTCTTTTCAGGAAACAATTATTTCCGACAGCTCAACTAATATACCACCGCAGATATCAGATGTCAACAGTTAATTTTATAATTTGACAAACTTTTTTATTTCACTCAAAAATCTGTCTGCCACTCAAACTCCTGCTTTCCAGCAACAAATCCGTATCACCCACTATATCTATGTACAAAACGTCTCTTCCTATACTATATATAAGAAAAAACTACCATCCAGATGATCAGTCCCGGCCAATAACCAGCAAGCGCGAACCATTCTCTTCGGCGACCTTTGCAGGACCTTTAGAAAAACTTAGTCCTGGGAAATCTGCGTTATTCGCAAATCACTCACTGTCTGAGCGCAGCGAGTTTGAGTTATTTGCGAATGCTTTTAGCAGATTTTTCAGGGCTTAGCTTTTCTTAAGGTCCGAAACCGAGCCGAAGAGAATGGTTCGCGCTTGCGTCCCCTTTTACCTATTATATAAACAAGCAACCGCCGCCCACAACTCCTGATTCCTCTCATACATTGGCTGATACTCCTCTATCGGCATAGGACACTCACTCCCCCCATTCTCAATCGTCACTGCCGGAATCCCCAGATTCAATACAAAATAGTCACTACAACCTGCTGCATCTGTAGAATCCTGCACTGTAGAATGCATCTCATATCCTGTCACATCAGACACACACTGCGCAAGCATCTGATCTGCATTCAATATATCTCCCTGACTGCCATAGTTCCAATAAATCAAATTTCCAAAAGAATGATATGCAATGCAACAATCCAAATCATATTTATCCGCTACACTTAATATCGCTTTTGATTCAGGCTCACATCCTGGAGAAGTTCCTTTATAACCTTCTGTAGATGGACCGGATGAGCCCGTATATGTTTTCCATCCTGCATCAAAATTTCTGTTCAGATCAACACCCTCTGCATTTGCTTTCCATGTCCGGAAATACTGTGTCATATCCGAATTTCCTTTTCCATCTGCAAGATCTGTCTGATAGCATTGCTTAAGCAGACTTTTCAAACTCTCATCAGAGATCCCATCTATGCCATCCTGGCTAACCGTAACCCCATCAGGATTTACCATCGGAACAATATGCAGACATACATTTTTAAATATTTCTTTCCATGTCTGTCCTTCATAACTTCTGGTCTCAGAATCACGCAGGTAATCCTCAATCTGATTCATCGCCAGCACTGTATTCATATATTCTCTGGCATGCATTGTCGCCTGAATGAGGATATGATGCTCTGCATTTATATCTCCCAGGATTATCTCCGTAACATCTCTTCCGTCTGCAGTCGTTCCCAGTGAATTCACCTGCATCTGTTCTGGATACCGTTCTTTCAGCGCAGTAATATCCTGCTGCATTTGCTCATATGAATATTTCAAATTGCTCACTTGAACAATTGGTGTTTCTGCCGCACTTGATTCTGATACACCCAGTACTCCCTGCATAATCCCCATCACTCCAAATATGATTGCTTTATATAATCTCTTTTTCATAAAATCCACTCCGCTGTCTTGCTTAATTCGGTTAATTTACAAAAGTCAGATAATCAGCAAGTGCATAACCATTTTTTCCCATATAACAAATCTCATAAAATCCATTTTCCGCTGCTCCTACATAACTTACAGTTTCTCCTAATGGAATCTGACAAATTTCTCCAGAGTTCACATCTGGCTGTGGACGCAAAGTAATGCTTTCATTACAGTTTACTACTCTGCATGTAGAATAGACTGAGTTGCCGCCGGAAGACGGTGACAAATAACTGGCTAATGAATACCCTTTATTTCCATTATAGGAAATATAATAAAAACCATTTGAAGCTGCACTGATATATGACACAGCTGAACCTAATGGAATCTGACAGATTTCTCCGGAATTTACATCCGGCTGCGGACGTAAAGTAATGCTTTTTTCACAATTTACCACATAATATGTTTCATAGTTTTCTGTACTTGTCTGTGTCGGGGCAGCTGCGGATGCAACAGATTTTGAGGTAGACAGATACGATGCCAGTGCATATCCGGTACTTCCATTATAAATAACTTTATAGAAACCATTCTGCGCAGATTCAACATAACTTACTGCTGAACCTAATGGAATCTGAGTAATCTGCCCTGAATTTACATCCGGCTGTTTACGTAACGTAATACTCTCATTGCAGTTCACTACATAATAAGTCGTATACTGATCCTGTACGTCAGTTTGTTGTGTCTGTTGTGTCTTTTCTGCACTTACAGATACAGAAGGTTCCACTGATTCCGGTGCCGGAGTTTCTTCTTTTTTCTCTGTGGTTTCCATACTCTCTGTAGCTTCTTTTTTCTTATTATTAAGGTTTATGCTGACACTGCAGCCACTCATCACAACTGTCAGAGATAAAGTCAGAATACTGGCAGCTATTTCTATTCTTTTCACCTTCATTTTATATATCCTCCTTCTTTCCTTTAAATAATTTCCTTCATCTTTCAGTTTCCAGTAACCCTTCTAGGTATTGCCGTATATTTCTTTTATCTGATGTAAATCTCTTTTATATAATACATCTGTTTTGCAACCATATTACGGCTAATTTCCATCGTTCCTTTAAATGTTTTCCTTAATAATCCTACCATAAAGTTCTGTAAATTTACAATTATCTTTGTGTAATTATCCCCTTGACGCAAAGTCCCCATTAAGGTGTATCATAAACCTGTGTTAAAGGAGGTAAACTATTATGTTTGAGACATTAGAAGAAAAGACCGAAGAGAAAGCAATGGTGCAGTTCCTTGAGCGCTTTACAGATTATCCATTTCTGGTAAAGTTCAAGAATTCTGAATATCATATCGGAGAAGGCGAACCTACATTTACAGTAAATTTCAAAAAAGCAATTCCTGTTGGTGACCTCATTAAGAGTACCTCTCTTGCATTAGGAGAAGCCTATATGCGCGGTGACCTTGATATTGAAGGTAATCTTTATGAAGCACTGGATCATTTTCTCGGACAGATGGGTAAGTTCTCTACCAACGAATCTGCTCTGAAAAAAATCATGTTCAGTTCCACATCTAAAAAGAACCAGGAAAAAGAAGTAACCAGCCACTATGACATTGGAAATGATTTCTATAAATTATGGCTGGACAAAACTATGAGTTATTCCTGTGGCTACTTCATTCACGAAGACGATACCCTGTATCAGGCACAGGTAAATAAAGTAGATTATATACTAAAAAAATTACATCTCGAAGAAGGAATGAGCCTTTTGGATATCGGCTGTGGCTGGGGATTTCTGCTGATTGAAGCAGCTAAGAAGTATAAAATCCACGGTACCGGAATTACACTAAGCCATGAACAATATACAGAATTCCAGAACCGTATCAAAGAGCAGGGTCTGGAGCAATATCTTACAGTAGAACTGATGGACTACCGTGATCTGCCAAAACACAATTATCAGTTTGACCGTGTTGTCAGCGTTGGCATGCTGGAACATGTCGGCCGTGACAATTATCAGCTCTTTCTTGATTGTGTAGAAAAAGTTCTGAAACCTGGCGGATTATTCCTGCTTCACTTTATCAGTGCCCTTAAAGAACATCCGGGTGATCCGTGGATTAAGAAATATATTTTCCCAGGTGGAACAGTTCCAAGCCTCAGGGAAATTCTGAATCATATGGCTGAAGATAATTTCCATACTCTGGACATTGAAAATCTTCGTCTGCATTATAATAAAACATTACTTCACTGGGAAAAGAATTTTCATGATAATATAGAAAAAGAAAAAACTATGTTTGATGAATCATTCCTGCGTATGTGGGATCTTTACCTGTCAGCATGCGCTGCAACTTTCCATAACGGAATTATTGATATTCATCAGATTCTTATGACCAAGGGGATTAATAACGATCTGCCAATGACACGCTGGTATTAATTTTGCAGCTTTTAACCCAATCAAGTAAGTCCCCTGCTTCAATTGCGAAAAGCAATAAACAGATGTCTGAAAAACTTTTTATTCAGCAGAAATTTTCAATAAAATTTCCTGTTACTTAAAAAGTTCCACAGAACAGTTCGATACATTCAATATCTATCACTGTTCTGTGGAACTTTTTTATTCTTAACCTCTATTCTTTTTCAGGAAATGATCTCACTCATTCTGTCATAATGGCAGTCACATACTTCCGACATTCGGGAAATATTCTCCTTATTACTTGCATCATAAACACCGACAACCATAAACCCTGCCTTCTTTGCGGTTTGAGCTGCATGATAAGCATCTTCAAAAACCATGATATTCTCCGGTTTCATCTGCAAAAACTCTGCTGCCTTCAGATATATAATCGGCTCATCCTTTCCTGCTCCCACTTCTGTACAGGTATATATCCGCTCAAAATATTTCCGAATACAGTTTCTTTCCAGCGCTGCTTCTACCAGTTCTTTGTCACTTGAAGTAGCAATAACCATTCTTATCTGATTTTCACTCAGCCATTCCAGCGTTTCTTTTACCCCTTGTTTCAACGGGGCTTCAAACTGATAAAAATCATTTACAATTTTCAAAACTTCCTTTATAATCTGTGAAACCGTTTTATCAATTTGATATTCCTTCTTCATATAAGCAGCTCCCTGCTCCAGGCTCATAGTACACAGCTCATCCCGCAATCCTTCCTCTGCTGTAATTCCCAGACTTGCAAGATAACGTTCTCCTATATCATCCCATACCGGCATAGAATCCAACAGAGTTCCATCTACATCAAAAATAGCTGAATTGATTTTTTTTAATTTATCGATATTGCTCATTACAACTAACCTTTTCCATATCATTCATCTATCATACGAATTGCTTCCGTTGTCTTCCTGTACTGATCTTCTACCTTTGTAAAAAGTTCTTCACAGCCTTTAGTTTCTTTCCCTCTGAGTTTCTCTGTGATATCAAAACTTACTTTATAAAGATTATCAAATCCAAGATTCTGACACACACCCTTTAATGTATGAGCAGCCCTAAAAGCCTCCTCACCGTTTCCCTGTGTCAGATTATCTTTTAGACTCTGAAAGCTTCCATCATCCAGAAATTTCTTTGCAAATTTCTTAATAAGTGCCTCACTTCTTAATCGTCCGAGTACACCTTCATAATCAGCACCCATTTGTTGATAACATTCTTTTACTGTCATATTTATCACCTCTTTATTTACACTAACAACTCCCAGATAATTTCAATAATTCGCCTGTTTTTGCAATACGACCATTTTATCACACCATGTAGCCCTTCACAAGCATTCTTCATAAAAAGGAATGCAGAATCTTTATGAAAAAGAATCATGTCTGCAGATATCTGGATCTGCTGCTTGTCGTTTCAGTAATATAAAAAGCACTTTCATATGCGATTATCTGTCGCATATGAAAGTGCTGATATCGATCTTTTATCACAGTACGCTTTCTGTGTCCTGTTCAGTTAAGTAACATTTTTTATCTAAAGAATCCCTGGCTCTGAAAATATTCAATAAATGGATTCTCACTGTCATCTTCATTGGATTCTTCGCTATCCTGGCTGTCAGTATCTTCATTAGAATCTTTCTGGTCATTTTTATCTTTTTTACTGTCTTTATTTTCACTGTCATCAGCGCTTGTATTCTCATCCAGAGTTACTTTAATCGTTTCTTCTTCATATCCTGTTCCCTTTGGAACCTGTACAGTCAGCTCTACTTCTTCACCTGGTTCATAATAGGAAAGATACTCAATCAGCTGATCTGCACTTGAAACAGTTTTTCCATTAAACTCTGTAATAACACTGTTTGCTTTCAATCCAGCTTTATCTGCAGCTCCGCCTTCTGTTACTTCTGATACAAATACACCTGCCGGAATTCCATACATCTGAACTGCTTCAGAACTTACAGAAATACATTTGATTCCAATTGTACCATGTTCAGAATCATCCAGTTTATCTCTGGAAGTCTCATTCATCAGATTCTGAAGAATATCGGTTACATCAGAGATTGCAATAGAATAGCCCATACCTTCAACCTCTGTAGATGCAAGTTTCGCAGAGTTGATACCAACTACTTCACCCTCCATATTCAGAAGAGCACCGCCGCTGTTACCAGGATTGATAGCTGCATCTGTCTGGATTAAGTTTACACCATTACTACTGTCATCACTTCCGTCAGTTACTGTATTATTATCAGAATCCATTCTTCTGTTTTTAGCACTTACAATACCTGTTGTAACAGACTGACCATATCCAAGGGCATTACCAATAGCAACTACCTGCTCACCAACCTTCAGATCATCAGAACTGCCGATCTTTGCAACAGAAATTGCATCCATTGTATCCTTATCAATATCATCCAACGATACAGATACAACTGCAAGGTCTCGCTCTTCATCAAATCCTTTTACAGATGCTTCTACTGCATTTCCATCTACAAATG
>CAKRWH010000051.1:0-6897 GCA_934416185.1 uncultured Blautia sp. | reverse complement strand
GCAACTTTTTCTGCCGCTGCAGGAGCTGCTTCGGAAGTCTTATTTGCCTTCTTGTCAGCGTCCAGTGACTTCATCGTTGGGAACAGTAATACGTCACGGATTGCTGCGCTGTCTGTCAGGAGCATAACCAGACGGTCGATTCCGTATCCGATACCACCTGTAGGCGGCATACCGATCTCCAGTGCGTTCAGGAAGTCTTCATCTGTATGCTCTGCTTCGTCATCACCTGCTGCTGCATTGGCATCCTGTGCTGCGAAACGCTCACGCTGATCGATCGGGTCATTCAGCTCTGAGTATGCATTACACATTTCCCATGTATTGATGAAAAGTTCGAAACGCTCTACCTTTGTCGGATCGGATGGTTTCTTCTTTGTCAGCGGAGAAATCTCGATCGGATGATCCATGATAAATGTAGGCTGGATCAGCTCTTTTTCGCAGAATTCTTCGAAGAAGAGGTTGATAATATCACCTTTCTTATGGCGTTCTTCATATTCGATATGATGCTCGTCAGCAAGCTTCTTAGCAGCTTCATCATCGGCTACTTCGTCAAAGTCAATTCCTGTATATTTCTTGATCGCATCATTCATTGTCATACGTGCGAATGGTTTCCCAAGATCGATCTCGATACCCTTGTAGGAAATCTTTGTAGATCCACATACAGTTTCTGCCAGATAACGGAACATAGACTCTGTCAGTTCCATCATTCCTTCATAATCTGTGTATGCCTGATAAAGTTCCATCAGAGTGAATTCCGGATTATGACGGGTATCAACACCCTCGTTACGGAATACACGGCCGATCTCATAAACTCTCTCAAGACCGCCAACGATCAGTCTCTTCAGATAAAGCTCCAGAGAAATACGAAGTTTAACGTCTTCGTTCAGTGCATTGTAATGTGTTTCAAATGGTCTTGCAGCTGCTCCGCCTGCATTTGCAACAAGCATTGGAGTCTCTACTTCCATGAAGTCACGTCCTGCAAGGAAGTTACGGATCTCTTTGAGAATTTTAGAACGTTTGATAAATACGTTCTTGCTGTCCTGGTTCATGATCAGGTCCACGTATCTCTGACGATAACGCATATCTGTATCTGTCAGACCATGGAATTTCTCAGGAAGGATCTGTAAACTCTTGGAAAGAAGAGTCATGCTCTCTGCATGGATGGAGATCTCACCTGTTCTTGTTCTGAATGCAAAACCTTCCAGTCCGAAGATATCACCGATATCGGATTTCTTGAAGTCTGCATAAGAGTCTGCTCCGATCGCATCTCTTGCTACATATACCTGGATATTTCCCTGTAAATCCTGAATGTTGCAGAAAGAAGCTTTTCCCATGACTCTCTTGAACATCATACGGCCTGCGATTGATACATGGATCGGGCTTGCGTCCATGATTGCTCTTCTCTCTTCGTAATCTTTCTTAACGGCTTCCTTTGCCTGTTCTTCATCAAGACCTGTTACATCTACTTCTGCACGGTCTTTGAGAAGTTCTGCCTCATGTGCTTCGTAAAGGTTCTTCACTTCCATTGAGTGATGAGTCTGGTTAAACTTTGTGATCTGAAATGGATCTTTGCCATTAGCCTGAAGATCTGCAAGTTTATCGCGACGTACCTTCAGTAACTGGTTTAAATCCTGTTCCTGCTTCTGCTGTGCCACCTTGGTTCCTCCTTATATTCTTATATGATTAATTTTTACAGTTTTAGATATCAGATACTGTCTCTGATCAACAGATTCCTGTTTATTCAGACACTGTATTCTGATGTTATTTATTTAATATACAGATAAATCAGGAATTATTCGTTACTGTTCACTCTGTTCTCAGTAACAATTTTCCTACATTATCTGCTTATATAGTCAGAGAAAGGTGCGCGTCATGCTTTTGCATGGTAAATCTCTACGCGCACCTCAGTCATCTGTCTCTTATACGTTTCTCTGGATCTCCAGAACTTTGTATTTCATGATTCCTGCCGGCATCTCTACTTCTACTACATCGCCTGTGTGAGCACCGATCAGTGCTTTTCCTACAGGAGACTCGTTGGAGATCTTGCCTTCAAGGCTGTTAGCCTCTGTGGAACCTACGATCTTCAGTTCGATATCTTCTTCGAATTCAAAATCGTGTACCTTAACCTTACATCCAACGCTGATCTTGTCCAGATCTACTTCGTCTTCTACTACTACTTCAGCATTCTTTAAGATCTTCTCGATTTCTTCGATACGTGCTTCAATGTCTCTCTGTTCGTCTTTCGCTGCATCGTATTCCGCATTCTCTGATAAGTCGCCCTGTTCTCTGGCTTCCTTAATTTTCTCTGCTACTTCTTTTCTCTTTACTACCTTTAAATCATGCAGCTCTTCTTCTAATTTTTTAAGTCCTGCATAAGTTAGTAAGTTCTTCTTTTCTTCCATAACAACCTTACTCCCTTTCAACATCCGGTATAGTCTTTAGTGTGTTCTGCACACCCCGGATCACTACATGGATTTATGTGCTTCCTGATACATCATACCTGAAAAAGGGCAGACTTATTCTAGGATATTCACAATTCCTGTATTATACATAAAAGCGCCCGGATTGTCAAGCATTCCGGGCACCTTTGCTGTTCTTTATAACTCTATCCTAATCTGGATAAAAGCTGCTCCAGGGCTTCATAACTTTCTATGGTATTAGACTCTCTTCTGAGTCCTGCACTGTGGCGCATGCCTGCAGTATACCATGCAACGTGCTTACGCATTTCCCGGATTCCTACAAATTCACCTTTTAATTCAATCTGCTTTCTGGCATGACGCAGGATCATCTCGCGGATTTCCTCTACTGACGGGCGTTCCAGCAATTCTCCTGTCTGGAAGTAATGATTTAACTCACGGAATAACCAGGGATTTCCTCTCACTGCGCGGCCAACCATAACTGCATCGCATCCCGTCTGTTTCACCAATGCTTCTGCTTTCAGCGGAGAATCTACATCTCCGTTTCCGATCACTGGAATTGTGATCGCTTCTTTTACTCTGCGTATGGTATCCCAGTCTGCTGTACCGGAATAGTACTGCTGTCTGGTACGACCATGCACTGCAAGAGCTGCTGCACCCGCATCCTCGATGCGTTTGGCAATCTCAACAATATCTATCGGCTCATTTTCAAATCCGATACGTACCTTAACAGTTAACGGCTTACTGATGGCAGATGATACTTTTCGAACGATTTCTTCGATCAGGTTCGGATTCTTCAGTAATGCAGAACCCTCGCCATTATTGACTACTTTCGGCACCGGACACCCCATGTTAATGTCCAGGATATCGAAATCTCTGTCTTCAATGGACTTCGCAACCTCTGCCATAAGATCCGGTTCACTGCCGAAAAGCTGCATGGATACCGGATGTTCACACGGGTCGATTTCCATCAGGGCGATGGTATTCTTATTGTGAAAAGAAATCGCTTTGGCACTGATCATTTCCATACAGATCAGACCGGCTCCCTGTTCTTTGCATAAGGTTCGAAACGGCAGGTCTGTAACGCCTGCCATTGGCGCAAGAACAAACGGATTATCAATCTGTACATTTCCAATTTTCCACTGCATCTTCATGAATGGCTCTTTCTGCATGAATCAGTCCTCGCTGCCCGGTGTTTTCTTCAGTTTCTCTTCCGGGATGTCTCCAAGGAAAAAAACTTTATAGTACATTTCCAGAGATTCCAGAAGTTCCTTCTTTTCCTGCTGGATCTGTTTGATCTTCAGACCGCTTCCGATTTCATCATAGCGGGCATCTGCTTCCAGAGCTTCTGTCTTGAACTGGAGTCTGCCGTTTTCGTCAAATTCCAGAGTCAGGATTCCGCCTACATCTTCTGTATAAAGAACACACATGATCTGCAGTTCTTTCTTCACATGATCCGGAAGTGCGTTAAAATCCTGATTAAAATAAAATTTCTTCTCATAGGCGCTTGCGCCGCAGAGAGTAATGTTGTCCTGATACATAAATTACTGTTTCCCTCTTTCGATATTATACATAGCTGTAAAGTCCACGCACTGAAACCTCACCTGCGCTGACTTTTACAACCTCTTTGTCCTGCTTTTCCACAAGCAGCTCACCTTTTTCATCAATTCCTCTGCAGATTCCCTCGAAGCTTCTGTCCCCATCGATCACTCTGACCGGCTGGTTCAGATTTGCAAGGATTCTGTGGTAATCATCCAGAAGATGAGTAAAATCGCAGGTCTGAATAAATTTCTCATAATTGATCTCAAAGTATTTCATCACCAGTGCAATGACCTGGTTTCTGTCATATTCATGACCACCTTCAAGAAGCAATGATGTCGCTTTATCCCGCATTTCTTCCGGAAATTCTTTCAGATTTACATTAATTCCCACTCCAATGAGAACATAATTGATCTTCACTCCATTTGTTCCCATTTCAGTCAGGATACCGCAAATTTTTTTCTTAGAAATTACAATGTCATTCGGCCATTTGATACTTACATCAAATCCAAGTTCCTCCGCAGCCTGTGCAACTGCCAGTCCCATGACCAGCGTAAGCATAGACGCGTACTTTGGGGAAAACTCCGGTCTCAGAAGCAGAGTCATCATAATGGAACTGCCTTCCGGTGCTTCCCATCTTCTGTCAAAACGGCCTCTTCCCGCAGACTGATATTCTGCAACTGCCAGAGTTCCATGCTCTGCACCCTCTTTTGACAGACGCTTGATCCATGAATTGGTCGAATCCATTTCTTTTGCAAAATGGACGGTTTTGCCCGCCCATTTTGTATTTATTGCCTGTGAAATTGTTTCTTCATTATACAGATGTGCCATTATTTGTTCTCCGGCTCTCCTAATGTTGCCACCATAACAGCTTTGATGGTATGCATACGGTTCTCTGCCTCGTCAAATACTTTGGACTGCTCAGACTCGAAGACTTCGTCTGTTACTTCCATGTCTGTCAGGTTAAATCTCTCGCCCATTTCTTTGCCGATCTTTGTCTTAAGATCATGGAATGCAGGCAGGCAGTGAAGGAAGATTGCTTTTTCACCTGCATTCTTCATAACATCCTTTGTTACTTTGTATGGTGTCAGATCATGAATTCTCTCTGTCCATACTTCGTCCGGCTCACCCATGGATACCCATACATCTGTGTAGATAACATCAGCATCTTTTGTTCCAGCCTGAACATCCTCTGTCAGAGTGATGCTTCCGCCGGATGCCTTTGCATATTCTTCACACTGAGCAACTAACTCTGCATTTGGGAAATATTTCTTGGTTGTGCATGCTACGAAATGCATACCAAGTTTTGTACACGCGATCATCAGGGAGTTACCCATGTTGTAGCGGGCATCGCCCATATATACAAGTTTGCGTCCTTTTAAATCTCCGAAATGCTCACGGATCGTCAGCATATCTGCGATCATCTGTGTCGGATGATATTCATTTGTAAGACCATTCCATACCGGAACGCCTGCATATTTTGCAAGTTCTTCAACAACTTCCTGACCAAATCCACGATATTCAATACCATCATACATTCTGCCAAGAACTCTTGCTGTATCTGCAATGCTCTCTTTCTTGCCAATCTGGGAACCTGTCGGATCCAGGTATGTGCTTCCCATTCCGAGGTCATGAGCAGCTACTTCGAAAGAGCAACGTGTTCTTGTACTTGTTTTCTCAAAGATCAGGGCAATATTTTTGCCTTTGTAGTATTCGTGAAGCTCGCCGGCTTTCTTCTTTGCTTTAAGTTCTGCGGATAAGTCGATAAGATATGTGATTTCCTCCGGTGTAAAGTCTTTCAGTGTCAGAAAGTTTCTTCCTTTTAAGTTCATAATAATTCTCTCCCCGATGTCATTTATTCTCTTCTGTTATTTATCTGTCTCTGTTTTCGGATCAGTGACGATCTCTTTCAGAGAACTTGCAAGACCTGCGATTCCCTGAATATCAGACGGAATAATGATCTTGGTTGCCTTACCGTCTGCTGCCTTTGCAAATGCTTCCAGACTCTTCAGTGTCAGAACTGCTTCATCTGCTCCTGCCTCTCTGATCATGCGGATACCCTCTGCATTGGCGTTCTGAACTTTCAGAACTGCCTCAGCCTGTCCTTCTGCCTCCTTGATCATACGCTCTTTCTGAGCTTCTGCACGGAGGATCGCTGCCTGTTTCTCTGCTTCTGCATCCAGAATTGCAGACTGTTTCTTACCTTCTGCAACAAGGATAGTAGATTTCTTCTGACCTTCTGCGATCAGGATTGCTTCACGACGTTCACGCTCAGCTTTCATCTGTTTCTCCATTGCATCCTGGATAGCTGCCGGAGGAATGATGTTCTTCAGTTCCACACGATTGACCTTGATTCCCCATGGATCGGTAGCTTCATCAAGAGAAGCTCTCATCTTGGTATTGATCGTCTCACGTGATGTAAGTGTCTCATCCAGTTCCATGTCACCGATAATATTTCTTAAGGTTGTTGCGGACAGATTCTCGATTGCCATGATCGGATTCTCCACACCGTAAGTATAAAGCTTCGGATCTGTGATCTGAAAGAATACGACAGTATCAATCTGCATGGTTACGTTATCCTTTGTGATAACCGGCTGCGGTGGAAAATCCACTACCTGTTCCTTCAGATTTACCTTTCTGGCTACTCGTTCAATAAACGGAACCTTGAAGTGAATTCCTGTACTCCAGGTTGCCTGATAAGCTCCCAGACGTTCCAGGATTACTGCATATGCCTGTGGTACAATGCGGACGCAGGATGCAAGGACCCATACCGCAATAACGATAATAACTATCAGAAAAACCACGCCCATAACTAATCCTCCTTATTCTGTTTTACGATAAGTTTCACACCTCGGATCTCTTCGATCGTTACAACGGTGCCTTCGCCGATTTTTTCGTCATCAGCAGAACGTGCAGTCCATTCAATGTCATTGATACGAACCTG
>CAKRWH010000050.1:0-7369 GCA_934416185.1 uncultured Blautia sp. | reverse complement strand
AGAATACCTCCTGAGTTTTAAGGAGATTGTAGCAGAATAAAAAATGAAAAAACAGATACGGATGATTACTTACTTACTTTATATATAATAGGAAATTACATAGATTATACACAATTGGGGTCAGATACGCGAAAAATGAAATAAAAGTTTTCTGAAATAATTATAAACTGGTATCTGTTGGAACGTAAGCGATTTGATACTGGATGAGTTCTGCTTCCAGTGAACAGACTGTTGCTGATTTCTCAGTTTGTCACTAATTAGATTTACTCCCATGTCACAGATCTGCCAAGTTTTGTGTCATTGCTATTTTTGTACAATTATAATGGTATCGTAATTTAAGACACTTCAAGAGACATTTTTTAATGAATCTGATATACTATAAACATTACAGAAAGAAGGATCATTATTATGTCTCGAACCAGGCAATTGGGGTCAGGTACGCGAAAAATGAAATAAAAGTTTTCTGAAATAATTATAAACTGGTATCTGTTGGAACGTAAGCGATTTGATACTGGATGAGTTCCTGCTGAGTCCTGTTTCCAGTGAACAAACTAGGAACTACTGTAGATCATCGAAGTACGCAGTATAAAACTATTCCATTAAATGACTTGACTGTTGGATTGTTAAAAAAGCCAGGTATGGCAGAATCTATTACGATAAATGGACAATCAGTGACAACTGGTGGCAGAAAATTTTTGCCAAGTGTGATAGTTATAATATCTTATCATAGCCATCGATAAAAGGAGACCAGCTATGAAAAATCAAGTATAAATTAGCCAGAAATTTAACTTTCTGTTTCGGGTGAAAAAAGGGTAACTTTAATCAAGCTCCCTAAAAGCTCTTTTGAAAATCTATCGGTTATGGTATACAGACCTCTTATTTGAGGTTAAATTCTACGTTGTCAGTGAGCATCTTCCAGATGATCCTGACAAGTTTGCCGGCACAGTGTCCAAGGGTATTGTAATGCGAACGTCCCTCTGCTTTCTTAGAATCATAGTAATATAAGAAGTCAGCTGTATTTTTAAACGGGTACGCTGCTTCACCAGTTTCTGGCGGAATCTGCCGAGTTCTTTGAGCTCAAGATAATCCAGATTCTCTAAGGTCAAAAAACGAAGAGAATCCTGCATTATAAGGATTTTAGCTGTTTTTTGCAATAACAAACGTGTCGACTTTATCAGTCTTCGTCTTGCGTACATTATTTTTATGCATGGAAGAAGTTTGAATAGGGTTGAGAACACACACTTTAAAATCTTTGCTGATAAGAAAACGAACAAGGTTGTCACCATAGTGTGCCGTTGACTCAAGACCTATGATGAAGCTGTTCTGGTCAAGTGGTGCCAGTTTAGAAAGCAGCAGATAGAAGCCATCATAATCATTTGTGAATTTGAACGGCTCAATGAGTATTTCGCCGTCGGAAGAAACAGCAGCGGCGAAATGGTTAAGTTTGGAAATATCAATGCCAACGTAAATCATGAGGTTGTATCTCCCTTTCATAAAGTCTGATACCGTGGTATCCATCAATAATTATCATCGTAGACTTGATTGAAATAAGTACTCTGAGCAAACGCTCTGGCAACATCCAGCTAATAAACAATTCAGATAAAAGAGATGGCAATACACTCCTGCTGAGTAGTCAAAGCTACAAAAAGAAAGCAAAAGTCACAGTATCTGAATGTATTAAACCACGAAACAAAAAAAGAAAGGAAGGAAGTATGTTGTTTTTGCTTCTAACAACATCATACAAGAATGGTATGAAAAAATGGAGTCGGTTTTTCTTAACTGTTGTTTTATGTTTGGTTATTATAGTTTATGAACCATTAGCAGTTCTGGCATCCTGTGAAATAATGGAAGGCTCAGATGAAAGTCAGTTTATAACAGAATTTACAGACGGAAATTCAGATGCTGGTGAGACAGTTCAGGATAGAGATGATGATATGGATTTGAAGAACGAAGATTCTGATATGAATCAGGACGAGTTTACAGATGGAGAGAATTCTGAAATAACAGAAGAATTTCAGGATGAAGAAAGTTTTCAGGAAGAAGAATTAGATGAAACTTTTACCGATAATGTGGCTGTTTTCTCGGAAGGAGAGGAATCTTTAAGGGATACGGTAATTGTATTGGACTGTTCTGGAAGTATGAGAGGCACTCCGTTAGCTGTTATGAAGCAGACCGCAGTTAAATTCTGCGAACAATTGGTATCTGCAAAGGGAAGAGCTGCAATTGTGTATTTCTCGAGCAATACGTCTGTATTAGTTGATTTTACCAGAGATGTACAGCTTCTGGAAGAAAAGATTGACAGTCTTTACGCAGAAGGAGGAACCAATACTACAGCAGCAATGGAAAAGGCGTATGAGTTATTAGAGGGTTCTTCGGCGATTACAAAAAATATTGTTCTGATGACAGACGGCCAGGCAGAGTCGGGAAAAACTTCTGCTGATGGTCCATATAATTCCGGGGAGAATTATATGTACGCAAACGCTCTGTACAAATCGGTTGTTAATATGCATCAGAATTGCAATATTTATACTATGGGATTTTTCCATTCTCTGTCAGGAAATAAAAAGAGTTTTCTGGAAGGGGTATTGAAAGATATTCAGAATGCCGGATATTATGAAGTAAAAAGTGCAGAAGACATTACATTTGCTTTTGGTGATGTGGCAGACGATATCAATGACATAAATCAGGATGAGAAAGAGGCATTTATTCAGAAACACAGAATATTTTTGGAGCAGTTAGATTATACCAAATTTATCAGAGAACAAAATGCGGCATCGCAGGTGATCAAATGCTATGGATCAAGTTATAAGGGATTTGCGACGTGGAAGATTGTGACAGGTGGAGTTTCGGATAATCCTTATGATATTGTTCTTGCAGATCTGCTTCTTAGTGAAGAAAATTCTCAGGCACAATTAGAAGCAATAGAAGCGGGTTTTTGGCAGGAAATTCCTTCTATTGCGAATTCTGTTATAACGTTGATTGATGGTGAGGTTCCGTTGGAGCCGGATACGAAAAATGCGATTCAAAAATTATTCTGTCTGGATGATAAAACCGACAGTAAGACATATAAACTGCTTCAGGATCTTTTTAAAAATAAAATCAGTTCACAGACGTTGAACAGAACTCTGAATATGATTGCAGATGCGGAAACAGTTAATAGTTTTCTGGGCAGAGGTAACGATATCGTAAACAGTGTAATTGATATTATTAATTATGCAGCTGTAGTCAGAGCATATGCGAAGGCTTCAAAAGAATTTAAACAGGTTTTGATTCTGGCAGACTATTATACGAATAATGCTCTGATGGAAAGTGCGATTTTGGAATATTGTAGTATTGACAGTGAGGAAGAGGTAAAGAAACGAATTCGTGACAAGATTTTACAGGAGGGTTCACATCAGGTAGTAGGAATTTGTTCAGATATTTTCGGGGATGCTCTTGTAGGAACGGTGCAGAAATATCTTTATTCAGCTATGGGACTTTCAACGGCAGGGGTTGCTGCTGCAGCTGAAGTTTCGGCATTTATAGCGGGCTGTAAGATTGGGTATGATGCCGGAAGGCTTTTCTGCAGTAAGTTTCTGAATTTGGATGAAGCGTCAGAGGCTTATTTCTTAGCTTATGCTTCTGCACGCCTTACAGAGGCACTTCAGGATGTTCTGGAGAGTAACATCAATAATTTTAAAGACAGGCAGGATATACAGGGAGCCAAGTGGTTTTGTCAGGCCTTTGGTATGTATAAACATGCACAGATGGCATGTGTGGATAGGACGATAGAATACGTTTCTGCGATAGCCACGGCAAAAGTCTCTCATTACAATGATTACGTGGCAGATATGTATAACTGGCTGGTTTATAAAGCATACTGGTCAGGTCTGGTATGTCATGACCCGGATAGCATTAATATATACTATACTGCGTATAAGAAGACTTTTATTAAAATCGCCTGCCCTACAGATATCAGGATTGTTTCTGATAATGGAATGATTGTGGCAGATATAAAGAATAATGAAGTTGTGTCAGTGGGAAATAATGTACAGGCTGTGGTTGTAAATCAGAAAAAATTTATTTTTGTTCCGTCAGATCAGAATTATCAGCTGCAGATTACAGCGTCCGGTAATGGAACCATGGAATATGCAGTCAGTAAACTGACAGAGAACGGAAAAGTAATATCGGGGGTATACACATCTGACATTAAACTGAATGCAGGAAAAACATATAGTGGTAATTTACAGACCGATAATTCTTCAGTAAAAGATGGTATTCTGACAGTAGATGGAGAGGAAGTTAGTGCTGACACACAGATTATAGAGGGAGATGTCTTAAACAGTATTGCTTTATCCAAAGAAAAGCTGGTACTCACCAGAGGAAAGCAGTCTCAGCTGAAGGTAACATTTAATCCTGTGTCTTGTGTAGAATCACTTACATGGAAATCAGATAATCCGAAGATTGTTTCAGTGGACAAAAATGGAAAAGTGAAGGGAAATGCAGCAGGACGCACAACTGTCAGAGCATATTCCGAAAGTGGACTTTCTGCATCCTGTCAGGTAACAGTAAAGACGGTACATACAAAAGAGATACACTTGAATGTAAAGAAAAAAACTTTGTACAAAAATAAGAAGTATAAATTAAAGGTAACTTTGCAGCCATCTTCTTCTACAGATAAAGTTGTCTGGAAATCATCCGATAAAAAAGTGGCAGTGGTATCTTCTGATGGAACTGTGACTGCAAGATCAAAAGGGAAAGCTACAATAACAGTGTCTTCCGGGAAAAAGAAAACAACTTGTCGGATTACAGTAAAGGAGATTCCTGTAAAGAAAATAAAGCTTAATAAATCAAAAATTACACTGTATAAAGGAAAAGCCAGACGTTTAACAGCACAGATCTCTCCTGAAAAGAGTACCGACAAAGTAATCTGGAAATCATCAAATAAAAAGATTGCCATAGTAGATTCCAGGGGAAATGTTCTGGGAATCCGTAAAGGAAAAGCATTTATTACTGTAGAATCGGGCAAAATTAGGACAAAATGTTCTGTAACTGTAAAAGAAGTGCCATCTGTAAATGTTTCATTTGAGCAGAGCTTCTTTGCTATGGAAAAGGGACAGAAAATGCAGATTACTGCGGTTATGTCACCATTAAATTCCACTGACCATTGCGAATGGTCATCTTCAGCACCGGAGATTGTTTCGGTAAATGACGGTGGTATGCTGACTGCATTGAAATCCGGACAGGCACAGATAACAGTAATAACAGAAACTAAAAAAACGGCCACTTGCCAGATTACAGTTAAAGATCTGAGTATTACACAAATTGAGTTGAGTAATAAAACTCTGTATATGAATCAGGGAGAAAGTAAACAGTTAAAAGCTTCTGTTACACCTTATGATACAAATCAGATAATTACATGGCAGTCTTCTGATGAAGAAATAGTGTCTGTTGATCAGACAGGACTGATTCAGGCCAAAAAGATGGGAAGCGCAACTATTATAGCTTCTGCGCCATCCGGGATTGAAGCAACCTGCCGGGTCAGCGTCAGAACACCTGTAAAGAACCTGTCGCTGGACAAAACAACTGTAACAATTATTCAGGGAGTGAAATATCGTCTGGGAGTAAATGTAACTCCTTTTTATGCTGATACTACAAAACTTCGCTGGAAAAGTTCAGATCAGGATATAGTTATGGTTAATGGTAATGGGATAATTCTTGGAAAAAAAGAAGGAAAGGCGGAAATTACTGTTTCGACAGAAGATGGAATATCGGCAACTTGTACGGTTACGATTATGGCAAAGACTCCGTTGGTGACACCAACGCAAACAGTGACACCAACCCCGACAGTGACGCCAACTCCAACGATGACACCAACGCCAACGGTGATACCAACCCCGACAGTGACACCAACTCCAACGATGACACCAATTCCAACAGTAACGCCGACTCCTACAGTTTCAGAGACGGGATTTTCAATTACGACAGATAAATTAAGGTATTCCTGCCATGCGGGAGATTTGCTTACAGTGAAAGCAACCTTAAAAGTGGATGGAGATATTATCAGAGGGGAGAAAAAATATATTCTCTATTCTGCATATTTGCAAAAGGGATGGCAGGAAACCGGAGGATATAATATCGATGGTGAATCGTATTTTGAAAATAGATGGGAGTGTGAAGCAAAAATAAAAGAGTATACCATAAACGGTTCTGAAGCAGAATTTATAATAGAAATACCAACTGCAAATGTATCAACTGGCACAAGAATTTTTGTCTTATCAATATTTCCATATAACAGGTATTCTGTTGGAAATAGTATAATTGATTACAATTTTTTGGTTGATATTCAATAGGTGCAATGTTAAATCTCTTTACGCTAAATGTTTCCATCAGCATTAATACGGAAGGCATTCAGATGGAAACAGAACGATGCGGTTTTATTAAGTGGGTAAAGGCATACAAGAAACCGTTGCTCCTTGCGGGAATCAGCGTTACCGCCATTATTAGGGCTATCCTTGGTCTCAAGAACAAGGATGCCATAATGGATTTGTGGGAGTCTCTCGAAAAAAGTATCATGAAAATTCCTGAAAAACTGCTGAAACCTTTAAGTGCAGCATCGGTGTACAGGCAATTGGGGTCAGGTACGCGAAAATTGAAATAAAAGTTTTCTGAAATAATTATAAACTGGTATCTGTTGGAATGTAAATGATTTGATACTGGATGAGTTCTGCTTCCAGTGAACAGACCAGGGAATTACTGGAGATCATTGAAGCATGCAGTATAAAAGGATCTGTTATTTTCTGCACATAGTTCGAACCTGTTGGTTGGCACAGCCGGATAGGGAATGAATACGATGCTACAATCTGCGAAGCTATTATCGACCGGATTGTTCATAATTCTTATCAGTAATGCTCGATGGTCATGTATCTATGCGGGAACGCTATGGATTAAAGGCTTCCTAGAAAGGAGCAGCCAATGAATGATCCCCGTCCCTTCTGTAAAGATCATAAATGTATTAAATGGACCGACGAGTTACTCCGCTATGAATTAGAAGAGGCAAATGATGTATGCCATGGTAATTGGATAGAGATTCAACATCAGCGGGAATACACCATAACCCTCCGAAAACAGGAGATACGGCAAATGTAGCTTTATGGATAGCCGTTCTGGTATTATCAGCAGCCGGAATCACAGGAATTCGTATCTGGAATAAAAAGAAACAGGTTAAGAGTTTAGGAATTGAAGAAAAGAAAGAAGAGAAGGAGTAAAACAGAGGGCGGCGATAAGCTGTCCTTTGATGCTGAAATGGGAAAAATCAGAAAGCAATAAAAGTATTACAGCGTTTATTTGATGCCGGATACGGAACGGAAAAAGAGATTGTCAATATGAC
>CAKRWH010000049.1:0-7437 GCA_934416185.1 uncultured Blautia sp. | reverse complement strand
AAAAATGTCTCGGTTTATGAAAGGAGATATTCTTCTTTCCGCAGATAAACAGCGGCGGCCCCGGGCATAGTCCGGGGGGCCGGGCCAACCCACGGCCACGATCCGGCATAGGACAGGCTGGCCGCCTGTCCCTCGGGGCCGCCCTCTTATCTGCGAGGGAACGCCGCTCGGAGTATGGTTGTCTTTGGACAGGGCAAGAAAATGGGAGCGGCGTTCCTTAAATTTCAAGCAGGAGGCAGACGATATGAAAGCAGTGCTATATTGCCGAGTAGATGGCCCTCAAACTTCTTTTGCACTTGATGCAATTAAGGGACAACAGCTATATCTCATGGACTATGCGAAGAAAAACAACATAGAAATCGCAGGGATATATCTGGATGTAGGGTATCATGGCCGGACAATGAATCGTCCTGGCTTGCAATCTGTGATCCAAACTCTGAAAGAGGGCAACGCCGATGTGATTTTGGTTGCAAATTATAACCGCTTATATCGAGGGCGTTTCCCAAAGGAATTGCAGGAGCTCCCGGTTATTTCATTGAATGAGCAAAACCGAAAAAGAGAACGAGGAGGAAAAGAGTATGACATTTGATCCTGCGCTGTCCGCTATGATGGCCGAGCCTTGGAGCAACAACGCCTGCCGGGGATATGTGATCTATGCGATGGAGAACTGTGGATTTTCTCACGAGGACATCCGGCGGGTTGTTGGTGAGCTTCATTATGTATTTGATTTCAAAACGCTGGAAGAAGCCAAGCACCATTATGAAACCGGCTCCTACTAACTTTGAGACAAAGTGTCCCAAGGTGGAGTGAGGCAAGAGGGCAGCATCGTTTAGGTGCAGCCCTCTTGCGTTTCCCCACGATATGCGGGAGGCGTATCCTATTTTTGATAAGGAGGTTTTACCGTGAGATTAACGGCAAAGGAACTGGAACAAATGAAAAGCGTTGACATCGGCGCAGTGGCTCCCGAGTCCCTGCCGGATGTGAGCGGTATGGCCTTTGACACCTCTCTCCCCCGGGAGGAGCGGATCGCTCTGTTTTTGCAGGCGGTAGAAAATCCATACTGCTTTTGCATCGGCGGGATCGGTGTAAAAATTGAATTTGCGGAAAGCGGGCCGTCCTTGCAGGACACGCTAACGGACTTTCTGCTCCGGCAAAAAAGCGGGCTGTAACTTCGGTTATGGCCCGTTGTTACTTCGAGACAAATTGTCCCGAGGCGGAGGCATCCTTGTTGTCCCGCTCGAGCAGAGGTATAATATAGATGTAATGTGATAGGGAAGGAGGAACAATGGCACGAACAAAAAACAGGGGATTTAATCAGAGTTTCTCGCCCTCTTATACCGTCCGCCGTTGGCGGCTGGGCGCATACATCCGGCTTTCCAAGGAGGATTTGAAAAAGGCCCGTGAGGGTAAGGACGACAGCAACAGCGTAAAAAACCAGCGTGATCTGCTGGGCGACTTCTACTTCAACCACCAAGACGAATTTGAAAGCATTACCGAGTATGTGGATGACGGACACACAGGAACGGACGCCAACCGGGAGGACTTTCAACGGCTCCTTTCCGATGTGATGAGCGGGAAAATAAACTGTGTGATCGTCAAAGACCTTTCCCGTTTCGCAAGGAATTACAGCGATGCTGGCAGTCTGATTGACAATCTGTTTGTCCAGATGGGTGTCCGCTTTATCAGCCTTGCTGAAAATGTGGACAGCTACCGTGACCCGGACAGCGTTTCCAGTATTATCGTCCCGATTACAAATGTGATGAACGATCAATACTGCTACCAGACCTCAAAGAAAATTCGCCAGGTATTTGACTACAAGCGGCGCAACGGTCAGTACATCGGCGCATTTGCTCCTTATGGATATGTGAAGCACCCAAAGGACAAGCACCAGTTGATCATCGATCCCGATGCCGCTGAAATCGTCAAACTTATTTTCTCTTTGTTCCTAAAGGGGACATCGAAACGGGCCATCGCTTTGTATCTGAATGAACACGGCGTACCCAGCCCCTCGGCTTATAAACTGCAAAAGGGCATACCCGTTTCAACAAGAGGATATGACGATCCTATGTGGGGAGCCCGCATGATCCACTCCATTCTTACGAACCCCACCTATACCGGGGATTTGGCACAGGGCCGCAGTCGGGTAAAAAGCTATAAGGTACACGAGGTTGAAAGCGTCCCCCGTGAAGAATGGGTGGAAGTAGCTGGTACGCATGAGTCAATCATTGATTATGAAACCTTTGATAAGGTACAGGCCCTTTTACAGCGTGATACCCGTACTTCTCCAAAAGGCCGGGAAGTCCACCTGTTCAGCGGTTTTCTGAAATGTGCTGACTGTGGGCGGGCAATTACCCGGAGCGTAGGCAACAACAATAATGTGTACTATGCCTGCTCCACCTACAAGAACCGCTCCCGGACAGCCTGCACAATGCACTCAATCAAGCATAACCGTCTGGAGGCCGCTGTCCTCTTTGCGGTACAACAGCAAGTCCATCTGGCTGTTTCATACTCGGAAATGATTGCCCGTATTAACACCGCCCCGGTCAAAAAGAGCCAGTCCATCCGCTTGGAAGAACTGATTGCTGCGAAAGAGCGGGAACTGGCAAAAATCAGCCGCTACAAGCAGTCCCTTTATCAAGACTGGAAAGACGGGGAAATTACCCAGCAGGACTACCGGGATATGAAAGCCGATTATGAACGACAAACCATCGCTCTTACGGATGTGCTGGCCCGGCTGAACGCTGAACGGGCGGAACTGGCAAACGGTGTAAAGAGTGAGCATCCCGCATTGGTGGCCTTTACAAAACATCAAAATATCGACCAGCTTTCCCGGGAACTTCTCGTTGAGCTGATCGACCATATCAAGGTTTATGAAAATGGAAACATTAGTGTGAGATTTAAGTTTTCGGATGAATTTAGACGTATCGCAGAATACATTCCGCAGATGAACTGGGTATGAATATTGAAAATCTTGATGAAACAAGAAGCCGCCGGGATTACAACCGCTACATTATCAGTTATGACTCCGTACTTCCTTTAGCCAGTGATGCTTTAAGTCCTGCTGTATTATTAGAAACATCTTATACTGCGATTTCTTTTCCAACAGTAATATTACCTGTTCGCAGCTATATTGGTGATATGATGGATAAAGAAGCTCCTGATTCTATCAAAGAATTGGCAAGATCTGGCGCTTTTACTTCACAATAACTTCCATGATAGAGAACAAATCCATCTTTTAACTCAAGCACTAATCTTTATCCCCTTTCCTTCCAGAAATTCTGTAATGTCTTCAAGCACAGCTTCATCACCTTCACAATGAAAAATGCCATAACATTTTTCTATATATCCAAGAACATCGGCTTCTTTAAACAAGTGGATAATCCGTTCAACAGGTAAATGCCACTCTTCTGAAGCGAGCCGGATTAATCTTGTCTGCATGAAAGTAATCTCTGTTTTCTCACTCATTATGAATCCTCCTCATTTTTCTTGATCAATAAAATCTGCATTTGGAGAACAATCACTCTACCGTTCATACGATGCAATAATTTCTTTGCTATCTGCTATTTTATAATCAAGTGTTCCCAAATTACCAATCAAATCAAATGTCATATCTGCATTAACCTGCAATTCATCTTCCAGCTTAGATGCAGACGGCTCAACTTTTAGAAAAACTGTTAGTCCATAAGGCTCTCTTTCGGACTGTATCTCTAAGCTGTCATATATGTATCCTTCTGGATAATCTTGACCGCTTACAATTTTTATAACATTTGAAGAATCTCCTACATAATCAGTCTTGTACTGTGATAAGTCAGGAACCTCATACATTTTTTCTTTTTTTCCACATGCCGGAACTGACATGATTGATAACACAACCAGAATAATTGCAATTACTTTTTTCTTCATAAGTACTTTCCTCTTAACAGTGATATGGCACAACTACCTGAATTCTTCAAATTCGCTTTTGTGTTCTATCATACTGTTTCTTCCAGTGCATATTCATAAAATACGAATTCTGTTTTTCCTGTACTTTCATAGTACTCCTGTGCTGTTCCACAATTAACAAATCCGTATTTTTCATACAATTTCTGTGCGGGCACATTAGTTCCGATTGCGTCCAGCCGTACTGCCCTTTTCTTTTTTCCTGCAGCCAGCTTGATGATTTCATCAAGTGCTGCTGTTGCAGCCCCATCTCCCTGATATTCTGGTAAAATCATCAGCAGATGAACCACCCCTACTTCCTGATCATCAGCCTTAACTTTCCAGTAAATCTTTCTATATTCTTTTGACTGTGCATTGGTTACCGCTACAGCACCAATCGCATCCCTATCCTTCAGAATCAAATACATTTCACCTTTTACAATATACTTATTCCAGTCATCCTCATTTGGATATATATTCTTCTTCCATTGCAGGATCTCACCATATTTCGGAGAGCTGTCCAAAAGTCTCCAGTACAGTGCCCTGATCTTGTCAAGATCTCTAATAGATGCTTCACTTAATCTAAGATTTTTCATTATTGCTTTCTCCTCACCTTCTTATCTTTTGGACAAAAGCATCCCTCGCTTTCATCACAGTCAATTCCAATTTTTTCATCAAGTCAATTTGCATATTATCACCCCGTATAAGCGTCATCAACAGTATTTTTGAAGTTTTGTTTTTCCAACCATTGTTTTTCTTCTTCGTTTTCCGGAATATCTATTCTTTCAATCTTAAAAATTACAGGACGTGTTCCATCATTACAGCAGGCAATCATCATCCTATCGTCATTTGTCCACTTACGCATAATGGAGCCACCTTGCAGTGCTGAATATACATATCGACTGATAGCATCCCATGCCTCTCCGCAGAATTTTCCATTCATTAAATGATAAAAATCATCCTGTTCTGGGGTTCTTTTTAGAAGAAAAGTGTCTCCCACTTTGAAGCAAGGACATGAACCAGATTTAGGATCTGCCAAATATTTTTCCTGTAATTCTGGGAACACCTTTGTCTCTAATACTGTTATTTTACATTCATATCTCATAAAAATATCTCCTTAATCCGCCAACATAGGATTCTCTCAATCTCGATCTCACGCTTTCTTTCACCCTATATGTTTGTATCTAAGGTATTCAGTCACAAACTTCGGAGATAGGCACCTGTGCCGCAAGGGGAAACTCTCCTTGTCCGAAATCTCTGATTTCGCTGTATTTCCCGGATTGAGATTTCTCAAAACCGGGAATGGCACCGCAGGTCGCACGATACAGGCAGATGGAATTGCCTGTATAGAAGTGCGCTCTTAGCTTTGCTAAGAGAATTATGCCGTATCCGGCGTGTTATCTTTTTTGATTTCTTTTTTCGACTTCTGAAGCTTTCTGCCAGTTTTAATAACTTGACATATCTGCTCCTGTTATTCATCACCTGTAAATTCCATCATTTCATCAACGGTGCAGTCCAGCTTTTTGCAGATTTTTTCGATTGTTTCCATTGATACATACTGGTTTTTTCCCATCCGGGCAAGAATGTTTCCACTGATCCCGGTGAGGTACTGCATCTCTATCCGCTTCATATTTTTATCTATGAGCATTTTCCATAATCTGTTATAACTTACGCCCATAAGCTACCTCCATATTTTTCATCTAAGCATATTTTGATTATATCACGATTTCGTTAGGTTGAATACCTGTAATTTTTGATATCTTCTGCAAAATAGAAAAGAGGACGCCCCGGCAAAGGGCAACCTCTCCAACCATTTACTCTGAATTAGTCAAATGGAATCTCACCTTCTGGTGCTTCCATGAATCCGTCCTTATCTGTTTTCGATGTTTCCAATGAATCCGCTCCTGCACCGTTATCCTTGTTCTGGGCAAATTCATGTTCTTCTACAATCACATCTGTGGTATAAATTGTCTTCCCATCCTTATCCTTATAATTGCCGGTGCTGATACGACCGCCGATCACAATCCGCATTCCCTTGTGAAGATATTTCTGTGCAAACTCTGCACTTTTTCCAAATGTGACACAGGAAATAAAATCCGCTTCCTGCTCACCATCACGTTTATATCTTCTGTTTACCGCCAGTGTGTATCTTGCTACCGCCATGTCATTGTCTTTACCGGCATATTTAATCTCCGGATTCTTTGTCAGTCTTCCCATTAAAATCACTTTATTCATAATCGTTACTGTCCTTTCCGCAGCTACGCTGCCATTGCATATTCTTCATCATCAGTTTCATTGTCAGGCATAAACATTGCACATGCTTCCGGTGGATTGGTATCATCCGGTGAAAACATTTTCCAGATCATTTCATACATGATCGGATACCGGTATGCAATTTCTTCTCCTGCAAGGAATCTGCATACCCTGTAAAGATTCTTTTTCATTTCTTCATCTGTTGTAAGCATGGCAACCAAATGGATTCTCTCCCTTGTATAGATCAGATTCGGGCATCCAAACCAGTTGATCAACTGCATTTCTTTCATTTTCAGTTCTGTCATAAACTGCTCCTTTCCGGGCATTCTGCCCTGTAAACATTGTCATCAGTTTCATTCGTCTGGCGTGCGTTTCCCTGTCACCTGCAGTCGTCTCAGGCTGCCTCTGCCTGCATAGCAGGTCACTGACCATAAGGCTCCGGTCAGCCGCCCATCATCGGGAGTGTCATTATGATTCCGCTTGCTTCCAGAAAAGAAAGGTCATGGCAGAACTCCTGTTAAGCTTTCAGGGTGCACTTATCGGTTATCAAGGTTCAGCGAAGGAACATTCCAAAATGTCCTCTGATTACTAAAGTCAAATGACTTGGCAAGATGCAAAAGATTCGTGATATTTTTTTGCATTTTTATCATTTTTTCTTTTACTTTTGTTAGTCCCTTCACTTACTCTGTACTGGGACAGGCAAAAGCGGACATCTTTTGAGGAAAATTTAAAAAATGATTGTTCCTCTACCTATAAAGCGTTGGAAACAGTATTTACCAACCCCATTTTGCAAGTTTTTTACGCACAAATGAAATATTCCCTCACTAATTGCAAGTTTCAGAGGGTATTTGGACGGTACTTTCGCAGAAAAATTTATTTTTCTACTAATCACCTGTGGAAAAGCAGCGAATGTCAGATCATTTTGAATAAATCAAAAAAGCACCAACCATTATGGTCAGTGCTTCTGCATTACTAATCAATTTTCTGTCATTTGCAGAATCTTTTTATTATTCATAAATTATACTATTTTAAGCATATGCAACGATATTCTGATGGTGTTAAATGATAACGCCTTTTAAACAATCTACAAAAATAATCTACATTATGAAATCCGCTTTCATAAGCAATTGTTTTTACTTTTTTATTCGTATTTTTCAATAACCAGGAAGCAGCCTGTAAACGATACCCGATCAGATAATCAACCGGCGTAGTATGTAAAAATCGTCGAAACAAATTAAGTGCTGTACTTTTGCTGACTCCTATATG
>CAKRWH010000048.1:0-8102 GCA_934416185.1 uncultured Blautia sp. | reverse complement strand
GAAGGCGTGGAGAACAGTATAGAAGAAGTCAAGAACCGCCTGTTGAATATCCGGCAACAGAAAATATCAGAAGAAAACGTCTATCAATTTCTTTTGTATTTTGATAAACTATATGATAAGTTCACCGACCTGGAGAAGAAAGAATTTCTTAACAGTTTTGTAGAACAGGTGGATATTTATGAGCAGGAGCAGCCAGATGGCAGATTCCTGAAGCACATAAAGTTCCGTTTTCCGGTGTATTTTGGAGACAGGGAGACACAGGAACTTTGTTGGGACAACGAAAGTACCGTTGAGACGGTATGTTTGCTGGGTCGGGTGAAATAACTATTTGGTAAAAGTATTAAGTTGATTATTGAGATAATCAACTCTGGGTTATCACCAGTACGAAATGCAATCATGGAGCAAAGGGAAAGATCCGCTTCCGAAGCACTTTGAAATTCTGTGATATTCCCAGTATCATAAAGATAGATAAATTTTTCGCTATTTTTATCTTTACGGAGGCTACATATGATATCAAAACATTCCTGCTCAGCTTCAGATTTCGAATGATTGTTTACAGGTGGTTTGCGAATCATATCCTTTTCTAGTGTGGTAAGGATAGCAGATGTACTTTCACGGACAGGTTTGTCATAAATTACATCGCTTGTGAATACTGCAAAACGATTTGTAGCACCGCCGATATACAGTTCCAGATGATTGTGAGGATTTTTTGTATAATATTTTTTGTCCAGTTTTCCATTTGTAATTGGAAGGCGTAAGGTATTGCATTTACCGTAGATGTGAAAACCGGATTTGCTGACAGAACGCTCTGCGTAGGTGTCATGCCTTGTGAGTAAAGTCTGAGTTAAGGCATCTTCAGTATTCCGGTGGTCGATATCCAGAAAATAATACCCTTCAGGGATAATAAAGCCTACCCCATTGAAACCGTGTTCTTTTGCAGAAATCGTTGCTTCTTCATAAGAAACCCAAGCGCTGCGATACTTTTCGTTTGTACCTGTAGTAGTGCCATTGGCGGATAGAGGTTTTTTGGTAGGTTTATTATCTCTTGTCAACGTGTGATTCCAACAAATCCAAATCTTCATCTTCTTAAGTTCCTGCATTTGCATATACCTCCTTTCCAAATAGTTTCGTTTGTGAAAATCATTTCAGTGTTGTCTCCTTTGTAATATCTGTTTCCAGACTTTGGAGTTCTTCGCACAATCTGTCGTAATTAATTAGTGCCTTTTTCCCGATATAGATAGCCGGGAGCTTTCCTTCTTTTAACATAAGGCGAAGAGCGTGTTCGGACAGTAGTCCGGTACTGGCAATCTCTCTTATTGTCATTATTCGTGGTTTATTCTCCATATGAAGACCCTCCTTTCTTTAAAAAAGTGAGCGATATTATGAATTTATCAGAGCGATTGAAAGAACTCAGAAAAGAAAGGCATATGACACAGGCAACACTGGCTAATGCATTAGGTGTAGCCAAAGGAACAGTAGCTATGTGGGAAATGGGAAAGCGCCGTCCTGGTTTTGAAAATCTGGAACAGATGAGTGTGATATTTGATCGAACCGTGTCCTACATTTTAGGGGAATCCGATGATACCCGTTCTCCAGAACTGTCAGAAGAAGAGATGCTGCAGATGGGAGTCTGGGCAGTTGAAGAAGATTTTATGGAAATCTTGATGAAATATCTGCGTTTGGATCAGCGTGGGAAAATGGCTGTGGAAGCATTGATTAATTCAGAATTTAATCTCTGTAAAACGGAAAATACACTCCAGCCAAGAGAAAACTTCCTTTTATCTGTACGAGTGAAAGTATAGCATATAGCACAAATCCTCCAGGGAAAATACGTCAATCTTTTATATTACATAAGGTCAGTTCTACTTAATAGTTGTTGGCTTTAGAGTGACTAATAGTACGAGGAGGAATGCACATGGAAATAAGAAAATTAACACCAGAGGGGAGTGCACAGTCAAAGAAAAAACGGGTGTGTGCTTACATTCGGGTGTCAAGTGATAAAGAGGCACAGTTGGATTCTCTGGAGAATCAAGAAGCCTATTTTATACGGAAATATGCACAGGAAACAGGATGTGAATTTGTCGGTATCTATTCCGATGTAGGAATATCCGGTACGAGTGAGAACCGCCCAGCATTTCAAGAAATGTTGAATGCATGTATGTGTGGGGAGATTGACCTTATACATACAAAGTCCATTTCCAGATTCGCAAGAAATACACTGGATTGTTTAAATTACGTGCGCAGACTGAAAGAACTTGGAATCGGCGTGACGTTCGAAAAGGAAGCCATCGACACCTTGGATGCCAAAGGAGAAGTATTACTTACGATTCTTTCTTCTTTGGCACAAGATGAATCCCGTTCTATTTCAGAGAACAGTACCTGGGGAATTCGGAAACGATTTGAGCAGGGAAAGTTTTCTGTGAACACAAGGAAATTCATGGGATATGACAGTGATGAGAGTGGGAATTTGATTGTGAATGAGGAACAGGCGAAAATCGTTCGGATGATTTATGAGAAGTACCTATGCGGAAGGAATTATTTCGTCATCGCAAGGGAATTGAATGAAGCTGGGATTCCAGGCTGGAATGGGAAAGTGAACTGGATTGCCAGTACCATAGAAACGATGCTGCATAATGAAAAATACAAGGGTGATGCCTTATTGCAGAAAACGTATACGGTGGATTTTTTGACGAAGAAACGAGAGAAAAACCAAGGGCAGATAGCTCAGTATTATGTGGAAAATAATCATCCGGCGATTGTGAAACCAGAGATATGGGAAGCGGTACAGTTAGAAGAACAACGCAGGCGGGAGTATATGAAACTGCATCATATCAAAGCGTATTCCTCTGATCTGGCGAATAATCCATTTGCCAGCAAGATCATCTGCGGAGAATGTGGTGAAGCATTCGGAAGAAAAAATGGAGACCACGCCCGGGTGAATATCGAAGTGTCTGGCAATGCAATGCTAGGTACCGAGTAAAGGGTGTTATGGGATGTGCTAATCGGCATATTGATGAAAGCACCTTAGAAGAAATTTTTGTAAAAGCATGGAACAGCCTTATGGAAAATAAGGAGGCCTGTATGCAGAAATGGGAACGGATGAGAAAAGAAAAGAATCCGCTATTGGCATACCGGGCAGAACAGCTTATAAAATATGCAAACATGGATATGCAGAAATTTGATGCGGAGCAGATGCACAGGATATTAGAATGCATTATGATATTTGAAACAGGGAAAATATCTGTGAGATATCTGGATGGAACAATAGTAGAATTTTAGAAATTTTGGAAGAAAAAGCCAGTCAAAAAATGATTGGCTTTTTAGTGTTGTTCGGATAGAAAAAATGAAAATATTGTGGTAAACTGCTGATAAAGGGAGGCGGATAATATGATTATACCTTTAAGCGTGAAAAATCAGAGTATTGATTCTTCTGGTATTACAAATGATTACAGGGATGCTATAAGCGAATATATTTGGAATGGATTTGAAGCGCATGCTCGTAATATTAATATAGATTATACTCTTAACGAAGCATATGGAGTTAAGGAGTTAATTATTACAGACAATGGTGATGGAATAAATTATGATGAATTGGGTGAGACTTTTGGTGCATTTTTAGCATCAAAGAAGAATCTGTTATCATTAAAGATGAAATCAAAGGCTAATAAAGGAAAAGGACGTTTTTCTTTTATTGCATTTGCAGATAAAGCAGAGTGGTGTACTGTCTATAAGGATAAAGATGATTATAAAGAATATCAAATTACAATGTCCAATGACACGAAAGAGGTGATTGATTGTTCACAGCCGGAATCTTCTGATAGAAAAGAATCAGGAACATCAGTAAGGTTTAGTGATATTAATACCCTGACGGCGGAAAACATGAGTTTTGAAATTCTAGAGCCAGCATTGTTGAAGGAATTTGCGTGGTTTTTATATTTGTATAAAAGTAAAAATGTAGAGATAACGGTTAATGGTGATAAGGTTGATTTTGAGAAATATGTAAATACAAAATTAAGTGAAAAATCTATGGTTACGATAGATGGGCATAGGTTTGAGATTAGTTTGGTTGTATGGCAGGAATCAATTAAAGAAAAATTCTGCTGTTACTATTTCGATAGTGAAGATGCATTAAAGGGGAAGGATACTACAAATTTCAATAGAAATACAATAAATTTCAATCACAGCGTATTTGTAAAATCAGATTTTTTTGATGATAAAGAAAATGTTTTAACAAATAATGATGACATACAGATAAATATGTTTGAATCTCAGGAAGAAAAAAAAATTTTGAAAAAATTGCATAAAGAGATTCAGAAACTTATCGAGAAAAAAATTAGTGTTTATTTATCAGATAAGGCGGAAGAAGCTGTTGAAGCAATGATTACAGAAAGAAAAACTTTCCCGGAATTTTCGAGTGATGTCTATGGCCAGATGCGGAAAAATGATTTAAAGAAAGTGACAAAAGAAATATTTAAATTGGAACCTTTGATTTTTCATAAATTGAAACCTATCCAAGAAAAATCGCTGCTTGGATTTTTAAATTTACTTTTAAGTTCGGAAGAAAGAGAAAATGTTTTGACAATCCTAGAACAGATTGTAGAACTTTCTCCGGAACAAAGAGATGATTTTTCAAAAATATTAAAAAAGACTTCTTTAGAGAATATAATAGATACCATTAAATTTATTGAAGATAGGTACAAAATTATTGAATTATTGAGAAGTATTGTATACGATTTGACAAAGTTTTCAAATGAGCGCGATCATGTGCAGAAAATAG
The DNA here is from genome assembly GCA_934416185.1 of uncultured Blautia sp. GTDB lineage: Bacteria > Bacillota > Clostridia > Lachnospirales > Lachnospiraceae > Blautia_A. The sequence continues at coordinate 3,325 of CAKRWH010000048.1, read as the reverse complement.
TGGAGCGACACTTTTGGCTTTTTGGGGAGCAATATAATCTGGCGAGTGCGGATCAAAGAATGCAGAAGGCATTGGAACAATATAGGAATATTTTATATGGAGAAGAAGATGTTACTGCAACTTTAAATCCTGATGCGGAAAATGAAAGACGCATGGATATTTTCATGTGCAATACAAGAAATGTTGAGACAGCATTTGAAACAACCTTGGAAGAAAACATTGTGGTTGAACTTAAAGCACCAAAAGTCCCATTAACTAAAAAAGTTTTAAGACAGATAGAAGACTATATGGATTACGTAAGAAGGCAGCCACAATTTAACAGCAAGTTGCGAAAATGGAAATTTATTGCTGTGTGTAAAGAGGTTGATGATTATGTAAAGAGCCAGTATAAAGCTTTTGAAGATAAAGGAAAAGTAGGCTTAGTGTTTCAGGTGGAAAACTGTGAAGTATATGCACTTACTTGGGATGATATCATTAAAAGTTTTGAAATAAAGCATAAACCGATGTTGGAACGGTTGAAATATGATAGAGAACAAGTCGCAAATGAATTGATGGAAGAAGTGAATGGTGCTGAAGGACGAGAAAAAGCGGATGCACTTACGGAAATTGCTGTTGCGCAGGTATAGTTAAAATAATACTTAATATATCATAAATAGTATTGTAACATGCAACACCACAAGGAGGTGATTGCGATGACAATGCAGCAAATAGTTCGTCAGTTTCAAGATGAAGTCATGGAAGCACATTTAAGAAAACTGCGGGCAGAGAATGAAGAGTATCAGGAAATTGAAAGGGAATTATTGAGACTGGCACATAAGGTTCAGGAACATATGGAAACGCTTAGTGACAGTCAGCAAAAATCCTTATGGATTACAGTGATACCCGGAATAGTCAAGAATCTGCCAATTATAACTGTTTGTATCTTGCTGGGATGAAGGATGCAGTTAGGATATTGCAGTATTTGGAAGTGTTATAAGGGAAAATACGGAGGTGGCGATATTTGCCACCTTTGTTGCAGATACTGTTTGACATTTTATTAATTCAAAGAGTATTGCTAATGAGTATTAGATATTTTCGGACAAATTACTTTTGTTAATCTGTATGCGATATTACCCTTATCGCATGTTGAGACTGTAGTTCTTTTGTCAAGAAAAACTCCGGATGATACTACTGAGGTCGATTTGGACTTGGATGAGCTAGATATTACCTCTGCCGAATCAAAAGCCATGGTGCTAGAATATAAATAGTACAGGTCAAAATGAGAATCCCTAATTACAAATTTTATGGTACTACGTAGTTACTGTACTGAAGGAGGATCTCATTATGGCAAAGCACTATGACAAACAATTTAAATTGGATGCAATCCAGTATTATCATGATCACAGAGAATTAGGATTACAGGGTTGCGCTTCAAATGCGTGATACCGGAGGCATTGAGAGCCGTGATTCCGGCAACTATGCTTCTGATGAAGCAAAGGAAATTGCACGTTTAAAGCGTGAACTACGTGATGCACAGGATGCACTTGATGTATTTAAAAAAGCTATCAGCATTCTGGGAAAATGATGGAAGTCATTTACTTTGAAGTTGCTGAGAAAGCAGAAGCAGCCCGCAAGGCTAAACGTCGTGTTTCTGTCTCCGGAATGTTGAAAACACTTGGCGTTTCACGTTCTGGCTATCGCGCATGGCTGAAACATGTTCCTTCCAATGCTGAAAAACGTCGGGAATCAGTAAAAACCAAAATCAAGGATATTTACGCTAAATGAATTTTGAAATAAGGAGGGAATCTTATTTGAAAAAGAAAAAAGACGAAATAACCATCCGTTCCAGTACTGCAGAATACTTAACCTATATTGCTTCTGTTGGTGATCAGCAGGACAGCATTGAGATGCGCTATGAGGATGAGAATATATGGCTGACACAGAAGATGATGGCCACATTGTATGACGTTGGTTTGCCAACGATAAATGAACATATTAAAAAGATTTATGCAGATAGTGAATTAGAAGAGTCTGCAACTATTCGGAATTTCCGAATAGTTCAAACCGAAGGTCCTCGTCAGGTGTCACGTGATACAAAGCATTATAATCTACAAATGATTATTGCGGTTGGATTCAAGGTTAATAATGAGCGAGCAGTACAGTTTCGCAAGTGGGGCAATGGTATTGTCAAGGACTACACCATCAAAGGTTGGGTCATGGACGATGAGCGCCTGAAAAATGGTGGATCTGCGCTTACAGTAGAATACTTTGACCGCTTGCTTGAGCAGATTCGTGAAATCCGTCTCTCTGAACGTAGATTTTACCAGAAGATAACGGATATCTATGCTACAGCTCTTGATTATGACCGAACAGCAAAAACGACAAAGCAGTTCTTTGCAAAGGTTCAAAACAAGATGCATTATGCGGTTCATGGACATACAGCAGCGGAGTTGATTTATGAGCGAGCCGATGCAGATAAGCCACATATGGGATTGACTACATGGGCAGCAGCACCGGAAGGAAAGATAGTAAAAAGTGATGTGAGCGTTGCGAAGAATTATCTGAGTGAGCAGGAAATGCGTTCACTGGAGCGTATTGTATCTGCTTATCTGGACTTAGCAGAGGACCGCGCAGAACGTCACATTCCGATGACGATGGAGGACTGGGCAAAGCGTTTGGATTTATTTCTGATGGCCGATGACAGAGAGGTTCTTCAGGATGCAGGTAAGATCACAGCGGAGATTGCAAAGGCAAAAGCTGAAACCGAATTTGAAAAATATCGTGTTATTCAAGATAGGCTGTTCATGTCTGACTTTGATAAGTACATGCTGGAACTGGAAGAGAATGCGAAGAAGTAGCAGCATCGCCATTAAAATTTTCAGCTTGCCAAGGCCGAGTGCATGGAAGTTGGGGTATCAGTCGGGGTGAAAAATAGCCGTTGATGTGTTCGCGGTACGAAGAACAGACAAGGTGGAGGCGATGGCTGTTTTCGCCAAATTTGACTTTTATGTTGGAATCACTATAATAGTAGAAACAAATAAAAAGTTGAACTTTTTCCGTGGACGGGCGAGGTTCAGACTGTGACATGGATAACGAAATGTTTGAAGAATTAGGAATTAGTTTTGGCACAGCACTAATCGTCTTACTTGCATTATATTTTATAGTTAAGTGGGCGGTCAAAAATGGAATAAAAGAAGCCTATAGGGATATTACAGGGAAAGTCACTACCGAGGATATTGTGGCAGAACAAATATGTAACGAACTAGGTCTTAACGAAGAGGAAAAATAGTTAATAAAGAGAGGTGCATATGCTATGCCAGGTATACTCGTGGTTGAAGATGATGAA
>CAKRWH010000047.1:0-10983 GCA_934416185.1 uncultured Blautia sp. | reverse complement strand
CAGATCGGTAAGCACAGAAAAGCTCACCTTTTCGATATCAATGTAAAAAATGGCCAGTACTTTAAAGAATCCGATACCCTAACACCGGGAGAACACGCCACAGTATTTGATACTGAATTTGGAAAAATGGGCGTCATGATCTGTTACGACATCCGTTTCCCTGAATTTGCACGTACAATGGTACTGGACGGTGCGAAGATGATCTTCGTCCCGGCAGCTTTTAATATGACTACAGGCCCTGCGCACTGGGAACTGACTTTCCGCGCAAGAGCTCTTGATAACCAGATTTACATGCTTGGATGTGCTCCTGCCAGAGACACACAGGCAGGATACATTTCCTGGGGACATTCCATTGTGACAGACCCCTGGGGACAGGTCACGAAACAACTGGATGAGAAAGAGGGGATCTTAATAGAAGAAATAGATCTGGACCGCGAAGTCCAGATTCGAGAACAGCTTCCATTATTAAAACACCGTAGATGCGAGATGTATCATTTATAAGAAAGATAAGAGTACACATTTATTTCGCAAACTGACCATAAATCAAACACATTTATCAGATATAGTAATACCATCAACAAAAACAAAAGAAACAGAGAATAGTAAAAATTATAAAAGTATAAAGCGAGGTATCACTATGAAGTATAAACATCTGGCAATGATTATGGGAGTTATGATCACAGCAACGTCTGTTGGATCTGCAGCAACAGCATTTGCGGCAGACAGCAAGACAGAAAGTACTCAGGATACAGAAGACACCACAGAAGATACAGCAGAGGCATCAGATACAGAAGAATCAAATGAAATCCTTGGAGAAGTAAAATCTGTAGAAGACGGAAAAATCACTATTGCAGTAGGAACCAGAAAAGAAATGGGCCAGCCTGGAGAACAGCCACAGGGTGGTGGAAATGGTGAAGCTCCATCTATGTTAGACCTGACAGGCGAAGAACAGGAAATCACAGTTACAGACAGTACAGTAATCACAAAACAGACTATGGGCGGCGGTCAGGGAGCACCTGGTGGCGAAGCTCCGGAGAAACCAGATGGAGAGAATGCCGGTGATAATGCAGATAGTGAAGCTCCGGAAAAACCAGACGGAGAAGCATCGGATGGTCAGGGAGCGCCAGACGGCGCAGGTCAGACCGAAGAAATTACATTAGACGACATCAAAGAGGGCGATGTAGTAGCCATTACATTAGATGATGACGGAAACGCAGCAACCATCACAGTCCAGTCCATGGAAATGGGCGGCGGCCGGGGAGGTCCTGGTGGTCAGGCTTCCGGGGTGGACAGTTATGATGCAGCTAACGAATACAGCTCAGACGAAACAGTTTCTGACACATCTCTGGAATCCACAGGAACAGACGAGAACGCAGCACTTGTTTCCAATGGTGCAGAAGTCACCTTTAACAATGATGCAATCTCCAGAACATCTTCTGACAGCCAGGGTGGTGACAACTCCAGCTTCTATGGCGTAGGTGCAGCAGTCCTTGCCACAGACGGAACCGCATATGTCAAAGACAGCACAGTAACTACAGACAGCAAAGGCGGCGCAGGACTTTTCGCGTACGGCGATGGAACTGTATACGCAGCAGATACAGATATCACCACACAGCAGGATACCTCAGGCGGAATCCATGCAGCAGGCGGCGGCAAACTTTACGCATGGGATCTAAGTGTAGAGACAAATGGCGAATCATCAGCAGCGATCCGCAGTGACAGAGGCGGCGGAACAATGGTAGTAGACGGCGGTACTTATACATCCAACGGTGTTGGTTCCCCTGCAGTTTACTGTACAGCAGATATCGCAGTTAATAACGCAGAACTGACAGCAAATGGTTCAGAAGCAGTGTGCATCGAGGGCTTGAACTCTCTAAGACTTTACAACAGCAACCTTACCGGAAACATGAGCGATGATGACCAGAATGATACGACATGGACAGTTATTCTTTACCAGAGCATGTCCGGTGATTCAGAAGTTGGAAACAGCACCTTCCAGATGGATGGCGGTACCATTACATCCAAGAATGGTGGCTTATTCTATACAACTAATACAGAATGCACGATCGCATTAAAAGACGTGGACATCACATACAACGACGACAGCGAATTCTTCCTGCAGTGTACAGGAAACAACAACCAGCGTGGATGGGGACAGAGCGGTGCTAACGGATCTGACTGCAACTTTACAGCTGACAGTCAGGATATGAAGGGCAATGTAATCTGGGATTCCATCAGCAATCTCGATTTCTACATGACCAACGGCAGCACACTGGAAGGCGCATTCGTCAATGACGAATCTAATGCAGGAAATGGTGGAGACGGCTACTGCAACGTAGTAATCGACAAAGAATCCACATGGACAGTGACAGGCGACAGTACCATCACATCCCTGTCAAATGCAGGAACCATCACAGATGCAGACGGCAAAACAGTTTCTATCGTAGGTACAGACGGTACTACTTATGTAGAAGGCGACAGCGACTACACAATCACAGTAGGTTCCTATCAGGACAGTGCAGATACCTCAAACGCAACAGCAATCGATGACTGGTCTAACTATGAAGTAGAAAGACCGGAGAACCTTTAATGATAAAATTCAATATAGAAATGTAAAAAAATCACGGTTTTTGCCGTGATTTTTTTATTTATATTTAACATTCATTTGACACAAACACGATAGTTGAGAATAAAAAAAGGCTTTATAATAGTGCCTGTCGTCAAAACAGTCAGCAAAAGAAACAGAAACAAAAAGCTGTCTGAAAATACACATAAAAAATTAAACGAGGAGAAAAAATCAGTATGCAATATAATCTTGCGTTGATGTTAAAAGAAAAGAAATTATTTCTTCTGGACATTGACGGAACAGTTGCTCTGGGAAGTGAATTGCTGCCGGGGGCTGCAGATTTTCTTCGCACTGTAAAAAAGAATGGAGGAATTTTCCGCTTTCTTACAAATAATTCATCTAAGGCAGCAGGAGATTATGTAGAACAGTTTCATGACTGGGGAATTGAGACAGAGGAAACAGAATTTGTTACTGCCGGAACTTATGCCAGAGATTTTCTGAAAAAACATTATGGGGATAAAAAAATTCTGGCAGCAGCAACAGAAACCTACTGCAATGAATTGCGAAAAGCCGGTCTTACGATTACGGATCAGGCAGGTGATGACGTAGACTGTGTACTTTGTGCTTATGATACAGAACTAACTTATGAAAAACTGGTTCAGGTCTGCAGACAGCTGACGGAGACAAAAGTTCCCTGGTTTGCAACAAATCCGGATCTGCGTTGCCCGATTGATTTTGGAATGGTTCCGGACTGCGGGTCCATTTGCCGGATGATCACAGCTTCAGTTGGCAGAGAGCCGAAATATATTGGGAAACCGGCACCTGGAATGGTATATGCCTGTCTGGAAGAAACGGGATGTACTGCTGAACAGACACTTCTGATCGGTGACAGGATCTATACGGATATGGAATGCGGCAGACGTGCAGGAGTTGACAGTTGTCTGGTACTCACAGGCGAGGGAAAGGCAGAAGAATGGAAAAACGGTTTTCAGTGCCAGTCGCTGGGAAAACTCGCCGGATATCTGTCATAAAAAATTACCATAGAAACAGGGACAGAAAGGAAAGTAAATGTCAGAAATTATATTAAAAGACGTCTGCAAAAGCTATGAAAATGGCTTTCAGGCAGTAAAAGACTTTAACCTGGAAATAGAAAAAGGAGAACTTGTAGTGTTTGTAGGTCCGTCCGGATGCGGAAAATCAACAACACTTCGAATGATCGCAGGACTTGAGGATATCAGCGATGGTGAATTGTGGATCGGAGATAAACTTGTTAATTATCTGGAACCAAAAGAACGCGATCTGGCAATGGTATTTCAGAGCTATGCGCTTTATCCGCAGATGAATATTTATGATAACATTGCTTTTTCTTTACAGGTGAGAAAAGTGCCCAAAAAGGAAATAGACAAAAAGGTCCATCAGGTAGCGGAACTTCTGGGACTGGAAAATTTGCTGAAGCAGCGACCAAAGAATCTTTCGGGTGGTCAGCGTCAGAGAGTTGCCATAGGAAATGCTATTATCCGCGAGCCAAAAGTTCTTCTTATGGATGAACCATTATCTAATCTGGACGCCAAGCTTCGTACCCAGATGCGCGTAGAACTGGCAAACATACATAAATCCCTTGGAAATACCATTATTTATGTCACACATGACCAGACAGAAGCTATGACTCTGGGTGACAGGATTGTAGTGATGAATCAGGGCGTGATACAACAGGCAGACACACCACAGAATCTTTATAATTACCCGGTAAACCGTTTTGTTGCAGGATTTATCGGATCTCCGTCCATGAATTTTATCAAAGGGATTGCGATGGAGAGAGTCGGTGTTCCTACATTTTGTGTTGAACAGGGCGGAAATATTCCGATTCCGGAGTTTTTGTGGAAAATCCTGAAAAGTAAAGGATTTGTCTGCAGGAATATTGAACTGGGAATTCGTCCGGAGCATTTTCTGGAAAGACCTGCAGAGGCAGATACCAGATGTGAGTGGAAAATGGAAGTTACCGTCACAGCCAGAGAACTTCTGGGAGCAGAAGTTATTCTACATTTTAATCACAATGGACAGGACTGCTGTGCAAAGGTTTCCGGTGACAGCCTTCTCGATAAAGGTGATAAAGCAACGCTCTGGATCGACATGGCCTGCATTTCAGCATTTGATCTGGAAACACAGGAGAATATCACATTAAAACAGAATTATTTTTCGTAACTGAAAATAAAAAAATGAAAGGCGTAAAACTAATGAAAAAGTTAAAAAATGCAGGTGCCTACGCATACCTGCTTCCAAGTTTCCTGATCTTCGGAATCTTCTTATTCTATCCGTTTTTTAAAACATTATACTTAAGTCTCTTCAAAACAAACAAGATGGGTCAGGCAAAATTATTCGTAGGATTTGGCAATTACAAAGAATTATTCCAGTCATCTTCATTCTGGAACAGTCTGGCAGTAACCCTGATTTTTGTTGTGATAGTGGTTGCAGTCAGCATGATCCTGGGACTTACGACAGCAATCCTCTGTAACAAAACATTTCCGGGAATCCGATTTTTCAGTACGGCTTATGCACTGCCAATGGCAATCGCATCCAGTTCAGCTGCTATGGTTTTCAAGATTATGCTTCATCCGTCTGTAGGAATTATCAATAAGATTTTTCATTTGGACATCAATTGGGTCAGTGATCCGAAATATGCGCTGATTTGCGTGGCAGTTCTTACTGCATGGCTCAACAGTGGAATCAATTTTCTGTATTTTTCCGCAGGATTAAGCAATATCGATGAAACTATTTACGAACGTGCTTCCGTAGACGGTGCGAGTTCATTTCAGAAATTTTACCGCCTGACACTTCCAGGTCTGGCACCAATGATGTTCTACACATTAGTAGTAAATATCATTCAGGCATTCCAGTCATTCGGACAGGTTAAGATTCTGACAGAGGGAGGTCCTGGAGAATCCACGAACCTGATCGTGTACTCTATTTACAGGGATGCATTCTTTAATTACCGTTTCGGAAGTGCAGCAGCCCAGTCAGTTGTGCTTTTCCTGATTGTGTTGGTACTTACTCTGGCAATGTTCAAAATTGAGAAAAAAGGAGTGAAATATTAATGTCACAGATAGGCAGTATCACTGTTGAAAAAGAAAAACAGATGGCTCTGGAACGCCAGAAGTTTCAGGAAGCAAAGGCAAAAATGCTGGCTCAGCAGAAGTATAAAAGAGCAGTCAGAACTACTGGACATATTGCATTAAATATCGTTGTGGCACTGATTGTTCTTCTGCCCCTTTTATATGCAGTAAGCATAGCATTTATGCCATCCAGTGAACTTTTTACTTTGGATCTGAATATCCTGCCGAAACATCCGACGCTTGAGAATTTCCGTCAGGCATTACAGAAAGTTCCGCTTGTACGCTTCGTGATCAACTCATTCCTGGTAGCAGGACTCATCACGTTCGGACAGATCATTTCCTGTTCCCTGGCAGCATTTTCATTCTCTTTTCTGGATTTCAAAGGAAAAAATGTGCTGTTTATGCTGGTAATGGCAACTATGATGATTCCTGGAGAAGCAACCATTATTTCCAATTACCTGACAGTCAGCGGATGGAACTGGTTAGACTCTTATCAGGTACTGATCGTGCCGTATCTTACATCTGCAATGGGAATCTTCCTGTTCAGACAGTTTTATCTTACATTTCCGATCTCTCTGTATGAATCAGCGAAGATCGACGGATGCTCCAATCTGCGATTCATCTGGCAGATTCTGATGCCACTGACGAAATCAGCAATGGGAGCTATGGCAGTTTATACCTTTATCAACGCATGGAACATGTATATGTGGCCTCTGCTTGTAACTGGTTCAGACAAAATGCGTACCGTACAGATCGGTATCGGAATGCTGGACAGCGTGGATTCTCAGTCCATCACACTGATGATCGCAGGTGTTGTATTGATCATCCTGCCATCCATTTCCATCTTTATCGCAGGCCAGAAACAGCTGATCCGAGGCATGTTCTCAGGCGCCGTAAAAGGTTGAGATATAGATAAACAACAGTTACAACAAAAAATTGTAATACAGACTTACAAAAAGCAACACAACTGTCGACAAACAAAAAATGGCAGCCGCTGTTCGGATATAAGCAGCTAACATAACAAACTGTAAATATCCGTCGGCACAAAAAAATAAGCATAAAAAAAGCATAAGAAAAAGAGAGGTAAAGTATGAAACGCAAACTCGCAGTTTTATTAACAGCAGCAACAGTATTCAGCGCAGTTCTCCCAACAACCTGCATGGCAGCAGAAAACAAAGCAGACATCCCGGAGGGCACAACTATTACATTCTGGCACGCAATGGGTGGTGTCAATGGAGAAGCACTGGATTATCTGGTCAATAAATTCAATGAAGAGAACGAATACGGAATTACCGTAGACTCCCAGTATCAGGGTTCTTATGATGATGCCATTAATAAACTGAAAAGTGCTCAGCTGGGAAACATGGGGGCAGATCTGGTTCAGGTTTATGATATCGGAACCCGTTTTATGATTGATTCCGGATGGGTTATCCCAATGCAGGACATGATCGACAGTGAGGGATACGATGTATCTGATCTGGAAGAAAACATCACTGCTTACTACACAGTAAATGATGAATTATATTCCATGCCATTCAACTCATCCACACCGATCCTTTATTACAATAAGGATATGTTTGACAAAGCAGGTGTAACTGAGATTCCTACAAGCCTGGAGGGAATTGCTAATATCGCAGATGACCTTGTAAACAAAGGTGGTGCGGGAGAAGCATTATCTATGGGAATCTACGGATGGTTCTTCGAAGAATTCATGTGCAAACAGGGGCTTGCGTATGTAGACAACGGAAATGGGCGTGAGGCAGCGGCAGAAAAAGTTGTATTTGATGAAAACGGCGGCGCTCTGAACATTCTGAACGAGTGGAAAAAGCTCTATGATGCAGGCTATGCACCAAACGTAGGAAGAGGCGGAGATTCCGGACTTGCTGATTTCTCCTCAGGAAAGGCTGCTATGACATTAGGTTCCACAGCATCTTTAAAACAGATCCTGCAGGATGTAAATGGTTCCTTTGAAGTAGGTACTGCATACTTCCCATCCATCACAGATGATGACAAAGGCGGTGTATCCATCGGTGGTGCTTCCCTCTGGATGCTGAACAACCAGGATGATGCAAAGAAAGCTGCAACTTGGGAATTCGTAAAATATCTTGTATCCGCAGAATCACAGGCATACTGGAACGCACAGACAGGATACTTCCCTGTAACAACAGCAGCACATGACGAACAGGTATTCAAAGACAACATCGCAGAATACCCACAGTTCCAGACAGCTATCGATCAGCTTCACGATTCTGCACCGGAATATGCAGGTGCACTCCTCAGTGTATTCCCGGAAGCACGTGCAATTGTAGAAACAGAAGTAGAAAATATGCTCAATGGAAAAGAATCTGCAGAAGATGCAGTAAGCAAGATGGCTTCTGACATGAACAAATCTATTGAAGATTATAACTTACTGAATGAATAAACAATCAGAGAAAAACAAAATTAAAAGTGATATACTTAAAACAGGGAACCGCGCAGGCGGCTCCCTGTTTGTAAAGGTTTAAACAAATTTTTTATATAAGAGGCAGATAAAGAAATGACAGAAACAGCAAAAAGAACAACAAAAGTATGGGCGCACAGAGGCGCCAGCGGATACAGGCCGGAGAATACTCTGGAATCTTTTGAACTTGCTATTAAACAGGGGGCAGACGGAATCGAACTGGATGTACATACTTCTGCAGACGGTGAACTCATCGTTATGCATGACGAAACCGTAGACCGCGTTACAGATGGTACCGGACTGATCAAAGACATGACACTGGCTCAATTGAAAGAACTAAAAGTCAGCACCCCTGCAGAACCAACCGGAATCTACCGTGTTCCAACTCTGGCAGAAGTACTGGATCTCATGCGTACCACAGATATGATGGTAAATATCGAATTAAAGAACAGTATCTGTTTCTATCCGGGAATGGAAGAGAAAATCCTGAAACTGGTAAAAGAAATGAACATGGAAGATCAGCTGATTTATTCCTCTTTTAACCATTATAGCCTGTTACAGTTAAAACAGTTAGACGATCACGTACAGACAGGAATTCTTTTCAGCGACGGATGGATAAACCCGGCAATGTACGCCAAAAATCTCGGAATCAACGCCGTGCATCCTGCAGTCTATCATCTGAAATATCCGCAGTTTATGGAAGAAGTTAAACGTGCAGGCCTGAAAATGCACGTATGGACTGCCAACAAACCAGAACACATCCAGTTGGTAAAAGACTCTGGTGCAGAAGCAGTCATCACCAATTATCCGGATAGAGCATTAGAGATTGTGCAGAAATAAAAAGTGAGAACAGAGGTTACACAGGTGATCAGATTGTGAACAGATATATAAATTAATTTAAAAACCAACCATATCTGCTAATAAAAAAGGTATCCGTCCATGAATATGAAGTGCTCATATATCAGGCAGGATACCTTTTTACAGTTACATTTTTAGTTAAATCAAATAAATATCTATTTCAATTGCAGGTATTAACTGATTTATTTCTGCAGCTTTTTAGCATGCTCAGATTTTGGCTCGCATGTAAGTTCTACACCCAACTTACGGAATTCCAGAATATCCACCTGAGACAGCAGCACAGAAGTGTGAACCTGGCAGCCCTTTAATTTTGGGATCTGCTGCAGTGCAAGTTTCGCATCTTCGTTATCAGCAGCACTGATAGAAAGCGCGATCAGAGTTTCATCAGAATGCAGTCTTGGGTTCTTGCTTCCCAGATACTGAGTCTTCAGAGTCTGGATTGGTCTTAAAGCTTCCGGAGAGATAACATGTTTATTATGGTCAATTCCTGCAAGTTCTTTCAGTGCGTTCAGGATCAGAGCAGAAGATGCACCGAGCAGATCAGAAGTCTTTCCTGTAATGATGCGTCCGTCATTAAGCTCCATGGCAGCAGCAGGTGCACCTGTTTCTTCCTCACGCTGCAGTGCAGCCGGAACAACCTTGCGGTCCTCTAATGCAACATGAGCCTGTTTCAGCAGAAGTTCGATCTTGAAAACTTCTTCCTCACGTCCGGTTCCGCGAACCAGAGATTCCATACTCTTATAATATCTGCGAATGATCTCTTGGCGTGCAGCTTCCTTGCATGCTTCATCATCAACGATGCAGTTACCTGCCATATTTACGCCCATATCTGTCGGAGATTTATATGGGCACTCACCCATGATTTTCTCAAACATAGCCTGAAGAACGGGGAAAACTTCAACGTCGCGGTTGTAGTTAATAGTAGTCTCACCATATGCTTCCAGATGGAACGGGTCGATCATGTTGACATCATTTAAGTCAGCAGTAGCTGCTTCATATGCCAGGTTTACCGGATGCTTCAGCGGGATATTCCAGATTGGGAAAGTTTCAAATTTCGCATATCCGGCTTTGACACCACGTTTATATTCATGATAAAGCTGGGAAAGGCAGGTAGCCATTTTTCCGCTTCCCGGTCCAGGAGCAGTGATGACAACCAGCGGTTTTGTTGTTTCGATATAATCATTCTTGCCGTATCCCTCATCACTTACGATCAGAGATGTGTTGTTCGGATAACCAGGGATCAGATAAAGCACATAAACCTTGATTCCAAGTTTCTCCAGACGCTTCTTAAACGCATCTGCGCTCTCCTGGCCGGCATACTGAGTAATGCAGACGCTTCCTACATAAAGGCCGCGCTCTGTAAATACTTCCATAAGACGAAGTACATCTTCATCATAAGTAATACCAAGGTCACCTCTGACTTTGTTCTTGTCAATATCAGCAGCACTGATTACGATGACGATCTCTGCCTGATCAGAAAGTTGCATCAGCATACGCAGTTTACTGTCCGGCTCAAATCCCGGAAGAACTCTGGAAGCATGGTAGTCATCAAAAAGCTTGCCGCCAAATTCCAGATAAAGTTTGTTTCCAAACTTGCTGATACGTTCCCGAATATGTTCGGACTGCATTTTCAGATACTTGTCGTTGTCAAATCCTATCTTCATTTGTTCATTTCCTTTCCCATCACATTAATCACATTTTTATTACTGCTCATTTGGAATATCCCGCGAAGCGTATTACTGGGAACGAAGTGAGCAGTAATCACTTTGTCAATAGTATACTACAAATGGAGCCATTTGTAACAGGTGAATTTGTAAAAGTTTAAATGAATTTTCTAAAATTTATAGAAAGATATGCACAACGGACAGTGGATCAGCAATCAGAAAATACAGGCAGAAACGCAATTTTCACAATCTCGCAGTTGATTTATAGCCAAATTCTCTTTATAATAAGAACGATAACGTTTAGGAGGAATAATCATATGGACAATAATCCGAATGGCAATCGTC
>CAKRWH010000046.1:0-10994 GCA_934416185.1 uncultured Blautia sp. | reverse complement strand
CAAACTTCTTCTTACTGGTTTTCCTCTTCACTCTGAATCTGCCATTCCTACTTTTGGAACAGTAGTGTGTAAAACCCTAAGAAAGTAAAAGTGCCTGGTTTCGTTCCGGCTTTTCTGCATCTTTCTTTTGCATAACGCCCGAACTCTATCAGACGGCTCTTTTCTTCTTCAAGGCTTAATCCAAAGTGTCCCATTCTATGTTTCAGATGTTCATAGAACCACTCTGCATCCGATTTATACTGGAATGTTACCACAAAATCGTCGGCATATACGACCAGACCTGCATATCCTTTCAGCTTTGGTGTTATCACCTCTTTAAACCACCATACCAGTACGTAATGCATATAGATGCAGGAGATTACAGGAGAACAGACAGAACCCTGTCCACTTCCTTCTTCGCTTTCTTCAAATTCATAGTTGTTCATAATCCCTGCCTTCAGCATCCGTCTGACAAGACGGATAATATTGGAGTCTCTGATCCTTGATCCTATAAAACGTATGATCCATTCATGGTCAAGATGCTGGAAGAACCCTTTAATGTCTGCATCCAATACATAGCTTGTTGGTTTTCTCTCCAACATCAGGTTTAATTTTCGGATTGCTTTATGACATCCCCTGTTGGGTCGGAATCCCATCATTTCATCATAGAATATGGGTTCAAACACCGCTTCCAGTATTCTGCGCAGGGCTTCCTGCACCAGCTTATCTTCATAACAATAAATACTGAGCGGTCGCATCTTTCCATTATCCTTTGGTATTTCCACCATTCTTGCCGGTTTCGGCTTATAGGACTTCTTCTTTAGACGTTCTATAAGAGCTCTTATGTTTTCTTCCAGTCTTCTCCCGTATTCCTCTTTGGTAATCCCATCAATTCCTACAGCTTTCGTTCCATCCATCTGGGCATGACAGCTCTTAAGCATTTCTTTATTAATCAGATGTCCTAAAGACGTAAATACCATATCAGGATTTTCCTTTGATAATTGTGATATTCTCGCCAATTTCGTTTCCATTAGTACCTCTATCTCTGTGTATAGCTAATGTTTCCTCTTTGATATAGTTTCGCAGGCCAGAACTGTGAGGAACAGTTCTCTCTCGACTTCCCTCTGGTATTTATTTTGTTCATACCTTCATCAGTACTATTCGGGCCTCCGACTACCTGCATTTCTTTTGCCATCCTTCTTTTGGTTGTCAGGCATACTTTCTGTTTACACACTATAGAAGAAAATGCAGGTTCTCTCCAGTTGATATAAATTCCCTGTATAACATGAATAGTTCCAACCAACACCGCAGAGGTATGTAAAATCTCACCATAACGATAAATACATATGTTGTCTTCCATCCAGACCACGATGTCGACCCTCTGGTGACTTTGGGATTTCGGTGCTCAATAGCTATCCCTGTTATCTTGCTGTCTACGCTTAGCCTGCAACATTACCGCGACAGACTCAAGACTCGCTTCAAATGCTGTGGTTAGCAGCTTATTTGATGGGGCTTCCACCCACCGGACTACATACCCTTAGCTAGACGCACGGTCTGACCCCAATGTGTGTGCAATTTCTATTTGAATCTTCCTATAATTCTCGATTTCTTCTGCAGAAGCGCCTCTCACTGCAAATTTTCCGCAATCCGGGCATTGCTCTGTATTTTTATTTGCGGCAAATGTGTATCTGCAGGCATCGCAGGTGAAAATATTTTCTGTCCCATCTTCCAATCTTATCCACCTCTATCGTACCCTATATTCTGTCAAGACATTGATTATCTGGTAAGCAAATCCGCTCCGTCAAGACTGATATCAAATGCTTCCTTTTGATAATCACAAAACTCCGGACCATCTGGATTGTATAAACTCACACTATTAAATCTTCTTACCAATGGAGTTTTAATATCCTTTATTTCTTTTTTCATCTCACCGGCATCTTTGTCTGACAGTATATGTTTCTGATATATTAAGTGGTTCTCGTGTATCCAGTTCTCAAGATCAGCAATATTATCATCTTCTCTGTAAGCAATATCAATCATTGTCTGCACATGATAATCATTCCATAATGTATTTCTATACCTGTCAATAATTGTTGCGACACTATTATGCTCTCGATCTTCATCTAAAAATATATCTGCTATCTTTTTAAACTCCGCAACCATCTCTTCATATTCTTCATCAGACATCAGACTGTGGTTTTTTTCGCCTTCCGCTATGATTGCTGTTAATGATTTTGCTTTTATGGTTCCGCAGCATGTATTTATTAAATTCAATGTATGTATTACCATCTGAATATCAGCATTATTTCCACTCTTCATCAAATGATACAGACAGACACAGACTCTTTCAATTTCCTCCAGGTAGGTTTCAATAATTCCCGGTAAACGATATCTGAAAATGTTTCTGATAGAGCCTATATAATCATAAATAATATGCCGGTCTTCCTTATTCGCATTTGTGTCAAGCAATGGTATTTCAAAATAACGAGGTTTCGTCCATGTAAATTCGTCTCTTAACTTTTGACTGTACTTTTTATCATCATAAGGCGCTAATGCCGGAATCACAATATCATAAGCGCAATACGCACTTGGCATCATTTTCATGTCAACACACGTAAAGTAAGAAATACCCTGAACACTGTCAATATTCCTTTGCACCCACTGCATCAGCATTTGTGGTATGATATATTCTTGTTTATAAGCACCTTTTCCGCTATGGTTCACAAACGCACATGCCATAACAAGAGGATACATCATTAAACATTTACGTACAGCTTCTAACCATACTGGAAAACGATTATACTTTTCCGCTGTCCCCCACATATAAATTTCCTGCGGAGAATATAATGCCAAAAGTTTCATTTCATTTTTAAAATCAATATTTTTTCCTCGCTGCGCTAATTTTAAATATTGAAATTCTGAATAGTAATATCGCTGGGGATATCCAGATTCCTGCCATGCAAGCGGAAGCATCGTTGCAAGATAAAGACTCGGGAATCCGGCCAGACTAAATCGCTCATTATTGGTCAATGCTTTCTTTGACAAAGGTATATGAAACAATTCATCCGGATTACTTTCTATATCTTTTCTGGTTCCTTCCACACTTCTTACTCTATAAAACAATTCTCCTGACCTTAACCTGAATTTGGTATACCGTTTTCCATCCGGCGTATCAATTTCGTTCCAGTCATCCATTGTTGATATAAATATCGCAGAACGTAAACAAGCCATTACCGCATCAAATTCTTCCTGCGCTCTTTTCGGATCTGCTCCCTCATAATACTTAAATACGTCTAATATCCTATGAATATTTGCTTCAATATTCGGAGATATTTTTTTGAGCATATCTATGATTTTTTCACGCTTGTCTTCCGGGAACTCATCAGCTTCTATTTTTTCGAGTCCGCTTATAAATGAATCTGCTTCTTCCTCATATTTTTCTACTATGTCAAAGTTACTATCATAATATTTTTTTGGTAATTCCAGGCTTTTTAAAAACTCTTCTATTGGCATATTGCTTTCATCCTCTCTATAGAATCTCCTTGTACCTTTGTATTCTCCCGAATGATTAGATATCATTCGACATTCAGATATGGTCTCAAATGCTTAATCAGTTCATGTACTTTTGTCCCTGGTGCTGCACTCGCTGGCGGTTTTCCCTCATTTAATTTATCTAATCGCTCGGCATTGGCTATTGCATAATCCATAAAAGGCCATAGAACCTGAAACATATCTTTTCTTCCTTTGGCATATTCTCCCTGGCCGATATTTTTCAGCCATTCTGTCAGTTTAGGCCAATATTCACTTCTATGAATATCCGATTGAAAGAAACCGAAATGTAACAGGAACCACAACTCTATACACTGGTTTGACCATATCGCATGATACTGAGTCTCTTCCGTAGATAAATTCAAACATGTTTCATTTGTTTTATTGATATTAGAAGCCGGAAAATCATCTGTATCATATACAATCCAAATATGTTTATATCCGTTGGGATTACTCTTCGCCCTGTTTATCGCTTTTTCCAGAAGAGTAAGTGTATTGTTTCCTTCACCATAAACGTCAAGCTGAATCTTATCCCTGTACTGCCTGTTTATAATATCCCTGACTGCTTCAAAATACTGTGGCTCCGTTGCGGTACCTTCTGTTACAATCAGATGATATTCCGGTCGTAGCAAAATACTCTTATCCCGTCTCGGCTTCATCCAGTTCTTTCCCATATCACTTTTTTTCGGAGGTTTCAGACTCATTGCCATTCGCCTCCTGCCAGCATATTCGTAAGATATGGATCTGCTCCATAACGGCCTTCCAAATACTGCTTATCATACGCTGCAGTGCTGTTTACCCGTTCATTGTTTTCTCTGCGAATTTCATACAGGGAATAAATCTCACTTTCATGATCTGCATTTTCTGCAGCAAACCAGATCTCATCCCGTCTGAAAACGCTATTCTTCATGGTGGTCATATCGTGGGAAGTAAACAATAACTGTGCACCTTTCTTATTGACGTTTGTGTTTTTAAAAAGAGAAATCACATATCTCAGCAGCTTAGGATGGAGTTTTGCATCTAATTCATCAATGATAACCAGCCGTCCTTCCTGCAGGGCAAGTAAAATCACTGGTAAAGCTGCAATCATTTTCTTTGTTCCGTCTGATTCGTCACTAAATTTTAACTCATAAACTTTTCCGGCAATCCTGCGCTGTGTATAAAGTTCCTGTTTCTCATCATCATACCGATATCCTGTCATATCAATATCAACATCATTCAAAGCCTGTATAATCCGTTTCCGGAATGTTTCATCATTAGAAAGCATAATCTGCCTGTCAGCAATTGGATTCGCATAATTTCTGACAATGCATGATTCAAACCATTTCTGAACTTCTACAATTACCGGGATATCATAATTGATTGCAAGAAAAGACAAATATGGCATCTTGGGATTCACAGAACGATTGATACTTGCCTTATTGATACTGGCTCCCAATGTAATTTCAGAACCTTCCCGGTCAAAAACCATTCCCGGTCTTTTTCCGCCAATTGCCTTCCAATACAAAGATTCCTCTATCACTTCATCTGCACATATTGATAAATTATAACGATACTCACTCTTTCCCTGTCTGAAATATATCTCAAATTCTGTTGGCAATTCCTTTGATATTTCATCAAATAAAAACGGCGAAGCACTTACCTTCTGCTGAATAATTACTTTTTCCCGTGCTTTCTCTAATTCATAAGCAGGTTTTACCACTGTAGAAATCAAGCATGAAAGTGCAAGCAGAAGATTTGTCTTTCCACCACCATTCGGACCATATACGGCTCCTACCGGAAGAAGTGCATTTCCTTTTTCACTTGTTAAAAGTGCATCCGAAAACTCTGGAACTGATGTCGCCTGAAAATCAAAGGTTGTTGCTTCTTTATATGATTTAAAGTTTTTAAAAGAAAACTGACACAGCATTCTATCTCTCCTCCTGTTCTGCTGGTTGTCCTATTGAATATTATTATATCGTTATTGTCTTCTGTTTTCAAGTTTTATATTATGTTTTCGAAAATATTATTTCTTATATCGAATATAAAAACGGTGTTTTCTTTTTTATTATAGCCGACAAATCAATATTTATGATAGAATCATGTTGATTTTTTTATTCACCTACATAACCTGCCACTGGCAGCAAAAAGCCAGGCTCTCTAACCTCTCGATTAGGGAACCTGACTTTCATCACTTACGGTTATGCTCCATATCTACTTCTGGTGCTTTTTTGCCATAGCGTCTTTCCAGTTCATCTTGTTTCTGGTACAACCTTTTCAATACAGACGGTCTCTTCTTCGGATCAGAAATCTTAGGCTTTTTCTTTTGATTATTTATCCATCCGTCAATCATATTATAATTTTGTTCTTCATCCATCTCAGCACTTCTTAAATATTCACCATTTTCGAAATACTTCTGATAGTTTTCCATAATATGCTTTTGTATGATTATCTTTCTGGAGAACAACTACATCACTGACGGAATACCATAGAAATCATCCACCGTATCAAAATCTGTTTCATCATCCACGACTGCCTCCATACCATCTGAATACAGATGGTATATTTCGCATCCATCCCGGAATAACTCCAAAGCCCTGTCTTTCGTCAATGGAAGGATAAGATTACTGCTATAACCAAAGTCATACATTTGGGTAACTATACATTTGTCATTTTGCAGTTCATAATGATTGATAGTAAATAGTTTTTCACTCCACTTCGTAGATAGGAAGGTAAACGGTAGAACTCGAGTACCTTGACAAATATTAAACCGCTTTTGCGGTCTGATCATTTATCGTCTGCCTTTTCCGGCTTTCTGATATTTTCTGGCAGTCTATCCGACCTCAGACGCCGGGGAGAAAGCTCCGACGAATAATCAATCATATGTGAATTGTCAAGGTACTCCGACTGCTGAAAAGTAGTCGGGTATTTTTCTATCAATAGCTGAAAATTAAGCGCTTACGATGCAAAAGGTACAAATGATATATTTACATATAGAAATCATCCTTTTCTGAATATCTATACGATTTAATATGTAATTTTTCATAGGACTCCCCAAAAAATCGTTTAGAAAACATCTGCATGGCTAAATATTCACAGTACCATAAATACTTTGTAAGTGCATCATCATTCACAGTATCTCCATGTGCAATTTTATTTCTTAATTTAACTAATTTGCTAATTTGCTTCACATCTACGTTAATCTTTTCTCTTGTTATGAATAACGATATTTTATTAAATACGCTTCCATAAAATTCCATTTTTATTTCTTTATAAAGTAAATCCACTTTTCTATTCAAAATATCTTCTGTTAATGTTACATTCAAATTAGATGATGCATATTTTTTAAGTATCTCTTTCAATTTAAGCTTATTTTTGCTTGTTACTGCTTTTGTATGATGTCGTTGTATATAAGTCATATAATATTGTTTTGCTATACGTTCTATGACTTTAAAAAAATATATAAAAGCATCTTCTTTACGGCATTTATAAAGATTATCAAATGCTACAATCAATAAATCTAAAGTTTCATCAAAGAACACTTTCGTTTTATCAAATTTACTAATAGCCTTTTCAATTTTCTTTATCGCTTTTTCTTTTTTTACTGCCAGCAAATTGTTAGTTTGTAAATTCCATTGTACTTCTCGGAGATCATTATCTCTACTATAAAATGGTAATGCCAAAATATACGAAAGTAATTTTGAAGTTTTTTCAAAAATTTCTTCAGCTTCTTCTTTTGTATGGTTTTCTCCATTTACCCAGAATGTAATCTGCTCATTATTCAGTCTATAAAACTTAACAATACAGTCAAATATTTGAAAGGTTGTACCATGTCTTACACATGGTCTACATTCATATAGATCATCAAAATTATCAAATTCATAATACATTACATAATTCATTTTATCCACATTGTTAATCCTCCATAATCAGTACCTTTTTATCTTACCATATTTCTGAGATAATCGCTTCAGCAAAATCTCTAACATGACTTCGCACAATTCACATGAATGACTCCAATGTCAGAATGCAGGTAAGACGTGGTTTGACTTCAGAAACTTCTATTATCACCTATATGAGACATTTCGTGTTAATCCAATCATAGTTTATTCAGAACTGGCACTCTTTTCATTTTAGTGCCAGTTCTGGAAAAATTTTGTTTAATTCTTAATATACAAGCAAGACCCCACTGCTCATTGCTTTTCGCACCCCACAAAGGACTTACTCGCTTCATTAAAACTTCAAAGTACATCCTGCACAAGCTTCAGTTGGCAGGTGCCTCCTCCACGATTATCGAACCGGCCGCGCTTGCAGCTGCGCACAGCTTCACACAGGGTAATCCCCGTCTCATTGACAATCTGATGACGGATGACCTGACAATCGGTTCTCAGCAAGACAAGAAAGTCATTGATGCCGAAATCATCCATGCTGCAGTTGACAATCAGGGGCTTTATTGCTGAAGTTTTCAAAGTACATTTCTAAGGCTGTGACTCCTGGTCATGGACTTATTTCAAAAGAAGCACAGCTGCCTTTCGAACAAGGCTACGACAATCTGCGGTGATTCCGTCTGTAGCCTGCGGCAAGTGCCGATACGGAACAATCGGGGAGGTGTTTCCACCGAAAATAAAGTGCGGTTTGCACCTTCCACAATGTGCCGTCTGACAGACTGGTTCGTGTAGCCATAATATTTCTCCTCGATTATAGTCAGTCCAAAAAGTTGAGTACTGAACTTTTAAGACTGTATCGCTTTGTTTAGTCTGATTATGGCATAAATTGGCTCCTTTCAGAGCCCTATGATAGTCCAGGTTTTTGTCCGCACCCTCGGCTCGAAGGCATCATTATGTTGAAGTTTCAAGATAATAATACCACTATTATTACAATGCTCTTTATATAAAAGAAAGGCCACTTTCTATATCGTATCATCATTTATAATCTCATCATCAATAATAGATCTCGGAGATTTCCAATATATCTTATCTGGTAGAGCACCCTGCTCAATTAATGATTTCCTGATCTGTATCGCAAGATCTTCTTTTTCAACAGCAATAAGGATGAGGTCATAATCACAATTCATAATATTCGCAACTGGACAGACTCTTTCTTTATAATAATTGGATGGAATATCATCTACCCACATCACGATATTGTAATCATGATGTCTCGATAGATAAATATAATAATCCTTCCCGATCGTACCTGCACCGCATATTACAATTCTTTTGCCCTTCAGATACTCCAATGAATCCGGGATATAAATTGGAATTGGCTTAATAATATTAGTTTTGTTTATAATAAACAACATACGCCTAATAAAACATTTATTCAGATACGGCTTTAACACAAATTTCAATTTACTCCCGTTGATAAATAAATTAATTGTTTCAAACTGTTTTGCAGTTGTAACCATCAGATTGATATCCGCATTATGTTGTATAGATCCGGTTCTTTTAATATAATGGTAAAACGACGCCGGAAGAAATGTAATGCTCCTGCATTTCAACATATAGCCGACAATAATTGCGTAATCTTCTCCATTACCAAAATAATCCGGAATGCAGTCATAGCATTCCTTTATCAATTCATGTTTGAACAGATTCAGCCAAAGAACCAATGGAAAACGCCCGTCTAAAACCGATTTCAAAAAATCCACATTCCTATCGAGATCTGTTAGGACATATAATTCTTTATGCTCTTTTACCGTATAATTAGTTTTTCCTATTTCCTTGATTCTGTTTGTATGTACAAGATCTGTTTTTGTTTCCAACATACACTTTAGCATCTCTTTGTACATATTCGGTTCAATCCAGTCATCCGGATCTACGAAACCTATATATTCTCCTTTTGCCATCTTTAATCCTGCTTTTCGTGCAGAAGTAACTCCTCCATTATGTTTATGAATCAGCATAATCCTTGCATCCTTTGAAGCATATTCATCACAGATTTTTCCTGACTCATCCGTTGAGCCATCATCAATCAGAATAATTTCCAGCTTCGGATAGGTCTGCACCAAAATACTGTCGAGACATTTTCTTATATATTTTTCGATATTATATACAGGTACCAAAATGCTGACCAGATTCTTTTCATATTTTCCAACAGTTTTCATTATTTCTTTCCCTTCATCTCTCCTTAACATCTGCAAACTCTTTCATTCATCTCTCCGGAATATCTCAGACTCAAATATTGCCCACAAATGCTTTGTGAGCAAGTCATCTCCATCCAAAACGGAATGCAATTCTACATTGTCAGTTAATATTCTGTTTTCGGGAGCCTTCCTGCAGAAATCCCAGAAAGATGAAAAAGGCGGCAGTACATTTCCCACTTCTGATGACCACAGCACTACCTGGCGTGCAATCAGATTTATATCATCATTTTCTTTTATTCCTCGTCTGCAGTACTTTAAGCAATCACAGTTTAAAGTCAATGGCAATAAATAAACCGGACGCTGGTCTTGCAGAAAACTTCTGATATGAATGTAACTGCTACCTGAAAAAATACTGTCATCTACGACAAAAACGGCTTGAAATTTCTCCTGGTCATATTTTTGTTTTTCTCCCATTATACAGCATGAAGCAAGACTACTCCCACCATATACCACATCTTCAACCGATCTGTTCTGAGCATACAGTATATTATAACATTCCGCCTCACTGCAGGATGTTATTAGATACTTCAGAATGATACCTATATTCATCGCGCCAAACGCATTGCTGACCAAGTATATCTTCTTGAGATGATTTTCTTTACAGAATGGTTCCAGCTTCATCAAATATGCTGCATAAATCAGACAAATGGAATCTCCCTCTCTGACTGCACGCACCGATGATTTGTCTTCTATATCAAAATTTATTTGAATCAGTTTTTCATAAACGTGAGAATTGGTAACAGCAGTGTACTTTTCTTTAAGAAGGATATAGGTCTGCTTGAAATCAAATTTTAATATGCATGCAATGATTCTTCCCACAATTTCTACAGATTCTTCCAGCTCCCTGGTTGTCTGAAGATATTCTTCTCCCATTATCTCCGACAACCTAGCTCCATTTTTAAATAAAAACCACTGCAAGGAAGTCAAGTCGGAAAATAAATATTCAAACATTCCCAGAATTCCAATCCAGTTGACAACTGATACTGTTTCGCACTTCAGATAAGAAAACGTATATTGCCTCTTATAACCGGCAAATTTTTCTGCTTCTTTCTGTCTGATGCTATCCCAGTCATACATCACCTTCTTCCGGCGCATCAGAGGATCCGCCTGATAATAATCATACCCTCTTAAGAAAATCCTCCCATCAGTCTTTACTGCCCTTTTATTATAAAAATTTTTCAGTTCTGTATCCATCTGTTCATAAAGTTCATCTGTAAGCCAGTAGCCTCCGCAAATATCAATAAAATATTCGATGTGAAAATCATCTCCTCATATAATCAAGTGTTTTTTATTGAAAATTCAAGGTTTTTCAACCTTTCATATCTCAGTGAATAAGCCACAG
>CAKRWH010000045.1:0-11005 GCA_934416185.1 uncultured Blautia sp. | reverse complement strand
GCATCCAGCTCGTCCAGGTCTAAGTCGATCTCTATCGTGTCATCTGGTTTTTGTTGGGACAAAAGAACAACCGTCTCACAATGAACAGTCATCCCAAACTGGTCAACTGCACAGACCTTGCGAAGTTCATACCCTCTCTCACACAAATACTTCAAATCTCTCGCCAGCGTAGCACTATCGCAGCTGACATACACAATCCTCTCCGGATTCATCTCCACCATAGTCTCCAGCAGTGTCTCATCGCATCCCTTTCTAGGTGGATCCACAACGATAACGTCCGCATAAACACCATTTTTCTTATACTCTCTCGGCAATACTTCTTCCGCTTTACCCACGAAGAATTCCGTATTCTCCAGCCCGTTAAGCTTCGCATTTTCTTTCGCGTTCTCAATCGCCGCCGGAACAATCTCTACACCGCGAACAAATTTCGCTTTCTGTGCCAGGAACAGCGAAATAGTTCCGATTCCGCAGTAGAGATCCCAGACTGTTTCCTCGCCATGGAGGTCTGCATATTCCAGTGCTTTTGCGTAGAGTTTCTGTGTCTGTCTTGGGTTGACCTGGTAGAATGAGAGTGGGGATATCTGGTAGGAAATATCGCCAATCTTATCGGTGATGTATTCCTGTCCCCAGAGCAGGCGGATTTCTTCACCGAGAATCACGTTGCTGCGTTTCTTGTTTACATTAATGGTAATGCTTGTCATTCCCGGGATTTCGCGCAGGGATTCTACCAGCGCATTTTCTTTCGGGATTTTGTTTCCGTTGAGGATTAGACAGACCATTACTTCTTTTGTGAAATATCCGTAGCGGATCAGGATATGGCGTACCAGTCCTTTTCCTGTTGCTTCATTGTATGGTTCAATGCCGTATTTTTCCATATGCGCAATCACACGGTCCAAAACTTCTTTATTCTCGGCTACTCCAAGTGCACAGTCGCGGTTTTCGATAATGTTATGGGTTCTTCCCGCATAGAACCCTGTGACGATTTTTCCCTCTTTATTTCTGCCTACAGGGAACTGTGCTTTGTTTCTGTAGTGGAAAAGCTCGTCCATGCCAATGATCGGCTCCATAGGGATATCTGTAAATCCTCCGATGCGCTCCAGATGACCTTTGACTTTATTTGTCTTAAATACAAGCTGCTGGTCATAGGAGAGTGCCTGAAGCTGGCATCCGCCGCACTGGCGGGCGAAGGCACATTTCGGTTCTACTCTGTATGGAGATGGTTTGAGTACCTCCATCAGACGACCGTAGCCGTAATTTTTCTTTGCTTTGATGATTTTAGCTGTTACTGTATCTCCGATTACTGCGTCCTTGACAAAAACGGTGAAGCCATCGGCTTTTCCGATACCTTCACCGTCAATTCCGCAATCTTCTATCTCTAACGTAACAAGATCGTTCTTACGAAATTCCATAAAGATTACACCTCATCTGTTCTTCTTAAGTTTGACTCGAACAGTCTGTTGTATCCGAGCCATTCTTTCTTGCCCTTATCTGCGGCAAAAATCTCTGTGATGGTTTCCATTCTTGCATCTGTATTGTCTGCAAGATTCAGAGCTACTGCTTCTACAAGTGCAGGTTTCTTCGGTGAGCCGTATTCCAGTTCTCCGTGATGAGCAAGGATGCAGTGGATCAACTCATTCTTAAGTACCTCCGGGAATTCTGGAATCTGACCTGCCAGGTCATGAATCATCTGAGCACCGATATAGATGTGTCCCAGAAGCTGGCCTTCGTCTGTATAGTCATTTAACGGGAATGAGGATAATTCTTTTGTCTTTCCGATATCGTGAAGCAGGGATGCTGTGATCAGCAGGTCTCTGTTAATGACCGGATATGCTTTTGACATATAATCGCAGAGTCTGGTAACTCCGAGTGTATGCTCCATCAGACCGCCGATAAATCCGTGATGTACGGTCTTTGCTGCGGAATGTCCCTCGAATGCTTTGATAAATTCCTCATCTTCTATAAACAATTTCTTCAGCAATGCGACCAGATAAATGTTCTGCACGCTGTCGATAAATGCTTTTAACTGACTGTACATGTCATCTGTGCTGTTCTCACTTACAGGAAGATAATCTGCAGGATCATACTCATCCTCTGCTGCCTTGCGCACACGCTTGATATTCAGCTGCATAGCACCTGCAAAACTGGTCACATCTCCCACTACGTCAATGTAATCCAATGCATCAAAGTCATCAATTCCCAGGGAATTCGGATCCCAGATCTTACCGTCCATGATGCCGGTCTTATCCTGAAGAATAATGTTCTCATACGGTTTTCCGTTCTTTGTTACAGCGGACTGTTTCTGCTTGCACAGATAAATCCCGCTGATTCTGTCTCCCTCATGTAATTCGTTTAAAAAACGCATAACTCTGCCTCTCTATCTATTCTATATTTATATTTCCAAAGCTCTGCGGTATAAAATTATCCGCTTCTCATTACTTATCTTTCTTCAACTAATACCTGATAATCTTTTTCCACGTAATCCCCTTTGGAATTCTTACGCAGAACAGTTACAGTGATCTTCTCGCCTGCCTTCTTTGTCTGCAGATATGTATAATAAGACTGCATGCTCTCTGTCAGGTTTCCATCGATCTTGCTGATGATATCGCCTGACTGAAGTCCGGCTTTCATTGCAGGGGAATCTTTCTCTGTCCGTTCTATATAAAGTCCCTGTCCGATTCCCAGATGTCTGCACTGTGCCTGGTCGATTTCTGTTCCGTAAATTCCTGTATATCTGGCTTTCTCTCCGTTGGCCAGACGCTCTACCAGCGGGAGAATCTGTGAAACAGCGATCGCATGGATATTATCGCCGTCGCTTTCGCTCTCTTTCAGGATCATGCCTGTTACATTTCCTGATATATCCAGAAGCACACCACTTCCGTCTTTATTTCCCTGCATGTCTGTAGATAACACTTCATATTCTGTATCCGCAGCTTCCAGCTTCTCAGACACGGAAGTAACCATTCCGTAAACCACTGCATCACTGTCACCGGCAGGGCTTCCAATCGCGATAACCATATCGCTCTGCTCTGGTTCCTGTGCATTTGTCAGATCAGACACTACAACGTCTTCTCTGGTACTTTCACTGAGAAGACTCTTCTTCACTGTTGCAACTGCAAGTCCGGTATCTTCATCGCCCTTGCAGATCTCTCCTGTTACTGTAGAACCGTCCGCAAATGTAACCTGCAATTCCTGCAGGTTCTCCAGTTCTTCCTCATAAGTCAGGATATAAAACTGTGTATCTGTTTCCAGGAAAATAAGTCCTTCCGAATCGCCCTGCTGCAGATAAGAATTATCCAGCAAGTCTTCGTCTTTTGAAATCCCTCTTACGCTGACAAGTGACTTCTGTGATTCCTGCGATACCTTAAGCACTTCTTTATAGGTTTCCTCATAGAATGCAAGGGGACTCTTCGCTGTCTCCTCTGATATCTGTTCCGTCTCTCCGCTCTCTACAGTCTGCTCCTCAGATACCGCCTCTGCTTTCTCCATGGTACTGGTCTCTGTCAGTTCTATCTTCTGCTGCGTATCCTCTTCTTTATCCGCAAGAACAGGAAATACCCCTGCAAAAGTTGCAGCCGCACAGCCGCCAAATAAAACACCGCATCCTACGATTGCCAGTAGTCTGTATGCCACACTTCTGTGTTCTCTGGGTTGTTTCTTTATGGTTTCCTGTATAAACTGATATTCTCTTGTATCCTTTCTTCTATCTATGTCCTGTTTCATAAAACTCTTTCTCCTGTTATCGTTACTGTCCGCTCTACTCCCAGTAACCGCTATTCCTCAACTCAGGTCCGATCTATCATCTTTCAGGACGAACAAATCTAAAAATATTTTAGCAAAGAGATATGAATTTTTTATGAATATAGTATAAGTAATTTTCTACTGACATAAAAAAACCTTGCATCAATTAAGATACAAGGTTTCTCATGCGGAAGATGGGACTTGAACCCACACGAGCGCAATGCTCACAAGATCCTTAGTCTTGCTCGTCTGCCAGTTCCGACACTTCCGCATATCGCGTTTCATCTTTAAGTTTTACTTATTGTTGCGACAATTGGTACTATACCAAAAACTATATAAAGTGTCAATAGTTTTTTTGAAATTTTTTAAATATTTTTTTAAAAACATGTTTTTGACCTCTCAGACCAAACTATTTTAGCACTTTTCACAGCCCCAAAAATCATATATAATAAGAAAGGTATTTCAGCCATACCCAATAATCCAGCTGAGATACTCCCACAATTACAGATACACCCGGAATGAGATCAGCTCTTTTTTCCGGTATCATAAATATTAAAAGTAATAATCAGGAGACTTAAATCAACAATGAATCAGAAAGCATATAAAGCACTTGAATACTATAAGATCATCAATATGCTGACAGACAAGGCTTCTTCTTCCATGGGAAAGGAAATCTGCAAGAAGACTGAGCCGTCTACAGATATTGATGAGATCCGCCATATGCAGACTCAGACCAAGGACGCCCTCACCCGTCTCTTCCAGAAAGGCAATATCTCTTTCGGAAGTGTCAAGGATGTGCGTGGTTCTCTGAAGCGTCTGGAAATCGGAAGTTCTCTCGGGATCGGTGAACTTCTTGCCATCTGCAGCCTGCTGGAGAATACCAATCGTGTCAAAGCTTATTCCAGAAGTGAGCGCGGTGATTCGCTCCCGGACTCTCTGGACGGAATGTTTGAAGCACTGGAGCCGCTGACTCCTCTCACAACAGAGATCCGCAGATGTATCCTCTCAGAGGATGAGATCAGCGATGATGCAAGCAGCACCCTCCGCCAGATCCGCAGAAATATGAAAATTGCCGGAGACAGAATCCACACGCAGCTCTCTTCTCTCGTAAACGGAAGTGCCCGCAATTATCTGCAGGATTCCGTTATCACTATGAGAAACGGCCGCTACTGTATCCCGGTCAAAGCAGAATACAAGGGTCAGGTTCCAGGTATGGTACATGACCAGTCCTCTACAGGTTCTACTTTATTCATCGAGCCTATGGCAATCGTAAAATTAAACAACGACATCCGTGAACTGGAGTTGGAAGAACAGAAAGAGATCGAAGTGATCCTCTCCAACTTAAGCCAGATGACCGCAGAACAGACCGACTCTATCCGCGCAGACCTTAATATCATGGTACAGCTTGACGTCATTTTCGCCAGAGCATCCCTTGCCATGGACATGAATGCTACAGAGCCAATCTTCAATGATGAGGGACGTATCCGTCTGAAACAGGCACGCCACCCGCTCATTGATAAGAGGAAAGCAGTTCCGATTGATATCCGCCTTGGTGATGATTTCGACCTGCTTGTTGTTACCGGACCAAACACCGGTGGTAAAACTGTATCCTTAAAGACTGTCGGACTTCTCACTCTCATGGGGCAGTCCGGACTTCATATTCCGACACTGGACCGCTCCGAACTTGCACTGTTTGAAGAAGTTTACGCAGATATCGGTGATGAGCAGAGTATCGAGCAGTCCTTAAGTACTTTCTCCTCACATATGACAAACGTGGTTTCTTTCCTCAGAAAAGCCAACCGCCACTCTCTCGTCCTTTTCGATGAGCTTGGCGCTGGTACAGACCCGACAGAGGGTGCCGCTCTTGCCATTGCGATTCTTTCCCATCTTCATGAGCAGGGAATCCGCACCATGGCAACCACCCATTACAGTGAGCTGAAAGTATACGCTCTCTCCACTTCTGGCGTGGAAAATGCCTGCTGCGAATTTGACGTGGAAACACTCCGTCCGACCTACCGCCTGCTGATCGGTGTTCCCGGAAAGAGTAATGCGTTCGCCATTTCTTCCAAGCTTGGACTTCCGGACTATATCATTGATAAGGCAAAAGAACAGATCAGTGAGCAGGATGAGTCTTTCGAAGATGTCCTCAGTTCTCTGGAGAGCAGCCGTGTAACTATCGAGAATGAACGCCGTGAGATCGAGCAGTACAAACAGGAAGTTGCTTCCCTGAAATCCGAAATGGAATCCAAGCAGGAGAAGCTGAACGAGCAGCGTGACCGCATTATCCGTCAGGCAAACGAAGAAGCACATGCAGTTCTCCGTGAAGCCAAGGAATATGCTGACCAGACCATGAAGATGTTCCACAAGTTCCAGAAAGACCACGTCGATCTCTCTGCAGTGGAAAAAGAACGTCAGAATCTGCGCAAGCGTATGAACAAAGCTGAGAAAGGCATGACTCAGAAAACTGCTGCCCCAAAACCAAAGAAAGAACTCACAGCCAAGGATATCTCTCTTGGAGATGCAGTCAAGGTTCTCAGCATGAACCTGAAAGGTACAGTCAGCAGCCGTCCGGACAACAAAGGTTTCCTCTTTGTTCAGATGGGTATCATCCGTTCCAAGGTTCATATTTCTGATCTGGAACTGATCGATGAGGCAGAGATCACCACACCTACCATGCAGCGTACAGGTGCAGGCAAAATCCGTATGTCAAAATCAGCCCATGTATCCACCGAGATTAACCTGCTCGGCAAGACCGTAGACGAGGCAGTTGCGGAACTTGACAAATATCTGGATGACGCTTATATCGCCCATCTGAAATCCGTCCGTATCGTTCACGGTAAAGGAACCGGTGCTCTGCGAAAAGGTGTACACAATTATCTGAAACGCCAGAAACACGTAGATTCTTTCCGTCTGGGAGAATTCGGCGAGGGTGATGCAGGTGTCACAATTGTAGAATTTAAGAAATAGGAGGAACTGCCATGGTTTCCAAACAAAAAATCCTCATCGTCGATGATGATAATAATATTGCAGAGCTTATCGCCCTGTATCTTACTAAAGAATGTTTTGAGACAAAGATCGTAAATGACGGCGAAGAAGCGCTGAAAGAATTCGCTTCTTTTCACCCGGATCTGATCATTCTGGATCTGATGCTTCCGGGCATCGACGGTTATCAGGTCTGCCGTGAGATCCGCCATACCTCCGATGTTCCGATCATTATGCTCTCAGCCAAAGGCGAAACCTTTGACAAGGTCCTTGGTCTGGAGCTTGGTGCCGATGACTACATGATCAAACCATTTGATTCCAAGGAACTGGTTGCCCGCGTCCGCGCAGTCCTGCGCCGTTTCCAGGTAAAACAGCCTGCTGTTTCTTCCAATGAGAAATGCGTCACTTATCCGGATCTGATCATCAATCTGACCAACTATGCTGTCACTTATATGGGACACCAGGTAGACATGCCGCCAAAGGAACTGGAACTTCTCTACTTCCTTGCTTCCTCACCTAACCAGGTATTTACCCGCGAACAGCTTCTGGACCACATCTGGGGCTATGAATACATCGGCGATACCCGTACTGTAGACGTTCACATCAAACGTCTGAGAGAAAAAATCAAGGACAACCCTCACTGGTCTATCGCTACCGTATGGGGAATCGGATATAAATTTGAGGTAAAAAATCCATGAAACAGCATCATCTTTCCACAAAGTTTCTGATGTTCTATATTTTCATCGGGATTTTTGGATTTTTTCTCGTAACACTTGGCGGTTCTTATATGGTAGAAAAACATTTCGAACACTCTTTAAGTGCCGCCCTCTATACTGAAGCCCACAATATTGCTTCCAATGATGCCGTAAAAAATAATATCTCTTCCGCTACTGTAGATAATCTGCAGGAACACTTATCTGCGATTGCTGATTTTCAGGATGCAGTATTATGGATCATTAACAGTAATGGTGAGATCATCGTCAGTACACGCAAAGACATTGATATCAATAATCCGATCCCTTTTGACGATTTTGACGCTGCCCAATGGGGAAGTAATTATTATCAGGTTGGAAAATTTTATGGATATTTTGATACGGATCAGCTCAGTGTTATTGCACCAATCACCTCAGATATGACCCCAAAAGGATATGTGGCAATTCATTATGCAATGACAAATCTCTATCAGAGCAGAAGCAGTATCCTGTTCATTATGCAGCTGATCTTTCTCATCTGTTACGCAGTAACCAGTCTGCTGCTCTGGGTTTACAGCCACTATATCCGCAAACCACTCACTAAGATTATGAAAGGTGCAAGCGAATATGCCGGCGGTAATCTGGAATATAAAATTGAAGTCAGATCCGACGACGAAATGGGATACCTGGCAAACACCCTGAACTATATGTCCGATGAGCTAAATAAGAACGGAGACTATCAGCGTAAATTTATCGCCAATGTCTCTCACGATTTCCGTTCTCCGCTTACCTCTATCAAAGGATATGTAAATGCCATATTGGACGGCACAATTCCCTACGAAATGCAGGACCGTTACCTGAAGATCATCGCATTCGAATCTGAACGTCTTGAGAAACTGACTCGCAGTCTGCTTACTCTGAATGAACTGGATATGAAGAAACGAATGATGCATATTCATCGTTTCGATATTAATGACACGATCAAAAATACAGCAGCTGTATTTGAGGGAATCTGCACAAACCGCCAGATCCGCCTGGAACTGCTTCTCTCCGGCCATGAGCTCTATGTCAAAGCGGATATGGAACAGATCCAGCAGGTTCTTTATAATCTTCTGGATAATGCTATTAAATTCAGCAATGATGATTCTTCTATCCAGATAGAAACCACTGTAAAGAACGGAAAAGTTTTCGTCTCTGTTAAAGATCACGGAACCGGAATTCCGAAAGAAAGTCTCAACAAAATCTGGGACCGCTTCTACAAAATCGATGCCTCCCGTGGAAAAGACCGCAAAGGAACCGGACTTGGTCTCTCTATTGTTAAGGAGATCATCAACGCACATAATCAGAATATTGATGTGATCAGTACTGAAGGCATAGGAACTGAATTTATTTTTACTTTGGAGAAGACAAAATAGCAGGCAGTAAAACTGCCTGCTATTTTACGTCAAGCGGATAAAATCATCCGCTTCGCTACTTGCTTGATTCAGTTAACTAAACGGAGTTCTCAACATCCTGTCTTCGTTTACCAGATAAATTCCACGCGGTGTGATTCTGATTTCCGGAATTACCGGCAATGCCATAAATGATAAGGTAATAAATGGATCAAATCCCTCTTTGACTCCCATCTCATGCGCCTTCGGAATCATCCTTGCAAGTGCCTCATTTACACTCTCATAACCAGCATCACTCATCAATCCCATTACCGGAAGCGGCAATGTTCCATAAATTTCTCCGTTACATACCAATGTATATCCGCCCTGTATACGCATCATTTCTTTTACAGCAAGTGCCATATCATGATCATTGTCTCCCACCACAATAATATTATGAGAGTCATGTGAAACACTGGAAGCAATGGCACCGCCGCGGATTCCATATCCTTTCACAATACCAACTCCCATTTTACCTGTATTCTTATGACGCTCGATTACTGCAATTTTCTGGAATTCTCCATCTGCTGAGAAATATTTCTCCCCATCTGTCTCGATCCACGGAACCTCTTCCAGCACATCCTTAGTCACAATCTGCTTCTCCAGCATCTCGATCACACGTGCTTTCGTTCCCGGATGTTTCAGTTTCAGGCGTTCCTCACTGAAGCCAGATACATGAACCGTATTCTTCAGATGCGGCGGACATGGTTTTACTTCCACCTTCTCATCTTTGATAATCTTCTTTCCACAATGATATACATCCACTACATTCAGATCTGTCACATTATCCAGAATCACAAAATCAGCCTGCCGTCCTGGCGCGATCATTCCAAGTTGATATAAACCATAACATCTCGCCGGTTGAATGGTAGCCATCTGTAACGCCTTCTCAACGGTCAGACCAAGCTGCACCGCCCGCTTCACATTATAATTGATATGTCCCTCTTTACGAATTTCTTCAATATGCTTATCATCCGTGCAGAAACAGAAACTGGAAGTATCCGTATGATGCTCCACGATACCTTTCACAATAGCATCCAGATTTCTCGCCGCACTGCCCTCACGGATCAGCACATACATCCCATTCCTTGCCTCAGACATTGCATACTCATAATCCACACACTCATGATCCGTATCAATTCCACCAAGCACATACGCAGCCAGATCTCCCGGAGACAAAAACGGCGCATGCCCGTCCTTCACTCTGTCCTGAAACAGATGAAGCTTCTCGTGCATTGCAATACTTCCATTAATCACTGAAGGCGCATCCATCACCTCACCAAGTCCCAGAATCCTCGGATGATCCAGATACCCCTTCATCTTTCCTGCCGTAAGAAGACATCCATTATCATCCACATGCGTAGCCGGAACACAAGACGGCATCATCACATAAACATTCGCCGGCGCATCCTCCGTCTGATCCAGAATATAATCAATCCCATCCGTACCGGACACATTCGCAGACTCATGAGGATCCACAATAAAAGTCGTTGTACCACACTGAGCCGCCTGCCGAACCAACTCCCCCGGCGTTACCAGCGTAGACTCCAGATGCAGATGACTGTCAATAAATCCCGGACAAATCACCTTACC
The DNA here is from genome assembly GCA_934416185.1 of uncultured Blautia sp. Lineage (GTDB taxonomy): Bacteria > Bacillota > Clostridia > Lachnospirales > Lachnospiraceae > Blautia_A. The sequence continues at coordinate 570 of CAKRWH010000045.1, read as the reverse complement.
ATCCAGATCAACCTCCGTCTCCCCCTCATATGTACCAACACCGATCACAATCCCATCCGCAACAGCCACATCTCCCTCAATAAACTCCCCCGTACCAGAACTGAACACACGCCCATTCTTAAACACCAGCTCTGCTTTCTCAAGACCTCTTGCCATCTGCGAATACCTGCGATACACCTCAAGTTCCATAAAAAAACCTCCCTTCCATTGAAAGTTCACCCTGCACAACCCATTACTAAATTCCAGAAATGCATTCAAAACACTAAGATATCCGTCTCTATTTTTCAGACTTTTTATGCTCTAAAGCATTCTTTTCTATATATTTCATTATATATTATCATCTGTCCTCTCAATATGCAACCCATTTTTCTTTTTATCACCCCTATTTCCCCAACAAATTCACGCCGACACCGCTTCGCGGTGTCCAGACTCACTCTCCACCCTCTACTTCCACAACACCTCTCCCTAACAAACCCACGCCGACACCTCTCCACGGTGTCCAGACCCACTCTCCACCCTCTACTTCCACAACACCTCTCCCTAACAAACCCACGCCGACACCGCTTCGCG
>CAKRWH010000044.1:0-11703 GCA_934416185.1 uncultured Blautia sp. | reverse complement strand
CAGATTGCGTTTTTACCAAGACGAGTCTTGATCTGCTCTACTGCACCGTAGAAGTTTGCACCAAGGATATCCATCTTATTGATGAATGCCATACGTGGTACATTGTAAGTGTCGGCCTGACGCCATACGTTTTCAGACTGCGGTTCAACACCACCCTTAGCACAGAAAACGCCGACAGCACCGTCAAGTACACGAAGAGAACGCTCAACTTCTACTGTGAAGTCAACGTGACCTGGGGTATCAATGATGTTGATACGATGTTCCAGAGCACCTGGCTTCGGTTTGCAGTTCTCTTCCAGAGTCCAGTGACATGTTGTAGCCGCTGAAGTGATTGTGATACCTCTTTCCTGCTCCTGTTCCATCCAGTCCATGGTAGCAGTACCTTCATGAGTATCACCAATCTTATAGTTGACACCTGTATAATACAGGATACGTTCTGTAAGAGTTGTTTTACCCGCATCGATATGAGCCATAATACCAATATTTCTGGTACGCTCTAATGGATATTCTCTTCCTTCTTTAGCCAATGGATTTTCCTCCTATATTAGAAGCGATAGTGAGCAAATGCTTTATTTGCCTCAGCCATCTTGTGCATGTCTTCTTTTCTCTTAACAGATGCGCCTGTGTTGTTCATTGCATCTAAAAGCTCATTTGCAAGTCTTTCTTCCATTGTTTTCTCGCCTCTTTTACGAGAGAACATTGTTAACCAGCGAAGAGCCAGTGCCTGACGTCTGTCTGCTCTTACCTCGATCGGAACCTGATAAGTAGCACCACCGATACGTCTAGCTTTTACTTCAAGAAGTGGCATGATGTTGTTCATAGCCTCTTCGAAAACTTCAAGTGCTGGTTTACCAGCTTTTTCTTCGATTCTGGCGAATGCACCGTAAACAATTTTCTGTGCTACACCTTTCTTACCGTCTAACATGATGTTATTGATAAGTTTGGTAACCACTTTATTGTTGTACATTGGATCTGCCAGAACGTCTCTTTTCTGAGTATGTCCTTTACGTGGCACGTTACTTCCCTCCTTAATCATTGTGATTAAATCATCGGTACTCACGCAGATAACTATTGCATGTTCGCACTGGTAAGGTCCTATATTTAACCCGCAACCGGCAGGGTATATGGAATACCGTACAAATTCATAGTTCTAGTCTTCCGTGAATTTTCGATTGATTAATTACTGCTGTCCTAAACAATAGGATCAGTTCTTAAAAATTCTTATGAAACCTTTTTAGAATTATTTCTTTTTAGGTCTCTTAGCACCGTATTTAGAACGGGCCTGTTTTCTGTTAGCAACACCTGCAGTATCAAGAGTACCTCTGATGATGTGGTATCTTGTACCAGGTAAGTCCTTAACCCTTCCACCACGGATAAGAACAACGCTATGCTCCTGAAGGTTGTGACCTTCTCCTGGGATGTAGCTTGTTACTTCGATTCCGTTGGAAAGACGAACTCTGGCGATTTTTCTAAGAGCTGAGTTAGGCTTCTTAGGAGTTGCAGTCTTAACTGCTGTACAAACGCCACGTTTCTGTGGTGCAGACTGTTCAACTGCTTTCTTTCTTAAAGAGTTGAATGTTTTCTGGAGAGCCGGAGCTGTAGATTTCTTTACAGATGTCTGGCGTCCCTTTCTTACTAACTGGTTGAATGTTGGCATTCCATTTCACCTCCCGATTTATTTCTCCATAGATCTTTCTATGGGGCCTTGCGGTTGCTATTCGTGTAATTACGCGCAAAAAAATTAAACGTTCCTTTTGCACGCTTGCTTATTATATCCCGCCAAAACCGCACTGTCAAGGGATTTCTCGTGAATTTTACAGGATTTTTTCACATTTTTATCATTTCCAAAATTTTCTTTTTTTATGCATCACATCACTGCATTAAACTTATCAGACAATACATCTCACCATTCCATACTTTACTGCCATCTCTCTCATTTTATCCCACCTAACCTATATTCCACCCCACAACAAACTCATATCACTCCACCCTCTCCCGTCCCACATCCAACTCCTGCCACTCCGCCTTCTCCCGTCCCACATCCAATTGCCAGCGGAGAATAATATTTATTTTGGGGGCATTTGCAGGATGCTTAGATATTCTTAGTTCTCAAAAATCTGCGTTATGAGTCTCCGGGGACACTGTCTGAGCAAAGCGAGTTTGTCCCCGGAGACTCATGCTTTTAGCAGATTTTTGAAAACTTAGAATATCTTAGCCTCCGAAACCGCCCCCCAAATAAATATTATTCTCCGCGTCCCAATTGAAATTTACTCCCTCTTTCATTATAATAACAACCAAAGCCTACACACTCCCCCCTCAAGAAAGGACAAAATATATGAAGAAACCCAGTATGATCGGCGTACTTTTATTTTTGACAGGCCTTCTGTGCATTGTCTCACTTTTTTTCTTCAATAAAAGTACTTTAGATCAAATTGTCACTACAGAAAAAGAAGTTGACACCATGTCTGAACAGGTCAATGCCAAACACAATGAAGTCAAATCAGCAATGGAAAAATACACCAGTACAATAGATAATATCCAGTCTAATATCCACCGTATGAAGCAAAAACAACAGACATCTGCTCAGAAAAAGACAAAAGAAAAAGCAGAATCTACTGAAAAAGCGCAGACAAAACCTTCTGTGTTCAGTGGAAACGGCACTTCAGAATCTCAGAATAACGGCCATATAATAGGAATAGATCCCGGACACCAGAGCGAATCTGTAGATATGAGCGCTCTGGAGCCTAACGGCCCCGGTTCTTCTGAAATGAAAGCAAAATGCTCCACAGGCACTCAGGGTACTTACAGCGGTGTACCTGAATATGAACTCAACCTCGAGGTTTCTCTTCAGTTAAAAGATGAGTTGGAACAGCGCGGCTATCAGGTAGTCATGACAAGAACAGATAATGAAACTGCGATCAGTAATATGGAACGTGCGCAGTATGTAGCTGCACAGGGTGCAGAGATTTATGTCAGGATCCATGCCAACGGTGATGATTCCCATACAGCATCCGGTGCCCTGACCATGTCCCCCTCCCAGAATAATCCATATATTCCACAGCTTTTCGACCAGTCAAATAAACTGTCCCAATGTATCCTTGATTCCTACTGTGCAGCTACAGGTTTCCAGAACTTAGGTGTTCAGTATTATGATAACATGACAGGAATTAACTGGAGTACTGTCCCGGTAACAATTCTGGAAATGGGATTCATGACAAACCAGAACGACGATCAGCAAATGAACAACGCAGAATTTCAGAAAACAATGGTACAGGGAATTGCCAATGGTATTGACAGCTATTTTGCATCATGACCAATTCTCCTGTAAGTACAGAACTTAAATATATTTAATGAAAGGAAACAATCGAATGAACAGGAAAACTTCTGAAACAGATAACAGAACCCCCAATGAAAAGCCCTTCTTTTTATATGTAGTAATCGGATTTTTGATAGTCGGAATAGTCGCGCTGGGTGTTGTCTCTTTCTTATCTCTGAACCACCTTGTGAAGCTGCAGCAAAAAGTACAGGCACTTTCCAATACAGTGCAGGAGATTTCTACTGACGCCAACACTCTGATCACTCAGGCAGACCAGCTTGACCAGTTAAAGGAACAGGAAAGTTCTGTTCAGTCCGAAAGCGCATCTGAAGCTTCAGTTTCTCAAGAGCAGGAGGGAACGCTCTCCCCTTCTTCCGACACTACTTTTACAGACAACTCAGACTCCAGCATGGACAACCTGCTAAGTCAGATCCAGCAGAAATATCTTCCGACAAACAATGGAACCTGGTCCGTATACGCCTGCAATCTGCTTAAAGATTCTGAGGGTATGATCAATGACACTCAAATGCAGGCAGCCAGCCTGATCAAGCTTTATATCATGGGGACTGTATATGAAAATTATGATTCACTTGCACAGTCCCATAACAGTGAAGAACTTGACAGCAATATTTCGTCCATGATCTCCGTCAGCGACAATGACGCAGCCAATACTCTTGTAACCTGGCTCGGAGATGGCGATAATGCCGCGGGTATGGCAAAGGTAAATGCATTCTGCCAGGCACATGGATTTACAAGCACAAAAATGAACCGCATGCTTCTTGCCAGCAATGAAAATGGCGACAACTATACCTCTGTCAAAGACTGCGGAACATTTTTAAAGCAAATTTATCAGATTGTAAACGGAACACTGCCAGCTTCCACTTTGTCTAACGCAGATGCTATGTATTATCATCTTAAAACACAGCAGCGCAAGAATAAAATTCCCGCACAACTTCCGGAAGGTGTTGGTACAGCCAATAAAACAGGTGAACTGAGCACTGTAGAAAATGATGCGGCAATCATCTATGATACAGCTAAGGGAATCGATCTGGTCGTATGTTTTATGTCTCAGGATCTTACCGATACCGGTGCCGCACAGAATACGATCGCATCGGCAGCCCGGGCTATTTATGGATATTATAACGAATAAGATATTTATAACAGACAAAAACTGCTCCTGATGCATGCAAGACCCCACCCACTCTTTATTGCTTTTTGCAATCGAAGCAGGTGACTTGCTTGATTCGGTTGAAATGTAAGATAAAATAAGGAGGTACATACCACACTGGTTGTACCTCCTTGTTCTATTTGTTACTTTTTTATGCTTCCCCTTCTTCGTAGGATTTCTCCCATATCTCCGAGAACACTGCCAACGGACAGTCTGTAAGGAGGCACATAAGAAGAAAGCACTCGTACGGATTTACTATGTAAATTTCTCCCATTCCACATCTTAGCAGTATATCCTGAATTTCATCCAGAAAATGTTTATATCTGTTAAACGGATCGTCATCTTCCATTTCCTGAGATACAATAAAGAACTCCAACGTAATTAGATCAAAACGCTCCACCGGAAGCTTATGATTCAGAATGTTAGTGATTCTCTGTCTGCTGAAACGCTTCTGGCTGAAATGTCTGGCAAGAATGGATGCAGACATCTTTTTCAGATTACCCATTTTGTTAATGGGAATTCCGCTGCAGATCACTTTTTCCACATCAGACGGCGTGATACGCTCCGCTGTCCACACTTTGTCCCCACCTTTTTCCTCTTCGTCATGCTGATACAGACCTGCAATGATCTGCTTCGCATGATAAAGCAGCTTCGTAAATTCCTGAAAAGCCTGACTTTTCTCAGACATTGGATCAACACGTCTGGCCTTCAGCTTCGCCAGATATTCTTTCAATTTCTCCTCTGTATCCAGACAAAGATTATTTCCATATAAAACCTGTGTACTGTCAGTCTCTACAGGTGCAAGCGTCTCATATTCCTTCTTCAGTTCCTCAGCCTTGTGATATCCCTGCTGCGTACTGTAGCAATACCAGTAGATCACTTCATCAGGATTATGAAAATCAAAGTCCTGTTCCTTCAATACTCTTGTTAGGAAATCAGAGACATCCTCTGCTGTCATCTTCAGGCCAAATCCCAACAGAAATACAGTTTCCCTTTTCACCGATGCCTGATTCAACCAGTTATTGATCAGCGCAGACAGCTTGGTGGATGTTGGATTCATAGATTTCGGAGTATAAGTCTCCTTAAAAGAATCCTGGATAATTTCTTTATATACTTCCTGTGGAACCTCCGAGAAAGGCTCTTCCAACTCTGCCCTTTCATATATGTATCGCTTCAGATGATCGCCAAAGGATACCAGTTCCATCTCTTTATAAAGATAATGAAAAATAACATCAGCATCTTCATCTTCAAAGCTGTCAAGACTTACCACCTGGCGAAATCTCTGCGCCGCTCTTCTGGTAAATTCATAGTCCTGTACTTTATCAAATGCTACTGTCTGTTCGAAATCCAGATCCTGCATACGGTTCTTCATGCTGCTTCACCTCTCGTTTTTGTCTTTCAGACTTCTCATCCATGTTCTCAGCCTTTTACCGGCATCCATTTTCTGCACCTCGCAAAGTACGATAGTCACATTATCTCTCCCGCCTTTCTGAAGTGCTTTCTCCAGAAGTGCGTTCACGATTTCTGAAAGTCCGGCTTCCCGGGACAGGATTTCTTCGATTTCTGCGTCTGAAAGCATATCTGTTACTCCATCCGAACACAGAAGATATTTATATCCTTCTTTATGTTCTATCTCTGCCACGGACGGTTCCAGCATCTGCAGATTCTCCGGCAAACCCAGATACTGCGTCAACGGTGCTTTTCCAATCATTCTTCTATCAAGAACATGGTCTGTGGAGATCTGACGTATCCTGCCGCTATCCAGTAAATAAATCCGACTGTCACCAAGATTACACGCAAACATGGATTCCGGCGTAAACAAAATCATGGCCATTGTACTTCCCATACTCTGGATATGATTGTCCGCCCCATATCTGCACACAGCCTGATTCATCCGCTTACACGCACCGTCTATAAAATCCTCCGGCATGTCCCTGAGCATTCTTTTATTCGTATTATAAAACCTGCCAAACTCCTCGGAAGCGAGAAAAGCAGCCACTTCTCCGCAGCTCTCTCCACCCATACCGTCAAATACCGCCATCACTGGCACTCTGCTTCCAACAACAGTCTTCGAGCAAATTCCATTTGTTCCTTCATTATTCATCGGAAGGGATTCTCCAAAGCACCAGAAATTATCTTCGTTATTTGCCCGGACATTTCCCATATGACAGGTATATGCACATTCAATCTGATACGCCATTATCCGTCTTTGTTCCCTCTCCCTTCAATGCTTTCAGTGAATTATCCCAATATTTCTCGCCACGCTTTACAAACTCTTCATTATCTGTTTCGTTATCATGACATTTTCCATTGGAATCAATCCATCGGATCAATTCACCGTCATCATTATAATAATAATATTCAGAAGTTTCATCATACCAGATGTACGCAAAGAAAAGCTTCTCTCCCCAGTAAAAATATTCTTCGTATTTTCCATCTCCGGACTCTGCCGGATAAACCAGGGCTTTCATGCATTCACTCTCGATATCCAGATTTCCATCTGCCTCCTGAGTGGTCTTGACTCTCTTCAGATACCTCAGAACAGTTCCTTCTGTACCTACCCAGTCATAGGAATCCAGATTATCTGTGATGGTTGTCGCCTGTTCCTTAATCGCATCCAAAGCTGCAGCAAAATCTTTGGAATCTGATTTCGTGGAACTGTACTTCTTATCCTCAAGGATTGCCATCGGATTATCCTCAAGTCCTCCCTGTGAATTACGCATACTTATTCTATAGTAAACTCCTGCTGTCAGAAGTATAGCTGCTCCGGCAGCAATCGCAACTAAAGCTCTGCGAAGAAGCTGTTTCTTTCTGCGTCTGCGCTTTCTGGCTTCTACAGCGCGGGCAGATCTCATGGCAATCGTTTCTGAAGATGGCTGTGGCTGCATAGTTTCCGCACGTCCCTGATTCGGAATATTCTGAGCTGTACGATCTGATTGCTGTTTCTGTGATGGTACATTCGCAGATGCTCCGCCTGATAGCTGCTTCTGTGTCGGCGTTGCTGCAGTTTTGTTTGACAGCTGTTTTTGTACCGATGCCTTCTGAACAGTTCTTCCCTGCGGCTGTTTCTGCGAAGGTATCTTCTGAGCTGCTGCGTTCTGAACGGTTTTATCCCCTGTCTGCTTTTGAACCACTTTATTCTGCACTGCACTTCTGCCATTCTTCAGGTCATCCAGTGCACGATAAAACTCCTCCGGAGTCTGGTATCTTTCCGAAGGGTCATATGCGCAAGCTTTCAGAATAATCTGAGCAAAAATTGCGCCTGCATCTGCAGGCGCATTCATTTTCTCTCCCGCAATTCTCTTATTTAAAGCATTCTCTTTATCCCTGTATGTGATAAACTGCTTTTCCAGACTCATAAATGGAAGTCTGTTATGATTCATCAGTTTATACAATACAAGGCCCAGAGAATAAATATCTACTCTACTGTCATATTTCTCGCCCTTATACATTTCGGGCGCCATATAAGAATAGGTTCCCTTCTTGGAGAATCCGCTCATGGTCCTTTCCAATTCACGTGCAATTCCGAAATCGCCCAGCTTGAAATCACCAAATCTGGATACAAATATATTCTCAGGCTTGATATCTCTGTGAATGATTTTAAGTTTACGACAGTAATCCAAAGCCCTGCTCAGGTCCATTCCAAGTTTTATCACTTCATTCTCTGTCAGCTGTTTCTCCGCGCAGTACTCTATAAAACTGGTAAGATACTCCATTCGTATGGAGATCTCCCAGCCAATAGCATCCAGATACTCCATTACTTTGAAATCTTCAACGGAAACAATATAAGAGTTTCCACGGAAATACTCCATAGTACTAATCTCCTGAATGCATTCTTCTACCAGATTCTGGAAATATTGTCTGACAGACTGATCATCCCCTGTCTCGGAGCGTACACTGTTCAGCTCACTCTGACTTCCGGGTATATTGATTATCTTAATGGCAGAATAAAAGGACTTTCCACGTTCTGTTCTCTGGGCCTTATATACTTTGCCAAAAGAACCTTCGCCAATTTTCTCTATTATCTTCCATTCCGGCCATGCCGAAACCGGCAGTTCCCTATCCATGCTGCACCTCCTTTTGTTTCGTGATCTGTAGCACTTCAATGCAATTAGTACAGCTGGCAAATATATCCAACATACATTTATCAGCTGCCGCTCTATGTTTAAACGAAATAAAAAAGCTTTTTATTTCATTTTATCTCCAAATTATACTGGCATTATAACACAAAAGCTGCATTCTTTGTATTTCTCTCTTTTTGGATACTAAGAAATATTTTTCCAGAAGAATATACTCTCAGTTCTGGCATTACTATAGATAATTATTCACAATCTGCTTTGTTATCTATACATAAACGAAAAGTCGATCAGCCCCTTATTCAAAGAAGTCAGAACTCATTCTTTATCCCAAATTAAAAGAGAACTACCTTCCGGCACTTTCCAATACCAGTATAGATAGTTCTCTTATAAATTCATTTATATGTCAGCCCGGATAAAAATTCTGTGCCAAAAGTTTTAAATTATTCGTTGTCTTCTGTATCTTCAGCTTCTTCTGCATCAGATTCTTCAACATCGAATTCTTCATCCTCCGGAAGTTCTTCATCCATTGTGATCATCTCATCGTCTTTAATCTCTTCATCCTGAAGTTCTTCTGCTGTTTCTTCAACAGGAACCTGTGGTTCAGGCATTGTGCTGTCGAGTCTTACATCTCTGTAGCGTTTCATACCAGTACCAGCCGGGATCAGCTTACCGATGATTACGTTCTCTTTCAGACCGATCAGCGGATCAACTTTACCCTTAATAGCAGCTTCAGTCAGAACTTTAGTTGTTTCCTGGAAGGAAGCGGCTGACAGGAAGGAGTTTGTAGCAAGAGATGCCTTGGTGATACCAAGCATAACCTGTTTACCTTCTGCAGGCTGTTTGCCTTCTTTTTCCATCTGCTCGTTAACATCCTCATATTCAAGGAAGTCAACCAGTGTTCCTGGAAGGAATTCTGTATCTCCGTTATCTTCGATACGGATCTTCTTCAGCATCTGACGAACGATAACCTCGATATGCTTATCGCTGATCTCAACACCCTGGAGACGATATACACGCTGTACTTCACGGATCATGTAATCCTGAACTGCACGTACACCCTTGATTCTCAGGATATCATGCGGATTTACGCTACCTTCTGTAAGCTCATCACCTGCTTCAAGGACCTGACCGTCAGCGATCTTGATACGGGATCCGTATGGAATAAGGTAAGTCTTGGAATCACCTGTTTCCGGATCAGTAACGATAACTTCACGTTTCTTCTTAGTATCATTGATTGTTGCAACACCAGGAATCTCTGTGATGATGGCAAGACCTTTCGGCTTTCTTGCCTCAAAAAGCTCCTCGACACGAGGAAGACCCTGTGTGATATCTCCACCGGCAACACCACCACTATGGAAGGTACGCATGGTAAGCTGTGTACCTGGCTCACCGATAGACTGAGCAGCAATGATACCGACAGATTCACCAACCTGAACAGCCTCACCTGTTGCAAGGTTCGCACCGTAACACTTCGCACAGATACCGACTTTACATTTACATGTAAGAATTGTACGGATCTTAACTCTCTCGATAGATCCGCCGGTCTGATTGTCCACGCCCTCTTTCATGATACGAGCAGCACGTTTCGGTGTGATCATATGGTTAGCTTTAACGATAACCTCGCCATCTTTATTCTTAATTGTCTCGCAGGCAAAACGACCTGTGATACGTTCCTGAAGTCCTTCGATTTCTTCTTTACCGTCTACAAAGCCTTCTACATACATACCTGAGATTTCGTCTCTGTTCTCACAGCAGTCTGTCTCACGTACGATCAGATCCTGAGAAACATCAACCATACGTCTTGTCAGGTATCCTGAATCGGCTGTACGAAGAGCGGTATCGGACATACCTTTTCGAGCTCCATGTGCAGACATGAAGTATTCCAGTACGTCAAGACCTTCACGGAAGTTTGACTTGATAGGCAGCTCGATTGTATGACCGGTTGTATCAGCCATCAGTCCTCGCATACCTGCAAGCTGTTTGATCTGTTTATCGGAACCACGGGCACCGGAGTCAGCCATCATGAAGATGTTGTTGTATTTATCAAGTCCGGACAGCAGAGCATGTGTCAGCTCATCGTCAGTCTTCTTCCATGTATCAACAACTTCTTTGTAACGCTCTTCTTCAGTGATAAGACCTCGTTTGTAGTTCTTTGTGATAAGGTCTACTGTATCCTGAGCCTGTTTGATCATTTCCGGCTTCTGAGGCGGAACAGTCATATCGGCAATGGCAACAGTCATGGCTGCACGTGTGGAATATTTATAACCTGTAGCTTTAATATCATCCAGAACCTCTGCGGTCTTTGTAGCACCGTGAGTATTAATAACTTTTTCAAGAATCTGTTTCAGCTGTTTCTTAGCTACCAGGAAGTCTACCTCAAGAAGAAGTTCATTTCCAGGAATGCTTCTGTCTACGAAACCAAGATCCTGAGGAAGGATTTCGTTGAACAGGAAACGTCCAAGTGTAGATTCTACTGTACCGGTCAGAACGGATCCATCCGGCATTGTCTTGCTGCAGCGAACATGAATTCTGGACTGCAGTGTGATTACTTTATTTTCATAAGCAAGGATTGCTTCGTTTACACTCTTGAAATACTTGCCTTCACCTTTATTTCCAGGTCTCTCCTGGGTCAGGTAGTAAATACCAAGTACCATATCCTGTGAAGGAACGGCTACAGGACCACCATCAGAAGGTTTCAGCAGGTTGTTCGGTGATAACAGAAGGAAACGGCACTCTGCCTGAGCTTCCTGTGAAAGCGGAAGATGCACGGCCATCTGGTCACCATCGAAGTCAGCGTTGAACGCGGTACAAACAAGCGGATGCAGTTTGATCGCTTTACCTTCTACAAGGATTGGTTCGAATGCCTGGATACCAAGACGGTGCAGTGTAGGTGCACGGTTCAGCATAACCGGGTGTTCTTTAATAACATCCTCGAGAACATCCCATACAGCCGGCTCCAGCTTCTCAACCATTTTCTTAGCGTTCTTAATGTTGTGTGAAGTTCCGTTGGCAACAAGCTCTTTCATAACGAAAGGTTTGAACAGCTCGATCGCCATCTCTTTCGGAAGACCACACTGGTAAATCTTAAGTTCCGGTCCTACGACGATAACGGAACGTCCGGAATAGTCAACTCGTTTACC
>CAKRWH010000043.1:0-14891 GCA_934416185.1 uncultured Blautia sp. | reverse complement strand
AGAATCTGGCAGACAGCCAGGAACAGTATCAGATGGCTTTTATAAAATGTCAATATACGAATGATTACATACTTACAGTTATCTTATCTGGCTCATGATCATCATGTCCATCCGGGAATCTCAAAATATGAGACACCTTGCAAGGCACATCCCAATGTGCCGTCCGACTTTGGACATTATATCAGAAAATAAAGGAATGTCAATATTTATCCTGCAAGATTGTTTCAAGAATCAACTTGTCGGCACAACGGATTTAGATTAATTCCAGCAACTGCTGGATGTTCTTCTTTCCAAAAGATACTTTATCCTGATTAATCACCAGGCAGGGAACACTCATAACGTTATATTTTTCTTTTAACTCCGGAAAATGAGCGACATCGTATACTTCTGCTGTTACAAGCGGATTCAGGGAAGCAATCCTCTGGGCTGCTACTACAAGATCCGGACACATGGTGCAGGAAAGTGATACCAGGATCTGCATCTGAATTTTATGGCTGATCGCTAGGATTTTTTCTCTGATCTCAGAATCAAGGGGCTGTCCCGGGCCTGCTGCATTATATAATCCGAGGATAAAGGATGTAAACTCATGTCCTCCCGGTACACCATGAAAAGCTAATCCGGTCTTTTCTCCGGATTCAGTCAGCACTTCCACATAAGGAAGTGAAGATGCAGGATCTGTTGAGGTACTCTCATATACGGTCAGTTTGTCTGTGTATTTTTCCAGTTCTGTCATATAAGTTATTAATTCCTGACTTACGGGACGGGAATCCAGATGGAGCTCAAGCTGTAGTTTTCCTTCCATTCTGGAAAATACTACATTTAACTGGTTTACGATATCCTGTGAGAAAATACCAGAGGAAGCTTTGGCTTCTGTTTTTGTTTCTTTTTTTACCGGCTTTTCCGGATGAATCCCTGTTTTCTCCTGCATGGATGCGGCATATTTTTCCAGTTCTGTAGCGGCTGTGGCGCCATCTCCTACGGCCGTTACCACCTGGCGGAGATTTTTCTGGCAGACATCTCCTGCGGCATAGATTCCCTGGCAGTTGGTCTGCTGGTTTCTATTTGTTTCTACATATCCATGAGGATCCAGAGCTACAAGTTCTTTTACCAGTCCGGTGTTCGGGGCATAGCCTGCGAATACAAAGACTCCGAAAGTGTCATTCGTGGAATCAAAGATGGTTTCCTCTCCGGTATTTTTGTTTCTGTAACAGATCCTGCGCAGCATATGGTCACCTTCTACGTAGACGACCTCAGTATTTGTTAAGACCGTAATCTTAGGATGATTCTTAGCTACTTCTGCAACAGCCTCTGCGCAGGAGAAGTCATTTCCACGGATCAGAATTGTCACATGACTTGCATATTTTGTCAGGAATACGCTCTCCTCTGCTGCTGCGAAGCCGCCGCCTACTACAAAGATTTCTTTTCCGCGGAAAAATTCTCCGTCACAGGTTGCACAGTAAGCGACTCCGTGGCCGCGAAATTCTGCTTCACCAGGAAAACCGATCATTCTTGGATGCGCTCCTGTTGCAAGGAGAACCCCAAAACTCTGGTATCTGCCCTTATCTGTAATTGTTTCCCATATATCTGCTCTAGGTAGGATCTCTGCTTTTTTCAGTTCAGAAACTTCGCCAAGTAAAAATTCAGCTCCGAAATTTTCTGCCTGTCTGCGCATGGTTTCTGTCAATTCTTTTCCACTGGTCTTCTCAACACCCGGATAATTTACGACTTCATCGGTAATTGTGATCTGACCGCCGAATTTCTCTTTCTCGATCACAAGAACACGGTAGCAGGCACGTGCCAGATATAATGCTGCTGTTAGTCCGGCAGGACCTCCTCCGATCACTACCACATCATAGAAATTTTCCTTTTTCATCAAAGCATACCTACCAGATCAAGACTTGGTTTCAAAGTCTCTGCTCCCGGCTGCCATTTAGCAGGGCACACCTGATCTCCATGCTCTGCTACGAACTGGCTTGCCTGCAGACGGCGGAAAAGTTCATCCGCATTACGTCCGACGTTGCCGGCATTTACTTCATAAACTACGATCTTACCTTCCGGATTCACAATAAAGCTTCCTCTCTCTGCCATTCCATCGGATTCGATCAGAACTTCAAAGTCTTTACAGAGTGCATGGGTAGGATCAGCAAGCATAGGATAGGTGATCTTACCAATTCTGTCGGAGGAATCATGCCATGCTTTGTGTACGAAATGAGAATCTGTAGATACAGAATAGATTTCGCAGCCTGCAGCCTGAAAATCGGAATATTTGTTCTGAAGATCTTCAAGCTCTGTAGGGCATACAAAGGTAAAGTCTGCTGGATAGAAGAAAAATACACTCCATTTTCCCATGATATCTGCTTTGGTTACTGTTTTAAATTCACCATTCTGATAAGCCTGAACAGAAAAATCGTTTACTTCTTTATTAATCATTGACATTTTAAAATTCCTCCTTTTTTGTAATAAGCATTCCCGTTAATACTATGGTTTATACACTGGGTTAGATATAACTAACTGTATGTATAATATATCATTAGCTTTTAGTATCGTCAACGGATTTTGCATAAGTGAATATCATTTTCAGTAAACCAAATCAAAAAATCTGCTGATTTATTGTATCTGCTGTGAATTTCTCTGGCTGGCCGAATCTACTGTCTGGAAATATCCGGCTGCAAAAGTGAAAGTATTGCCTCGTACACAGATATATTTTCTTTGACAACTATGCAAAGATTTTCTTTTGCCTGATTCATCTGGTGAAACAGATTACGGACATCGGGCCAGTTCTTTTTATTGCAGTATTTGGAACGAAGATATCTGTTTTTATCATAGTAATAGCGGTCATCCATCAAAACAACGAGACGCTTAATATCACTGGTATTATTATAGATCTGTGATTTATATTGATAGTTATGACTGATGTAATCATCTAATAAAGTTCTGGCCTCTTTCTCATTATTTGCATATACGACGGAAACATGAGGATAAGGTTTTGAAGTTTTTCTGTCTGTGAGATGCATCAGATTCTGAATAAATGAGGATAGTTCTGCGTTGGTTCGGATGCGGTTGGTTAAGTGAAACATTTGAATGTCGGGCAGGTTTTCTATAAGTTTCATCGTATTTGAAGCTAATTCATCAGGGCATATTGCATCTTCGGAATCACTGGAAAAGATTATGGGAAAATGTCCATTGGACTGTTTTAATAAAATCTGCAGTTTTTCAGAAGAAAGTAAATGCGCTTCGTCAACCAGAACTGCACTGTAATGTTCCAATCGTGTGTTTTCGATCAGCTGGTCGTCTGAAAGGAATGCCATACGTTGTAACCGTTCATGTAATATTTTCCATTCGGTTCCTGCACTACCGCAGTGAATAATACATACCTGCTGATGTCTGGACAGTTTCATGGCTATATCATAGAGAAGTAGTGTTTTTCCGGTTCCGGGAAGACCTGTAAAGCAAAAAAAACCAGATCGGCCTATGCAAAGCTTTCTCAGAATCTGGCGCTGGATATCTCTCTGCTGGGAAGTAAGAAAATATTCTTTTTTCAGGAAGCGCGCCGGTTCGGTAAGTGGGGAGATCAGATATAGCTCTGCCTGGAACAGATCATCAATATTTCCCTGATAATCATTGCTATCTTTCTGTAATGCCCGGCATAGTTCATCCCAGTCTGCGTCTACAATATGATCATGATTTGTAAGCCTTACAAGTCGGTTTCGGCTGCTGATGTAGGTATAGGACTGGATGGGGCGTCCAAGTACAGAAAGATAATAACGGTTTTGGATAAGCTGTCTGCGGATTGCTTCGTCAGAAACTACACCACTTTTTAGTTCGATATTTATAATCTGATCCTCCTTGATCTGAAGAAGATCAAATTCTTTTCCAAGTCTGGGAATCTGGTAGGAATAGAAAAAGCGCAGGGAATAGACTTTCTGCATATGTGCTTCTAACTGATTTACCAGTAATCTCATGCTTTCCAGTTCCCACGCCCGCATTTTCAGAAAATATTCCCGGCCGGATAACTGACGTTCGAGTTTTGAAAGAGAAGTTATATTTTGGTTTCTTGTAATTGTATATATGGATATTGATCTCATAATATCAGCCTTTCAGTGTAGCCAGATTTAACCGAATCAAGCAGGTCACCTGCTTCAAATTGCAAATATCCGCTTGACTATCTACATTATAAATTGAACTTGTATGAATGTCTAATACTTATATTTTATTCTGCATAATGCTTGAAGCGTATGGATATGTATTAGGAGTAAGGATGGCAGTAAGGTATGCTTAATTATTGATGATAACTAATAGCCAAAAAAGGAGGAATGCCGCAACATTCCTCCTACAGAAATTATTTGGTTAAGCAAAAATGTAATTAAAAATTATTCAGCTACTGCAATAGCTTCTACTTCGCAGAGAACATTCTTTGGAAGCTGTTTTACAGCAACGCAGGAACGAGCCGGTTTGCTTGTGAAGTATTTTTCGTATACAGCATTGAATGCAGCGAAATCTGCCATATCTGCAAGGAAGCAGGTAGTCTTGACAACATTATCAAATGTAAGTCCGGCCTCTTCAAGAATTGCGCCTACGTTCTTGCAGGACTGCTCTGCCTGAGTTTCAATCTTATCGCCTGCAACTTCACCTGTTGCCGGGTCTACCGGAATCTGGCCTGATGCGAAAACGAAGTTTCCTACCATTTTTGCCTGTGAGTATGGTCCGATTGCTGCTGGTGCGTTCTTTGTTTCAAGTGTTTTCATGAGTGATTCCTCCCGTACAATTTTATTATATGTATTTAAAATCTGTATGTTTATCTTATCATCAAAAAAATATTTAGTCAATGGCAAAAACATTGTTGTCAGATAATTATTTATTGAGCAAATATTCTTCTGATTTATGATGAAATGTTAAGCAGATAAAAGTATCTGTATTGTTGATTGTTTTGGTCAAAGTGTAATGATTCGTCCAAGTTCTGCAGAAGTTCTGTGTGAAATAGAGATTACAGTTCTGTTTTCAGCGACCCGTTTCAGCGCACTAAGAACACTTTTCTCTGTTTCGGCATCAAGATTGGCTGTAATCTCATCTAACAGGAGCAGAGATGGCTGAGTTACTGCTGCTCGTGCGATAGACAAAAGCTGCCACTGTCCCTGCGAAAATATTTCTGGCCTGCATTGAGTGTCGTAACCGTGTTCAAGCTCTTCAATGGTAGTGCGCAGCCCGGTGATCTCGGCTACTGCCCTGATCTGGTCTTCAGAAATATTGTCATCGTACAGAGTAATCTGGTCTCTTACAGTTCCCGGAACCATATGAAAAGACTGTTCTACATAACCAAAGAGTTTCCGGCGATTATTATGGGAAATTTGAAAGGCAGGGATTCCGTGAATAAGAACTTCTCCACTTTGAGGTTCATACAGTCCAAGTAATAATTTCAATATGGTACTTTTTCCTGCACCTGTACGGCCGGAAAGTGTTACCTGATCGCCATCCATGATCTGGAAGTTGATATGTTCCAGTACAGTATGCTCATCATAGCCAAAAGTGACATCTTTAAATTCTACAAACGGCAGATACTCTGAATCAGATTTTCCATCAAACTTACTGATTACACTGGTATTTTCAGTTTCTGGGAGGCTTGATGTCAAAGTCTGTTTTGAGAAAGAATTTTCATCCAACGTCAGAAATTCATTAATGCGGTGGATTCCGGCGATAGCGGACTGAATGGTCTGGATTTCCATTCCAAGGCTTTCTACAGGTGTGAAAATCTGGGAAATATAATTTATGACTGCTACTGCTGTTCCGGCAGACATTCCAAACAAAGTAAGGATACGCGGATTACCGGATGCGGAAAGCAGCATGACAACTGCTACTACAACTGCATTCAGGATCAGTATAACAGGGGAATAAATCGCATCATAGAAGTTGGTTCTTTCCATCGCTTTGTAACTTTCATTGATGTACTGGTCGTACTGCTTCTCCATGTAGGATTCTTTTCTCAGACAGTGGATCGTACGGATGTTATGGAGAGTTTCCGGTACGTGTCCGGAGGCTCTTCCCACTGCCTGACGGTTCTCTATCTGTGCTTTGAGCATGTTCTTCTGTACATGTCTGGTGAACCAGAACAGGAATGGAAGAAGAATCAGAAGTACAAAGGTAAGTCCACGGTTCTGGAACCAGATCACTGCCAGGATACTGATAATTTTACATGCATCTGCAAACATACTGATGATTCCGGATGTGAAGAGATTCTCTACAGTATCTACATCTCCGACAAATCTGGATACTAAGTTTCCTGGTTCCTGTTTGTTGATGTTGTCTGTAGTAAGATTTATAAATTTTTCCATCAGGCTGCTTCGGAGTCCATGGGTAATCTTTTGTCCAAATACGGTAAGCAGTCCCTCTCGTGCTGATTCCATCAGTCCGGTAATGGCAAGCATGATGAAATACAGCAGGATAAACAGAAAAGATGCAGATTTTCCAGATGTGATTCTATCTACGAATTTTGCAAGGATCAAAGGAGGAATCAGTGCAGTGATGATTGCGCCAAGTACAGTGACTACAATGCCGCCAAACAGAAATTTCTGCCCCTTTACAGTATTAAAAATTACATTTTTAACATCGTTGCTATGTTTCGCATTGCTATGATCAGTGTTCGTATTACTACTGCTGCTGGCGCTGCTCTTTTCATAGTAGTTTTCATTATTCTTCATGGCTCTCATCTCCTTTCTGATCATTGAATAATCTCGCATATTCTTCGGATCTGTGTATCATTTCTTCATGAGGGGCAATCTGTGTCTGTCCATCTTCCATCCAGATAACCTGGTTTGTTTCAGGAAACAGGTACAGGCGATGGGAAATCAGGAGAATGACTGTATCGCTGGAAATCTGTCGAATGTTGTTAAAAATATGCCGTTCTGTTTTCCTGTCCAGTGCAGAAAAAGGATCATCCAGGATAAGAACTGGACGTTTATGGCAAAGGGTTCTGGCAAGGGCAAGACGTTGTGCCTGACCACCGGAGAGGCGGACTCCGCCATTTCCTACTAGAGTCTGCTTGCCCTCTTCCATTTCAGATACTTCTTTATTCAGGCATACCATCTGCAGGAATTTATCTGCATTTTCGTGAGTGCCCATCAGAATATTATTTTCTATACTGTCATTGAATAGTTCCGGATCATGGCCGAGATATCCGATGATGCCGGTACGGACAGATGAATCCAGATTTATCAGCTCTTTTCCGTTAAAGAGAATTTGTCCTTCATAAGGTGATTCACATAAAAAGGTTTTTCCGAGTGTGGATTTTCCACATGCGACTGGTCCTGTGAGGCCAATGATCTGTCCTGGTTTTGCACTAAATGAAACATCCTCAAATACTTTTCTGCCATCCGGATAAGTAAAGCTTAAATGTTTCACTTCCAGATTTCCTGCCTGCTGTACAGGAGCATCTGTCTGTTCCTGAGCCGGGTTTAACAGAGGATGGATTCGTTTCCAGGAGACCTGTGCTTTATGTACGGCGTTAAAGAGTTTTGCGGCACTGGATGATTTAACGGAGAGCTTCACAAAGCATGCAAGAAAGGTGGTAAATGCTGCGATGTCCCATGTTTTCCATCCGTTTCCAAGAACATTTTTCTGACCGAAATATAAGATGAACAATACTCCCGCCATGGAGATAATACGATAAACAGGCGGCATGATAGAGTTCCAGATATTTGCTTTTACCGCTGATCTTTCATAATCGGAGAGATTTTTCTCATAGGCATTCTGTCTCTCTTTTTCGCATCCGAATACACGGTATGTGATCGCATTCTGGGCACGGTCCAGAGTAGCGGCACTTAAGGTACCGGACTGTTCTTTGTAGGCTGTACCTGTGCGCTGGATCATGGTTTTCATTTTCTCTGCAGCAATATAGGATATTGGTGGAAAGATCATGCAGAGTAAGGCCAGACGCCAGTCATACCAGAGAAGCATTCCTGCGTAAGCTGCCAGTGCAACTCCTGTATCAAAGATTTCTGTGGTAAATTTTCGCATGCCCTCTACGCAGTCGTCGACATCCAGGATGGCCTTTGTCATCACATTACCCTCCCCCTCTTCGCGGAGGCTGTTTCTGCTTTTTACAACAAGGTTACTGTAGAGGATTTCTTTCATTCTGCGGTTTATGTTATTGGCAAAACGTCTTACATAGAATCGTTTGATGTATCGTGAGATCTGTACGATGCCAATAATAAGTACGTAGCCGATCACAAGTTTCAACATGTCCGGATAGTGGTTGATCCCGTTCAGAATCCGTACCAGACATTCTGTCATCTGTCCTTCGAACCAGGGACCTGCCAGAAGCCCAAGGTTATAGATCAGACCGGATATGGTTACGAGCAGAAGTACTTTCCATTCTATACGGAAATACGAAAGGATTTTATTGGGCTGAAATTTTTCCTGCTTCATTGTCTGCTTCTTTCCTTTCTTCAACTGGATTTTTTTGAGCCAGATAATCTGTTACATCTACGAAACCAGCACGGCGCTGTAGCTTGCATTTCCAGTACAGAGTATCAAGAGTCTGACAGAAAGCTGCCTTTTCTTCCGGCGGCAGTTCTGTCAGAAGCCATTCGTAGAAAACAGATTCGATATGTGCTTTGGAATTTTTCAATTTCTCTGCTTTTTCTGTTGCATATAACAGCTGGCTCCTGCCATCATCCGGGTTCGGTTTTCTGATCAGATAGCCTTTGGTTTCCAGACTTGCGACTCGTTTGGCTGCGGCTCCTTTGTCTATTTTCAGAGTTTCTCTTACTTTTGTCTGTGTGATTCCCGGATTGTGCCGCACCAGATGTATGACATCAAACTCGGCAGTGCCAATGCCATCTTCTTTCATTGTCTGGACAGTAAATTTACTGACTTCACGGGCTATCTTTGTCATTTTTCTTTCTGTGTCATCCATAAAAACTCCTCCGTTTGATAAAAATAGTTGTACCTTCAACTAAAAAGATGATAGTACAACTATTTTTATCTGTCAATATGTGAAGTCAAGCGGATATTCGCAATCCGCTTCGCTACTTGCTTGATTTGGTTAAATTAAGAGTGCTTATACATGCAAAAAGCAGTTCCTTTCGAAACTGCTTTTTACATGCGAAGTATTAAGATTATTTATTTAAGAAATAGAAAAACGATATGTTTCTGGTCAGAAGTCCTGTTCTCCCTCGTTTGCCTCTTCCATTGTAATAGAGTCCTGTATCTGTATATCTGTGTAATGAAGACGCAGAACTGCCTGCGGCCAGTTGATGCTGACCACCGCGGACTTGTTTTTCTCTGTGCCTGCTTTGCGTATGAGGGTGATCAGATCGTTAAGGACTTCTCTGGTGAGATAGCCGCCGCGCCAGTGAAAGGTGAGGACTTTTCCTTTCTTGGCTGCCTGGAGGGAACGTTTGTATACGTCTTCCTGTTTGGTAAAGGACAGTTTCTTTTCTTTATAATAGAAATGTTCATGGTCTGTACAGTGTGGTGCAGGGGCGATCAGTGGTTCATGGTCACGGAAAATCTGCTGGTCATCCAGATTGAAATAATCATAGCGGATTTCGGAATCTTTCTCATTTTTCTCATGTGTATTATTTTTACAGAGAGTGTTGTCGAAGGTAGCATCCAGATGGTAATAAGTACCGTTGATCTTGACGATATTCCAGGTATGGCGGTATTTGATACCTTTGTCCGGATTATTGCTGCAGATGGCGATGATGCACCAGACACCCAAAGCATCCAATAGGACTTTAACTGCCTTGGCGATTCCCTCGCAGACTCCTACACCCTGTCCTAACGGACCGATGATCTCGTGGGAGTAGGATTTTTTTAATTTGTCATAGCGGATATTTTCGCAGATGAAATCGTGGACATATTTTTCTTTTTCCAGTTCGGACAGTTTCTGCGCCGGACGGATCAGTTTGTCTATTCTGGCTGTCATTGCTTTCTGGTGTTCACGTACTTTGTTTTTGTCAAAAAGATACTCCGGGATGAAAATGATATTGGGAGAATCTTTGTAATAGCGATATTTATATCCGGTCGCCCAGAAAATCTCCGGATGGTCCAGTCTCATCTGAAAAAATACATTATAAAGCTCCTCTCCTGCCAGCGCCGGAATCTGAAATTCTGTGTCCAGATTTTTTACGCCCTGGAGGATGCAGTGGTAGGCGGATTGCTGTTGTTTGGTCATATGATTGTAATAGTATGGTTCCATTTTGGGTCTCCTGATCAGTTATTGTTAGTTGTAACAGTATAGCAGTATTCTGTAATCGCTGTTATTTTGTCATTATGATAAAACTTTAGATATTATAGCATATTTCTGTATATATAAAATTGAAAATAGAACTAATTCATTCCAGATTGCTGGAATGAGAAGAGCCAAACAGATAAGAACAATTGATAAACCACAAAGAAAAGTGCCGTCGAATCACTGAGTAATGATCCTGCGACACTTTTCCTGTTTCCCTTTTAAAAATCATAAAAATGATTTACTTGAATCAATTAAATTCGAAATTTTATGATGTCAATATAGCATAGCATAAAAAAATTGTCAAACTCTTTTCAAAAAGTCAGAAGAAAATCAGAGGCGGTATTGCACACCTCTGATTTTTTATACCATATAGCTGGTCAGATAGAACCAGATTGTGGTTTATTCTTTGCAGTTACATTCAAAATCAGTTGGGCTGTCAATTAAAGACGCCACCTGGAACTGATGTCTGTGTCCGTCACGTGTATCAGTAAATGCTTTTGTAAAGTGAACGTGTTTTCCGTTTCCTACGTCAATCGCAGGGGATGATGTTCCGCAAAATTCATGGTAGTGTCCATCGGAGAAATCTGTACGGAATTTTACTTCGTGTACATGAGAATTTCCCATTCGGATAGCCTCACCGGAAACTGTGCAGAAACGATGATTGTGACATTCACGGCATCCATTTACGGTAGCTGTGCTTCCCGTGATTTCGTGAACATGTTGCTGACGATTATTGATTTATACTTAAAACTGACCCAGTTTTAACGAGGAAAATTGATCCACCTACAGCAGTGGCAATGAGTAAGTAGAACTGGTTCTGATTACACTGTACCTTGAAAATTTAATACTTAGAATTGACCCACCTGATAGAGAACGATACACTTCTCTCTGTATGCACCAATACAAGAGAGGAGGTTTGAAAGAAGGTGTATGATTTGCAAGATTGGGCAGCTGTTCAGCGAGTTTATAAACAGACAGGATCAAAACGAGCAACTGCAAAAATACTTGGAATGTCTAGGAATACCGTCAGGAGTCTTTTAGAAGAAAAAGAGGCACCAGTGTATAAACGGACAGTCTATAAAACCAAGATTGATGATTTTAAGGAACAAATCATAGAATGGCGATGCGAACCGTTTCTTTTCAATGGAACACGGATTTTCAGAGAATTGAAAGCAAGAGGTTATACAGGAAGTATTAGCCCAGTTTACCGGTATCTGTCAAGAATCGATGAGGACATTAAAAACCACATCAGTTCAAAAGCTACTGTAAGGCATGAAAGCCCGCCTGGTGATCAGGCCCAGTTCGACTGGTCACCTTATAATGTTCCTGTCGATGGAGTGATCACAACCGTTTACTGTTTTTCAATGATACTTTCAGCATCCAGAAAGAAAGCTGTCTGCTTTTCTTTGAAGGCAGATGCTGCCGCCATTTATGAAGCAATCCAGGAACTGTTTAAGGATCTTGGCGGAGTAACTCTGGAGCTTTTGATCGATAATCCATCTGCATTAGTCATCGAAAATAATCCAAAAACCGAAACAGAGATCCGTTATAATCCCCATGCCCTGCTTATGGCAAGACATCTGGGAACAGAACTTAATGCATGTCCCTGTTACTGGCCACGTAAAAAGGGAAAGATCGAGAGACCATTCAACTATATCGAAGAACAATTCATAAAAGGAAACCACTTTGCTTCGATGGAAGATCTAAATCGCCGCGGGAAGGATTTCGTTGAATCCTGGTGTAATGAAACACACACAACAACCAAACGAATCCCGAACCTGCATTATCTTCAGGAAGAAAGGGATATGTTGCTGCCATTGCCAGACCGCCGTTATCGGCTGAAAGAATTGGAAAGCAGGATCATCAGTCCTGACTGCTATATCAGTATTGGAGGAAATAAGTACAGCGTTCCCGATATCTTTGCAGCCAAAACCATGTATTTCAGGGTGATCTATGGGTTCAGGATTGAACTTTATGATAGAAAGAAAAACTATGTCATGAAGCTGGAAGCATCACGCAATAAGCATGAAATCCTGACGAATCCGGAGCACTATAAAAATGTAGCGCCAAAGGCTCCAACATCGATCCCACAGATACGAAGGGAATTCACTGCCAGATACAGCAATGGTCTGGCTTATCTGGAAGCAGCCGGAAAAAAGTTTGACCAGCCCACGCATTACGCAAGAAAGATCATGCTGCTCGAAGAGCTTTATGATACAGATACCCTCAATCGTTTTATTGGATATGCAATACAGCATGATTCCATGGACATCCTGTCATTTAAAGAACTGCTCAAAGCTTACAATGCAGGCCGGCTGTCTCTTCCTGATGGATCTGAGCAGGGACAGGAAGTTCTGTGTAAAACCGGAGAATACCGTGATGATGATCCGGAACTTTTGCGGGATCTGGATTACTATGAACAGAATGTAGGAGAATCAGTAAATGCCTAGTGAGATAAGCGCTGTAAACGCAGCCTATATAGAAGCCAGAATGAAACAGTTTAAACTGGTCGATATGCGCGAACAGTATCAGGAACTCATACGTGTAGCTTCAGAACAGTCTATGACGTATGAAGATTTCCTGATCATGCTGTTACAGGCAGAAGAAACAGGGAAGAAACGCCGACAGGCTGAACGTCTGACAGATGCTGCCAATTTCGACTCCGACAAACGTCTGTCTGATATCGATTATCGCTTCAATCCAAATCTGGATGCGGAAAAGATCCAATCATTAGGCAGGCTTGAATTTATGGAGAATCATGAAAACATCATAATCATTGGGCCGCCGGGAGTCGGTAAAAGCATGATTGCCACCGGGATTGGCCGGAATGCATGCGAAGCCGGGCATAAAGTTCTCTTTGTAAATGCGAAGGAACTGGTCGATCAGCTGTATGAGGATATGCAAAATGGAAATCTGAAAGAGACACTGAAACGGGTTAGTAAGATCCCGCTCTTAATAATCGATGAACTTTCGTATTTAAAAATGGATAAAGAAAGAGAGAGCCTTTTCTTTCAGATCATTCGCCAAAGATATGAAAAAAGCTCCCTCATTATCACCACAAACCTGCCCATGGGCAGATGGGATGAACTATTTACCGGCAAGCTGGCTGCTACAGCGATCCTTGACCGTCTGGTACATCATTGCCATATCATAAGTATAACGGGTGACAGCTATCGTGTCAAAGGTCCAAAAACTGAGTATTAAAAGAGAAAAAAGAAAGGCATAAAAATGAGTATAAAGATTACACCAGATAAATATCCGCAGATCATAGAAGTTTACAATACAGAGGGAAAAACAGCCGCATATGATCTAATGCGAAGCTGTTATGAGATCAAAAATCCAACTTGCGTTATGAAAAGATTGAAAGCTGACAAGAGTCTTGGATATGACTATGATACCGACCGTTTTGAATCAGCCAACCGAAAGGAAGACGATATCTTTCTAAATTTAGAGGCCCTCTGCGAAAACAAAATCGAATCTTCTGTACCATCCTCTGTGCACTGTACCAGAAGTTTCTGCTCAACAGGGTTCTGGATCTGGCTTCCATTATAAGTCCATTTATAACTGATCCCACTGTCCGTCTTTCCGACAAAATAATATTTTTCATCTTTTCCGGCGATGGTTTCCATCTGAGCCTGTGTGATAATACCATCTTCCGGAAGCTGTGTTTTGGTTTTTAAAGGTTCAACGTCTGTGTTTTGGTCCTCATCAGAACTGTTTAGGATTTCTGCTCCTTTTTCTGAAAGTTGTGTCATGCTGTCATTTCCGCTTCCGCAGCCGGTAAGGGAACTGATTCCCAGAAACAGTGCAAGCCACAGGGCAGTTCCTTTTTTCTTTATATTCATTTCTTCTTCCTCCGCTTATGTATGAGAGCTTTTACGCCTGCCTTAATGCCGCTACCTGCCAGTCCGCCCGCCAGCGCACCTGTTGCTGCAAAACCGAAAATCATACCGTATTCCTTTTTCTTTTCAGATGTCAGTATACCGGTTCCGGTTTCACTGGAAGTGTCCATATCATGATCGGCTCCCGTATCAACCTGTGATGTTTCTTCAGATTCAACATATGGATCTGCATCAAAATCCCATCCACCGGAACTTTTATCGTTCTTTGAATTACTGTTTTTAGAAGTACTTTTGGAATTTTTGCCTGAAGATTTACCTGAAGAAGCACTTTTACCTGAACTTCCTGAGCTGCCTGTATTATCAGAACTGCCTCCGGAAGATTTGCCGCCCAGGGATTTGCCGGAACCGCCGGGTGTTTTCGTATTCACGCTGCCGCTGTTTCCCGATGGAGTTGCAGCTAGTGTCGGAGTCGGGATTGGAGTTGGTTCTTTTAAACCTGTACCGGTTCCATCACCTTTTCCGCCTTTGGTAATACTGACATCTGACATATCATAAAGACTTGTCTTGCCATCTTTGAGACGTTGATAGGCAACCAGTGCGTAGTAGCCCTGCTCTGTAGCCATACCGTCTAGTGTACCTGCGGCAGCACCGCCGTTATTTCCGGCGCCTGCTTTTACATGCATAAATCCGCTTCCTGCAATGTGGTAAGTAAGAAGGTTCTCTATTGTCCAGTGTCCGCCTTTAATAAAACGTGCATCTGTTTCCGGGTCAATTCCCAGACTGCACAGGGCAGTAATGACCTGCGCACAGGATTCTTC
>CAKRWH010000042.1:0-15449 GCA_934416185.1 uncultured Blautia sp. | reverse complement strand
GAATACCTCCTGAGTTTTAAGGAGATTGTAGCAGAATAAAAAATGAAAAAACAGATACGGATGATTACTTACTTACAGATAACTTCTTATCTGGCTTTCTTTTTTAGTAGGAGGGATGAAATGGATTTACTAAAAGATAACCTGAAGAAACTATACCTGCGATTTTTAATTCCATCTCTTGGAAGTGCGATGGTAATGTCATTTATACACTGACAGATGCGATCGTCTTTCGTTTTGCTGGCTGGTTGGATTAATAAGACAGGTATCAACAAATTGTTACAAGTGCATTGCCATTTTACTGATGGATGACAATGCACTTTTTTGTTATTCTTAAATAGTGTACATAAAGGATACCATAGACTCCGAATGTCAAATATCCAGACAGATCAGTTCCAACTCAGAGAACAGGTCTGTCTTTTTGGAATTATTATATAGGTAAGAATTCTGCCATTGGCAGGTTTTTATAAACATGAGAGGAGAGATTTTTTATTATGAACAAACTAAAAAGGTACCTTTTATTCTTAGTGGGGCTGTTTATCAACTCCCTGGGAGTCAGTCTTGTAACCAAGGCAAGTCTTGGTACATCCCCGATTTCATCTATTCCCTATGTATTAAGTTTGAATTTTCCTTTCACACTGGGAAATTTCACAATCGTCTTCAGTCTGCTGCTGATCGCACTGCAGATTCTCATTTTAAGAAAGAACTTTAAGATAGAGAATATTCTTCAGATTCCTGTATCCATTGCGTTTGGATATTTCATTGACTTTACCATGTATCTGTTTTTCTGGGTTAATCCGCAGAATTATTTTATGAAAGTAATCGCTTTGCTCATAGGATGTCTTGTACTTGGATTTGGTGTTTATATTGAAGTAGTAGCAGATGTTGTTATGCTTCCGGGCGAATCCTTTGTCCGCGCAATTGTCCAGACCTGGCATACAAATTTCGGAACAACGAAGATCATCTTTGATTCTTCTATGACAATTATTGCAGGTGTTCTTTCTTTTATTTTCTCCGGCAGATTAAACGGTGTGCGTGAAGGTACTGTTATTGCAGCTTTACTGGTTGGTTTTATCGCAAGATTGTTCGGAAAGAAACTGGAATTCGTAAAGCCATACCTGTTCCCGGAAGAGTACAGAAACGAAACTCAAACTTCTGCCAAATCCAAAGCAGAAGAAAATGCAGCACATAAGAATGTAATCGTTATCGGCAGACAGTATGGATGCGGCGGTCATGATGTCGGAAAAGCACTGGCTGAAAAGCTGGGTTATGAATTCTATGATCAGGAAATTATCAAAATGATTGCCGGAACCACTGGCATGACCTCCGAATTTATACGTCGTAAAGAAGAGACTATGACAAACAGTCTGTTATATGATTTTGTAAATCAGATGTATTTATATGGAAGCAGAGAAGAGGAAGCTCCAAAGGATAAGATCTTCGAGGCCGAATCAAACGTTATCAAAGATCTGGCTAAGAAAGGAAACTGTATCATCATCGGAAGATGTTCTGATTATGTTCTTCGTGAAGATAAGAACGTACTGAAAATATTCTTAAGTGCACCATTGGAAACACGTATCAAACGTATTATGCAGAAATTAAATGTAACCTCAAAAGAAGCTGAACAGCAGATCCGCAAAGAAGATAAACGCCGCGCAGATAATTATCGCTATTATACAGGACGTATGTGGGGAATGTCTGCCAGCTTTGATCTTGCATTAAATACAGAATTGGGTATGGAATATATCGAAGAGTGCGTACAGAAGGCTTTATAAATATTTTGTATGACATAAAAAATCGGGAAGAAATCCAGTTACATCGTTTTCTTCCCGATTTTTATCTTATTATTACTTTTACATAGAAAAATTAAATTTCTTTTATCTTACAAGACTTCCTTTCATGCTCTTATTCAATGCTGTAATAAGAACTGCAGATACTGCCAGACACAAGACTCTGTCCGCATAATCTGTAATAAACTGGACAATAAAGCAGCTTCCTACCATTCCAAGCGGTGTTTTGGAAAGAATCTGAACTAAAATAGAAGATCCTGAGGATGTAATTCCACCAAACAAAAACGCAGTAATACAGGAACTGATCAGTGTAGATGGAAATGTGATCACAACAGCAGCAGGAAGGATCGACCATTTTTTCGGCTGCCATTTTCTGTATACAAGACCAGTCACAAAACCAAGTACAATTCCAACAGGTGCATAATACAGGGAATAAACATCCACAGTCATTCCCATTAACAGACCACTGAGTAAGTTTGGAAGCATTCCATAAAACGGTCCCAGAATGGATGCCACAAATACTGTTCCGATACTGTCCAGATAAATAGGAAGTTTCAAAAGCAAAGCAATCTGTCCACCTACAAAATTAATACAGATAGCAAAAGCAATCAGACAAATCTTATATGCTGTCATTTTTCCGTTCATTTTTTCTGTCTTCATCATATTCAATTGCGCTCCTTTAAATCAAATCCTGTAAAATATCCAGTTCTTCCGGTTCCATGTCAAGAATCCGTGAAAGGAATAACTGGAAAAATGCATATACATCTACCTCAGTCAATACCTTTGTATTTGTAGTCTTTCGATAGAAATTCATAGAGTCTACCACTGACTGACCAAGAGATATTCCTGTTGTTTCAATCTGTACATAAGACTCAAATCCCTCACAGATCGCAGGATTCAGGAAATACGCAACCGCAAGAGGATCATTGATCACACAGCCAATGATATGTTCCCATTCCCAGTGAAAATCAAAATAAAACTTCGTGATTTTCTTTATAAATTCACCGGTCTCTTTATTCAACCGACAGATATACTCCAATAGAGTAGGAGTAAGGACAATCTTTCTTGTCACATCCAGCCCGATCATATGGATCTTTTTCCCAATCTCATGTGTCGTTGCATATACCAGTGCAGCCGCGTCCGGATCACACCAGTAATTGTACTCAGCAACAGGAGAGCAATTTCCATGACTCTTAAATGTACCACCCATAGATACCAGTTCCTCTATACAGTAAAATGCCTCTCTGTCTTTCCGGATCAGTACAGCGAGATTCGTCATCGGTCCCAATGCGATCACAGAAACCTTTTCTCTTTTCAAAATATCAGCCATAAAATCCACGGCTCCCATTTCCTGCTGCCAGCCCTCTACTTCAGGCAGGAAACTCTCGCCAAGTCCATCTTCTCCATGAGTATCCAGCGCGTTCACATAGTCACGTTTTAAAGGTTTACTTTCACCGATATACACCGGAACATCCAGTCTGTTCATCTGTTTCAGAACTTTTTTTGCATTTCCGGCTCCCATTTCAACAGGTGAGTTTCCACAGACAATTGTGATTCCAACCACCTCAATCTCAGGAGATTTCAGCGCAAGCATAATAGCAAGGCTGTCATCAATCCCCGGATCACAGTCAATGATTACTTTTCTTTTTTTCATTATTTTCCTTTCCAACTGGTGATCAAAATAAAAAATGCCTTTGTTTATCACCTCCAATAAACAAAAGCAGCAGTAAAAAGACTGCAGCAACAGCAGCCTGATTTTCCATTTTTTACTTTGCCTAGTTTTTTATACTGGGAGGTTCACGAACCAGTTTCGACAAATATTCTAGCATAGGTTTCTTTTGGTGGCAATACCATTTTAGATTTTTTCTGGTAGAGTCATATAGACAGAACAATAAGACATTCAGCAATGACAGCTTGTTATTCTTCTTTAAACAGCGTATACTAAAATTATTATACTTGTTCAAGAGCTTACAGAGCAATTATGCGGATAATTTGCAATCCGTTTCGCTACTTGCTCATAACCGAATAGTTACAAAGCATCAAACAACAAAGGAGCTTACATTCACATGGATACCAGAGACATTCGCTGTTTCCGTCTTGTATACGAAGAACGCAGCATCAACAAAGCAGCACATCAGATTTTTATCACCCCTCAGGGATTAAGCCGTATTATCGTAAAACTGGAAAACGAACTCCAGACCCAGCTTTTCCAGCGTACTGCAAACGGAACGATTCCCACAGAAAGTGGTCATTATTTCTATACCCAGAGTCAGGAGCTCCTTTACCATTTAGAAGATCTGAAGCAAAAAATGCAGCAGTTAAACCATCGTCAGCGCACCATCCATATAGGTTTTGCCTGTGGCTCGCTTAACGTACTGCCGCTTGAACAGATTTCCCATTTAACTGACTACTTCCCCGAACTGCAATTGCAATGGGATGAGCTGGAGAATCAGGAAGTAACCGAAAAACTCCTTGACAGTACCTTAGATGCCGGCTTTATGATTGGAACCTGTTCCCATACGGAACTGACATCTACAACTATCTATACCGGAAAAATGAATGCCATTATCTATCAGGGACATCCTTATTATGACCGGGACATTCTCAGCATCCAAGATCTGCAGGAACAGCCGCTAATTTCCATGAACCAGAAATATTCCAGTTATCATAATCTCATCCAGCGCTGCAGCGATTTCGGTTTCACCCCCAACATCGTGATCAGCACTATGGAAAATCCGTTAATCTACCGCTTTTGTCAGGAAAAAGCAGGGATTGGCATTGACGCAGATATCCATCCCGAAGAAGAACTGCCTGCAGGACTTCGCAAAATAGAACTCCAAGATGCTATTCCATGGAAAATCTCTCTGGTCTGTCGCAAAAATACCATTAACGATGAAATCATTTCCAGACTTCAGGAAATCTGCAGGAATCTGTAGGCAAATATAAGTCTGCGATTACTGGTATGTGAAAAATAAGGATAAAATAAGTCAAAGAGACTGATTCGAAATAGATAGCCTCTTTGATTAATTTCTTTACAGTTTCCATCCCACAGCCTGTTCACGTCCGGTAATAAAATGACGATAGATGCCGTCTTGTTTCATAAGTTCATCGTGTGTTCCATGCTGAATGATCTGGCCGTTACCTACCACAAGGATCTGAGCAGCATTACGGACAGTTTTCAACCGGTGGGCAATCATAATAACGGTTTTCTCGTGTGTCAGTTCATTAACGGCCTCCATCAGCTCTTTTTCATTTTCCGGATCAATGTTTGCTGTTGCTTCATCCAAAATGATGATTGGCGCATCTTTCATCATAGCGCGGGCGATGGAAAGTCGTTGACGTTCACCACCTGAGAGCGATCCACCCGCTTCTCCGATAACTGTATCATAACCTTTTGGCAGCTTCATAATAAACTCATGGCAGCGTGCTTTTTGGGATGTTTCTATCACTTTTTCCATAGATGTATCCGGCTGACCAAAACGAATATTGTTTGCAATCGTATCATGGAACAGATATACATTCTGGAATACAAAGCTGAAATTTTTCATCAGACTGTCCATGTCATATTCACGCACATCATATCCGCCCAGAGTGACGCATCCGCTGTTCACATCCCAGAACGATGCGATGAGTTTTGCAATGGTGGATTTACCGCTTCCAGAAGGACCAACAAGAGCATTGACTGTTCCCGCACGGAAGGGTGCAAGCCCCAATTTATTCAGTATCCTTTCTACAAGTAATCTGTCCGGGTGCTTAATGCCAAAGGTACACTCGGCCTCTACACTCTCGGCAAAGAGCTGATAGTTCACATCCTGCATAACCATATAGGAACGCTTCATGCGTTCTTTGGGCTTTTGTGGCTTTCCATTCCAGAGATACGAGCCAGACGCTTCTTTGTGAAGGCCGCAGAGTGCACGGGAGAATGTCGTTTTTCCCGCACCGTTGTGCCCGATGACGGCAATGACATCCCCACGGGCAGCCTGCAAAGAGACATCCTGTAAAACAGGCTGCTTCTGATAAGACAGGGTTACATTTTGCAATTCCAATACTGGCCCTGTTTCGGGCGAAGCAGGGCAGACTGGATGTTCTTCCTGTAGATTAATTGCCCGTAGTCCCATTTTCTGCCGTTCTTCAGGTAAAAGCTTCCGAAACTGTTCTGTTGTCCAGTCACCGGCAATTCGTCCGTTCTCAAGATAAATAATGCGGTCGGCTACATCCATCAGATAGTAGAGTCGATGTTCCGCAATGAGGACTGTTTTTCCATACGACTTGATGAGCCGGATATGTTCACGCAGGTCATTGATTGTAGTCATATCCAGATTAGAGGAGGGTTCATCTAACAGATAGATCTCCGGTTCCATAGCATAGACAGATGCAAATGCGATTTTCTGTTTTTCTCCGCCGGAGAGGGAAAAGATATTACGATTGAGGAGATTCTCGATATGCAGTGCTTTTGCCGTTTCTGCTACACGCCGTTCCATCTGCTCCTGGGGTACAGCTTCGTTCTCCATGCCGAAAGAAATCTCGCTGTTTGTATCCACATTGAAAAACTGTGTCCGGGGGTTCTGAAACACACTGCCGACTTTTTCTGCAATACGGTACATAGGTAAATTGGCAACGTTTTCGCCATCCAGCAAAACTTTTCCACTCAATTCACCCATAAAGAAATGTGGGATGAGCCCGTTGATAAGCCGCATCAGAGTGGTTTTCCCGCAGCCGCTCCGCCCGCAAAGAAGCACACACTGTCCGGTCGGAATGGTGAGGTTAATATTATAAAGACTGCCGTCTATACTGCCGGGATAGGCCAAAGATACATTCTGAAATTCAATCATACACACCACCTCCATATAATCTCTGTGATGAGAAATACCAGAAACAGTCCCATTGCCAGCCAGTCTGCTACCAGCATCTGAATTTTCACAAGACAGGTGCGGGGATTCGGATTCTCAATACCTTGTGTCAGAGAGGCTATACTCAGTTCATCTGCTGCTTTACTCGCTGCTGTCAGTAACGGAATGTAAATGCAGTTCACCGTCGTGGTCGGAGCTTTCAGAAAACCGACAAATGTCGGTGATACATCCCGCAGACGCATGGCATCCTTGATGAAATGCCAGTCTTCACGGATTGTCGGCAGATAGCGGAGCATAACAGCAATCGGTATGGTCAGTTTTTTGGGCACATGCAGTCGTGTCATGGAGGAGAGAAATTCACCTACTTTGGTGGTGGAGATGACAATGCCTGCCAACATTCCACAGGCATAGACTTTATGTACCAGTCCAAGAAAAGCCACAAACATTGTCCGCCATGTGCCAGTCATTACGCTCATGCTCCAAATGGTGAACCCACAGATTAGCGCATAGATAATAATTGCGCGCAAAGCATACTGCCATTTTCCGCAGAATGTGGCAAGCAAACCGATGAACGTTACCAAAGCAAACTGAAAATACAGATTCGGCGCAAACATGGCAATTAAAACACAAAGCAGGATGAGAAATAGTTTTGTCCGTGGATCAAGATTTATCAGCTTCATTTAGTGATACCAACTTTTTCAAATTGCCTGCGAAGCATTTTGCAGCCGATAAAAGCGCTGATAGCTGCAGCAAGAATAGTTCCGGCCAACATAATTACCATAATCCAGGTGGTTCCCGTGGAACGCATAGTGTCGATATAGGACTGCTCCGTGCCGTTGCCCAGCATAGTCTTTGCCCAGCCGTCCGGGTCAGCAAAGAATACGAGATAAGAAGCAGTGCCGCCGAGGGAAATCAAAATGTAGGAAAGAGAATTAATCTTCTTGCTTTCATACCCGCCTGTACCTGCGACCAGGTCAGCAATGATACCCATAATAAGGTAACCAAGTGCCATTGCCCAGTGCATACCCGTGATAAACCAGATGATGCAGAGAATTGCACCAAGAATGGTGACTGCCCATCGTTTTTGTACTTTGGCAAGCATAAGCAGATACACTGGTCCGCAGAGCAGCGCACTTCCCATCGGCATATAGAAAGTCAGCACCGGATTTGGTGCAAAGAAGATGCCGCCGACTAAGGCGAACACAAGAAAAAGTGCTGAAAAGATACCGACTGTAACCAGGTCCTTTACATTTAAACCTTTTTTGTTGATTGTTTGCATAATAAACCTCCTCCTGTTTTTGTTGGTAAACGGTTTGACTTTTGTACCGTCGTTTGTTATAGTGCAATTAGTGTAAACTAACTAAAATTAAAAGTATCATATGGCAACGATCTCATCAATATCCGATACCAGTTTATGGCTGATCGTTGCAAAGAATTGTCTGTTCATTGCAAGGAGTATTATGAAGAATGACATTTTAACGGATTATTACAATCCACTTTTGGAACGAAACCATTTTTGTCCCATTCCATGTCCGGACAAATTCAGTACGGCAGGACAATGCTGGGAGATCTCCTCTGAAATTGGCAGCGGTTACTATTGGGTCTATGCAAAACAGAATCTGTTCGACATTAAAATTCATGATTTTTTCTTTCACAACGATGTTTGCCTGGATATGGAAATTCCAGAATGTATCAGTATCCAGCGGTATGATTCTATTTCAGGAGAAGAACTGAACCCATACCGGCGGCTTTCCGCAGGTGATATTCAGACTATCGTAGGTGGAAAACAGAGATACCGTGCACTGATCCACAAGCGTATTCCAATCCACTCAGTAGGAATCGAAATTCTCCCGGCTTATTATGAGGATTTTTTGAAAAAGCATTATCCGGATATCTATTTTGATCTTCCAGCTGCTTTTCAAAGCGTGGATCAGGCCACAGATTTCCCGGCTATGTCGAAATTGTTGTTTGAAATTGAAAATTATCGAGGTGAGGGGGCGGCAGATGCACTTTTTTATGAGGCCAAAGTTACAGAGAAAATTGCATTGGTAGTAGATGCATGGAAGCGACAGAGTCAGAGACGAGAACGTTCCCTGTCGGCGGCAGATGCAGAGAGTCTGCAAAATGTGATCAGCTATATTGCCGACCATTATGCCTTTGACATTTCATTGGAATGTCTTGCAAATATTGCCTGTATGAGTGAAAGCAAACTGAAAAGCTGTTTTAAACGACAGTTCGGTTGCAGTATTACGCAATACATTCAGGGACGCCGTATGAGTCAGGCAGAACATTTGCTTATTAATACAGATTTTACCATGGGACAGATTGCTCAAATGATCGGTTATACCACCTCCAGTCGTTTTGCTGAATTGTTCAGAAAGAGTACCGGCATTCTGCCAATCGAATATCGAAAAATTGCACGGGACAAGTAAAAATAATGATTACATTTATTTTGGGAAGGAACATCTGTAACAGATGTTTCTTCTTTTTTTCTCTTATCATTCCAAATTTTTCTCCTTGACATAAAAAATGAAGCGCTTTTACAATAACAATTGTTATTAATAACATTTGTTATGTTTAGAGAAGAAATATGCCTGCAATAAAAAAATATCAAGAGAAGCAATTATAAATGCAGCTATTGATGTATTACGTGAGGGCAGTGCGATGGCTATTAACGCTCGCAGTATTGCAAAAAAGCTAGAATGTTCGACGCAACCTATTTATCAGTCATTTCAGAATATGGATGATTTAAAAGAAGCTATGGCGCAGCAAGCAATTGCTCTGCACACCCAGTATGTACGAAATAACAACAGTGACACTCAGTATAGCTGCTATGGTATGGGATTTGTTGAGTTTGCCAAAAAGGAAAAATACCTGTTTCGTTGGCTGTATCTGGATGGTAAACAGCCAGGACAGGACATACTATTCTTATGGAATGGCAATTTTAGCAAATGCGGATCATTTGAATTTGACAGACGCAGAACTGCGAACATCATTCCGAAGAGAATTTACAGCCCTTACTGCTTATTATGGGGTATCTCCAATACCGCTGAAATTTAGAAAAAAGATGAAAGATAGAAAACTATATGGATTTAAGGATAATGGAATTATGAAAGAAATAGAAATAAAGACAAAGAGACTGTCACTGCACCCCATATCTGACGGAGAGATTGAGGCAATGATGGAGCGCATGGATTCTGATGGCCTTCGCACCGCCTATGGTGAAATGCTGGATGGCTGCAAACGTGATCCGGAGAACCGGATTTGGTATGCACCATGGAAAATGACATTGAAGGCCAATCAGGAATCTGTTGGTGACCTCTGCTTCAAAGGACCGGTCAAAGACCATTCCGTAGAGATTGGGTATGGAGTTCAACCAGAATATGAAGGACACGGCTATACTACTGAGGCACTTTAGGCCATGACACAATGGGCGTTCAGCCAGAAGGATGTGGTATTTGTAGAAGCCGAAACTGCCCCTGACAACAAGGCTTCCCAGCGTGTCCTTGAAAAGTGCGGCTTTGTGCCAGACGAAACAACAGGCAAGGAAGGTCCGCGTTTCGTGTCGGAAAGTCCTCTTACGAACTGGTCGCCTATCTATATGCTGTTCGGAATGAGTATTGGTATGGCAATCGGTCATTTTCAGGATCAGATGGTTTTTGGCATGGCAATCGGCATGAGCCTTGGTGTTCTTGTTGGCTCACTTCTCAATAATTCTGCAAATAAAAGCCGCGAGGCACTCCGGCAGCAGCGCCACCCCCATGCGTAAACATTCATTTTATAAAGGGAAATAACAAAGAAAGGAAGTCTTAAAGATGAGTCACCGCGGGGAATTCGGTATCAGTCTGAAAAAGGCATGGTGGGGATGCGGTGCGGCATCTGCTCTGATGGACGCAATTCTTGCTTTTGCTAAAGAGAACGGTTTTTAGCAGTTGAATCTTGAAGTACGCAGCAGTAATACCCGTGCTATTCGCTTATATGAAAAATATGGTTTTCGGAAGCTGTGTACATTCCCTCGCTTTTTCAAGATCA
Source organism: uncultured Blautia sp. (assembly GCA_934416185.1). Lineage (GTDB taxonomy): Bacteria > Bacillota > Clostridia > Lachnospirales > Lachnospiraceae > Blautia_A. Next base: position 4,780 of record CAKRWH010000042.1, on the reverse strand, counting down.
ATGGAGAATATATTGACTTTAACCTGATGAATCTTGACTGTCTAATGTAGCTCCGACATAGTATATATATGTAATGGAACGAGATATGTATAGAGTTATAAATTACATTGGAACAGGATGCGATTTATAAAAAGCTGAGGAAGATATAAAATATGGAAACTGGCAAGTAAAATTCTCTCGACATTCTCAAAAATAAGAATATAATATATAAAGAGAATAATTCAAGAGGTGATAGTAATATGAAGATGGCGGAAATTGTAATGAATCCTGTCAGGCAAAGAATCTTTCAGTATTTTTTACTTCATGAAACAGGTACAGTTAAAGAAGTAAAAAAAGCATTACCTGATGTTCCAAACGCAAGTCTATATCGTCATATAAAAATCCTTGCAGATAATTCCATCCTCATAGTCGTGGATGAAAACCGAATTCGTGGCACAGTGGAAAGTGTTTATCAGCTAAATAAGGAGGCATTAGCGACTGAGGATGAAAGCGGAAATGCGGTGCAAATGGCATTGCTTAGCATTTGTGCGTCATTTGCAAGATATTTTTCCAACGGTAATGTTGATCCTAAAAAGGATATGCTGCTACTTACGAACTGCACATTATTGTTGACAGACGAAGAATTTATGAGTTTTCTTTCTGAGATCAATGAAATTGCACTCAAGTATATGAAAGTAGAACCAGCCGGAAATAGAAAAACACGGCAGATTACGCTTATCTCTGCCCCAGCAAATGAGTAGGTGATAAAAATGATTGAGCAACAACTGAAAACGAAAATAGATTGGCTTCGCTGTCCCAGATGCGGCGGCAAGACGAGAACGCAGATACGATCACATACGGTGCTGGAGGATTTTCCTCTATTCTGCCCGAAGTGCAAATATACCTGTGTGATCTATTTCAGGGACGGTAAAACAGAAGAAATTAAAATGCCAGACGCTTAGACGCAGTGCATGACCTGATAGTTCAGGTTTGCGCTGCGTCTTTTTATAAAATCAGATGTAACTGTTCAGTACCTTCACAGTTACGAGTCAAAATCCATTGAAAATCGCCTGCGGCGATGGGATTTTTACTTGTATGTCTCGGGATTTTAGCATTTTCATGCCAAAACACCTCGCGGAATAGTGGACTGCTGAACAGTTACAATCAGATAAAAAAAGGGGAAGCAAATGAATATTAATAAAGAAAACGATATTTTAGAAATTACATTGTCCATTGCTGAGAAAAAGGGATATTCGGAAGCATATTATTTTTTGCGGAATACCTATCAGGAAAATCCACAGAATTATGGACCACAAACACTATATTTCCTTGCCTGTCTGGCAGGTGGAGCCAATATGCCGGAAATGGCTTTGGAATGGTTACAAAAGGCAATCCATAATAACAAATGGTGGTACCGCCCGGAAGTGTTAGAGGACGATGATCTTGCGGCATTAAAAAGCGATGAGGCGTTTCTTTCACTGAAATCAATTTCGGATCATCGCTATGCGGGTGCTGTTTCCAGGTCAAAAGAATTGTTTTCATGGAAAAAGAAAACAGCTAATAATCTGTTCCTGGCCATTCATGGAAATACACAGAATGGTCAGACCGCACGAACAGATTGGGAACCTATCGTTGGAAAAAACAGCGAGTGGCAGATTGAAACTGTACAAAGTGCTGAGCCAGACGGATATGGAACTTATCGGTGGAGCTATGATATGACTTCCTATTTACCGGTAGCACGTTCCTTAGAAAAGATACAAAACGAGGGCTATCACAAAATTGCCTGTGGTGGTTTTTCTGCCGGATGTGATATGCTTCTGCGTGCAATTACATTTACATCAGCGAGTTGTGATTTATTGATTTTGCAAAGCCCTTGGATTCCGGTCATGCAGGAACACACAGAAGCTCTGGTGCATGCTATTTCGCAAAAGAATATTTCATTTCGGATTTTCTGTGGTTCTGAGGATGAAGATTACAGACACATTTGACATGGGGTATTTCAGAATAACCAGTGACGGAAATGAACGTGATACCAATGAAATACACAAGTAAAGTGTTATGGTAAAGGAGAAAAATATGCTTAAGATTGAACATCTGTCAAATGGCTCGGTGTGACTTACTACCTTTCATCAGAAGCGATCGATACGATGTTGTCTGCACTTTCCAGACTTTCTGTGGATGGCAGTACACTTGTGTTTGATTATCCAGATGAGAATTTCTTTAATGCCACCGAAAAACGTGTGCAGAACACAATTATGATGGCAAAAGCAGGTGGTGAGCCAATGCAAACATCCTTTGACTACGAAGAACTTGAAAAGCTGTTGGAGAAGCACGGATTTCTGATCTATGAACTGTTGACACCGGGGGATATTCAAAGGCATATTATCGACAAGGCTGGAGCAGACATGAAAGCTTTTGAGCATGTCAATTACTGCCTTGCAGTCAGGAAAGATTAAACAGGAGGGACTATACATAAATCATTTAATGTCTTCTATGTGAAAAGATTCTAAAGAAAAAATGCACATCCTACGCAGATAACATGATAATTTCATGCAAAGCGAAAGGAGACACCATGAAAATCGAATATACAAAAGTGGGAGACTATTATTTACCGAATCTTTACTACCCAGAGGAAACCAGACCGATTGGCTTATGGGGAATGCTTCGAAAGGAATACCTGAAAGAACATAAATCTGGAACGTATACATATCTTCTTCTGACCGCCAGACTGGACAGCTATCTGGCAGATTTGAATGAACAGGCACAGGAACGCTTTGAACTGATCGAGACTCAGATGCGAAGTGCGGAGGGAGTTACCGAGGAACTGAAGAGACAGAATCCTATGGAATGGGTACGCCACTGCAACAATATCCGCAACCGGGCTGCTGAAATCATCAAACAGGAACTGATCTATGTATAAGGGGGATTCCAGATATGAGAAGAGAATTGATCGAAAGTTATTATGAAGAATATCAGCGGGAGTTGGAAAGATTTCTTGAATCCGATCCAGAGACGTTTTCTCTGGAAGCAGAAATTCATCATTACATAGAAATACTGGAACCAGTCCTCAGAGATGCAGAACAGGAGACGTGGCAGGTGTTGGATAGAATTATCTCAGCGAAAAATGCTATGGAGGGGCATGTGGCAAAAGAAATGTATATCCGGGGATTCCTGGATTATGAAAGACTGGTGTGTGAAAAGGACAGTAACATTTAATATATATAGGATTTGAAAACTGAAAATAAAAAATACTGTGAAATGTTAATTTAACTACCCAATAAATTTGTCTGAAAATATGAAATTTTATTGGGTAGTTTTATATTTGCTTTATATAGTGTTATTTTTGATTGCACTGATTCTTTCGATAAAGAAGAAACAGCATAAATAATAGAATTATCGGAAAAATAAGTCCGCATCCCATGCCAATCCGAATATTATTTTCAGCATTTTGAGTAATACGCCCAACGATTCCAGGTCCAATACTGCCGCCTAAATCTCCTGCCATGGCAAGGAGAGAGAACATAGCTGTTCCACCTTTTGGAAAAGTTTTTGAAGAGATACTGATTGTCCCCGGCCACATAATTCCAACTGAAAATCCACACACAATACAACCGATAAGTCCGATAATCGGATTGGACGATAAGGCAGAAAGAAGATAGCAGACGACACATAATATGCCGGAACAACTCATAAACTTCATTAAATCCAGTTGTTCTCCATATTTTCCAAAAATCATACGACTGATTCCCATTGTGACTGCGAACATACATGGACCTGCTAAATCCCCGAGTGTTTTTGATAATCCAAGCGCAGATTCAGCATAAGCAGATGCCCATTGAGCCATTGCAAGTTCGGAAGCTCCAGAACAGATCATCAGACAAATTGCAACCCAGAAAAACGGTTTAGAAAATAGATTCTTAATTCCCATCCCAGTACCATTGTCAACTAGATGTTCAATCGGACAGGTAATGAAGTTATAAGTATTAATTGCCGGAATGAGTGCCCATATCACGGCAAGCCATTTCCAGCTGGTTATTCCAAATATCAGGAAAAACAGGCTGGAAATTAAAATTGTCCCAACAGCTCCCCAACAGTAAAAGGAATGGAGCAGGCTCATAGTTGCTTCTTTGTTTTCGAATGGACAGGCTTCAATGATAGGGCTGCAAAGTACTTCGATTAAGCCACTTCCTATAGCATATATAACGACACTGCATATAATTCCAATGAAAGGATCAGGTAAAAGATCAGGTAAAAATGCCAGTCCAACCAGACCCAGTGAAGCAAATATTTCTGATGCAACAATGCAGACACGATATCCAATATAATCTACAAATTTGGCACAGAACAGATCAACCAGAAGCTGTGTGAAAAAGAAAAAAGTGGATATTAAAGAAATATTGCCGAGAGAAATATTATAGTCATTATGAAATTTTAAAAAAAGAAGCGGTGCGAAGTTTGCCGCAATGGCCTGTGTGATAAAACCCATATAACAGGCTATTTTGGTTTTATGGTAGTCATTTTTCTTTACAGTATTCATTCTCTATTTTCCACTCCTAATGTTTTTAACAGTTTTATGCTCAATAGAAAGGTGCTCATAGATACGTATCCCACCGTTTCCAGTTGGAGCCTGAGCGAGTAATCCGACTTTGATGACTGGTTCAGACGGTAAATAGAAATATCTCGTCATGTAAAAGTTTATACCATCTGTGGAATAGTGGAATGCAAAATTATTTCCTACTCTGCATACCTGAAGCCAGGCAGAATTGCCTTCAAGGTTACAGCCGTTTGCATCATCTGAATC
>CAKRWH010000041.1:0-16215 GCA_934416185.1 uncultured Blautia sp. | reverse complement strand
CCAAATTCTCTTTATAATAAGAACGATAACGTTTAGGAGGAATAATCATATGGACAATAATCCGAATGGCAATCGTCCTGATAATAATAAAGGTCCTGGCAAACAGGACCCGAATAAAAATCATCAGTCGATTCTGGCTTTTTTAGTATGCCTCCTGATTACTTTAGTATGTTTCGCCATGTTTACCAATATGCTTAAAGACAATTCCAGTGAGATTACTTACGATGAATTTATTGAGATGGTAGAGGATGGAGATGTGAAAGAGGTTACTCTTCAGTCAGAGACACTGACCATCACACCGAAACATCAGTCATCAGGATTTTCAGAAGATGTTTATTATGTCAATCAGATGGAGTCAGTAGATAAACTGACTGAGAGACTTGAAGGAACAGGAATCAAGTTTGAGTATAAGAAACCAGATGCAGCAGGGGAAATTGTTTCTATGCTGGTCAGTGTGCTTTTACCAACAATCGTACTCTTTGTACTTCTGATGGTATTTATGCGCCGCATGAATAAAGGCGGTGGGATGATGGGCGTCGGCAAGAGCCGTGCGAAAGCCTATATTCAGAAAGATACGGGAATTACTTTCAAAGATGTGGCAGGACAGGATGAAGCGAAAGAATCACTTCAGGAAGTTGTTGATTTCCTGCACAATCCGGGAAAATACACAACAATCGGAGCTAAGCTTCCGAAAGGTGCCCTGCTTGTAGGTCCTCCGGGAACAGGTAAAACACTTCTGGCAAAAGCAGTAGCAGGAGAGGCACATGTGCCGTTCTTCTCCTTGTCTGGTTCCGAGTTTGTGGAAATGTTTGTCGGTGTAGGTGCATCCCGTGTCCGTGATCTGTTTGAGGAAGCAAAGAAAAATGCACCGTGTATCATCTTCATTGATGAGATTGATGCAATCGGTAAGAGTCGTGATTCGAGATATGGAGGCGGCAATGATGAGCGTGAACAGACGCTGAACCAGTTATTAGCCGAGATGGATGGTTTTGACACTTCCAAGGGTCTTTTGATTTTGGCAGCTACTAACCGTCCGGAAGTTCTTGATCCTGCACTTCTTCGTCCGGGACGTTTTGACAGACGAGTGATCGTTGATCGTCCGGATCTGAAAGGAAGAATTGAGATTCTGAAAGTACATGCCAGAAATGTAAGTCTGGATGAAACTGTAGATTTCGAGAATATTGCACTTGCAACTTCAGGAGCAGTAGGATCTGATCTGGCCAACATGATCAATGAAGCTGCGATCCTTGCAGTTAAGAACGGCCGTCGTGCAGTATCTCAGAAAGATTTGCTGGAAGCGGTAGAGGTTGTTCTGGTAGGTAAGGAAAAGAAAGACAGAATTCTCAGTGCACAGGAAAGAAGAATTGTATCTTACCATGAAGTTGGACATGCACTGGTAAGTGCCCTGCAGAAAGATGCAGAACCTGTACAGAAGATCACCATCGTGCCGAGAACCATGGGAGCGCTTGGGTATGTGATGCAGGTTCCGGAAGAAGAGAAATATCTCAACACCAAGAAAGAACTGGAAGCAATGCTTGTAGGATATCTTGGCGGACGTGCTGCGGAGGAACTGGTATTTGATACAGTAACTACAGGGGCTGCTAATGATATTGAACAGGCTACCAAGGTAGCACGTGCAATGATTACACAGTACGGTATGTCTGAGAAATTCGGACTGATGGGACTGGCAACACAGGAGAGTCAGTATCTCAGCGGCAGAGCAGTATTAAACTGTGGTGATGATACTGCCACAGAGGTTGACCATGAAGTAATGGTACTTCTTCACAATTCATATGAAGAAGCTAAGAGATTGATCGGCGGGCACAGAGAAGCGCTGGATAAGATTGCTGATTATCTGATCCGCAGAGAGACTATCACTGGTAAGGAGTTCATGAAGATTTTCCGTGCAGTAGAGCGTGGAATTGAAATTCCTGAGAACCTGGATGATCTGGTAATCCCGGAAAAGACAGAAACAAAGCCGGAAGAACAGCCGGCTGAGCAAACAGCAGATCAGGCTGAAGAAACAGATTTAGATTCAAAAGAGAATACAGTAACGCTGGATAAGACAGAGATTCAGTGATACAATAACAGAGCCGGGGAGTTTTCCGGCTCTGTTTTACTGTATAAGGACTGAAATTTATTTGCCTGTGAGAATGCTATATCGGCGAGGCAGAAAATGCAGGAAACAGCAAAGCGGATCTGGAATATCCGCCTAAATTGAGTAAAAACAGAATACATAGAATCATAAATGGAGGAGATTTTATGTTTCAGATAGAAGAGGAACTGAAGAAGCTTCCGGGTAAGCCGGGGGTTTATATTATGCATGGGGAGAAGGATGAGATCATCTATGTGGGAAAGGCCATCAGTCTGAAGAACAGAGTTCGTCAGTATTTCCAGAGCAGCAGAAATAAGGGCGCAAAGATTGAGCAGATGGTTACGCACATCACCAGATTTGAGTACATTATTACGGATTCAGAATTGGAAGCTCTTGTATTAGAGTGCAATCTGATCAAAGAACATAGACCAAAGTATAATACCATGTTGAAAGATGATAAGAGCTATCCTTTTATCAAGGTGACGGTCAATGAGGAATATCCCAGAGTACTTTTTGCCAGAAAAATGAAAAAAGATAAGGCAAAGTATTTCGGGCCATATACAAGTGCAGGAGCAGTAAAAGATGTGATAGAGCTGGTGCGTAAACTTTATAAAGTGCGTTCCTGTAACCGTGTGCTCCCAAGGGACTGCGGGAAAGATCGCCCGTGTCTGTATTATCATATGAAACAGTGCACAGCGCCCTGCCAGGGCTATGTGAGCTCAGAGGAATATAAGAAAAATATTACGGAACTGTTGAAATTTCTTAATGGGGATTTTCAGGATACCATTGATATGCTGACGGACAAAATGATGGCAGCATCCGATGAAATGCGTTTTGAGGATGCCATGGAATACCGTGACCTGATCCGAAGTATTCAGAAAATCGGAGAGCGTCAGAAGATTACCAGCTATGGAGAAGAGGATAAAGATATTATTGCAGTGGCAATGGATGAAAGCCTTGATCTGCGTGAACAGGATGCGGTTGTACAGGTATTTTTTGTTCGCGACGGCAAGCTGATCGGACGTGAGCACTTTTATCTGCGTGTAGCGCGGGGAGATACGAAAGCACAGGTTTTGTCCAGCTTTATGAAGCAGTTCTATGCAGGAACACCATTTATTCCACGTGAAATCATGCTGCAGAAGGAAATTGAAGATGCACAGATCATAGAGGAATGGCTCACTGCCAGAAGAAAACAGAGAGTCCATATCCGTGTGCCGAAAAAAGGTACTAAAGAGAAGCTTGTAGAGCTGGCAGAGGAGAACGCGAAGATGGTTCTTGATAAGGACAGAGAGCGGATCAAACGTGAGGAAGGAAGAACGATCGGTGCTGTCCATGAGGTAGAAGACTGGCTTGGTCTGTCAGGCATCAGGCGAATGGAGGCGTATGATATTTCAAACATCAGTGGTTTTGAATCCGTAGGTTCTATGGTTGTTTATGAAAAAGGCAAGCCGAAGCGCAGCGATTACCGTAAATTTAAGATCAAATGGGTACAGGGACCAAATGATTATGCAAGTATGGAAGAAGTGCTTACCCGACGTTTTACTCATGAGGGGAAAGATGAGTTCGACAGCTTTTCCATTATGCCAGATCTGATCCTGATGGATGGTGGAAGAGGGCAGGTAAATATTGCATTGAAAGTATTGGAAAATCTGGGAATTGATATTCCTGTCTGCGGTATGGTTAAAGATGACCACCACAGAACGCGAGGCCTGTATTACAATAATCTGGAGATTCCTATCGACACCGGCAGCGAGGGCTTCCGCCTGATCACCAGGATTCAGGATGAGGCACATCGCTTTGCTATCGAATTTCACCGCTCCCTGCGAAGCAAAGAGCAGGTACATTCTCTTCTGGACGACATTCCGGGAATCGGTGATACCAGAAGAAAAGCACTGATGAGAAAGTTCAAATCCATTGAGAATATCAGAGATGCATCCCTGGAAGAACTGGCACAGACGGAAAGCATGAATGCTGGAAGTGCGCAAAAAGTATATGAATTCTTTCATGTGCCTGCTGAGAACAAATAGCTAAAGATTTATCCGCCTGATCTAGTGTGGAAGAACAGATAGTAATTTAGAAAATATGTAGAAACATTCTCCTAATCTTCTACATGTTACCCACCTACTATCTGCTATTTTCAATTGAAGTCGCACACAATGATGTGATATAATAAAAATAACGTAAAATTTTGAACTGAAAAGGAGAAACAAATGAAGGGTGTACAGTTGACAAAATTAGTTCAGGACCTGGGACTTCACAACCTGACTCCTGAAATTGACCTGTCCGAGATAGTGATCAAGACAGCCGAAATCAACAGACCGGCGCTGCAGCTGACCGGATATCTGGAGCATTTTGCAAATGAACGTGTACAGATTATCGGATATGTAGAGTATACTTATCTGATGCAGCTCAGCGATGAAGAACGGAAATTCAAATATGAGAGATTTATTTCCAGCAAGATTCCTTGTGTAATCTTCAGTACAATGACAAGACCATCACAGGATATGATCGATCTTGCTGTTAAATATAATGTTCCGACATTTGTGACAGAACGTACCACATCCAGCTTTATGGCAGAGATCATCCGCTGGCTTGGTGTACAGCTTGCACCGTGTATTTCTATTCACGGCGTACTTGTGGATGTATATGGTGAAGGTGTCCTGATCACAGGTGAGAGTGGAATTGGAAAAAGTGAGGCAGCTCTAGAGCTGATCAAACGTGGTCACCGTCTTGTAAGTGATGATGTTGTAGAACTTCGCAAAGTCAGTGATGTAACACTGGTAGGTTCTGCTCCGGATATTACACGACATTTCATCGAACTTCGTGGTATCGGTATTATCGATGTCAAGACTTTATTCGGTGTTGAGAGTGTTAAGGATACCCAGTCTGTAGACCTTGTTATTAAACTGGAAGAGTGGGATAAAGAAAAAGAGTACGACCGTCTGGGTCTGCATGAGGAGTATACAGAGTATCTTGGAAACAAGATCGTATGCCATTCTCTGCCAATCCGTCCTGGTCGTAATCTGGCCATTATTGTTGAGTCTGCGGCAGTCAACCACAGACAGAAGAAGATGGGATACAATGCAGCAGAAGAGCTGTACAAGCGTGTTCAGGCAAATCTTGCCAAGAAACGTGAGGAAAGATAATAAAAAAATATAAGTATAGCAATTTGGAGGATATCATGGGAAAGTATTGTTTTGGAATTGATGTTGGCGGTACATCTGTAAAATGTGGACTCTTTCAGACAGACGGAGTTCTGGTTGAGAAATGGGAGATTCCGACCCGCAAAGAGAATAACGGTGAAGCGATCATTCCGGATATTGCGAAGACTATTCTGGATAAGATCGCAGAGCGCAAGATGGAAAAAGAAGACATTGACGGTGTAGGCATTGGTGTTCCTGGTCCGGTTAATGAAAGAGGCGAAGTGCCGTGTGCAGTAAATCTTTATTGGGGATTTAAGGCAGTTACAAAGGAACTGACAGAGCTGACAGGCCTTGCATCTAAAGCTGGAAATGATGCTAATGTAGCAGCTTTGGGAGAAGCATGGAAAGGTGCAGCTGCAGGTTCTAAGAATGTAATTCTTGTAACTCTTGGAACTGGAGTTGGCGGTGGAATTATCGTTGATGGAAAGATTGTTGGCGGTGCTCACGGTGCAGGCGGAGAGATTGGTCATGCAGCAGTAAACCATGAGGAAAAGGAAGCTTGTAACTGTGGTAACTGCGGATGTCTGGAGCAGTACGCATCTGCAACTGGTATTGTACGTGTAGCCCAGAGAACTCTGGCAGCTACAGAAGAGGATTCTGTACTCCGCAAACATGCAAAACTTTCTGCAAAGAATGTTCTGGATGCATTTAAGGATGGCGATAAGGTAGCATGCGATGTTATGGCTCAGGTAGGAGAAATGCTTGGCGGAACACTCGCTATGTTTGCATGTGTTACAGATCCTGAAGCAATCGTTATCGGCGGCGGTGTTTCCAAAGCAGGACAGCCACTGATTGACTGTATTCAGAAATACTATAAGAAATATGCATTCTCAGCATGCAAGGATACCCCGATCATTCTTGCAAATCTTGGAAATGATGCAGGTATCTACGGATCTGCACGTATGGTTATTAAAGAAGCGTAAATATAAAACTCCTGCATTGTGAGGATATTTCACAGAGGGGTATTTTAAATAACAGAAAAGTAATAAGAAATCCACAGTCTCAGATTTGGCGGGACTGTGGATTTTTTTGTACAAGAATGAATCCTGCTTGTAGGACTTTCTGCCTGCGGCTGGTCGCTCCAGCGACATGATTCTTCTGACATAAAAAATATCCTGCAGCAGAACTTCGTCCGCTGCAGGATATAAAATTTAATAATAGTCAACCTGGTAAGAAGGGTCTGCATCTCCACCACCACCATTGTCGGTGTTATCGGAATCGCCGTTGTCATCACCATTATTATCAGAATCACCACTGTTATCACCACCGTTGTCGCTATTGTCACCGCTGTCACCGTTATTGTCGGTTCCATTATTATCTGCGTTATTGTCGGCATCGGTTCCATTCTGCTGATCTGATGAATCACTGCTATTATCATAATCATTATCATACTCATAATAATCGCTGTCATAAAAATGCTGATCACAATATTCTGTCGGCATAGTACCTACATCAAAGTATTCGGTAATTACCGGGCAGCCGGCTCTCGGGAGAAGCCCTGTCTCAGAGCATACACTCAATTTCTCGACACTTGCAGGTTTATCAAATTCTTTTGAAGGAAGACCTTCGTGAATTCGAGTCATCACCTTTTTCCATAATTTTTTGTGGAAGTTACGAGCATAATCAGGTAATTTCTCATTATTATCATAACCGGACCATACGGCACAGGTATAATAAGGGGTATAGCCTACAAACCATAAATCGTTATACGCTTCTGTTGTACCTGTTTTACCTGCAACCGCCATATTATCAAGCTGGCAGGCAGTACCGGTACCTTTCTTAACAACATCTTCCATAGCACTGGTAAGAAGATAAGCTGTACTTTCCTTGATTACGGAACGTTCTGCAGAAGTATTTTCAATGAGAACATTTCCATTATGATCCAGGATCTTGGTGTAATAAATCGGTTTGATATAATTTCCGCCGTTTGCGATCGCTGCATAGGATGCACACAATTCTACGTTTGTGACACCCTTAGTGATACCACCCAATGCAGTGGCAAGGTTTGCATCACTCCATACATTGCCGTTGGCATCTGTATCGGCTTCTGTTCCATGAGCAAGGGTTGTGAAACCAAAGTTGTCAAGGTATTTCAGACCAAGCTCAGGAGTTACTTCTTCGAGGCATTTAACTGCTACAACGTTAATAGAATTCTGGATCGCTGTACGGATCGTTGTGGTTCCATTGTAAGTACGGGTTGAGTTATTTACAGGGGAGCCATCCGGGTATTCATAAGGTTCATCTTCAAAGGTGGTTGCCAGAGACATGCCCTTTTCATTTAAAGCTGGTGCATATGTGGAAACAATTTTAAAAGTAGAACCAGGCTGACGGGTAGTATCTGTTGCTCGGTTTAGAGTCAGGCTGGCTGTTTTCTCTCCGCGTCCGCCGATCAGAGCTTTTACATAACCGGTATGCTGATCGATCACACTCATGGAAGACTGTGGCTGAGGGGCAAAATTTACACGTTCAGCAACAACCTTGCTTCCATTTGCAACAATATCTGCTTTATATCTGTCTACATAAGTCTGACCTTCTTCTGGAGAATCAAACAGAAGATCGAAACTCGGATCTTCGTTCTGGAAGTAGAGCTGCAGCATTTCCTTGCTGTAGTTTACCTGATTTCCATCCGGGTCAGTAACTGTCAATGCATAGTCAAGTTCATACTGAACTGTGTCCGGATAATTGGAAGGATCGGAATATTCTTCATCCAGAATATTCTGAATCGTGGAATCCTGTGTAGTATATACCTTAAGACCGCCGCTGTACAGAAGGTTAGTTGCCTGGGTCTTGGTATAACCTTTGATGTTCATCAGATCATTGATGATCTGGTCAGTAAGTTCATCCTCGAAATAGGTGTAAACTGTATTTTCTGTGCTGGAATTCTTTTCCTGAGCAGCCTGAATACGGGAATAAACATCATCCGCCAGTGCCTCATCGTACTGATCCTGTGTAATATAATTCTGATCCAGCATATGCTGAAGAACTTCTTTCCTTCTCTTCTGGTTGCTGTCAGGATTAGTGATAGGGTTAAACTTGGTCGGATTCTGTGTGATACCTGCAAGTGTTGCACATTCAGACAGATTCAGATCCCATACATCTTTGTCAAAATACTGCCGGGAAGCTGCCTGTACGCCATAGGATCCTGCTCCCAGGTTGATAGTATTCAGATAGTTCTCAAGGATTGTGTTTTTGTCGGTTTTCTTTTCAACCTGAATGGCAAGGTACTGTTCCTGGAATTTACGCGTAAATCGTTCAAGCTGTGTAGATTCACTGGTCCAGTTGGTAAATACATTATTTTTCAGCAGCTGCTGAGTGATTGTACTGGCACCTTCGGAAAAATCTCCGGTAGTGATTGCCTTCACTCCGGCACGAAGAATACCTTTTACATCAATACCATTGTGCTCATAGAAACGTTCATCCTCAATGGCAACTACTGCATGCTGCAGATCTTCGGGAATCTGATCCAGTGTGACAGGCAGTCGGTTTGAATCCGGCGCAGCCAGTTTGCGAATCTGATTTCCGGCATCGTCGTATAAAAAAGTTGCGTAGCCCAAAGGCATAATATCAATATCATTAACATCAGGAGCATTATCGATTACGCCCCTGAATGCCCCCACACCCAGACAGGTTACTGCGATGCAGAGTGCTATCAGTGATACGAACAGGACTCTGATGAAAGAAACTCTTGCACGTTTTCCCATCATGGAAGAACGGGAAATCAATGCAGTCCGCTTCTTTGCAGTCGACTTTTTACCGTAGTTCATGTTAGACCTCCTTTATAATCCGTTCTATTATATCAAATAAGAATAAGTAAATAAAGCAGAAAAATAAAAATTCACAATTGCTTTTGGCGCTTTTTAATAGTTAGTGTGATTTTTTACAGGATAAGTATACACTGTGCTGGCGTATTTTTGTAATTCATGGTACACTGAGGCAATAAGAGAATATAAAAGGGAGTATGATATATGCTTGAGAAATATAAGACAGTCTATACAGGGGGAGAAGGCGAAATTGTGGAAAAGAAGTCCAGATTTATTGCCACAGTACGTCCTGTAGAGACAGAAGAGGAAGCCCTGGCCTTTATAGAAGAAATGAAGAAGAAATACTGGGATGCCAGACATAACTGTTATGTATATTCTGTGGGAAAGAACCGGGAGTATACCAGATGCAGCGATGACGGTGAACCGTCGGGAACAGCCGGAAGACCTATGCTTGATGTAATTCTTGGAGAAGATATTTATAATGTAGCAGCAGTAGTTACACGGTATTTTGGCGGTGTACTGCTTGGAACCGGTGGGCTTGTAAGAGCATATTCCAAGAGCCTTCAGGAGGGGCTGGCTGCCAGCACAGTAATAGAGAAAACTTATGGAATTTCTATGGAAGTAATTACTGATTATACAGGAATCGGCAGGATCCAGTATATAGCCGGAGAGAAGAAGCTTCCGATCCTGGATTCTGAATATACAGACAGAGTAGTACTACATCTGCTGGTTCCCTCAGATCAGATTGCATCTGTGGAGAAAGCAATCACAGAGGGGACGAATGGAAAAGCAAAGATGAAGAAAGAGAAAGATCTTTACTATGCAGTGATCGATGGTGAAGTGAGAGTATTCGCGGACTGATGATTTAACCAAATCAAGCAAGTTCCCTGCTTAATTGCGAATGTCCGATTGACTCTTAACTCCTGCCCTGAAACTGGTATTTTGCAATGATAATTCAACCGGGGCAGCAGAATATAGTTCTTATATTGTGAATACGAAGAATATAAAATATGCCCCATGCCGCTTTAATATGTATCCGTAATTATGGATATATATTAAAGCGGCATGGGGCATAAGTATTACATATCAATTGTCTGGATTGATCAGCATTTTTCCGGTTCCGGATAATCAACTCCGAAAGTTTCTACTGTCATAGATTTAATCTTCTGTTCATCAAGCGGACGATCGCTGTAATCGGTATCCTCTTCTGCGATACGGTTTACAACATCCATACCCTCAGTGATCTTACCGAATGCTGCATAAGCACCGTCAAGATGCGGTGCATCCTTGTGCATGATAAAGAACTGGCTTCCTGCTGAGTTTGGATGCATAGCTCTTGCCATGGAAAGAACACCTGCTGTATGTTTCAGATCATTCTTGAATCTGTTCTGAGTAAATTCACCTTTAATGCTGTATCCCGGGCCGCCCATACCTGTTCCGTCCGGGCATCCACCCTGGATCATAAATCCGTTAATAACGCGGTGGAAGATAAGTCCGTCATAAAAACCTTTCTTTACAAGACTGATAAAGTTGTTAACTGTATTTGGTGCGATTTCAGGATATAATTCTGCTTTCATCACATCGCCATTGTCCATGGTAATTGTAACTACCGGATTTGCCATAGTTTCAAGTCTCCTTTTCAAAAAGTATTGTATTTCCCTGTTCGCTCTATTATAATATGCAAAGAACAATTCTGCAAGAAAAAGGTGGAAAAGATGATTATAGAGACAAAAACACCACAGGAAACATTTGATGTGGGAAAGAAGATCGGTGAGAATGCGAAACCGGGACAGATTTATACTCTGACAGGTGATCTGGGCGTGGGAAAAACTGTGTTTACTCAGGGCGTTGCAGCAGGACTCGGGATTACAGAGGCTATTTGCAGTCCGACATTCACGATCATTCAGGAATATGAAAGCGGACGTCTTCCATTATATCATTTTGATGTTTACCGTATCGGTGATATCGAAGAGATGGAGGAGATCGGCTACGACGATTATTTTTTCGGACAGGGAATCTGTCTGATTGAATGGGCGAATCTGATTGAAGAAATCCTTCCGGAAAATCTGATCAAAGTAACCATAGAGAAAGACCTGGAAAAGGGCTTTGATTACAGAAAGATTACAGTAACCGGTCTGGAAGAAAAATGATCAGCGGGAAAATGAAAGCACGGTATCTGTATAAAATGAAAATACGGAGAGCAGTGTAAAACGCAGCCTGAAAAATAAAAGGCTATATTTAAAAGACTGAAAAAGACTGCTATATAGAGGGCAGTCAGGAGGTAGAAATGAAAATTTTAGCTTTAGACAGCTCAGGAATCGTAGCATCTGTAGCAGTTATAGAGGATGATACATTGCTGGCTGAATATACCGTAAATTACAAGAAAACACATTCTCAGACATTGCTTCCTATGCTGGATGAGATTGTGAAGATGACAGAACTTGACCTGGAATCCATAGATGCCATAGCGGTGGCAGCAGGTCCGGGATCTTTTACAGGCCTGCGTATAGGTTCTGCGACAGCAAAAGGGCTGGGACTTGCTCTGAAGAAACCCTTGGTGGCAGTGCCGACAGTAGATGCTCTGGCTTATAATCTTTATGATGCGCAGGGTCTGATCTGCCCGATTATGGATGCCAGAAGAAAACAGGTGTATACGGGAATCTACAGATTTGAAGAACATCAGCTTGTAACTTTGAAGGAACAGTGGGCAGCACCAATCGAAGAATTGTTGGAGGAACTGAACCAGAGAGGCGAGATGGTTACATTTTTAGGAGACGGAGTACCTGTATTCAGTGAACTGATCGCAGAGAAACTGCAGGTTCCATATTCCTTTGCTCCGGCACATATAAATAAGCAGAGAGCAGCGGCAGTGGCTGCACTTGGAAGCATTTATTATAAAGAGGGACGCACAGAGACTGCAATGGAACATACTCCGGAATATCTTCGTGTATCCCAGGCTGAGCGCGAACGTGCAGAAAGAGAAAAAGCACAGAGACAGGCTGGTGCAGAACTATGATCCTTCGTGAAATGCTTGTAGATGATCTGGATCAGGTAATGGAGATAGAGCAGGATCTTTTTCATGTTCCATGGACAAAAGAGGGATTTTTTACTTTTCTGACCAGAGATGATGCTATGTTTCTGGTAGTAGAAGAAAAAGAGCAAATATTGGGTTACTGTGGGCTTCTCATGGTTCTGGATGAGGGTGACATCACCAATGTGGCGGTATGCAGAGAGCGGCAGAGAGAAGGTATCGGTGCTTTTCTGATGCAAAGTCTGATTCGACTTGCTGCAGAACGCGATGTTACAACAATCCATCTTGAAGTTCGTGTGGGAAATGAAACTGCCATCCGCCTGTATGAGCGGATGGGATTTACCAGAGACGGGATCCGCAAAGCATATTACAGCGATCCTGTAGAGGATGCGTTACTTATGACACGGCATCCTCAGTAAATGTTTGATCGAATTAAGTAAATCCCCTGTTTCAATTGCGAAGAGCAATAAGCAGTGTGTGGGGATTTGCCTGTATCAGGAGAAGTATATGCTTCTCCAGTTTGAATATCTGAAAAACTGAAAATCATAGCAGAAAGAATCAACTGTCAGAGATACAATGACAAGAATCATAGCAGACAGTTGAGAAACAGAGGAAATATATGTTAGATGTATGTTTAGTTGGAACCGGAGGAATGATGCCTCTGCCGCGTAGATGGCTGACTGCGCTTATGACAAGATATAATGGAAGTAGTCTGCTCATTGACTGCGGTGAAGGTACTCAGGTAGCGATTAAGGAGAAGGGATGGAGCTTTAAGCCCATTGATGTGATCTGTTTTACTCATTATCACGGAGATCATATTAGCGGACTTCCGGGGCTTCTCCTCACTATGGGGAATGCAGACCGTACAGAACCATTGAATCTGGTAGGCCCAAAAGGACTGGAAAGAGTAGTAAATGCACTTCGCGTTATTGCGCCGGAGCTTCCATTTGAAATTAAATTTATTGAGATTACACAGCCTGAGCAGGTCATTGAATTAAATGGTTACCGCATTACGGCTTTTAAGGTGAACCATAATGTGCTCTGCTATGGTTATACCCTTGAAATTCTCCGTCAGGGAAAATTCTCTGCAGAGAGAGCGAAGGAACAGGAAATTCCACTGAAATACTGGAATCCGCTTCAGAAGGGACAGACCATAGAAACAGAGGGAATCACTTATACACCCGAGATGGTACTTGGACCAGCAAGAAAAGGAATTAAGCTTACCTATACAACAGATACCAGGCCGACAGAGTCTATTCTGCGCAATGCAAAACACTCGGATCTGTTTATCTGTGAAGGGATGTACGGGGAAGATGATAAAGCAGACAAAGCACGCGGATACAAGCACATGACTTTTCGGGAGGCAGCAGTTCTGGCACGTGATGCTCAGGTTCAGGAGATGTGGCTGACACATTATAGTCCGTCTTTGGTCAGACCAGATGAATTTATGGATAAGGTTCGTGAGATTTTTCCTAATGCTTATCCGGGAAAAGACGGAAAAAGTATTGAGTTAAATTTTGAAGAATAATATATATCGGGAGTCAGACAGATATATAGGTGAAACGCAGTTGTTACCGTTCGCATATTATTCAGACGCCTGATATCATAAAGATAAAGCAAAGATAAATGAAGATAGTTATGAGGAATAGAAAATGAAAGATACATTAATTCTCGCAATTGAGAGTTCCTGCGATGAGACCGCCGCTTCTGTTGTAAAAAACGGCAGAACTATTTTGTCAAACGTGATTTCATCACAGATTGCTCTCCATACTTTATACGGTGGAGTAGTACCGGAAATTGCTTCACGTAAACACATCGAAAAAATAAACCAGGTAATTGAGCAGGCGCTGTCTGATGCAGGGGTAACGCTTGACGATTTGGATGCAATTGGTGTTACCTATGGTCCCGGACTGGTAGGAGCACTTCTGGTTGGTGTAGCAGAAGCGAAAGCCATTGCCTATGCAAAAAAGCTTCCGCTGGTAGGGGTCCATCATATTGAGGGACACGTATCGGCAAACTATATCGAGCATCCGGATCTGGAACCGCCATTTCTTTGCCTGATCGTATCAGGCGGACATACACATCTTGTGATTGTCAAAGATTATGGCGAATTTGAAATTCTGGGACGTACCCGTGATGATGCAGCAGGAGAAGCTTTTGATAAAGTTGCAAGAGCAATCGGACTGGGCTATCCGGGCGGACCAAAAGTAGATAAGCTATCTAAAGAGGGAAATCCGAATGCAATCGAGTTTCCTAAGGCCAAAATTGGAGATTGCCCGTATGACTTTAGTTTCAGTGGCGTAAAATCGGCGGTATTAAATTATATTAATCATGCTCAAATGACAGGAGAGGAAATTAATAGAGCTGATCTGGCGGCATCTTTCCAGAAAGCAGTAGTCGATGTATTAGTTGAACATACTATGCTTGCTGCTAAAGATTATAAAATGACAAAGATCGCAATCGCAGGCGGAGTGGCTTCAAACGGAACTTTAAGAGCTGCAATGGAAGAGGCATGCAGGAAAAATAATTATAGTTTTTACAGGCCGTCACCAATCTTCTGCACCGATAATGCTGCTATGATAGGAGTAGCTGCTTACTATGAATATATCAAAGGTACACGACACGGATGGGATCTGAATGCCGTACCGAATCTTAAACTGGGAGAACGATAAGATGGCAGAAAAAAATACAGCCATTGTTCTGGCTGCAGGTCAGGGAAAAAGGATGCACAGTAAAATACAAAAGCAGTTTCTGGAGATACAGGGCTATCCGGTTCTGTATTATTCCCTGTGCTGTTTTCAGAAAAGCTCACTGATCCATGATATCATTCTTGTGACTGGAGAAGAGTCAGTATCCTACTGTAAAGAAGAAATTGTACAAAAATATGGATTGACAAAGGTATCAGCAGTAATACCTGGTGGGAAAGAACGATATGATTCTGTTTATGCCGGACTCTGCGCATGTAAAGACTGCGAATATGTGCTGATTCATGATGGTGCAAGACCTTTTATAACAGAGGAAATTATTGAACGTGGTTTGCAGAAAGTGAAAGAAACAGGGGCATGCGTGGTTGGAATGCCGTCAAAAGATACAGTTAAACTTTCTGATGAGGAAGGGTATGTAAAAGAGACTCCGGACAGAAAATGTGTGTGGACTATTCAGACTCCGCAGATTTTTTCATATTCACTGATACGTGGAGCTCATGACAGTATTCGAAAGAAAGATATGAGTAAGATTACAGATGATGCTATGGTAGTAGAACAGGAAACTGGGGTAAAAGTTGCGCTGGCAGAAGGTTCCTATCAGAATATTAAAATCACAACACCCGAGGATCTGGATGTTGCGGAAGCGTTTTTCAAACACTAGTACATTCATAGAGAATTTATGCGCTGCAGATGCTGTATTTTAGCGGATTTTGCAGGGAAATATGGAAGATAGAAATAAAAAAAGAAAAAAATATAAAAAAGTTGTTGACAGGAAAATACTTTGGTGATAGAATATCACTTGCGTCGGCGGTGAGAAAACACAGCAGACACAATCAACAACATATGGAGAGATATCGAAGTGGTCATAACGAGGCGGTCTTGAAAACCGTTTGTCCGCAAGGGCGCGTGGGTTCGAATCCCACTCTCTCCGTTAGTTAGGTTACTAAAAAAGTTTTGAAAAACTTAAAAAAGTGCTTGACAAACAAATAAAAAGTGCGATATAATGCACAAGGCTCATCGGTGAAAAGCCGAAGAGAACTGAATAAAGAACACGAAAGTGTGAAGAGAGTTACATCTGAAAAGAGTAACGGATCTAGGACATTTGGAGAAGTACCCAAGCTGGCCGAAGGGGCTCCCCTGGAAAGGGAGTAGGTCGTTAATAGCGGCGCGAGGGTTCAAATCCCTCCTTCTCCGCTCTTTCTAAAAAGAAAGAAAAAAGTTCTTGACAAGCTTGAAAAGTTGTGATAAACTTGAAAAGCTGTTGAAAGAATGAACGTTGAAATAAAACTTGAAAAAAACTTAAAAAGTTCTTGACAAGCTAAAGGCAACGTGATAAAATAGCAAAGCTGTCGCAAGACAGACAACCTTGATAACTAAACAGTGAAACACATACGATTCTCGAAAATTCTTTACATTTATT
>CAKRWH010000040.1:0-16813 GCA_934416185.1 uncultured Blautia sp. | reverse complement strand
TTCCAGAACTGCAGTGCCCTTATGGATAGTGAAGGCTGCCTGGCTTTTGGAAACAATCTGACAAAGATCGGGAAATACGCATTTTATAACTGTAAAAGTCTCAGAGGAAATCTGGTAATTCCGGACAGTGTAACTGAGATTGGGGAATACGCATTTTATAATTGTACAGGTCTTAATGGAACCCTGAAATTGAGTGCAACCCTGAAAACAATTCCGGATTATGCATTCCAGAACTGCAGTTTTACAGGAACCCTGATACTTCCGGAAAAACTGGAAAAGATAGGACGGTATGCATTTTATAGGAATAGTTTTACCGGAGAACTTGTGATACCGGATCATGTGTCCCAGATAAATTATGATGCATTTGCTTATTGCAAAAATATAGAGAAACTGGTCATCGGTTCAGGAATCAGCAATATTCCGTACGAGTGTTTCTACAGATGTGAAGGCCTGGATGAGATATTATTTTCAGACAATGTAACAACAATCGCAGACTGGGCATTTGGCTTCTGTGCAAATGTAAAAACTCTTACATTTCTTGGAAATACTCCACCCGAACTGAATGGAACACCAAAAACTATATTTTTTGGCTATTATGGAATGAAAAACCTGGAGACAATCTATGTTCCTTCCGATGTACTGGAGCAGTATAAAGAAAAATGGAGCAGTCTTACAGGCGAAAATGTAGTTTTTTCCGGAGATTCTATGGCGTTGAAAGTAACCGGATTGCAGAGTGTATATACCATCAGCCACAGCGCAAAGATATCCTGGAATCCATCACTGGTCAAAGACATAGAAGGTTACCATATTTACAGAGATGGAAACCTTGTAGGAGAAACGGAAGAGCTAAGCTTTGAAGAAAGTAATCTGGATACAGGAAGCTATCTGTACGAAGTAGCAGGATACAAGACTGTTCAGGAAGAGAAACAGGAAACAGCCAGAGCATCACTGGAAGTAACGTTAAGAATACCGGAAATAAAGGAAATTTATACAGGATTTGAAGATAACAAACTTAATGAAGAAAACGACTGGCTGTACGCGTCTGTAAGTAATTTCAAAAACTTACAAAAGGAAGAGAAAAGCGCAGTCGGAAGATTTTATCTTCTTCAGAACGGACAGCAGAAAAAGATTGGAAGTGATATTTCAGAGCCCTGGACTTTAACCGGAGAAAACGGTATTTACCGTGTAGAATGGGATGTGCGTGATCTGGATGAAGGAAGCTATGAAATTCAGTTTCTTCTTACAGATGCAGACGGCGAAAGTGTGAAAGCAGTTTCAGAAGTATCCATAGACAGATCCAGCCCGGAAAAAATTTCCAGTATCTCAGCCATTGGTGATACAGGCTGTGTTGTTTTGTCCTGGAGCATGGCACATGAACTGGAAACAAACCGTTACAATATTTACAGAAGAAAAGAAGGAATAGCAGAGTTTACCCTGATCAAAAAAATATACGGCAGAAACATTCAGACTTATACAGATACAAAGGCAGAAGAAGGCGTACTCAGTGAGTATTACGTCACTGCAGTGAATTCTATGGGGAAAGAAAGTGAACCATCAGAAAGCGCTTTTGCAATGCCGGAAAAAGACAGGGAAGCTCCACGTGTGATTCAGATGAACCCTGTAGACGGATCATTAGCAGGTGGGAAGGTATGGGTAACAATCCAGGCGGAAGATAATGTAGGTGTCATAAAAACAGAACTTCAGGTATCAGAAGACGAGGGCGAAACCTGGACATCAGCAGGTACAGACAGCGGGGAAAAAGGAAAAATCCTTCTGGATACAGGCAAATACGCAGATGGAAAAATTCTGGTACGGGGTCTGGCATATGACGCTGAAAACAATGTAAGTACAGGCCTTCAGTACACCTACCGTGTGGACAATACAGGACCGGAACAGGTACAGGGATTAAGGTATGAATCCGGTATCACGACTGCCACGATTTACTGGAATGATGTTAAAGATGAAGATTTGGCATTTTTCCGGGTGGAGAAAAAAGAGAAAGACGGAACTTTTGCAAAAGTAAAAGACGTATACCATACATTGGGTATCAATCTGAATGGTCTGACAACGGATACAGATTATATTTACAGAGTAGTGGCATATGATCAGTGTGGAAATCGCGGAACAGCGTCTGAAGAACTTACTGTTACAACTCAGAAAGATACAGCTCCACCACAGATCCTGTCCATCAAACCGGAACCCGGATATTATAACAGAGAAATTCCACTGGAAATTCAGGCGAAAGATGATACAGGAGTAGATTCTATCCGTATCCAGATATCCCGTGATGAAAGTATATGGAACGACCTTGCCACGGTTACTTTTGAAAAAAAGGGAAAAACTGAAACAGCAAGTTATAACCTGCAGCTGGATGATTATGAAGAAGGAAGTATTTACATCCGTGCACTTGGAAAAGATACTTTAAAAAATGAGACTACGATAGACGAAACTACAGGAACCGTTGAATATGTTATTGACAGAACAGAACCGGACATTCCAACAGGATTTCAGATCACAGAGGAAAATGGAAAAATCCAGCTGAAATGGGATGCTGCACCGCAGGGAGATGTAAACGGCTATTCTATATACCGTTCTTTTGACGGGGAAAATTATGAAGAAGTTGCTTCTGATTATACATACTTAAACTACTGGGATTCACCGGATCCTGAAAATGAAGAAGTCTGGTATCAGCTGGCAGCAAAGGATCTGGCAGGAAATGTAAGTGGCAGAACAGATGCAGTCAGGGCAAAGATCACTGCTGACAGAACACCTCCTGTGCTGGAAAGCAGTGTTCTGCAGGATGGCGATATTCTTGGAACAGGAAACAAAATATTCCGGATTCTGGTCAGCGACAATTATAAACTTGATAAGGTAAAGGTTTATTACAGAGTAAATGATTCTGACAGTAAACAGCTGCTTCTGGAGGAAGAAAAACTGAACTGCCCAGACAAGCTGATCGGAAAAACATTGCCTGTTGAAAAATGGAATAATGGAGATCAGATACATTTTTCTGTAATGATCACTGATACGGCAGGAAATGAGACCAGTGAGGGAGAATTTACCTGCACCGTAGATAAGGTTCCGCCACAGCTCAGTGATGTAAAAGCCATGGCAAAGGAAGACCGCATTATTGTTTCCTGGAAAGGAGAAAAAGAGGGAAAATATACAGTTTATCGAAAAACAGGATCCAGTTATGTATTTGTAGATGAAACAGAAAACAGCGGCGAAGAAACTTATACTTACGAAGATACACAGGCGGAAAATGGTATTACCTATGTATACAAAATCGAGGCAGAAGATATTGCCGGAAATAAAGCATCCATAGAAAGTAAGGAAATATGGATGCCAAACAAATCCAGGGTCACAGCAGACCTTGAGTGCGAAAGCTATATGGAAAAAAACACAGAATATCTTTTTGATGCCAGCGGTTCATCCGCGGACGAGGAGATTCAGTCTTATACGTTTGATTTCGGAGATGGTACATCCAAAACAATAACTCAGGCAGTGATGAAACATCGCTATGCGGAAAAAGGAAACTATACAGCAACAGTTACAGTAACCGATATTTCAGGAAAAACATCATCCGTCAGCAGGAATATCTGCGTTGATGACCCGATGCTGATCGGACAGCTGAAAGTTCGTCTGAAGGACAGCACGGGCAATCCGCTTTCCGGAATGGCTGTATACTTTGACATGGATAAATCTGTGGATAATAAGAAATATACAGATGCGGACGGATATGCAATATTCCAGGCAACAGCAGGAACTTATTATGTGGGAAGCTACGGAGATGGTTATCTTCCGGTGAAAAAAGGTGCGGTAATCCGTGCGGGTGAAACAACAGTATTTGAAATCACCATGACCGCGCAGCCGCTGGTTACCGGAAAATTTGAGATCAACCGTATGACTCTGGAAGAGATTAAAGCAGCAGGAATCGATACAAAAGACCCGGCGAACCAGTATGTGTCAAAATTTACTGTGAAGATGTCATACTGGGATGAGCCCGTTTATATGACTGGGTACATGAATGGAAATGAAATCGTAAAAGGTGTGAAGAAACGAGTATGGAGCAAAACTGGCGAACAAAGAGAATTACGGCTTATTTCCGTTCCGTATTCCAATGAGGATACTTCGGGTTCCCATTCAAAATCGCATATTGTAGCGATCATTGATGTTCCGGTGTGTGCATCGATCCTGAAAGAATTTTTTGAAGTGCGGCTTTATATCCTGAACCAGGCAGATGGAGAATTTACGCTGGCAGATAACCGTGTAGAATTAAATGTTCCTGATGGTCTGACATTAATGAGCTGCGATAATGGAAGCTTCAGAACCCTGAAAGGACAGGAACAAAAAAATGTCACATGGGTACTGAGGGGAGATAAAAAGGGTGATTATAACCTCAGTGCGGAGTACAGAGGTACGCTGCTTCCTTTTAACGAAAATATCTCCGCATCATTTGAAACGGAAGAACCACTCCATGTGTATGGACCGGAAAATGTAAAGATACGCTTTAAATCCAACGCCACGATCACAGGAAATGCATTATACTTTAATGTTTCCATGGAAAACAACAGTCCTATGGACATTCATATCACTGGCTTTGATGTGATTGACAATATACTGAGAAGCTATCAGAATGTCGGGGATGTACAGGATGGGAAAAAAGACGATTTTCTGAATATAGAAAGAGAGGTGAAGATTTTAAAAACATCTCTGTCCGGAAATGGCAGGATCAGCTACACATCTCCGGATACAGAAGTTACCACACTGAAAGCAGGCCAGACCTTTACAAAATATTATGTCTGCTACAGTTCCATATATTATGATGCCACAGCATACCTGGGCTGGATGGTTAAGGTTTGCCAGGAGCAGATGGATATGGAAGTTATTCTGGAGAAAATGGAAGCAGATCTCTATGACAGTTCCGATTCCGAACAAAAGAGAGAAGATATTTTGCGGTTAAATAAGGATAAACAGGAGCTGTACCAGTTTATAAAGGACAGTAATAACGAAAATTTCTATTATTATATACAGGCTTTAAAAGACGATGGTGACAAACTGAAGCAGTTTGGAGAGGCGGCATATCGTTCTACGGACTGTGTGCTGAATCTGGATTTCAGTCTTTTAAACAATAATGACATGAAGGAAATTACCAGAAAATATGTAGCCAGAATGCTGTCAGATGAATCTTTCCAAAAAGGAGTAAACAAAAAAATTGAAAAGAAATATCTGGACATAACAAAAAATATGATAAGCACGATGAGTGGAACTATAAAAGAAGAGGATCCAAGTGCGGCAGAAGAACTGTCAGGTTTTGCGTCAAATGCAACCACTGTGAAAGCGTTGGCAACTGCGCTTCAGGAAGGCGGTAATGACACATTCCAGGCCAGATTGCTTACTCTGATGAAATCGTCTGTCAGTGCAGGCACAATCTATCTGGTACAAAATATGATCGAAGATAATCTGGCAACAGAAATTCTGGGAGAAGCGGTAAAAACATCCTGCAAAGAAGTAGCAGGCGATATTTTGGGCCCTGTTTCACAGGGAATAGACGCCTGGAATTCATCCGCAGAGTTTATCAATGATATGGTAACAATCTGTGCAAATCAGGAGGAAGCAGAGGCCTGTATAGATTGCCTGATGACTGCAGATTATATAAATGAGGCATGTTATGCCGAGTTAAGTGAAATTAAAGAATCCATCAGAAAAGGCTATGCGTCCAGATCGCAGAAATTTGCCAAAGATTTTGCGGAGATATTCGCAAAATCAGAAGGTAAGGCAGTTATAGACAAAACGCTGGGGCTGATAGATCAGACTTATTTTGGAGGCGGAAATATTGTACCTACGATTTCAATAATGAAAACAGCATTCAACATTGGAGATGATCTGTTTGAGTGGGATGATAAAGTAGACAGTCTTCAGAAACTGAGAATTGCGGCTTCGCTAACCTATTCTCTGAAAGACTGCCTTGTCAAAAACGGAGCTGCCGATGGTGATCCGGACCAGTTTATGAAAGCACTGAAATATCTTATCAAAATGCGTCTGGAAGGAGAAAGGGCATATATTGATATTGTAAAGAAGGAAGGGAAAGAAAGCGAAGTTCTGGATCTGATTAACAGAGAAAAGGGTACGACATACGCATCACTGGGAGAGTATTATGCTCATTTGGAAGAAGTGATGTATTCATATCGTGATATTTTGTTTGGAGAATCCTACAGTGTTGTACAGGCAAAAGAAGCACCGCAGGTATCCATTAATTATGAGACTGAAAGTACTAATGAAAAAATCGGTCAGAATCTGGAGTACAGTTTTGACGGAATTGCCTGGAAAAGAGGAAACGGTGACTATATAAAGCTGATTCCGAAAGAAGCCAGCGCCCATCTGTGGGTAAGAGAACACACAGAAGAGTCAGAACTTGCAGGAAATATCAAAAAACTGCTGATCCCTACACGTCCGACTATTGCAGGAGAGATAAGTGCTGTTTACGAGGACGGAGTTCTTACAGTGACAGGGCTGCCGGAAGGAACCTATAAAGTAACAAAAGGGGCATCCGGTACGCTGCATTCTGATGGAAAGACAGCAACTATGCAAGCAGACAGTTATTCAAAAACAATATCACTTGTAAAAAATGCCACAGAGAGATCATTTTCTTCTGTAGCACGCATAGTCAGTGTAAAAGAAGTTCACAAACATAAGTGGGAGGTAAAAAGGACAGAGAAAGCAACCTGTACAACAAAAGGTAAGATATATTATATCTGTACAGGCTGTACTGAGACAAAAGAGGAAGTAATTCCGTTAACAGACCACAGTTACACCTGGAAGGTATCCAGAAAACCAACGGCTTTAAAGATCGGTTTAAAAGTGCAGAAATGTACGGTATGTAATAAGACCGGGCAGACTGCGACAATAGCGAAATTAAAAGCAACCGGTAAATTATCCGCAACCACAGTTACTCTATATGAGAAACAGAGTAAGACAGTCAAAGTCACAGGAATGGCGACAGGAGACTATGTCAGAGTATGGGTATCCGGAAATAAAAAAATTGCAACGGTCACAAGCAAAGGTCTGATCAAGGGGATAAAAAATGGAAATACAACAGTCACCGCAATTCTTGCCAGTGGAAAACGGTTATCTGTAAAAGTTCAGATAAAGAAAAAAATAATAAAAACCACTTCATTAACAGTTAAACCAACTTCGATAGTTTTGAAGAAGGGGAAAAAAGTGAGCCTTAAGGTTGCTGTGAAACCTGACAATTCCGGTGAAAAGGTAACCTATAAATCTCTGAACACAAAGGTGGCTACTGTTAACAGCAAAGGTGTAATTTACGGAAAAGCAAAGGGAACAACCAGCATCAGAGTACAGTCTGGAAGTAAAGTAAGAACTGTCAAAGTAACTGTTAAATAGAAAATAAATATTGTTTATATAATTTGTTTATGAAAGTAACCAGAGTTGGAAATGCCCAGAAAGGAAAAAGAAAAAGTATGAGGAAGAAGAAACTGGCAAAAAAGGTCACGGCAGTTATGCTTGCTACGATCATGAGTCTGCAGAGTACAGCAGCTTATGCAACAGAATATGGTGAAATATTTTCATCTGGTGAGGAAAGTGAAGAAGTGGAATCTTTTGACAGTGGGAGTGTGTCAGAAGATTCATCTCAGGAAGATGCGTTTTCAGCAGGAGAAGAAACGGAGTGGGAGGATGGTACGAAGAATGACAGTACTGAGGATGACAATGTGGAGGATACTGTACAGAAAGCAGCGGTATCAGCAGGAGATTTTACATATGAAGAATTGAATGGAAGTTATATTGGGATCACATCTTATACAGGAGAAGAAACTGAAGTAGTAATTCCCTCTGAAATAGATGGTTTTATAGTTCAGAAAATTTCAGACCGGGCATTTGCAGATTCTTCTGTAAAAAAGGTTCAGATTCCGGATACAGTCACCGTAATTGGAAACGATGCATTCCGTAATTCTTCTATTGAGTCAATAAATATTCCGAATCGGGTAACTGCTGTAGGAAATGCCGCATTCATGGAATGCACTTCTATGACAACTGTGACATTTGGAAATAGTTTAAAAAGCTTAGGAGAATATGTGTTTTATGGATGTACTGGCCTGACAGAACTGCAGCTGCCTGACAGTTTGAAAAGCTATGGGTACCGAACATTTGCGAACTGCAGCAATCTGGAGAAGATTAATTATCCGGTATCTCTTGTCAGTGGAGCAGACAATGCGTTCCAGAATGATACGAAACTGACAAAGATTACAGTACCTGAAGGAGTAAGTATGCTGGCATCAGGAGCTTTCCAGAATGCGTCCTGTCTGAAAAAACTCATCCTTCCGGCGGGACTTATAAAGATTGGAAATGCTGCGCTTCAAGGATGCACTGGACTGAAGGAAATCAGCATTCCGGACAGTGTTACAGAGATTGGAGAATATGCATTTTACGGATGTACCGGCATAAGAGAACTGGAACTTCCTGACGGACTGAACAGTTATGGTTATCGAGCCTTTGCGAATTGTAGCAATCTGGAGAAAATTAATTATCCGGTATCGCTTACCAGTGGAGCAGATAATGCGTTTCAGGCTGATATAAAACTCACAGAGATCTCAGTGCCTGAGGGTGTAGAAACATTAGCACCGGGAGCATTTCAGAATGCAGGATATCTGAGGAAGATTACACTTCCGGCGGGATTGGTAAAGATTGGTAATGCAGCACTTCAAAACTGTAGAAATCTGCGAGAAATCAGTATTCCGGACAGTACTACAGAGATTGGAGAGTACGCATTTTCCGGCTGCAGTGCTTTGAAAGAAGCCGCATTTCCGCAGATGCTGACTACTATTGGATATCGGGCATTTTGGGGATGTACAGCTCTTGAAAAAATCAGCTATCCTGTAGGGATTGTCAATGCCGGTTCTGAAATTTTCGTCAATTGCAACAGTCTGGTGCGTGTGGAAATCCCCGAAGGTGTAATATCTGTTCCTGACCGAATGTTTGAAAATGCGGGATATCTGGAAGAAATTATGCTGCCTTCTACATTACAGACAATTGGAAGTTTTGCATTTGGGGGCTGCCGTTCTCTGAATCGCATTACACTGCCTTCATCCGTGATCAGTGTTGGATACCGGGCATTTCGGAACTGTGAGAATCTGAAGAAGATATGGATCGGATCAAAGACAGTCAGTATTAATGAAAGTTTTTACAATTGTGATAAAAACAGTCTGGTGATCTATGGAGAAAAATCTTCTTATGTAGAAGAATGGGCAAAGAACAATGGATTTTCTTTTATGGCAGGCGCCATAGACCAGGATGATGCAGAACTTCAGGGCTGCGTAAAAGATGAAGAAGGTCGGGGTATCGATAATGTTCTTGTGATGATTTATGATAAGGCAGGACAGAGAACAGAAGGAAAAGTTTATACAGACGCGGACGGCAGATGGAAATATGTGAAAGCAGTTCCAGAAAAAAGTTACAGGATCTATTTTCAACATGAATTATACAGATTTGAGAATTACTATGTGGAATGTGCAGTGGAAAATTCATCACAGACTGTAGATATGACAGGAACCAGAATCTATGAAAATGAAGAAGCAGATGGAGCTGAAAACTTTACATATGATGTGATTGATGGGAATGATATACGGATCACAGCATATAAGGGAAACGGAAATAAAGTAGTGATTCCGGCGGAGATTGATGGCTATACTGTTAAGGAACTTGGAAATTCTGTTTTTGAAAATAACCAAAGCCTGAAAGAAATCGTGCTGCCTTCTAGTATAGAAAAATTAGGAACAGCAGTGTTTAGAAATTGCAAAATGCTTGCCACTGTAAGACTCAATGCAGCGCTGAAAGAACTTGGAAATGCATCTTTCCAGGAATGTACTTCGCTGGAAAGAATAGACCTTCCGATACAGTTAAACAGAATTGGAGAATATGCATTTTATGGATGCACAGGTCTGACAGTAATTCAGTTACCTGACCGTGTGACCAGTTATGAGTATAGGGCATTTGCAAACTGTAGTAATCTGAAAAAAATTAATTACCCTATTTCTCTTGTCAGTGGGGCATCTGGAGCGTTTCAGAATGATGTAAAACTGGCAGAAATCACAGTGCCGGAAAGCGTGAAGACATTGGCATCCGGAGCCTTCCAGGATGCATCATATCTGAAAAAGATTGTTCTTCCAGCTGGACTGAAAAAGATAGGAAATGCTGCACTTCAGGGCTGCAGTGGGCTGACAGAAATAGATATTCCTGACAGTGTGACGGAGATTGGAGAATATGCATTTCAGGGCTGTAAAAATGTGAAAAACCTGATACTGCCGGATGGATTAAGACGTTATGGTTATCGCGCATTTTCTGATTGTGAACTTCTGGAAAGTATTAATTATCCGCTGAAACTGGAAGAGGGAGCGGTCAATGCGTTCCAGAATGATAGAAAGCTGTCAGAAATCATAATACCGGACGGTGTAGAAACAATTGCACCTCACGCGTTTAACGGGGCATCCTGTCTGCAGAATGTGCAGTTGCCTGACAGTGTGAAACAGATAAAAAATGCAGCATTCCAGAACTGCAGTGATCTGCGGGAAATTCTTATTCCTGATGGTGTGGTTTCTCTGGAAGAATATGCGTTTTATGGCTGCTGCACTTTAAAAGAAGTGCAGTTACCTGACAGTGTGACATCTATGGGTTACCGGACATTTTCCAATTGTACAGCACTCAGAAAAGTTCATTATCCGGCAGGGCTGACTCAGTCAGGATCCAGGTGCTTTGAAAACTGTACCAGTCTCAAAAGTATGGAAGTTCCAGAAGGAGTAGTAGTTCTTCCAGATCATATATTTGACAGTGCCGCTTATCTTACAGATATTAGTCTCCCTTCTACGTTGACCACTATAGGGCAATTTGCATTTACAGGCTGCAGTGCACTGGAAAGGATTGTTCTGCCAGATTCGGTCACTTCTGTTAAATATCGCGCATTTGAGAACTGTACCAGTCTGGCGAAGATATGGATTGGCAGAAATGTAGAAGAAATTTCAGAAGGATTCAGAAACTGTGATAAAAATAAGCTGACTATTTACGGAGAAGCAGATACTTATGCTCAGCAGTGGGCAGAGAAAAACGGTTTCAGTTTTATGGCACAGAGACTGGATTCTGAGGATGCTATGATCTGGGGAAAAGTAACAGATCAGACAGGAAAAGGAATCGAAAAGGTTTTTGTTTCCATATATGATAAAGATGGGAGAAAAACAGAAACTCAGACATATACAGACAGTGATGGAAGATGGAGCTATAACAGAGCTGTAAAAGACAGAAACTACAGAATTTATTTCTGGCATGAGGAGTATCAGTTCCAGTTTTCCTATATAGACAGTACTGCGGATGGGGCTGCCGTTGATATTACAGGAACCAAAATCTGTGAAAAAGGACAGGAAAATCCACAGGAAGATTTTGAGTACAGCAAGATAAACGGAAACGATATCCGGATTACGAAATTTAAAGGAACCGGAAATAAAGTAGTAATCCCTGCACAGATAGAAGGATATGCAGTAAAAGAACTTGGAAATTCTGTGTTTGCGAACAATCGGGAACTGAAGGAGATCATTCTGCCGTCAGAACTGACTACAATAGGTGCAGCAGCTTTTAAAAACTGTACAGTTCTTACTACTGTAAGGATGGGTGCAGATACAGAGTATATCGGGAATGAAGCATTCAGAGGATGTACGTCTATGAAAGAAATACAATTACCGATTCAGATGAAAGGAATCGGAGAATATGCTTTCTATGAGTGTATCGGTCTGACAGAACTGCATCTGCCTGACAGCCTGAATTATTATAATTATCGTGCATTTGCAAAATGTGTGAATCTGAAGAAGATCAATTATCCGTTATCTTTGAATAATGGAGCCGATAATGCATTTGAAGAAGATAGAAATCTGACAGAAATAACTGTTCCGGAAGGAGTAGAAACCCTGGCGCCTCATGCATTTCACAGTGCATCTTATCTGCAGAAAGTTGCACTTCCGGACAGCCTGCAGGCAATCGGAAATGCCGCGTTTGAGGGCTGCAGCGGAATTAGCCAGATACAGATTTCGGAGCATGTAACATCTGTCGGAGAATATGCCTTCTATGGATGTACCGGTATAAAAGAACTGGTACTTCCGGATGGACTGGAAAGTTATGGATACAGGGCATTTGCTGGATGTGATGCGCTGGAAAAGATTAATTATCCGAAATCCCTGACTTCCGGAGCTGATAATGCATTTCAGGGAGATAAAAATCTGACAGAAATAATTGTTCCAGAAGGAGTGGAAACTCTGGCACCTCATGTATTTCACAGTGCGTCCTGTCTTCAGAATATAAAACTTCCGGACAGTCTGAAAACTATTGGAAATGCAGCATTTGAAGGCTGCAGTGGAATTACACAGATTAATATCCCGGATCAGGTGGCTTCTGTGGGAGAGTATGCATTTGCAGGGTGTACAGGTCTGAAGGAGATGATTCTTCCGGACAGTGTAGAAAATATCGGTTATCGTGCGTTCGCAGACTGTACAGAGCTGACCTCATGCAGTTATCCTATGAATCTTAAAATGGCAGGTAGCGATATTTGGAGCAATAACAGAAAATTGAAAAAGATTGTGATTCCGGAAGGGGTAACGAAGATTCCGGACAGAACTTTCCAGAATGCGTCATACTTAAGATATGTGATTTTGCCGGCTACATTAAAGACTATTGGAACTGCAGCATTTGAGGGATGTAAAGGTCTCCCTGAAATTGAATTAAACAGCGGTCTGACCCAGATCGGAGAATATTCCTTTGCGGACTGTGATGGACTGATAACTGTGAAGATACCGGAAACAGTTAGACAGATCGGCTACCGTGCATTCAGACAGTGCAGGAATCTGGTATATGTGTCTGTTCTGGGAAACGGTTTGACGGAACTGAAGAATCAGGCTTTTGACAATGACACTTCTTTGAACAGGATTGATATTCCGGAAAGTACAGTTGAAATTGAAGACGATGTATTTGATGGATGCAGTAATGTGGTGATCTATTGTAAAAGTACAGCCTATGCAGCAGAATATGCAATAAAACATGACATTCCTGTATATATTACAGATGCAGAAAATAAAGATGGAAAGGTGCTGAATACAGAGAAATCCTACTACACTACGAATGCTGCGGGAAGCAGCGGTTATATAGATTTGATCGCAGTGTATGAACTGAAGGAAGGTGTGAAAGAGAAAGTATCGGGAATGCAGTTGCAGTTTGTAATACCTTCTGATATGACTCTTCTGGAACAGACCATTATGGTTGGCGGAAAGAAGTGTACAGATTATACTTTCGGAAACAGTATTCTGTCTGTTCCCGTAAAAGATGTATCACAAACAGTAAGATTTTCATTAAATCCAAGTAAGTCCAGAAATCTGTTTACTCTGGCGAAACTTTCTTATACTTATGAGGATCAGAAGGGCACGGATTTTATTGACTGTATTGATTCTGATCTGCCAGTAATGACTCTGGAAGCGCCATCTGAAATTAATAAAGCAGAATTTGAAGTATTTGGAACCGCTCCGGGAAGCAGTAAGCTGAATTTCTATATTGATGGAGAATCCTGTGGCACTGTATTCAGCTCGAAAGCAGGTAAATACAGCAAAATCCTGAAAGTAAGCAATCCAAAGGATGATACTTCCTATAAGATTAAAGTAACTGCAGAAACGGAAAGCGGAACTATTGAACAAACAGCGAATGTTGTGTATTCTGAAAAAAGTCCTATTCTGGAAGAACTGAAGCTTTATTACTGGGGACATGATTCCAGTATGAATTATTATAACAGAGTGTTTGACCTGACAGATAAGACACAGCTTCAGAATACCATTACTTTTAATCCAAATTACGAATATACATTTACCGTAAAGATGAGTAACAGGGAAAAAATTAATAATCTGTATGTGACAAGTACAAGAAATGGAACTGTTAAATATCTGAAGGCAGAATGGAATAATACAAAAGGCTGTTATGTCACCAGCGGAAAATTTGACGGCAGTAACAGCAGTTATGTACCGGGAACCATCGGTGTAAAATATAATCTGACATATGATGAGATCCAAAATATGAAAGATGAAGATGCCGGACATAAGATTATAAATGATTATAAAAAGCAGCATGATTTTTCAGATGAAAAGCTGGAGATTCTGGATTTCGACGAAAATTCATTAAGCTGCGTGGCAACGTTGAAGGACGGAAATCAGATTATTTATGAATATAATGATTTTTCTGCCCAAGAGTTGTATGAATATCTGGTGAAGAATGGATATGTTCAGAACCAGGGTAGAAGTTTGGAGACTGAGGAATTCTCTGCCGACAGGGACGAAGAAATCTTTGCGGCAGGTGCTTCGGGGGGATTTGATATAACGGATCTTCTGAAAAATCTCTCTAAAGAATATGTTGTCAATGGTGCTGAATATTATATCTTGCATACAGAGGATAATTATGCTGATTATATCACTGTCCAGTATGATGATATGACAGATACTTTCAAGACCTGGGTATTCAAGTCCTCTATCAAAACTGTAGCAGAAGATGATTTGACCTATTATCTGTTTTCTGAGTTTGGGGATATGACACCTACAGAATCTGCATCTTCGATTATTGATTTTGCTTACGATGCGGGCAAAGCAACTTATAAATATATGGGCAAAATGTGGGAATTGGATATGCAGATTCGCCCGGGGATGTCGGAAGCTCAAAAACAGGCGGTTCAGGATGCAAAAGATTTAGCAACTACAGTCCTTCTGATGCGATATTTTGGAGCATTTTTTGACGTGGCTGCAGGTGCTGAAATGTCAACTGGTAATGTTGGAGCATGGGCTGCATGCTGGGCATTGTCCAAATCACTGGGGTATGTTGCAGACCTTCTGGAAGAAAAGGGCTGGGCAGGTGCAAGAGACAGCCTGATTGAAACTTTTATCACCACTCCTTTGTCGTGGATTATTGACCCAAGCGGATATGTATATGAAGCAGTAACAGATAACCGTCTGAGCGATGTAACAGCCACAGTCTACTATAAAGATAAGAATGGAAAAACCGTCCTGTGGAATGCGAAGGAATATGACCAAAATAATCCTGTCATGACGGATATGGATGGAACCTATTCCTGGGATGTGCCGGAAGGAACCTGGCAGGTTAAATATGAAAAGGAAGGGTATGAGACGGCATACAGCGACTGGATGGAAGTACCGCCGCCCCAGACAGAAGTTCATATCAGCATGAGATCAATACAGAAACCGGAAGTTTTCTGGACTGAAACAAAGAAAGATCATGTTACGATCAGATTTACGAAATATATGACACCGGATACAGTAAATGCTGTTGCATTGAAAGATGTACAGGGCAGAAATATATCTTATACTCTGGAATATGATACCTCACAGACCAGCCTGGACGGAACTGTATATGCAGATACTTATACTTTCCGGTTTAAAGATAAAACATTGAAAACAGGAGAAACCTGCAGCATCAATATTCCGGGAACTGTAGTAAGTTACAGCCAGATTGCTGTGAAACCTGTGAAATATCAGGCTCGAAATACAGGAGATATAACATTATCTGTACCAGAAAATATTCAGACAGCATGCGGTGGAATCGTACAATTTGATTTGAAACTGAATAGAGAAGCAGGAAGTGAAACGGATAACCTGACACCGGAAATACAGTCTTCCTTTGAAGAATTTCTGCAGATTGTCAGGGTGCAGAAAACGGGAACAGGAACCTGGAAGATCGCTGTAAAGGGAATCATGCAGGGAGAGGCAACCGTGATCGTGAAGATTCCGGGAACTTCTTTGCGCAAAGATATCAGAGTGACAATTCAGGATACAGGAGAAGTACATCAGCATTCTTATGGCCAATATAAGACAATCAAACAGCCAACAGTCTTCAAGACAGGGGAAAAAGTGAAAACCTGCTCTGTATGTGGATATGAGAAAAAGGTTTCAATTGTAAAACTGAAACCAGTGTTAAAGGTAAATGTATCATCCATTACACTGAAAACCAGACAGCAGACTTCAGGACTGAAGGTTACCGTGGCAAAGGGAGATAAAGTAACATCCTGGAAATCTGCCAATACAAAGATAGTAAAGGTTTCCGGCAGCGGTAAACTGACTGCCCAGAATAAAACAGGAACAACAACTGTAACTGTAAAACTGAAAAGCGGACTGAGCAAAAAAATCAAAGTCAAAGTCCAGAGCAGTACAGTAAAAACGACAAGAATATCCGGTCTGCCTAAGACCATTACCCTGAAAAAGGGAAAAACAACAATTTTAAAACCGGTTCTTGCACCATTTACAGCAGGAGAAAAGATCACATACATGAGTTCTGATAAAAAGAAAGTATCTGTAAGTACCAGAGGTGTGGTAAAAGGTCTGAAATCAGGAAAGGTGAGAGTTACAGTTAAATCAGGGAAACAAAAATTAGTTATAATAGTAACAGTAAAATAGGGGACTATATCTTTTTTCAGAAGGTTAAGGGGCTGTCGCACTAACGTGCGGCAGCTCATTTTATATCCAACACAAAACGCCGGACTTCGAAAAGCCCGGCGTTTGTGGTATAATCAGTTTATGCTACTAAACAAAATAATACAGAAAGATTATACCTCATTTTCTCTGTATTATCAAATCAGACTTCCGCTAGATTTAGAGATTTCTATTCCATCTGATGATCCGGTTCGTCTGGTAAGTGCCTTTTGTATCTCCTGGAAGGTATGCCGGCCCCTGACCATGCAACGATCGCGCGTTTTATCTCCCTGCACTTTTCTGTCTGT
>CAKRWH010000039.1:0-22831 GCA_934416185.1 uncultured Blautia sp. | reverse complement strand
GTGCAGTAATGCATGGAGCTGACTGTTACTAATCGGGTGAGGGCTTGACCAAGAAATCGCAGGAAGTAATGATCTCAAGGAAATGTCAACATGTATGTAGTTTTGAAGGTGCAAACCTTTATTCCTCCTTAGCTCAGTCGGTAGAGCATGCGGCTGTTAACCGCAGTGTCGTTGGTTCGAGTCCAACAGGGGGAGTTCTCGGAAACGAGTATTTACAATTTAATTTTTGGCTCCATGGTCAAGCGGTTAAGACACCGCCCTTTCACGGCGGTAACAGGGGTTCAAATCCCCTTGGAGTCATTTAAATAATGAAATGTGTATTCTGAGGCTTGATTCTGTTACAACATGCCGATGTGGCTCAATTGGCAGAGCAGCTGATTTGTAATCAGCAGGTTATCGGTTCGAGTCCGATCATCGGCTTTTTGGACCTTTAGCTCAGTTGGTTAGAGCAACCGGCTCATAACCGGTCGGTCCTGGGTTCGAGTCCCCGAAGGTCCACTTTTCAGTTATTTTGGCCCAGTGGCTCAGTTGGTTAGAGCGCCGCCCTGTCACGGCGGAGGTCGAGAGTTCGAGTCTCTTCTGGGTCGTTAGCAATGAGCTAACGAGTTTAGTAAATTGCATATGGATATGGAATCTTAGCTCAGCTGGGAGAGCATCTGCCTTACAAGCAGAGGGTCATAGGTTCGAGCCCTATAGGTTCCATATGCCGCAGTGGCGGAACTGGCAGACGCACAGGACTTAAAATCCTGCGGGACTTATACTCCCGTACCGGTTCGATTCCGGTCTGCGGCATGAAAAACCTTGAGAAATCAAAGTTTTTTTTATGTCTAAAATTCTATAATGTGTCTTTTCTTACGAATTTGACAGCAACCGTGACTGCAACGCAGGAATGGCTAAAATAAAAATGAAGCAGACAAAGATGGTATGTAGGATTTTGTCTACATATCAGAGTGTCTGCTTCATTTTTGGTTTACAATTTAAACCTGTATTCTGTCTGCGACTTCATTTCCGAGAACGATCTTTCGGTTTGATGAGTAAATGATCAGTGAGTCATGGAACTTTTGGAGAACGCGGATTGTGCTGCCCTCATGAATATCCATATCGTGCATAGTCTTCATAACTTCTGGCAGTCCGAACATCCATTTAATTGTGTAAGTGTTTCCCTGACTGGAATTTGATAATGAATGCATAAAACAACCTCCTTGCATAAAATAAGGCGGGTAAAAAGGTTTACCTGGTGTCAGATATATATTACCTATATACCTGAAATTGACAGAGACACATGGAAACGGATTACCATAGAATTAGTTAGGCGGATAATTTTATCTGCCTATAACTGAATAGTTGCTCTAAAATGTATTAGAAAGAATTGAAATCCTTTCTAAATATGGACAAATTCAAGTACGGTGTGCTGCATTTGATAAATAGAGCAATAAGATTTTAATTCAGTAAAAAGTTAATGTCAGATAATTTGTTTCTATTGTTGTAATAATTGTATATCTACAAGTGCCAGTTCGTCAATTATAACATTATTTTATACAATAATTGAATAACTATTCATTTATTCAGATATTTCCAGTAACACCCAATGGCAAATAGCACAAAATACTGTGAGTAATTGCTAGAAATAGGGAGTTTGGTAATTAATGGTATATATAATTATAATGGACAGGATTTATTCTACAAATTTCAAATTATTGAGAGCATAACGAAGTGCCATACACATTAGTTCATTTCTGGAACGCCCGCTTTTCGCTGATAATTTATCATATTCTTCCTGAAGTTCTCTTTCAAGTCGAATGGTCATGGTAATGGATTTATCCTCTTTTTTGTCTGTATATTTTGGCCGGACAATAAAATCGTCATTTGGCATGCTTATCCCTCCTGTATAGTATGATTTATTCTGATGCATCAAGAAGTGTGTTACTGAAATCAGTGTAAACAGTAACGGATATAACGTTATAATATAAAGTATAATTACACGGGATTGACATTGATATACCACAAATTTATAATACATATAAGTATTACTAAATGAAGAGAGTGTTTATAGGCTATAAAACGGGGAAGGCTTATATTATAGGAATGCAGTAAATTAATAAATGTTTTAGAGAGCAAGAATAGAATTTATGAAAAGTGTGATTCAGAAACTGTATGATGTGTATATGAATAAAGATAACGAAGCAGATAATGAAGTAATATCGAAAATTGCAGGGAATCTTTGTAAAGAGAAGAAAGAAGCGGCATATCAGTGTTATCGGGAACTTAGAGCTAAGTTAAGTGGAGAATTGGCAGAGGAACTGGATTTATTAATGGATAAACAGTTGGAAATTTATCCGCAGGAACTGGAGGAAAGTTTTGCTATAGGATTTAAGACCGGTGCCAGACTGATGTGTGAAATTTACATCGACGAGTCGAAAGCTATAAAAACAGATGTGTAGAAAAGAAAAAACATATGGTGAAATCGAAGATGAAGGGACAAAATACCATAGTGAAGATAAGGGGATAGGAATAGGAAATAAGGAGGAGATCTGTTTGTATCGGGAGAAGTATAATTTTTCCTGATAAACTGTGGAGCAGTTATTCGGCTATAAGCAAGTTGCAAATACGGATTACTCATAGCCGAGTGACTGTAAATGAAAATTATTTCAGAGAAATTGTTTATGGG
Source organism: uncultured Blautia sp. (assembly GCA_934416185.1). Lineage (GTDB taxonomy): Bacteria > Bacillota > Clostridia > Lachnospirales > Lachnospiraceae > Blautia_A. Next base: position 20,163 of record CAKRWH010000039.1, on the reverse strand, counting down.
CAAAAAGTATTTTATTGAATTGCATCTGAAGTAATTCCAGATATATTACCAGAGATAGTGTTTGTGTCTATAAGTTCATCAATGCTGATTTCACTTAAGAGTCGTTCGATAGTATGCATATGTTCATTCATAACTTTTTCTGCAAGAGATGCATCTTTGTCAGTGATCGCATGGACGAGACGAGCATGCTGTGAGTCGATTTCAGGGGCTGTGCTGTTCTTTTGCATGAAATATGAGCGGATGCCGGTAATCATGTTTTCGGTAAGCTGTGAGGAAGCATTTAACACACTCAGGATCAACGGATTAGCTGAAATTTGTGCAATTTTCAGATGAAGGTCACGGTCCAGATCACCGCGGATCTTTTCATCCTGTGTACTGTCCAGTTTGGCAATAATGAGTTGAAGTTCAGCAGCATCCAACGGGGTACAATTTTGGGCAGCAAGAAAAGCTGCTTTGCTTTCCAGTGCACCTCGAAGCTGCAGTGCGTCCTGGATTTTGCTGTTATACATCTGGAACAGAATAGATAATGGTTCAGTGAGACAGTTACGGAGATCTGCGGCAATATAATTGGCACCTCCGTGTACACTGACTGTGATTCCAAGCAGGGAAAGAGCCTTCAGCACTTCACGCAATGCAGGTCTGGAAATTCCAAACTCATCTGCCAGAATACGTTCAGCAGGAAGGGCATCCCCGGGTTTCAGCTCTCCGGTCTGTATTTTCTCGATGATCTGTTTCAGAACATCGTTAAATGTGCAGGTTTTATCTATTTTTCTAAACATCTATTTTCCTCTTTCTTAACCTTTCATTGTATACCTGAATACAAGTATACATCTATTTAATATTATAACTGATAAAAATGCAGATGCAACCGCTTCTTGTAAAAATCTATATGACGTACCGGTGGTGTTGCTTATTATTTACGTACGGTTATTTTCTATATAAAAATCTGGAAAGCATTGATTTTATTGGAATAATTTATGAAATAGGTTTTATTAGGGATTGTCAGGTACTTTTAGTTTATTGTGGCTGAGATTTATTATGTGAAGGTAATAAATGGGTATAGTTTGAGAGTGATTTGGGGTATTTTGAATCGTTGCACACAATGGGAGATAATTGTATTGTGCAGGATATTGATGGTTATATCAGCAGTATAACTGGTGACAGTTTGGGGAAGGAATAAAGTAAGCGGATCGGGGTAAGAATGGGGTAAAACTAAGATCTATGTTCCAGAAATCCCGTAAAATCAACATTCTTTGCTATTTTTTAATAAATTTTATAATTTTATTAGAAATTAGACAAATTTCTCTCACATTTATAGGTTATGATATTTACATCTTAAGGAAATGACAGACCTTAAGAGAAAATCTTTCCTTTCCCTAAAAAGTGTAAAATGAACAGTGAATCACCGCTTAACCGACAAGATCGCCGGAGAAGCGGTGATTTTGTTATATTGCTCCAATTCCTTCCACAAGTACAGAAGCAAGTCTGCATATAGAATATTGTTAAGGTCGTCTGTAGCGGTTAAAGCAGGCGTAGATTTCCTGAATTCTCGGAACTGCATAGCCGCAGGCAATATTCTGGTTGTCTGCAAAGAAAGACAGGCCATATTGAGTTAGGTTTTTCTGCAGATATTCTACGATTTCGGACAGAGTACGTTTTCCGTCGACTAAGTGTTCAACGGCATATTTTAAAAGGAGGCTTAAGGAGGCGGTTTGTTCTGTATCAATAAGCTGTTCTGTGTAGCGAAGATCAATTTCCTGTTTTCCAAGGGAAAAACTGTCTGTTTTAGAGACTTTGGTTTTTAAACGCTCAGGTCTGTCATTTTTGGAATTTCCATGACCGGTTCGATGGGAATGACTGGAGACAGAGACTTTTGTCATAACACGGTGATTCTCGGGGACATGAAACTCAGGAACTTGAATCTCCGGTAAAGGATACTGACTGCAGAGTTTTTTGACAGATGTCGTGATATCTTTCGGAACGTAGTTATCCATTTGTATGATTGTGTCTGCGATATGAAAGAATGCGCCGGAGCTGCCGGCGACCAGAATCGTGGAGATTCCGGCTTTTTCGTAGAGATCACGGGCACGTTCAAGAAATGGAGTGATCGGTTCTTTTTCACGTTGGATAATCTGTTGCATAAAGGCGTCGCGTACCATGAAGTTTGTGGCAGAGGTATCCTCATCAAGAAGAAAAAGATGACTGCCGGCTTCCATGCTTTCTACGATACCGGCGGCCTGAGAGGTACTGCCGCTGGCATCCAGGGTAGAGAAGCAATGGGTATCTTTTTTATTTGGAAGATCGTTGATAAACAGAGAAATATCAACATCTTTAATAAAGCGCCCATCTTCGGAACGCAGCTTGACGGCTGTGTCATCTGTAATCACGTATTCGCGGCCATCACCCGGAACATGGTTGTAGACACCAAGCTCAAGGGCATTCAGAAGAGTAGATTTTCCGTGGTAACCGCCACCTACGATTAATGTGATTCCCTTTGGAATGCCCATTCCGGTGATTGTTCCCTTGTGTGGAAGATTTATGGAAATACGCAGGCTTTCCGGGGATGTGAACCGAATGGAATCTTTCAGTGGGCGGGAGGAAATGCCGCTTTCTCTCGGAAGAATAGAACCGTCTGCAACAAAGGCACAGAGATTCCGGATTAAAAGTTCCCTGCGAATAAATGCCTGGTCTTCGGCAAGTTCAATATAGTCACGAAGTTCCTGTGCATTCAGACTGGAATAGAAAAAAGATTTTTTGATACAGACAGGCAGAAAGTCAAAAAGGATTTTTTCCAGTTCTGTAGCATTGATAGTACGGCCATTGGCGGGAAATCCCACAAAGAAACGGGCAGTGATTCCGTTTTCATTTATTTCACAGGCTGTTCTTGTGAGAATTTCCTGACCGCAGTGACTGACAGCGAGCAGGCCGCTTTTACCTGAACCCTTTGCACGGAAACTGAATTGATTGATCTGCTTTTCAAACTGACGTGTGAGATAATCGCAGAGAGTTGTCCGGGTGAGCGCATCTTTATAATATTCTGCAGGAAACAGAGCATTCTGGTGGGAAATATGGATACTTATATGAGAGGGAGAGGCGAAAGGATCCCCCTGGACATGATCAATGGATAAAAAATAGTTTCCGAAATGATAGACTCCTTTCAGACTTTTGTATGCTGGATAACTTTTTCGATTTATGGAATGGAGCTGTCGGCGCAGTTCTTCTGAATTGTTCATGGTGAAACCTCCTGTTTATTGTTCATATATTATGTTATAAAATTTTTTAGAGTGCTGTATGCCAATGACATATGTTAGCAACAATCATAGCGGAATATCTATTTTATCCAAATCAAGTAAGTAATGAATGGGGATTGCAAATATTCGACCGACAATTATAACATCATATTAACTATAATAGAAGGATAGGAAATTGTCCAGTTGTACGAATACAGAGTAACATTTTCATTAATGAGGATAAAATTCATTCCAGGTTGCATGGGGCAATGGAATTTTGGCTTGTATACCCCAGAAAAGTAGAGTATGAACAGTAAATCATTTTCAGCATTGGATAACCACAATTTTTATTATATGGAAAAATCAAGCAGGATGCTTTATAATAAAGAAAGCAATACTATGAACAAAAGTCAGATAGAAAGGCGGAACCACAAATGGAACGTAGAAATGCATGGCTTTCTTATACAGAAGCGGAAGAAAAAGAATTAGAAAAAGTGGCAAAATTATATCGTAATTTCCTTGATGCAGGAAAAACGGAACGTGAATGTGTGACACAGATTGTCAAAGAAGCTCAGGCAGCAGGATATGAATCTCTGGAAGAGAGAGCTGCTAAAGGTGAAAAACTGAAAGCCGGAGATAAAGTCTATGTAGTAGGTATGAAGAAAATTATTGCACTTTTTCACATCGGACAGGAAGATATCGAGAAAGGAATGAATATTCTGGGAGCACATATTGATTCTCCGCGTCTTGATATCAAACAGAATCCACTGTACGAAGATACGGATCTGGCATATTTGGATACTCATTATTATGGCGGTGTTAAGAAATATCAGTGGGTAACTCTTCCGCTTGCAATCCACGGCGTAGTAGTAAAGAAAGATGGAAGTGTAGCAGAAGTAAATATCGGTGAAGATGAGGATGATCCGATTGTATATATCACAGATCTTTTGATTCATCTTGCAGGAAAACAGATGCAGAAAAAAGCAGCAGAGGTGATTGAAGGAGAGAACCTTGACATTCTGATCGGAAGCAGACCTCTGAAAGATCTCCCGGATGACAAAAAGAAAGATGCAGTAAAGCAGAATGTACTGAATATCCTGAAAGAGAAATATGATATTGAAGAAGAGGATTTCCTTTCAGCAGAACTTGAGATCGTACCTGCAGGTAAGGCAAGGGAATGTGGTCTGGACAGAAGTATGATTGCTGCCTATGGACAGGATGACAGAGTATGTGCTTATACATCACTGCTTGCAATGCTGGAGATGGAAGCACCGAAACGTACCTCCTGCTGTCTGCTTGTAGATAAAGAAGAGATTGGAAGCGTAGGTGCAACAGGAATGCAGTCACGTTTCTTTGAGAATGCAGTAGCGGAACTTCTGGATGCAATGGGCTGCTATAGTGATCTGAAATTAAGAAGAGCACTGAAGAACTGCAGCATGCTTTCTTCAGATGTAAGTGCAGGATATGACCCATCTTATGGAGAAGCATTTGAGAAAAAGAATGCAGCTTATCTTGGACGTGGTATTGTTCTGAACAAATTTACCGGAGCAAGAGGTAAATCCGGATCGAATGATGCAAATGCGGAATATGTAGCCAGAGTAAGAAACATCTTTGACACACATGAGATTGCATTCCAGACTGCTGAGCTTGGTAAAGTAGATGTCGGTGGCGGTGGAACAATTGCTTATATCGCAGCACTTTATGGAATGGAAGTTATTGACAGTGGTGTATCAGTGCTGAGCATGCATGCTCCTTGGGAGATTACAAGCAAAGCAGATGTTTACGAAGCAAAGAAAGCATACAAAGCATTTCTGCTTGATGCATAAAGTATAGGAATGTTTTCCTGGTCAGGAATCTTAAGTAAAATGAATAATTTCCCTGAGATTTGCAAATATCTGTTTGATCAGAAGGGTTATAAAGAGATTTGTAATTCGGGGAGCCAGTATAAGAAAAATATGAAGAAATTGCAGTGCCTGTGTCGTTATGATTAACAGAGGCTTGCAGATTCCGCAGATAAGGACAGAGCTTTTGGGAGACCGGGGCCTGTCCTTTTTTGACAGGCAGGCTGTGGAATTGATCAGAAACATGCTGCCTGATCTGTCGAGGGGGGCAGGGTGAATGGAGGAGAAAATGAAAGAAGCGCTGATCAGAGTAAAAGATTTGTGTAAAATATATAATCCCGGTGAGAATGAGGTGCGGGCTCTGGATCATATTAATCTGGAAATTGATAAAGGAGAATTTGTTGCCATTATCGGACAGTCCGGGTCAGGAAAGTCTACATTTATGAATATGCTGGGATGTCTGGATGTGCCGACTTCCGGGGAATATTTCCTGAATGGCACGGATGTTTCTACTATGGAGGATAATGAATTGTCAGAAGTCAGAAACAGGGAAATAGGTTTTATTTTTCAGGGATTTAATCTGATTTCTAATCTTACCGCGATTGAAAATGTGGAACTTCCTCTCGTGTACAGAGGAGTAGACAGGAAAACCAGACATAAGTTGGCAGTAGAGTCGCTGACAATGGTTGGGCTGGAGAAACGTATGGATCATAAACCAAATGAGATGTCCGGAGGGCAGCAGCAAAGAGTTGCCATTGCCCGTGCACTGGCAGCACAGCCTCCGGTGATCTTGGCAGATGAACCTACGGGAAACCTGGATTCTGCTTCCAGTAAGGAGATTCTGCAGATTCTCAAGAATATGCACAAGCAGGGAAAAACGGTTATACTGATCACTCACGATAATGGGATCGCTGCTCAGGCGAGACGTGTGGTGAGGATCATTGATGGAAAGATAGAGTCAGATTTCATAAATAAGAACTACGGAAAAAAAGAATATGTAAAGAATCAGCTGGATGCATAAACAAAAGATAACACGTGATGGTGATGTAAACATATATATTTTTATATATCATGTACGGTTATGAGCAAGTAGCGAAGCGGATGATTTTATCTGTTTGATTCATGAGGAGGCAGAAACAAAAAATTATGAAAAAAAAGAAAAGTAAAAAGAAAATTATCATAGGATCAGCAGCTGTTCTGGTAATTGCCGGCGGAGTTACAGTGGCCGGGCAAAGAAATTCAAAGGAGGAGCAGATTCCACAGGTACCGGTAGTGACAGCTGAGATCGGAGATGTTGAAGAAATCGTAGATGCTACGGGAACCGTAGGAAGCGAAGAAGAAAAGACTTATTATTCACCTGTAAATGCGGAGCTGAAAACAGTTGCTTTTTCACAGGGAGATGTAATAGAAAAGGGCACAAAGCTGATTGAATTTAATACAGAGGATCTTGAAAAAGACAACCAGAAAGCAGAACTGAATTTAAAATCAACGAAATATGATACAAAAGATACAAGAAACAAATCGGATAAAGCAGAGAAGAAACAAAAGGATGCAAAGAAAAAAGTCAGGGAACTGGAGAAAAAGATTAAAGATAAAAAGGCTTATGTGGCATCTTTGAAATCTCAGATATCAGCAGCCACATCTGCGGCACAGCGTCAGGCAGCAGCGCAGGCATCTGCCCAGACGGCAGCTCAGGCCCAGGCACAGCAGCAGGCAGCCCAGGCAAAAGCTCAGGCCGAAGCTAAGAAACAACAGGAGATCCAGAACCAGTATCAATCTGCACTCCGTACATATCAAACAGAGACACTGCCTCAATATCAGCAGAAGCTGTCAGATTTGAATACGCAGTATAACCAGGCCCAGAGAGATTATAATCAGACAGATACCGCATATCAGATAGCATTTGCCACATGGCAGGCAGATCCTTCAGATGATAATCTGCAGGCATTGAATGCTGCGCAAACTGCCAGAACACAGGCACAGCTGTCAATGCAGCAGGCAAAGCAGGCTTATGATGATTATAAACTGCAGGTGCCGAAGATACCGGTGATTTCTGATTTTACAGGCAGTGGTTCTGATTATTCAGGGGTATTTACTGATGGAACAGATATAGATTACAGCGATGAAAATAATGAGCCATCAGATGCTTATGATTATAGCGGGAATGATACGGGTACTGTGACAGCAGATACTTCCGCTCTGGAAAGTGCGCTGGAGGCTGCCAGTGATGAGCTTGCAGAGCTTCAATCTGACCTGGCTTCAGAGAAAGCTGTTGCTGATGCAGATTCTACAAGTCTGACAAAAGAGGAAAAGAAAAAGCTGAAAGTCACAGACAATCTTGCTGAACTGGATACTAAATCTGCCAAAGAGCTGGTAGAGGAGGGAAAGAAAGGAATTACTGCAGAATTTAACGGAATTATTTCCAAGGCTGATATTAAACAGGGGGCAGCAGTTTCACAGGGAATGGAGCTGTTTACTATTGAGAATACAGATAAGGCAAGCGTAGATGTGACACTTTCCAAATATGATTATGACACTGTGAAAGAAGGCCAGAATGCGGAGATTACACTGGGAGATAATACTTATCAGGGTACTGTAACGAAGATGAGTCATATAGCAGTGCAGAATGAGAAAGGAACACCGGTTATTTCTGCTACGGTAAGTATTGATGATCCGGATGGGGATATTTTCCTGGGAGTGGATGCCAAGGTTAAGATTCATGCAGCATCTGCAAAGAATGTAGTGACTCTTCCTGTGGAAGTGGTTAATATCGGTAAGGATGGATCTTTCTGTTATGTAATTGAGGACGGACTGGTGACTAAGAGGAATATTACAACCGGGATCAGTTCAGAGGACTATATAGAAGTAACGGACGGAATCAAAGAGGGAGAGGAAGTTATTTCTGACCTTGGAGATTATACAGAAGGAATGCAGGTCCAGGCAGTTTCTGAACAGTCAGGAGAGGATACCGATGAGTAATCTGTATGAATATATTAAAATGGCAATCCATAATATCATGGCAAATAAAGGAAGGTCTTTTCTGACCATGCTTGGTATTATTATTGGTATTGCTTCAGTGATTGCTATTGTTTCCATTGGTGAAGGAACCAAGAACCAGATGAACAGTGAGATCGATGATATTGGCGGAGGACAGATTGCAATCAGCGTGAGCAGCGATGCACAGACTGCGGAAGAATATATCACTGCAGATGATGTAGATGCAGTCCGGGAGCTGGACGGAATCGAAGGGGTGAATGTTTGGGATTCATATGATGGTGAGACTACAACTGGTAAGGGGAATTTTACTCTTATGGTTACAGGTGAGGGACCGGATGCGAAGTTATTGAATAATGCAACGATGAAGCATGGCGTTTATTTTGGCGAGAATGAAGTGCAGGAGGGAAAGAATGTCTGTGTTCTTTCTGACTCAGATGCCAGGAAACTTTTTGGTACGGATGATGTTGTGGGAATGAGCCTGGATGTGAACTGCTATGGGCTGACAAAGAGTTTGAGGATCTGTGGTGTGACTACACAGAAAGAGAATGGAACTTTTGTAAGTTATACTTATGACGGGATGCCGGTAACTGTAAATGTGCCATATACGACAATGAATGAATTTACCGGGACATCGGATTATTTCTTCTCTATGAGTATACAGGCGGATAAAAGTCTGAACAGTCAGAGTGTCGCAGATAAAGTGGTAAGCCTGCTGGAAAAGAGACATCAGTGTGCAGGTGAAGATTATTTCCAGGTACAGAGTTTTCAGGATATCATGAGCTCCATGAACCAGATGCTGGATATGGTAACTGCTTTTATATCCTTTGTGGCTGGCATTTCATTGCTGGTTGGAGGTATCGGAGTTATGAATATCATGTTGGTATCTGTAACAGAGCGTACCAGAGAGATTGGTATCCGTAAGTCACTGGGGGCAAAAACTTCATCCATTATGATGCAGTTTCTTGCTGAAGCAGCAATCTTGACTGTAATGGGCGGACTGATTGGGATAGTACTTGGTGTGATCGGAGGTTACGCAATATGTTCTATCATAAGTAGCAGTATGGAAATGACCATCACTCCGGGAATTAGTTTGAGCACGATCATGGCGGCTACATTATTCTCCTGTGCGGTAGGTGTATTCTTCGGAATCTATCCCGCAAGAAAAGCTGCGAAGCTCAGTCCGATCGAGGCGCTTAGACGGAATTAATAGGAATTGTTTCTAAATATCCATTTTTTTCAACCAAAAGAAAAAAATAAAAAAATTTAAAAAAAGTGTTGACAAATGATCCGGTATAGAGTAGAATACTCATTGTTGTGAGGGACACGAGATAAGAACTTCACAAGGATGTGCGTTTAGCTCAGCTGGATAGAGCGTTTGGCTACGGACCAAAAGGTCGGGGGTTCGAATCCTCTAACGCACGCTAATAAAAAATAAGACAGTGCAGATGCGCTGTCTTATTTTTTGTTCGAGTCCGGCTCGGACTCGAACGGGTTCGATCTACATTTCATTTCGGTTGTTGCTAAACGCGTGCCACTGGCACGCAGCAACCTCTAACGCACGCTAAAACCGCTGGAAATTAAGATTTCTAGCGGTTATTTTGTTTTAACAAAGCTATTTGCTGATTTGGCTTTTATGTTTCAGAAAATTTTTAGTAACAAATATCAGCATTTTTCTGCAATATCATAAATAAGGCGTTCTGTATCTTCCCATCCAAGGCATGGATCAGTGATGGAGCATCCAGGGGTCATGTGGTCGCTGATGTCCTGACGACCCTCGAGGAGATAGCTTTCGATCATAACGCCCTTGACCAGTTTCTTAAGATCCGGGTTATAGTTGCGGCTGTGGAGTACTTCTGTAACGATACGGATCTGTTCTTTGTACTGTTTGTTGGAGTTAGAGTGGTTGGCATCTACAATAACAGCAGGATTCTTGAGATCTTTCTTGGCATATAATGCAGCCAGAGTCATCAGATCTTCATAGTGATAATTCGGGATTGTCTGTCCGTACTGGTTTACGCCGCCGCGGAGAATGGTATGCGCCAGATCATTCCCGGATGTTTCCACGTCACATCCTCTGTAGATGAAATGATGCGGATGCTGAGCAGCAGTAACAGAGTTCAGCATAACGGAAAGATCACCGCAAGTAGGATTCTTCATACCAACCGGAATATCCATACCGCTGGCTGTGAGACGATGCTGCTGATTTTCTACAGAACGTGCACCTACCGCTTCATAGGAAAGGATATCATCCAGATAGCTGCGGTTTTCAGGATAAAGCATTTCATCAGCAGAAGAAAGTCCTGTTTCCTGCATAACTCTCATATGCATCTTACGGATCGCAATGATTCCGGCAAGAAGGTCAGGAGCTTTGTCAGGATCCGGCTGATGGAGCATTCCCTTATATCCGTCACCGGTAGTACGAGGCTTATTAGTATAAACTCGTGGGATGATCATCAGTTTGTCTGATACTTTATCTGCCACTTCTTTCAGTCTGCGTACATATTCGCAGACAGTATCTTCGTTATCAGCGGAACAAGGTCCTACAAGGACAATAAATTTATCTGATTCACCGGTGAAGATACGACGGATTTCTTCATCGCGCTGTTTCTTGATTTCTTTCAGTTCCTGGCTGAGAGGGTACTGAGATTTCAGAACCTCCGGTAAAGGGAGTTCGTGATTGATTGTGATTGACATGATTGGTTTCCTCCGTATAAATACCATGTAGATTTTACTTAGATCAAAGAGAACTGTTAAGCAATATTTCAATGATCTGAAAAGCTTTCCGGGCATTTTTCATTCTCATCAAGTATACCATGATGTCATTTTAAAATCCAGTACTTTAACACTTTAAACCGACAAAATTTAAATAAATATTTTAAAAAAATTTGGTTAAATAGTATAAAATACATTGTAGCAGATTAAATACACTGCCAGATAAAGCCGAAGGAGTTCCATCTTATGACAGTTGTAATAAATCTGCCGGACAATATAGTGCGTGTGGTTAAAAAACGAAGTGACCAGCTGTAAGTGTTAGGATTCAGTTGGACGCGTATAGTTTCGTGACTGTAGAGGAGTCATACCATACAGTTCTTTGAAAAGACGGTTAAAAATTGTCTGATTGGTGAATCCGCTTTCTGTCATTACTTCAGATACAGGCAGATCAGTAGTGGACAGAAGCCGCCCGGCATGGGAAATTCGCACTTCGTTTAAATAACGAAGGAAAGTAATTCCCATATGCTGTTTGAAAAAACGGCAAAAATATTCTTTAGTGAAACCAGTATGCACAGATATGTCATCAAGTGTAAGTTTTTCCATATAATGTTCATTTACATAAGTAATAATCTCGCGGATTGTATCATTCGGCTGCTTTTGTGTAACAGCAGTTCCGGGCGGAGAATAAACAGAAAAATATCGTATCAGATCAGCAAGCATCAGTAAAGCCGTACCGTCAGAGCGCATGGCACTGGTATTTTCGTCTTTTATATTTGTGCGTGTCAGGTCATGGGCAAGTTGACACAGGTGAATATATTGTGTGGATTTAGGGTCATCCAGAGGAAGTGGACGACATTTGATGTTGTACAATTCCAGATCAGGGCAGTAGACAGAGAGCTGTTTCTTATCTACATGGATACAGAGAAACATGTACAGGTTTGATCCGGAATGAATAGAGTGTACTTCTCTGGAATCAAATACAATAAGTTGATTATGGGAAAGATGGACTGTGTCATGTCCTGCGTGAATCGTTACTTCACCATTCAGACAAAATAAAATTTCCATAGCTTCGTGCCAGTGTAGAGGTTGATGGGGGCTTTCCAGTGCAGACATAGAAACCTGGATTCCAAGATTTCCAAGGGGATGTAAGGCTTCGTGGTAAGCTTTGGGCATATGCGGCTCCTTTCATGAGTGTTTAACCAAATCAAGTAAGTCCCCTGCTTCAATTACGAGAAGTAATGATCAGGGGGGACTTGTTTGTATCAGGAGGCGTGTAAGCGCCTTCTGATACAATGCGGTGCAGCTATTTGGTTATGAGCAAGTAGCGAAGCGGATGATTTTATCCGCTTAATTTAGATCCAGTAATTAGTAAAATAAATTTAAATGCAAGAGAAATGTCAATATCGTTGTAAAATAAGTTAATTATAGCACTGGATTAATAACAAAAACAAGGCTAAAATACAGGATGTAACAAGGAAAACAAAGAAAATAAAAAATGATAGGAGAGGATAAAAATGAGTACAGTAGTTATGAACAAAAAAGCAACTTTAGCAGAACGTTTCAAAAATTACATCATGAACAATGCAGACTACTTTGCAGCAGCTTCCGCAATGCTGACAGGAAATTCCTCTGCAGTTGTACAGGTTCTGAAGGATTCCAGACGTTTCCATTAAGAACCTTATAAGAAACAGTGATTAAAGAAGTAATATTTGTATAGAAGCGGCCGCCTGAAAAGGGCGGTATTGTTTTATAAATAAGGACAGACGGTTATTGCCTGTTCAACTTATATGTTGCTATAATAAGACCAGAGGTTTCACAGACTTCCGGTCTTATTTTGCGTAAAAGATATTATTGATATCTGCTCATTAGAAGAGATTGGGAAAGTTCATGTGATTTTACTGAGGAGGAGAGAATTGTGGTTACAGATCTGACAAAGGAGCATCCGGACAAAACGCTGTGGCGTTTTCTGTTGCCGATGATGCTCAGTGTAATGTTTCAGCAGATTTATAACATTGCGGACAGCATGATCGCAGGTAAGTTTGCAGGGGAGGATGCGCTGGCTGCGGTTGGAGCGTCTTATCCGATTACTGTGATCTTTATGGCGTTTGCTGTGGGAATGAATCTGGGAACTTCGGTTATTGTATCCAGATTGTTTGGTGCAGGTGACAGAAAAGGAGTAAGAAGAGCAGTTACTACTGCATTTGCGGCATCCGGGGTACTTGGAATTGCTTTGACTGTGTTTGGATGTGTGGCATGCAGGAGTATGATGGTGTGGATTCGCACACCGGAGAATATTCTGGCAGATGGAGAACTGTATCTGAAGATTTATGTGTTCGGATTGTTGTTTCTGATGCTTTACAATGTCTGTACGGGTGTCTGCACAGCACTTGGAGATTCTAAGACACCGCTGTATTTTTTGCTTGGTTCTTCAGCGGGAAATATTTTGTTGGATTTTCTGTTTGTAGCAAAGTTCCGTTGGGGAGTCAGTGGTGTGGCATGGGCGACTTTTATTGCGCAGGGGATTTCTGCGATTTTGGTTCTGATTACTGTGTATCGCAGACTCAGTGCAATGACAGCAGAAAAACAGCCACTATTTGATGCAAAATTATGTAAACAGATTCTGGCAATTGCAGTGCCGAGTATTCTGCAGCAGAGTGTACTTAGTGTGGGAAATCTGGTAGTGCAGGCAATTATTAATCAGTATGGTTCGGCAGTTGTGGCAGGATATTCCGGTGCGATCAAGCTGAATACGTTTGCTATTAATATTTTCATGACACTTGGTTCCTGCCTGTCCAGTTATACTGCACAGAATCTGGGGGCGGGCAAACCGGAGAGAATCCCAATGGGATTTAAAACCGGCTTAAAATTGTCAGAGATGACTGCAGTGCCATTTGTAATCCTGTACTTCGGCTTTAGCCGTCAAATGATGGGGCTGTTTCTTAATGCAGAGAGCACAGGCGCGTTAGATGCAGGTGTGGCATTTTTGCGGATTGTGTCGCCGTGGTATCTGATGATCGTGGTGAAACTTATGACAGACGGAATCATTCGTGGATACGGAGCAATGCTGTATTTTGTACTGGCAACGATTCCGGATCTGATTTTGAGAATTATTTTTGCGCTTATTTTCTCACAGAAATTCGCAAGTACCGGAATATGGATGGCATGGCCGTTTGGATGGCTCGCAGCTACGGGGCTGACAGTTTTCTTTTACAGGAAAGTACTGCGAAAGATGCTGGGTAAGAAATAGAGCGTCTGATATTGAAAGAACGTTGCTTAGGCAGAAACATTAAATTTGGCTGAGAGATTTCTAAGCTCAATTAAGCGGAGGGATATTTAGAAAATGAGTTTATACGCAATCGGTGATTTCCATCTTTCATTTATGGTTCATAAACCAATGGATGTATTTGACAAGAGATGGAAGAATCACGTAGTTAAAATTGAGAAGTACTGGAAGAAGAAAGTAACAGAACAGGATACGGTAGTGATTACCGGAGATCATTCCTGGGGACGGAATCTGGAGGAGTGTCAGGCGGATCTGGATTTCATTATGGCGTTGCCGGGAAGAAAAATTCTGCTCCGTGGAAATCATGATATGTTCTGGGATGCCAAGAAAACAGAGAAGTTGAATGAGATGTTCAGAGGAAAACTGGAATTTCTTCAGAACAATTTTTATACATATGAAGATTATGCACTGGTAGGAACAAAAGGATACTGTTATGAAGGAAAAGACAGTTACGAACATTTTCTGAAGATCAGAGACCGTGAACTGGAACGTCTGCGTTGCTCCTTTGAAGCAGCGAAGGCTGCAGGATATGAGAAATTTATCATGTTCCTTCATTACCCGCCGACAAGCATTGGAGAAATGGAAAGTCCGTTTACATTAATGGCGCAGGAATACGGCGCAGAGAAAGTAATCTATTCACATTGTCACGGAGAGAAAAGATATGATGACAGTTTCAAAGGTTATGTGGATGGAATTGAATATAAGCTGGTATCAGGAGATTATCTGAACTTTAAACCGGAGCTGGTTTTGCGCTGAGCAATAATAAAAAGAATATAGCAGCAGTAGTATCATATTATCTGGAAAAAATCCCTGGGAAGTATTATACTTTTCAGGGATGATTTTATTTTGAGAGAAAATAAATTTAAGCGGAACGGATTTCCGGAGGAGAAACGGAAAATGAAGATTTATTACAGAGAGAAATCTGGCGGAATTGAAATTCTGAGGTGTTATGGGATTGCGCCCAGGGTTGAAATTCCGGAGATGATAAATGAGAAAATAGTAATCAGTGCGGCACCGTATGCATTTTCCTGTCATATGGATGAGAATGAAGAGCTGAAGAATTCCAGTGTCTGGGAATTTAAAGATGGTTTTGGATTTGGCAGGGAAGAGCATGTTCTGGCTGGAAATGAGGTGGAGGAGATTGTTCTTCCGGACAGCCTGCGGGAGATTGGAAGATATATTTTTTATGGGTGCGGAAATCTGAAGAAACTGGAATTTTCAGATAGTCTTATGCAGATTGGATGTGGAGCATTCACTGGATGTCATGCATTGGAGAAATTGACTGTACATATGAAACAGGGAAAGAAATCGGGTGTTAAAGAAATGCTTGGGGAGATGTGGCAGAGGATTGATGTGACATTTCTTTATGAGGATAAAAAGGCGAGGCTCGTATTTCCAGAGCATTATGACGAAGCGGTAGAAAATACACCTGCGCGTATTCTATATACGGAATATCATGGTTCGGGAAGCAATTACAGACAGTGTTTTTATAATAAAGAACTGAATTATCAGGAGTATGATAAGCTGTTTGAAATGGCAGTAGTGATGGATAAGCTGGAAGTTCTCGTGGATATGTCTTTTGGCAGACTGGAATTTCCGTATGAACTGACGGAGAAAGCCAGAATAGAATATCGGGGATATATCAGCAAGAATCTGAGAGAGATTGCAGTTTATCTGGTGAAACAGGAAGATATACACAGACTGGAAGTCATATCTGCACAGAAACTCTGGACCTTGGAAGGAATCGATGCTGCACTTGACAGTGCTATTCAGAGAAAAGAGAGCGAGATTTCCGCATTTCTTATGAATGAGAGAGCAGATTTAGTGGATAAGTCAGTTGGTAATGAGCGGGTGAATGTGGACAATCCAGAGAATTATCGGGGAATAGATGTAATAGTTCAGGAAAAAAGTGAACAATCACATATTGCGGAGAAGCAGTTGAATGTAAGACGGAAAAAGAGATTTGAACTATAGTTATTTGGTGTAGAGCCACGTAGCGAAGCGGATTGCGAATATCCGCTTGACCTGAAGTAGGCAGCTAAGTGGCCTTGTATGATAATGAATAATAAATAGATAAGATTATAGAGGAAAATAATTATGCAGCCAGAAGATAAAACACAGGAAATAGAAGAAACAGCAGAGCGCCTGCAGGTAATCGGCAGCAGTATTCTGAGGGCGGCAAGGGATGAACTATATCTGGGAATGCGTTTCTTGGATGTGGCATTGAGCAGTTTTTCTTATCAGATGGATGGTTCAATTCATGGTTTTGGAACGGATGGAAGAGTAATATATTTTCAGCCGCAGATGCTTGGTGGTTTATATAAAGAAAACAGAATTCTGGTAAACAGAGGGTATCTTCATATGGTATTTCACTGTATTTTCCGGCATTTTGCGTGGCGTGGTGCTGGTAGAAGTATTGGTAACAGTTATAGCGAAGGAGAGAATGTGGAAGCTGATCGGTGTGGGAGTGTAGAAAGTGAATGGAATCCAGAAGGTAAGAGTAGCGCTGGAAAATCAATTGAAGAGCGTATGTGCGATTTAAGCTGTGACATTGCAGTGGAACACATCATAGATGGAATGAATTACCGAAGCATTCGCTTTTCACGTAGCCTCCTGCGCAGAGAAACCTACCGTCTGCTTGAAAAAGAGGGCAAAACTCTAAACGCTCAGCGAGTATATAAGATTCTGTCAGGGTGGAATTTGAGTGAAAAAGATTTTACAAATCTGGAACAGGAATTCCACATAGATGACCATAAATACTGGGAGTGCAAGAGGCCGGATCAGAAGCCGAATCCTATGCTCAGCCGTAAATGGGGTGAAATTAATGATGGAATAGAAACAGATCTGGAGACGTTTTCGCAGGAGGCAGGAGAGCGTGACGGAGACTTCCTCGAACAGATTAAAACTGAGAACAGAAGTAAATATGATTACAGAGAATTTCTGCGGAAGTTTGCAGTTTTTCATGAAGAACTGGCAGTGGATGATGACAGTTTTGATTATAACTTCTATACTTATGGACTGCGGTTATATGGAAATATGCCACTGATCGAACCACTGGAATCAAAAGAAGTTAAGAAAGTAGAAGAATTTGTGATCGTCATCGATACATCCATGTCCTGTTCCGGAGAGCTGGTGCGCAGATTTCTGGAGGAGACTTATGGTGTACTCAGTGAAAATGAGAGCTTTTTTACAAAAATAAATGTGCATATCATTCAGTGTGATGAGAAAGTTCACGCAGATAAGAAGATTACTTCTCAGAAAGAAATGAAAGCTTATATGGAGCATCTGGAATTATACGGTGACGGTGGTACAGACTTCAGACCTGCATTTGAGTGGGTGGATAAACTGCTGGAACAACATGAATTTCACAATCTGAAAGGTCTGATTTATTTCACAGATGGATTTGGGATTTATCCACAGAAAATGCCGCCATATAAGACTGCATTTGTATTTATGCAGGATAATTACAGAGATGTGGATGTACCGGTGTGGGCGATGAAGCTGATCTTGGAAAAAGATGATTTAGGTGAGCCGGACAGATAGTGAAAGGCAGGAAAGGATTTATATTATGGACATAAAACGAGCAAAACAGGAGATAAAAGATTCAATAGAAGCATATCTGGCGAAGGATGAATTTGGAAATTATCTGATCCCTGCAATCCGGCAGAGACCCATCCTTCTGATGGGGGCACCGGGTATTGGAAAGACCCAGATCATGGAGCAGATTGCCAGGGAATGCAAAGTAGGTCTGGTATCCTACACAATCACTCATCACACTCGTCAAAGTGCAGTAGGACTTCCATTTATTAGAGAGAAAACTTTTGGAAGAGAGACGTTCTCTGTCACAGAATATACTATGAGTGAGATTATCGCATCTGTCTACGAGAAGATGGAGAAGACAGGCCTGAGAGAGGGGATCCTTTTTATTGATGAGATCAACTGTGTATCAGAAACCCTGGCACCAATGATGCTGCAGTTCCTTCAGGGAAAGACATTCGGAAACCAGAAAGTCCCTGAGGGCTGGGTGATCGTGACAGCAGGAAATCCGCCGGAATACAATAAATCTGTCCGGGAATTTGACGTAGTAACTCTCGACAGAATCAAGAGGATTGATGTGCAGCCGGACTTTGAGGTATGGAAAGAATATGCTTATGAACAGGGAATCCATCCTGCAGTAATTTCTTATCTGGAACTTCGCAGAAAGAATTTCTACAGAATGGAGAACACGGTAGACGGACGTATTTTTGCCACTGCCAGAGGATGGGAGGACCTTTCCAGACTGATCCAGGTGTATGAAACACTGGGCAAGGAAGTGGACAGAGAGGTAGTGTATCAGTACATCCAGCATCCGATGATCGCCAAGGATTTTGCGGCATATCTGGCATTGTATAACAAATATAAGACAGATTATGCAGTAGAGGATCTGCTTCAGGGAAAATGGACACAGCTTACTGTACAGAAAATCAGAAATGCGTCTCTGGATGAACATTTAAGTCTGGTAGGGCTTCTGAACGGAAAATTAAGCCAGTTATTTACGGAATGCTATCTGATGGATTCTTATGTAACAAAATTGTACAAATATATGGTATATTATAGGGACAACCTTGCTGATATTTCTTTGAAAGTAATCTGTCAGAAGGCAGCAGATGATCTGGAATCAGCAAGAAAATCTGAATTGCTGACCGCAAATGAGGAGAAAACGCTTCTCAGGGTCAATGCTTTTCTGGAGAAAATCTGGCTGGAGCTGGAAGGTCTGACACAGAGCGAACAGGACATTTATGAGAAAGTAAAAGAGGCCTTTTCTGCAGAAGCAGACAGTCTGGAAGAACAGACAGAAGCTGTTGCGCAGACATTGCAGAATGTTTTTGACTTTATGGAAGCTGCTTTTGGAGACAGTCAGGAAATGGTAGCATTTATCACGGAACTGAACGCAAACTTTTACAGTATCTGGTTTATCCGGGAAAATGGCTCCGATCAGTATTATCGTCATAACAAGGGCCTGCTATTTGACGACAGACAGAAGCTGATTCTGGGACAGATGGAGGAACTGGAAAACGCGATGAAACGGGGGATTATGGATGTCTGAATTAAGATTTGAGACAAAGAAGATCAGGGTAGCTGATCTGGGAAAGGAGAGCTGCGTACCTGATCTCCTTGGAGAGCTGACTATGCAGAACAGCCTGGAATTTCATCTGGATGAAACAGATGAGATTTATGAGGGATATGGACGTGTAAAGAGTGCCTATCCATATCGTCAGAGAAACACTTACACAAGAGAACTTAAAGAGCAGGAAGTACAGACTGCAGTTCTGGAGAATCGTTATCTGAAGGCGGTATTTCTTCCGGGATATGGAGGAAGATTGTGGGAACTCTGGGATAAATATGCAGGCAGAAATCTGTTGTATACGAATGATGTTCTTCAGTTCAGTAACCTGGCAGTGCGTAATGCCTGGTTCAGCGGCGGAGTGGAATGGAATATTGGTATTATCGGACATACTCCGTTTACAACAGAACAACTTTATACTGCACAGACCACAAATGAAAACGGGGAACCGGTCCTGCGTATGTATGAGTATGAACGGATTCGAAAAGTAACTTATCAGATGGATTTCTGGCTGGAAAAAGACAGCAGTTTTTTAAATTGCAGAATGCGTATTGTGAACGAAGGAAAAGATGTGGTTCCAATGTACTGGTGGAGCAATATGGCGGTTCCGGAGTATGAGAAAGGAAAAGTTATTGTACCGGCAGTACAGGCATTTACATCCAATGGAAATCAGGTGACAAAGGTAGATGTTCCGATGGTGGATGGAACAGATATTTCCGATTATACTTCTATAAAGAAATCTGTAGACTATTTCTTTGACATTCCGGATGGGTGTCCGAAGTTTATTGCAAATGTAGATGAAACCGGCTATGGTTTACTTCAGATTTCTACAGACCGTCTGCGCAGCCGCAAGCTTTTTTCATGGGGAAATCAGGAAGCTTCCGATCACTGGCAGGAATACCTCACAGATAAAGCGGGTCGTTATCTGGAAGTGCAGGCCGGACTTGCAAAAACGCAGTATGGATGCATCCCGATGGCACCTCATACAGCCTGGGA
>CAKRWH010000038.1:0-23852 GCA_934416185.1 uncultured Blautia sp. | reverse complement strand
AACATCGTATTTTATGAAATTTATCCACAGACTTTTCTGGATACAGACGGGGACGGAATCGGAAATATCCAGGGAATCATCCGCAAACTGGATTATATCAAGAACTTAGGATGTGACGGAATCTGGTTAAATCCGTGTTTTGCTTCTCCGTTTTATGATGCAGGCTATGACGTGGCAGATTACAAGAAAGTAGCTCCACGTTACGGAACAAACGAGGATTTAAAAGAACTGTTCCGGAAAGCTCATGAAAAAGGAATGAAAGTCCTGCTTGATCTCGTACCGGGACATACTTCCACAGATCATGAATGGTTCAGAGAATCCTGCAAAGCAGAGAAGAATGAATATACAGATCGTTATGTATGGACAAATGATGTATGGGATGATTTTCAGGATGTAGGAAGCATCACAGGAAGTATTCGTGGATTTTCTGACAGAAACGGATGTTGTGCAGTAAACTTTTTCTCCATTCAGCCGGCTCTGAATTTTGGATTTGCAAAATGTGATAAAGAATGGCAGCAGCCAATGGATGCACCTGGACCAATGGCAACAAGAGAAGCGATGAAAGATGTTATGCGTTTCTGGATGTCTATGGGATGTGATGGTTTCCGTGTAGACATGGCAGGATCTCTGGTAAAGAATGATGATGATCAGGAAGGAACAATCGCTTTATGGCAGGATTTCCGTAAGTTTATGGATGAAGAATTCCCGGAATGCGCGCTTATTTCTGAGTGGGGACAGCCGGCCCGTTCTTTAAAAGGTGGATTCCATATGGATTTCCTTCTTCATTTCGGACCATCCCATTATCTTGATCTGTTCCGTGTAGAAGAACCATATTTCTCAAGAAGAGGAAAAGGAGATATTTCCGAATTCGTTAAAACTTACGAAGAAAATTATGCAGCAACCAACAGAACCGGTCTGATCTGTATTCCATCCGGAAATCATGACATGATCCGTATCAAGGAAACTTTGGATGATGAAGAGATTAAGATCGCATTTGCATTTCTGTTATCTGTACCAGGAGCACCATTTATCTATTATGGTGATGAAATCGGTATGAAATATCTTTCAGGTCTTAAATCTGTAGAAGGCGGTTTCCACCGTACAGGATCCAGAAGCCCGATGCAGTGGGATCACAGCGCAAATGCAGGATTTTCGAGCTGTAAACCGGAGGAACTTTACATCCAGATCGATCCGGATGAGAATCGTCCGACAGCAGAGGACGCACTTGCAGGAAAGAACGGCCTGTATGATGAAGTAAAGAAACTGATCGCAGTAAGAAAAGAACATCAGGCATTACAGAATACAGCACCTATGGAATTTGTATATGTAAAAGAATCTGCATACCCGTTAGTATACAAAAGAACCGGAAAAGATGAGACGATTTATATTGTACTCAACCCATCCGGACAGGATGTGGAATGTGATGCACAGATTCCGCAAAATGCGCAGTCAGTCTACTCCAATAATGGAGAAGCAGCTTATGCAGATGGTAAATGGAAAGTACCGGCAGCATCCGCTACATTCTTAAAAGTAGAAAATTAATAAAAACCGGCAAAAGAGGAAGCAAGACTTCCGGCTTTTGCCGGTTTTATTATGTTACAGGAAATTACTCCGTAATGTTCTGCACAGAAGTTTTTACATTACTGTGAACGGAGTGAACAGCAACGTTTTTATTTGTCTGGTGAATGAAAAACAGGCACAAGTCACAGGATGCAATCCAAAGAACATGCATTTTTTTGACCTCAAAGTAGCACTTTTTTGGACATAGTGTAATAAGATAGAAAAAAGAAATTGTGCATATTTAACAAATGACGAAAAAGAAAGATAAAAAAATTCAAACTTATGCGAAAAAGGTCTTGCTATTTCAGAAACAAAGTGGTATTATACAACTATCAAAAAACCTTATGCGCAAAAGGTAAAAAGAAACAGTTAAAAAAATGACGAGGTGACGAAAATGAAGAAAAAAGTATTTGCAACACTTTTAGCAGTATCTATGATCGCATCAATGGTTCCGGCAGCAGTATCCGTACAGGCAGCAGACGGTGACAGTATTCGTCTTGTAAACGGTAAGATTGAAGTTGACGCTCAGCTGAAGAAATTAGCTGAAATGTATGAGAAAGAAACAGGAACTAAAGTAGAAATCGAATCCATGGGCGGCGGAATCGATATCCAGGGTACTCTGAAAGGATACTATCAGTCAGATAACATGCCTGACATCTTCGTAAATGGTAGTGGAGCAGACTTTGCTAACTGGACAGATATGTTAGTAGATATGAGCGATCAGGAATGGGCTTCTGATACAGATGCAGCTTATGTTGATGAGAGTCAGGGTACAATCGGTTTCCCATATACAACAGAAGCAATCGGTCTTGCATATAACAAAGACATCCTTGATAAAGCAGGAATTGATCCTTCCACATTAACAAGTCCGGATGCAATCAAAGAAGCATTTGAGACAATTGATTCCAAGAAAGATGAACTTGGACTGACAGCAGTTGTAGGTTATGCAGCAGAACCAGTTAACCTTTACTGGTCAACAGGTAACCATTTATTTGGTACATATCTGGATGAAGGTCTTGACAGAGATGACACTACTTACATTGACATGCTCAATGATGGCGGTAAACTTGACGAAGACCGTTTCACAGATTTCGCTAACTTTGTAGGTCTTCTGAACCAGTATTCAGATCCTGCGCTCCTTGTTTCCGGTACATACGATCAGCAGATTCTGAACTTCTCATCCGGTAAATATGCATTTGTTACACAGGGATCCTGGATCGGTGCAACAATGGTTGGTGATGACGCTGACGCTTACAAAGAAGCTGGTAATTTCGAAGTTGGTATGATCCCATACGCATTCGAAGACGGACAGGATACAATCCTTACAAGCTCCCCATCCTGGTGGTCTGTATACAAAGATGGTAATGTAGAAGCAGCAGAAGCATTCCTTCAGTGGCTGACAACAGACGAAGCTCAGGAAGTTCTCGTAAAAGAAGCTGGATTCGTAAGCCCATTTAAATCCTGCACAATCGTAGGCGATGATCCGTTTGCTCAGACAATTACTGATTATCAGAAAGCAGGAAAGACATCCGCATGGCACTGGTCAATTCCAGGTTTCAAAGAAGGTATCGCACAGAACTATACAGGTCAGGTATTTGCTGACTATGCAGCTGGAAGCCTTGATGAAGCTGGATTTATAAAGACAATGCAGCAGGTTCTTGAGAGTGCATACGCAAACTAATCAGAATGAATAACTGATATCTTATGGGCGGCGCTTATGTTGCCGCCCACTTTTATTTGCGCTGCATACCTGAGTAAAGGTCCGACAGACCTTTATCCAGGTACGCAAAAAAGTCTAAGACGCATTGATTTTTGCTTTGAAATAAGAAATAGGAAGGATGAAGGCAAAATGAATACAAACAGTGCTAGTAAAAAAGCAATTTCCATGGTATGCCTGATCGCCGGTATTATTTTACTGGCAGCAGCATTGATTCAGGATATTTCCGGAAGCGGAGCTGGCTGGAGAGGTCCGGCGCTGATCATCGGTGCAATTGGCATCTTACTGGGAATGTATTTATTCCCAACATTAAAACATCACAGAAGCATCGTTAACTTTATATTTGTATTTCCGTTGTTATTTACATTTGTAGTAACAGTTATTATTCCATTGTGCCTTGGTGTATTCTATTCCTTTACAGACTGGAATGGAATCAAGATGACAGGATTTATAGGATTTGCAAACTATAAGGCAATGTTCAGTGAACCAAGTTTCCTCTGGTCACTGATCATCACAATTCTGTTTGTAGTTCTGAATATGGTCCTGGTAAATGTAGTAGCGTTTATGCTTGCATTACTCTGTACCTCTAAGATTAAGGGACTCTCATTCTTCAGAGCTTCCTATTTCCTGCCAAACCTGATCGGCGGTATCGTACTTGGTTATGTATGGCAGTTCGTATTTAATAACGTACTGATCAAGATGACAAATAATATTTCACTTCTGTCAAAGACAAACACAGCTATGATGGCTATCATCGTTGTTTATATCTGGCAGTATGCAGGTTATATCATGCTGATCTATGTAACAGGTCTGACACAGGTACCTAAAGATGTACTGGAAGCATCTCAGATCGATGGCGCAAATGCAGTTACAACATTATTTAAGATTAAGATTCCGATGATCGCAGCTACAATTACAATCTGTACATTCCTTACCTTAACATCAGCATTCAAACAGTTCGATGTTAACATGGCTTTGACAAATGGTACAGGTTCTGTTGCAAGTTTCTTCGGAAACTATCTGACAAACGGTACTCAGATGCTGGCTCTGAATATTTATAATACAGCGATCTCCAAGAACAATTATGCACTTGGTCAGGCGAAAGCTATTCTGTTCTTCATTATCCTGGCTGCTGTATCTATTATTCAGGTTAGAATTTCCAATAAGAAGGAGGTTGAAATGTAATGGTTACGAAGAAAACTCCAAAGGTAGTGCTTACAGCTGTTGCGATTGTTATCGCAGCGTACATATTATCTCCTTTCTATCTGGTACTTATTAATACATTTAAGAATGCAAACGGCATTGTTGCAAACCCTGTAAGCTTTGCAGGTGCAAGTTTTGCACAGTTTAAGACAAATATTTCAAACGTTGTCAACAACTCCAACTTCAGTTTCTGGAGTGCATTCGGAACATCTGCGACCATTACAGTTGTTTCCCTTGTATTACTTGCTTTATTCGGTGGTATGGCTGCATGGGTTATCTGCCGTAACAAGACAAAATGGTCTACAGCTATTTATATGACATTCATTGCATCTATGACAATTCCTTTCCAGGTAGTTATGCTTCCGCTGGTTTCCACATTCCGTGATGTAGGTAAATTCCTTGGAATCAGCATGCTGCAGTCTATTCCTGGTATTGTATTTGCATACTGTGGATTCGGTGGTGCTATGACAGTATTTATCTTAACTGGTTTTATTAAAGGTATTCCGTATGAACTGGAAGAAGCAGCAGCGATTGACGGATGTTCTCCTGAGGGAACTTTCTTCCGCATTATCCTTCCGCTTCTGAAACCGGTTATTGTTACTGTTACTATTCTGAATGGTATGTGGATCTGGAACGATTACCTTCTTCCTTCTCTGATGTTAGGACAGAATGGTAAGGTTAAGACTCTTCCGGTTGCTGTACAGGCGTTTGTTGGTTCTTATGTTAAGCAGTGGGATCTGATCCTTACTGCAGCACTCCTGGCAATGATTCCGATGATCATCGTATTCCTGCTTGCTCAGAAGCAGATTATGAATGGTATGGTTGAGGGTGCTATTAAATAGGCTTGCAAATACTTTTTTGAAAAACTGTCATCTTTCCGTTTGGGGAGGTGGCAGTTTTTTTGTTTTTTTAAATAGGGACGCGCAGAAAAAGAAATGGTTTGAATCACGGCTGCGGGGGCAGGAACTCTAAGCCTTTGGAAATTTGCTAAAAGCATGCCGGAAAAATTCAAACTCGTTTCACTCAGACAGTGAATTTTTCCGGCATAACGCAAATCCCCAAAGACTAAGAGTTGCTACATCCCCTGTAGATGTGATTCAAACCATTTCTTTTTCTGCGCTGATTATTGGCAAAGTGGATAGGTTTGATGGTGGTATGTGGTTGATGTGGAAAAGAGAATAATACTAATAAAATAGTAATATTAAGTAAGGATCTTAAAATGAGATGAATGCTGTTGAGTATGTGATGAGCAGTAATGTGTTAGCAGAAAAAAGCTGATAAAAATGAAACAATAGGGTTGAAATGTGCGGAATTTTATAGTAAGGTAGGTTTTACGACACTTGATGTTTGGGCTGCGTTGGGGCAGTCTATTTTTTGTGAAATTGGATGAAGGGAAAGGGGTTTATGGAGAGGACGAAGGAGAAATCATCGTTTCGGAAGAGGTTTATCGGTGATAAGAAGTTTTATATGATGGTTCTGGCTGTGGCTGTGCCGATCATGATCCAGAATGGGATTACGAATTTCGTAAGTTTGCTGGATAATATTATGATCGGGCGGATCGGGACGGAGCAGATGTCTGGGGCTTCGATCGTGAATCAGTTGATTTTTGTTTATAATCTGTGTATTTTCGGTGGAGTATCCGGTGCGGGTATTTTTACGGCGCAGTATTTCGGACAGAAGGATAATGAAGGTGTGCGCCAGACTTTCAGGTATAAGTTCTGGATGGCTGTGATCCTGACAATTGGTACGATTATTCTGTTTTTGACAGCGGGAGAGAATCTGATCAGTATGTATCTGCATGGTGAGGGAACTGCTCAGCAGATTGCGGATACATTAAATTATGGAAAGCAGTATCTGCAGATTATGCTGTTGGGATTGCCGCCTTTTATGATGGTACAGATTTATTCCAGTACACTGAGAGAGTGCGGGGAGACGGTGCTTCCGATGAAGGCTGGTGTTGTGGCGATTTGTGTGAATCTGCTTTTTAACTATCTGCTGATCTATGGAGTGTTCTTTTTCCCGGTGTTGGGAGTGCGCGGTGCGGCTATTGCGACAGTACTTTCACGTTATGTGGAGGCTGCGATCGTAATCAGCTGGACGCACAGACATACGGAGAAGAATGTATTTGCGAAGGGATTGTACAGTACGTTTAAAGTTCCGGCGAATCTGACGAAGAAGATTCTGATCAAGGGGACGCCGTTGTTGTTTAATGAGACGTTATGGGCATCCGCGATGGCAATGCTGACACAGTGTTATTCTGTGCGTGGACTGAATGTGGTTGCTTCGCTGAATATTTCCAATACGATCAATAATGTGTTTAATATCGTATTTATTGCACTGGGAGATTCTGTTGCGATTATTGTGGGACAGCTTCTGGGTGCAGGAGATATGAAGAAGGCGAGAGATACGGATAACAAGATGATCGCGTTTTCTGTGATGTGCTGTACCTGTGTGGCGATTGTGATGTTTGTTATGGCTCCACTGTTTCCGATGCTTTATAATACTAATGATGAGGCGAGAGAGCTTGCGAAGTATCTGATTATGATCACTGCGTTCTTTATGCCGCAGAATGCATTTTTGCATGCAACTTATTTTACACTGCGTTCCGGCGGAAAAACGATCATTACCTTCCTGTTTGACAGTGTATTTATCTGGTGTGTCAGTGTACCGATCGCGTTTGTGCTGAGTCGTTTTACAGGAATCCATGTGCTGGCTATTTATGCGTGTGTACAGCTGGCGGATCTGATCAAGTGTGTGATTGGATTTGTGCTGGTTAAGAAGGGTGTGTGGCTGCAGAATATCGTGTCATAAGTATTGTATCAGGGGAGTAGCGAAGCGGATTGCGAATATTCGCTTGTCTGATGATTAATGATAATAAATTTCAATAACATTTGGCTTGACTAACCGATATACTATAGTGTATTATCAGTAAAAGTCAAATGGAAACAGTCTTATAAAACTGTTACAATGTGACTTGTTATTTGATTCACGTAATGCTATTTTGTGAATCAGATATATGTAACGTTAATTCTCTTTGCACTGCATTACATTCAACAGAATGCGAGATCAACAGTACAAACTGAGCAGGCGATGCCCGAGATGTTCGAGGGCGTGGGGCCGGGCTGCGTGAAGCGGCAGCAGATATGAAATTTTTCAGACATATCTGTGGGACAGTGTATGTTCCGCAGGTGTGTCTTTTTGTTTTCAGGAAAGTATGTTTTGGAAAGATTTTCTCTGAAGGGATTTTCTGAGACAGGCGCAATTCCGAGATACAAAAAGACCCCGGGAAGACCGCACTTTGATAAGGAACAGAAAGGAAACATGTTTCCTGACTGTGACGCAATGTATGTGACATAAGAAGAACCTGTAAACTCAAATATAGGAAAGTACAAAAGCTCGTATATTTGAAAAGAAAATTTAGGAGGTCCTGGTTATGGAACAGACAAGACAGTTAAATATGACAGCAATGTCAGCACAGACAAACAATAACACGACAACAAAAGAAGAGCCCGCATGGGAACATAAAGTAGCAATGAAGGTATCCGGCGTGAGTATTGCGGTGAACCTGTTACTTTCACTGTTTAAATTACTTGCCGGAATTCTGGCACATTCAGGTGCCATGATTTCAGATGCGATTCATTCAGCATCTGACGTAGGAAGCACATTTGTGGTGATCGTTGGTGTGAATTTGTCCAGTAAGAAATCTGATAAAGAGCATCAGTATGGACATGAACGAATGGAATGTGTATCTTCTATTATCCTGTCCGGACTGCTGCTTGCAACCGGCATTGGTATTGGCATGAGTGGAATTGAAAACATTATCAAGAGTACTTCAGGACAGAGCATTGCAATTCCGGGAACTTTGGCTTTGATCGCAGCAGTTGTTTCTGTTGTGGCGAAAGAGTGGATGTTCTGGTACACCAGAAGTGCAGCGAAGAAGATTAATTCCGGTGCATTAATGGCTGATGCATGGCATCACCGTTCAGATGCAATGTCTTCTATCGGTGCATTTGTAGGTATTCTGGGAGCAAGACTTGGATTCCCGATTCTGGATCCTCTGGCCAGTGTGGCAATCTGTATTCTGATCGTGAAAGCGTCTGTAGAAATCTTTAAGGATGCGGTAGATAAGATGGTAGACCACTCCTGTGATGAAGAAACAGAAGAGAGTATGAAGAAAGTGATTTCTGAAGTAAATGGTGTGAAAGGAATTGATCTTCTTCAGACAAGACTTTTCGGATCTAAGATGTATGTAGATATTGAAATTTCAGCAGAAGGAGATATTTCCCTGATACAGGCACATGATATTGCAGAGAATGTTCATCATACGATCGAGGATAACTTCAGAGATGTAAAACATTGCATGGTGCATGTGAATCCGGTGAACGCATGATCAATAGCTCTGAAAAAATTTAACCAAATCAAGCGAGTAGCGAAGCGGATCGCGAATATCCGCCTGACACATAAAATCCCCATGAGTGTACTGTATATCACAATAGATATACAGAAGCTCATGGGGATTTTTGATTACCAAAATTATTCTGAAATTATTACCTTTTGACCTTTTATTTATGCTGATAGTAAAATACAGCAACCTGTGTTCTGTCTCTGAGCTGGAGCTTATCCAGAATGGAACTTAGATAATTACGTACAGTACCTTCACTCAGAAAGAGTTCTGATGCAATTTCTTTATTACTGTATCCGTTGGCGATCAGTTCAATGATCTCAAGTTCCCTTTCATTAATGTCATAAGAACTGTAGTTGAATGAGTCTGCAGTTTGCAGAAGTTTTGGAATGCGGGATACGATTTCCGTTCCGAATACAGTCTGACCGGAGTATACCGCGCGCAGAGCAGGCAGGATACTTAAATAATCCTGCTTCAGCAGATAACCTTTTGCGCCCAGTCGGAGAGCTTTTACAATATATTCGTCGTCTGAGAAGGTGGTAAGTAGTAAGATCTTTGCCTGGGGAAATTCCTGCAGGATAGCAGAAGATGCCTCCAGACCGGACATATTTTTCATACGGATATCCATAAGCAGGATGTCCGGCTGATATCTGCGATAAAGATCACAGGCTTCCTGTCCGTCAGAGCCTGTGGCAATCACAGTTACATCTTCATTAATTTCAAGAATTGTCTTTAAAGCGCCAGACACAAGGCTGTCGTCGTCTACGATTATAATATTCATAAGAACCCTTTCAAAATATTTTGGGGATTGTAATAAAAATCCGAAATCCCTTTTTGGTACTGATTTGTATTTCTCCATTTAGAGAGCTGACACGTTCTTTCATATTTACCAGTCCAATCCCGGAAGAAGTTGGATAATGTAATGGATCGTAATGAATGGAAGTTCCATTATCTTCAATACAAAGCTGATACAATGCCGGATGTTCACGCAGAACAATGGTTACAGTGTCCGCATTGCTGTGTTTCATAATATTTGCCAGAGCCTCTTTTACAATACTGATGAAGCAGTATTTAACATTTCGCGGTACCTGATCAGACATATCGTAAGTGAGCATAACAGGGCAGAAAGTGAAGTCCTGAACCAGGCCTTGGACGGCATGCTCCAGATTGACTGCTTCATCATGCAGATCATGTACACTGGAACGGATACTGTTCATTGCAGAATTAAGCGAAGTTTCCAGATTATCAAGCAGAGGAGCAGTACCGGCGTCTTTATTTACTGCCTTGACAGCACCGATAAGCAGGATGGAACGGGAGAGTACATGTCCTACATTATCATGAATCTCCCTTGCAATACGGTTGCGTTCTTTTAAGGTTGCATTATAGATTTCATAGTTTTGTTTTTCCAGAAGTGCGTGATTCTTCTCTGCAAGCAGAAGCGTCCGTTCTTCGCTGTCATCTCTGCTGTGGCAGAAATTTTGTTCCAGTTTTTCATAGTTCGTGGTGTTTCTTTCCAGTAGAGTTGATAGCAGAGCACCGAAAATTCCTGCGTATAAAATATTGTCTGAAAAGGCTGGTGAACCTGAACCGACAAATATAAATACGTAAGAATAAATCCCTGCAGCCCATAACAGAAATGGCCATAAACACTGATGCAGGATCACATAAATAAAAATAGGATAAAACAAAAGAAGTTCCTTCAGCCGTAAAGCTATCAGTCCGTAAATAAGAAACAGGATACCCGTTAAAACGCGGTTTTCAAACATATAACAGCAGCATATCAGAATCAGAGTACACAAAAGTGCAAAGATAAAACGACTGTCCGGATTAATGAAAAAAAGAGCCAGAAAACAGTATAAAATTAATAATCCGGTATCCTGAAAATAACGCATGATCTTTCTTTACTCCTGTCCAGGCAAAGCCTTTGCCTCAAAAGTTTCTGCAGTAATCATACTATAACTGGCGCAGAAAATAAATGCATATGGTGAAAGATATGACATTTGTCATGGAGAGAGAATGACATTCTGCACTTGGAGGAACTGTGACATCTGCTTATAATATAGGAGTATCAGAGAAATTATGTATCTGAAATGTTCAGGATAACAGGGAGGGAGAACATGGCACAGAATATTGTTCATATAGAGAATCTGGTAAAGAGATACGGAGAACTGGTAGCATTGAATCATCTGAATCTGGATATCAGGGAAGGGGAAGTTTTCGGGCTGCTTGGACCAAATGGATCGGGTAAGACAACTGCGATCAACTGTATGTTGTCTTTACTGAAATATGATAAAGGAATGATTGAAATCTTTGGGAAACCTATGAGTCCCGATAATTATGAAGTGAAGAAACAAATTGGAATTGTACTTCAGAATGTGGCGGTTTTCGAAGAACTGACCGTGCAGGAGAATATCGATTATTTCTGCGGCCTTTACATAAGCGACAAGAAGAAAAGAAAGCAGCTTGTTGAAGATGCTATTCAGTTTGTCGGGCTGGAAGATTATCGAAAAATGCGTCCGAAAAAGCTTTCCGGAGGACTTTTGCGCAGACTGAATATTGCCTGTGGAATTGCTCATAAACCACGGCTGATCATTTTGGATGAGCCGACGGTAGCCGTAGATCCGCAGAGCAGAAATAAGATTCTGGAGGGAATCCAGCAGTTAAATCAGCAGGGATCTACGATCATTTATACATCCCACTATATGGAAGAAATAGAACAGATCTGTACCCGGATCGCTATTATGGATCACGGCAGAACCATAGCTTCAGGAACTAAAGAGGAACTCAAACAGATGATCAAGACAGGCGAGACTATAACCATCGAAGCAGTAATTCTTGAAGAAAAAAATATAAGAGAAATTCAGGCATTATCGCATGTTTTTGATGTACATTATGAAAATCAGATTCTTATCGTGCGCTGTACAGGAGCGAAACATAACCTGATCCGAATCCTGAATTATCTGCAAAATCAGGATATCGCGTTTGGAAGAGTATTCTCAGAGATGCCGACTCTGAATGATGTATTTCTGGAGATTACAGGTAAACAGCTGAGAGACTAAGGGGGAAAAACGGATGTTTCATTTACTAATCTATAATGTGAAAGTAAAGCTGAGAAATTTTGGCATGACTTTCTGGCCATTGGCGTTTCCGCTTATTCTTGGAACACTGTTCTTTTTTGCATTCGGAAATATCAATGATTCAGATTTTGAGACAGTACCTGTAGCTGTGGTTAAGGAGGAGCATGCAGATCAGATTTTCCTTACATTTCTGGAGGAGATCAAAAATGGTGATGACCAACTTTTGTCACCCGAAGAGATGACAGAAGAACAGGCAAAGGAAAAACTGGAAGAGAAGAAAATTTCCGGTATTTATTATGTAGGCACAGAGCCTGCACTGACAGTAGCTTCCAATGGAATTGAAGAGAGTATCCTGCAGTCTGTTCTGCAGAGCTACGAGAATACCAGGAGTACACTGCAAAATATGAAAAAAATCCATCCGGAAGGGACTATGAATGGACTAAAAGCCATGAGGGAACAGCAGAATGGTGTACAGGAATTTTCACTTGGAGGCAGGACGATAGATGGAAATGTGCAATTTTTCTATGCATTGATCGCTATGGGATGTCTGTACGGCTGTTTTATTGGATTTGGTGCTGCAGTCAGTCTGCAGGCAAACCTGACAGCACTGGCAGCGCGAAGATGTGTCACACCGACACATAAACTGAAACTGGTCTTTTCCGAGTTGATTTCCAGTTTTCTGCTTGGATATGTGGATGTGGTGATCCTTCTTCTGTATCTGAGATACGGACTGAAACTGGATTTTAACGGTCAGATGGGAAGAATGCTTCTGATCTGTTTTCTGGGTTCTCTGATCGGAGTATCTATGGGAATCTTTGTGGGAAGTCTGGGAAAGATGAAAGAAGGGGCAAAAATCGGGATCATACTGGGAATCTCTATGATATGCAGTTTTCTGGCAGGACTGATGAATAGCAATATGAAAGATATTGTTGAGAAACATGCGCCTTTTATAAACCGGATCAATCCGGCGGCTCTGATCTCTGATGCTTTTTACTGCATTAATGTGTATGACGATACGGCGCGTTATCATCGGAGCCTGATCACGCTGGCAGCGATGAGCCTTGTATTGGTGATTGTTTCATTTCTGCTGATTCGGAGGGAACGTTATGACAGTATTTAAAGGATACATGAAAATATTAAAAAAGAATATCGGCCTGGTGGTCATGTATCTGATGATCTTTTTTGCAGTGGCGCTGGCAATGCAGGCGGCAGCAGAAAAAGAGGGCAGTGACAGCTATCAGAGCAGGAGTATTGAGATAGGAATTGTGGATGAGGACGGTGGGATTCTGGCACAGGGATTAAAGGATTATCTGGGAAAAATCCACCACATTACGATGCTGGAGAATGACCGTGAGGTGCTGCAGGAGAACCTGTTTTACAGAAATGTAGAGTATATTGTACAGATTCCGGAGAACTTTGAACAGTCCTGTATCCGGGACAATGAGGCTCTTAAGGTGACAAAGATACCAGGGTCTTACACTTCTTATTATGTAGATCAGCAGATCAACAGTTATCTCAGTATGGCAAGAACTTATCTGGCTGCAGGCTTTTCACAGGAAGAAGCACGAAAGGCGATCAGCTCTGAAACGCATTCGGAAGTGCGGACTTTGGAGGGAACTTCTGAGAGTGTGGAGAAACCGGGGTACCTCTATTATTTCCGTTATCTTCCATATCTGTTTCTTGGAGTGTTCTGTTATGTCGTCGGTTATATTCTGATCGCGTTCCGCCAGGGAGATATTCAGAAAAGAATGGAAGCTTCAGCAGTACCTGTAAGACGGCAGAGTATGGAAGGGCTGCTGGCAATGGGCGTGATGGGAATTGTTCTCTGGGGGATCGGAATTGCAGGTGCCGGGATTATGTATGGAAGGAAGTTCTGGCAGTCTGAGACTCTGGGATATTATTTTCTGAACAGCCTGATCATGATGGCGGTGGCATTGTCTCTTTCCTATCTGGTGGGAATATTTATTAAGAACAGCAACATGCTCAGCGGATTTGCTAATGTGATCTCGCTGGGAATGTGTTTTCTGTGTGGTGTATTTGTACCAATGAATGTCATGGACAAAAAAGTTCTGAAAGTATCCCAGTTTCTGCCGGTGTACTGGTATGAACAGGTGAATGAACTGCTGGGAGAGTATACCACACTCACAGATAAAATTGCATCTCAGATATATATGGCAATGGGAATAGAGGTATTATTTGCAGTGGTGTTTGTGTGCCTGACACTGACTGTGGTGAAATACAAAAGACAGAAGTAATGATCAGAACGGGACTGCCGGGAAACTGGCGGTCCTTTTATATTATAGCAATTGCAGAAAATTCAGAAACAGAGATTTTACATAAATATAACAGAGATATTCGATGAAATTGATATTCAAAGCTTATAATTCTAAACATTATGGGATGTCAGGAGCAAACAGCCTTGTGATTTTTGTCTCTGATATCACGAATAAAAAGAGTGAGGAATTATCTGAATGAAAAAACAACAGAAAAAAACTAAAGAAAAAGCAGCACCTGTATACATGATGAACAGAGAATTATCCTGGTTGAAATTTAATGAGAGGGTGTTAAATGAAGCAGGAAATCCAAGAGTTCCGCTTGCAGAGAGACTGACATTTGCATCTATTTACCAGTCAAATCTGGATGAATTTTACAGGGTCAGAGTGGGAACACTGATGGATCAAATGGAATCAACCGAAGTGATCCGTGAGAATAAAACAAATATGACCAGCGAAGAGCAGGTTAGTGCGATTCTTGATGCAACCAGGGAACTGGATCAGAAGAAAGCGGCAATCTATGAACAGCTCATGGGAGAACTGGAGCCTTATGGAATACGTCTGATTAATTTTAACAGACTTTCCGAAAAAGAAGGAAAGCTTCTGGAAACTTATTTTGACCAGGAGATCGCACCGTATCTGTCCGCAAACATAGTGAGCAAACAGCAGCCGTTTCCATTTCTGAAAAATAAAAATATATATGCTGTAGCATCTCTGATGACAAAGGGTGGAAAAACAAAAACTGCGATCATTCCATGTAGCAATACTGTATTTAAGAGACTAATCGATATTCCGACCAGAAAAGGCACATTCATGCTATCAGAGGAACTGATTCTTCATTTTTTGCCTAAAATGTTTAAGAATTATGAAATTAAGGAGAAATCCCTGATCCGCATTACCAGAAACGCAGATATTGATACAGAAACTATTTATGATGAAGATCTGGATTACAGAGAGGCTATGGAGAATCTGATCAAACAGAGAAGACGAATGAATCCTGTAAGAATGGAATTGTCCAGAGAACTTGATAAAAAGATGATAAGTTCTCTCTGTAAAGAACTTCATGTGGATAAGAAACATGTATTTCTGTCCAGAGTTCCGCTGGATATGTCCTTTGTATTTGGAATCCAGAGCTATCTGAAGAACACAGCACAGGAGAAGCTTTTATATCAGAGACGCACTCCGAGAATGACACCGGAACTGGATGACAAGAGCCTTCTGATCCCGCAGATCCTGAAGAAAGATGTTCTTTTATCCTATCCATTTGAAAACATTAAATCTTTTATCAGTCTTCTGGATGAAGCGGCAAAAGATGAATCGGTTGTGTCGATCAAAATGACTTTATACCGTCTGGCAGATAAAAGTCAGATTGTAGATGCGTTGGTGGAAGCAGCAGAAAACGGAAAAGAAGTAGTTGTACTTGTAGAGCTGAGAGCCAGATTTGATGAAGAAAGCAACATTGAATATTCAAGAAAGCTGGAAGAGGCAGGATGCAGAGTGATCTATGGACTGAACGGATATAAAGTACACTCCAAACTGTGCCTGATCTCCAGAAAAACAGAGAAAGGAGTTTCCTATATCACACAGATCGGCACTGGAAACTATAATGAAAAAACATCAGCACTTTATACAGATCTGTCATTACTTACTGCAGATCAGGAAATCGGAAAAGAAGCAGCAGAAGTTTTTGCAGCACTTTTAAAAGGAGAAGTTGTTGAGAAATCAAATCTTCTTCTGGTTGCACCAAAATGTCTGCAGAACAAAGTCCTGGATATGATACAGGAAGAAATCGACCAGGTAAAACAGGGAAAAGAAGGATATATCGGAATCAAGATCAATTCCCTGACAGACAAAGTAATCATCAATAAACTGGTAGAAGCATCCCAGGCAGGAGTAAAGATAGAGATGATCGTCAGAGGAATCTGCTGTCTGATCCCGGAAATAAAGGGATATACAGAGAATATCAAGGTGGTAAGTATTGTCGGCCGTTATCTGGAACATTCCAGAATCTACCGTTTTGGTACCAAAGAGCGCGAAAAAATATATATTGCATCCGCAGACTTTATGACCAGAAACACAGTCCGCCGTGTAGAAGTAGCAGCACCGGTTCTTGATGAAAAATTGAAAGAACGTCTGGACTGGATGTTTGATACAATGATGAATGATGATGAAAAAGGAAAGCGCCTGACAGAAACCGGAAACTATGTAGACAGGAATCTGAATGATGTAAGACTGAATTCTCAGGAAATCTTTTATGCAATGGCATACAGTAATGCGGAGAAAATTCAGAAAAAGGAGAAAATCGAGAAGTAGAAGATTAAGAAGAAATATTTATTGACAATAGTATGGATTGCCTGAAAAAGATACTATGTGGATCAGTATGATAGATTCATATAGTATCTTTTT
This sequence comes from uncultured Blautia sp., assembly GCA_934416185.1. Lineage (GTDB taxonomy): Bacteria > Bacillota > Clostridia > Lachnospirales > Lachnospiraceae > Blautia_A. The sequence continues at coordinate 7,214 of CAKRWH010000038.1, read as the reverse complement.
GATTATTTTGGTGATTACTTCCAATCATTCAGAATAAAACGAAAGTGCCCGAAACCCAGTAGATACAAGGCTTTCGAGCACTTTTAACAGCAGGGGATGAGAGAATCGAACTCCCACCAAAGGTTTTGGAGACCCCTATCATACCATTTGACCAATCCCCTATTTATGTTGTTTTGTAAAATTTCTTTTACTGTTGCAATTATACATATAAAAGCGACGATTGTCAAGGATATTGTGCATTTATTCTAAAGTTTTTTTGAGAAAAATTTTTGACAGAGTGTTTTGAGATAAAACGTTATTGTACATTACGTTCAAGAAAAGATTTTATTACCACAGAGCAGGAAAATAGAAGCGGAGATGGAGGGATTTGAACCCTCGCACCGGTTGCCCGGCCTACCGCATTTCGAGTGCGGACCCTTCAGCCACTTGGGTACATCTCCATATTAAGATGAAAAACAGTTCCGAAGTATAATCGGGACTGTTTTTTATTATATAAGGAATCCGCAGAAAGGTCAATTCTTTTTTTATTGACGAATTGCTCTCACTGTAATAAGATAATAACAAAATGCGGTTGTTAATCCGGCGGACAAAGGGGAAATTTATCCGGAGCGGGTAAACAGCTGCGAGGAAAGCGGACAGGTGACGATCATGACAGATAAGAAGAAAACAATTCTGGAGGCTGTAGGGAAGCTGACAGATACTTACCGTAAAGAGGAACTTTTTCTGGGAAGAGACAGAGAACGTCTTCCAAACAAGAAAGAAATCATCAATTTTATTAAAGATATGAGATCCATTATCTTTCCGGGATATTTCAGTGTGGATTCCAGTGCGAGTGTGTTCCCGGAGCATTATGTGGCATACCGCCTGAATGATTTGTATGACTGCTTACAGGAGCAGATTGAGATTGCGTTTTTATATCAGGGTGAAGAAGAACAGAAGGCGAAAGAACATGCAGAGCAGATTACGGAAAGATTCTTTGCAAATGTACCGGACATTCAGCGTGTTTTATTAACTGACCTGCAGGCAGGTTTTGACGGTGACCCTGCAGCCAAGAGCAAAGAGGAGATTATTTTCTCCTATCCTGGATTCTACGCAATTTATGTATACAGACTTGCACATGTTCTTTATCTGGAGAATGTGCCGTTTATTCCGAGAATTATGTCAGAGTATGCGCATGGTTATACAGGTATTGATATCAACCCGGGTGCTACGATCGGAGAATATTTCTTTATTGACCACGGAACCGGCGTTGTAATTGGTGAGACTACAGAGATTGGAAAGAATGTGAAACTGTATCAGGGCGTGACACTCGGTGCACTTTCTACCCGTCAGGGACAGCTGCTTGCTAATGTGAAGAGACATCCGACGATCAGAGATAATGTGACGATTTATTCTAACTCTTCCGTACTTGGTGGAGAGACTGTGATCGGTGAGAATACGATCATTGGTGGTAACACTTTTATTACAGAATCCATTCCGGCGAACACAAAAGTCAGTGCGAAAAGTCCTGAACTTGTGATCAAGAAACCGAGAAGTGCAGTGGAAGCTACGAATGTATGGGATTGGGAGAACTGATCCATATCTGCTGGCTTATATGCATAAAAACTATCCTGATAAGTGCAGAGTGTTTAGGCTCTGTCGCTTATTGAGGATAGTTTTTTATTTTTGAGATGTAGCCGATATATAATTTGATGACAGAGAATCTGTTTTATAAAGAATCTTTCAATATTTTATTCCATTTTTGCATAGTGGAAGGATTCATTTTTACCTTTCTGCGGTCATAAGTAAGCAGACCGTTGGTCTCTTCTTCAATATCTGAAAGTTGCGTATAAATGGTTGCAGAATATCCTTTTTTTACAGAAGGTACAATGGTATCTTTCATCAGTTTGGAGAAGCCGTCAGTGAGGGCTTTGCTGTTTCTGAATTTTTTGTATCCGTAAATATTTCTGCAGGCACTGTGTTTCGGAATGCGAAGAGAATAGCCGCCGAATTCAGAGAGTGCGAGCACACGGTCTGATTTTGGAATCGGAAGTCCAAGGAAATAATAGTGAAGACTGTTGATATCTCCGCAGTTCTGGTCAAACCAGCCGCTGGCAGAATCTACCAGACGGGAAGGATCCAGTCTGTGGATAAATTCTGTAACTTCTTTCGTAGAAAACTGGCCCCATCCTTCATTGAAAGGAATCCATGTGACAATAGAAGGGTGGTTGTACAGAGCTTTTATCATATCATGAAGTTCATAGACAAATTCCTGGCGTCCGTCTTCATCTGTACGGGAGAGAAGGCGTGCATGGATATCTTTAACAGGAATACGTGTCCAGTTCAGCAGAGTGGCAAGGTAAGTGACAAACCAGTGCTGATAATCAGATCCTCCATTTGGCATATCCTGCCATACAAGCATTCCCATGCGGTCGCAGTGGAAATACCAGCGGTCGGCCTCGATTTTTCCATGCTTGCGAAGCATATTAAAGCCCATATTTTTCATAGCCCGGATATCATAGATCAGTGCCTCATCAGAAGGTGCTGTGTAAAGTCCGTCCGGCCAGTAACCCTGATCCAGGATCCCGCTCTGGAAATAAGACTGATTATTCAGGAAGAAACGGAGATACCCGTCATCAGCCATCTGGACATCGCATTTGCGAAGGGCAAAATAACCAAGGACATGGTCTTCACCGTATTCCAGAGAATAAGGATAGAGCCATGGTTCCTCTGGAGTCCAGGATCTCTGTGCGTTTTCCGGAATGGAGAGAGTGGTTTCTTTGCCGGGATGTATAGTGACAGAAGTAATTTCTTTGTGAAGTAAATCATCTGTGAGTCCTCTGGCGTCCAGAAAAATGGGCTGATAAATTCTGCATGCAATTGTATTAGAAGAAGTCGGTTTGCTATGAGGAACAGAGAGAGTTTTTGAATCACTGGTTTGCTCGGTGCTCTGATTTTGAGTAGAAGCTGTACGAACTCTTATGTGAATCTGATTTTTATCATAATCCGGAGTGGTGCGGATGTCTTTGATATATTCATTCGGTACTATTTCCATCCATACTGTCTGCCAGATTCCACTCTGTGCAGTATAGAACATACCACCGCGTTCCAGTTGCTGTTTTCCTCTGGCATGGTAAGAAGTATCACTGAAATCATGTACACTGATGAGGATAGAAACCGTGAGGTCTTCTGTGACAAAGTCTGTGATATCTACAGTAAATGGCAGATATCCGCCCTTATGATAAGCTACGAATTTACCATTTATGTACACGTTGCAGATCTGATCAACGGCTCCGAAATGAAGAAGAAGGCGCTGGCTTTTTACGTCCAGACAGCCTTCCGGGAGTTGGATCACGCGGGAATACCACAGAACTTCATCAGGCAGAAGTTGTCTGTTTACCTGAGAAAGGGGAGCTTCCGGTGAAAATGGAACCAGAATCTGACCGTCAAATGGAAAATATTCATTTTCGTAAAACTGATATGGCAGAATACGTTTGTCTGTGATCAGATAATCCCACATGCCATTCAGATTGATCCAGTGTTTTCGTTTCATACCCGGACGCGGGTATTCTTTCAATGTCTTTCCCTGGGCTGCTGCTTCGGTCCAGATTGTTTTCAGCTTTTTCAATGCATATCCTCCTTTGAAATTTTATATTAGAATGATTTACATATTCAGAAACTCCTGAATATACGGCAATGCTGCACCAATCGTAATATTGTGTTTCGGCATTTTACTGATGTGCAGGAAGTCCTGATTTTCCGGGAACGGGGTCATCCTGCGAATCTCCTCATGAATATAAGAAAGATCTTTTTCCTGAAGATAAGGTGCGAGATATCCACCTAAAATAAAATCCTGATCATAGATCAGATGCAGAAGGTTGATGGATCTGGCAAGGTGTGACAGATATTCCTGCCAGCGTTTGCTCTCGCTTTTCGTCTTGTTTCGGACTTTTGTAAAGAAGCTGTCCAGTGTTTCACCGTCATTCAGAAGTGCATCCAGAGAGCAGAGGGTTTCCATACATCCATGTTTACCGCAGTAGCAGAGCCGGCCTTTGGGTTCCATCTGTACATGTTCAATGGTGGAATTATGTCCGTGCTTTCCGGTTATGATCTCGCGGTTTACAATCAGAGAGGCTCCAAGATGCTTGCTGAGAGAAAGATAGCAGGCATCTTTTAGCTCCGGAGAAACCCACAGTTCAGAAATAGCCGCACTGTCTGCATCGTGGATAAAAGAGCAGGGATAAGGCAGATATCTGGTAAAGGCATTGATGGAAAGTCCTGTGCATTCCAGAATCTTACCATATAACATTGTCTGTGAATCTGGGGAAACAAGTCCCTGCATGGCAAAACCAACGCCCAGGATCTGCTCGTCATTGATTCTGACAGAATCTTTAAAAGAGAGAATCTGTGAGGTTACCTGTTCAAAATAGGAATCTTCATCTTTATAAGGAATTTCAAATACAGAACGTTCTATTTTTCTTCCGTAGAGATCTACAATGATCATCTTTACTTCTTTTTTCAGAATTTCAACTCCAATTCCAACACGAAAATCAGGAACGATCGTATAGGCACTTGCCTTTCTGCCGACATATTCTGTATCGATCCGGCCATCTTTGATGATCAATCCGTCTTCTTCAAGAGAAGAGAGATTGGTTGTCACAGTTGGGCGGCTTAAATGAAGGTCATAAGCGATATCCTGCTGTGAAACCTTTTCTTTTCTATAAATATACTGATAGATCAGGTTTCGGTTATTTTCCCTGATCTGATTTGGTGTAATGCTTTTTTTCATATAATATCACCTGTTTTGTAAAAATATTTTGCAAAATGAAACTACAATTTTATTATAACAAGCAGAAAAAAATTCGTCCATTGTTGAATGTGCATAGTTTTGCCGGAGAAAGATTAGAAACAATTACAGATTGACGAAACAGTATTTATTGATTATTATGTAATTATAATTTGATAAATGATTTTACAAAATAAATTAGCCAAACCAAGTGAGTCCCCTACTTCAATTGCAAAAAAAGCAATAAGCAGTGGGTGGGGACTTGCTTGTATCAGGAGGAGTGTAAGCTCCTTCTGATAAACTGCGGAGCAGATATTTGGTGTAGAGCCACGTAGCGAAGTGGATAATTTTATCTACTTGAATATAAAGGAATGTAAGCTGCAGAGCGCTGGATGAAAGTTATTGGAGAGTGAGATAAACATTATTACAGAAATTGGAGTAAAAGGTAGCGGAAAATAGAGAAACAGTAATAAAAATGGGAAGGTAATTATATGGGAAAATGGGGAAAACGTATAGGATATGGTATTGGGGATCTGGGATGTAATCTGGTTTTCAGTACTATGGCATCTTACCTGATGGTTTTTTATACAGATGTATTTGGGATTACAGCGGCAGCAGCCGGAACAATGATGCTCGTAACGAAATTTATTGATGCTCTGACAGATACAGGAATGGGACTGATCGTAGACAGAACTCATACAAAATGGGGACAGGGAAGACCGTATTTTATTATTGGTGCGATCCCGTTTGCGATTTTTACATTTATGACATTCTTTATTCCGGATTTCGGAAGCAAAGGCAAACTGATCTGGGCATATATTACATATTGTTTATTATGCACAGCTTATACAGTGGTAAATATTCCACTGAACACGATCGTTCCTCGACTGACTTCAGATGTGCATGAAAGGGACATTCTGGTATCAACAAGAATGATCTGTGCGATGATCGGAACTGCAATTGTAATGAGCATCACAGCACCGCTGGTTAAATTTTTTGGTGGCGGAAATGAGGCAAAAGGTTATCTGGTTACTATGACTATCTATGGAATCGTGGCAATGGTAATCTTCTTTATCACATTTGCAAGCACAAAAGAAGTGGTACCGCCAACTGTAAGCAATAAAAAAACTTCTCTGAAAGACAGCCTGAAAGGTCTGACCGGACAGGCATGGATCTTATTTATGTTGAACTTATTCTATTTCTCACTTTATGTAGTGCGAAATACTACAGTTCTTTATTATTTCAAATATAACCTTGGCAGAACAGAATGGCTGTCACTGGTAGGCATTCTTGGTATTCTCTCCGGACTTCCAATGCTTCTTGTCCTTCCTGCACTGGAAAAGAAATTCAGCAAGAGAAACCTGATGTTTTTCAGTGTGGCACTGTATATTGCCGGAGATCTGCTGATCTTTGTCGGAAAAAATTCTGCCACATGTTTATTACTTGGTCTTGTGATCACAGGACTTGGTATTTATGGAATTTTCGGTATCACATTTGCAATGCAGCCGGATGTAATTGATTATTCTGAATACGAAAAGAATGCCAGTGTTGCAGGTCTGATCGCTGCTTTTCAGGGCTTTTTTGTAAAGGGCGGAATGGGACTGACAAGTTTTATCATTGGAGTGTTCCTGAAGAATGGCGGCTATGTAGCCAATGCAGTTCAGACAGAGAAAGCACTTTCTTATATTGAAATTTGTTTTATCTGGATTCCAATTGTGCTCTGTGTGGTCGTTGCAGTACTCACTTATTTTTATAAGCTGGATTCTCTCAGAATAACCATGACAGAAGAACTGGATAACAGAAGAGCTGGCATAAGTTTAGCATGTGAAATGCAGGCAGAATAAAGATTAGTTGTCTGGCTTTGCACAAGTAGTCAGGTGGACTGTAAATTTTACTGGAGTTAGATTGTAGAGAAATATTTGCCATTATATAGCTGGCAGTGGAAGGGAGAATTTGCTTATTCCACTGCCAGTTTTAACAAAATCAAGTAAGCCTCCTGCTTCAATTGCGAAAAGCAATAAGCAGTGGGGGACTTGCTTGTTTTGGAAAGTACTATAGATTAGCAGGAGAAATAAATTGTTTATCAGTAGTGAAATTGTATATGTTATTAAAAAAATAGAAAAAATTTAAATTTAGTGTTGACAAACGAAGTTTCATCATATATACTAATCTACGTTGATGCGACAGAGATGCACAGACAACAAGCTGTGCGGGTGTAGTTCAATGGTAGAACACCAGCCTTCCAAGCTGGATACGTGGGTTCGATTCCCATCACCCGCTTATGCGATAGTGGCGTAGTTGGTAACGCGCGACCTTGCCAAGGTCGAGACCGCGGGTTCGAGCCCCGTCTATCGCTCTTTTAATTAAATATCTGCGGGTGTAGTTCAATGGTAGAACACCAGCCTTCCAAGCTGGATACGTGGGTTCGATTCCCATCACCCGCTTGTGC
>CAKRWH010000037.1:0-23860 GCA_934416185.1 uncultured Blautia sp. | reverse complement strand
TAGTTTTCTGCACGTTATTTGGTATCAACATTACTTTTATGGCTTTTACCATCTGCTTCCTCCTGTATCAATTCCCGGATAAGTTTCTTAGCTTTGTTTGCTCGTTTTCCTTGTAATTTGCAACTGAATACAGTAATTATCTGAACCAGGTCTTCAACAAGTTCCTGCTGTTCGGACTTTTCAGTATTATCAATAATCTCAATCTCACAATTATAAAGTGAAGCAATATATTCTATCAACTCAAAACCAAATCGCAGTAACCGATCTTTATACAAAACAACAACCTTTTCAACCTGATTTTGAGATATTCGCCTGATCAATTCCTGGAGCCCTTTTTTCTTATAATTAATTCCGGAACCGATATCACTTATTATCTCAAACGGCTGTCCTTTTGCCAGAAGATATGTTTTAACATTATCAATCTGTCGTTCCAGATCATCTTTTTGTTTATGACTGGAAACACGACAATATCCAATTGTAATGCGGTTTTTAGGCTTTACATTTATTACCTGGTTGAGTTGCTCATCAGAATAATATCTATAGCCACTTACTGTAGTATGATGCGGATGAAGTTTTCCATTGGCATCCCAATTTCGTAATGTCTGGGCAGATACGCCTATAATTTTTGAAAATTCACGTATAGAATAATATTTACTCAAAGTATCAACTCCTTTCAATAATATTCCACTCTAATATCTTATAAAACTCAACATATACTTATATGATTTTATAATTTATGTTTAACTGTTAATTTCCCTCCAGTTCGATCAGCTCCCGGATCTCATCTGCCAGATCATCCGCTTCTTCTGTGTTTTCTTCCAGAATTGCCTTTTTCAGCAGATACAGAAGCTCCTGTATCTCGGCAAGCAATTCATCTTCTCCGTTTTTCTTACATCTAGATTCAAATCTCTCTCCTCGTCGAATCACTGTTCTGTATTCTCCCGCGCAGGAGGATTGTTTCCATTCACTGACATCTGTCTTTTTCTTTCCGGAATCCATCAGATCAATGGTCACTGCCATATCCTTATGTGTGCTTACTATCGTAGCTTTTACATCAAGGATTCCATTCTGATTATAGGAAAACTCCACATCAATACTTTCCTCTCCCGCTTTTCTTTCAGGGATTCCCTCCAGCATAAAATTCCCCAGAAAATGATTTCTGCTGACCTGTCTGGATTCTCCCTGGTAAACAGCAATCTCTGTTTTGTTCTGATAATCCCAGGAAGTCCAATAGGTCTCTTTCTTAGTAACCGGAATCGTTGTATTTCTCGGAATAATCGTGCTCATACAGTCTGCTGTGATTCCGTCCCATACCTGAATTCCCAGAGTATAGGGGCAGACATCTGTCATGATCAGCGCATCCGCTCCATCCAGTTCTCCGGCAATAATTCCGGCCTGGATTGCTGCTCCCTGTGCCACACTGAAATCAGGATCTATGGCATGATCCGGCTTTTTTCCCAAAAGTGCCTCAATGTCTCTGGCAACCAGCGGAACTCTGGTAGAACCACCTACCAGAAGAATATGGTCCAGTTCCTCTTTGGCAATTCCCGCATCCTCCAGAACTCTCCGGACCGGATTATGAGTTCTTTTTATCAGGTCACCGATCAGTTCTTCAAAGAATTCTCTGGTCACTGTTTCCTCCAGTGCTGCAGGAATCCCGTTTTTCTCCGCAAGCATGGGAATCTGCACCTGCACACTGTCCTGAGTGCTCAGTGCAATTTTACACTTCTCTGCTTCCTCTTTTAACTTTGCAGCTGCATATACATTTCCTTCCAGACTGATTCCCTGCTTTATCTCAAACCGGTTTCTCAGCCATGTAATCAATGCTTCGTCAAAATCCTTGCCGCCCAGCTGGTTATCTCCTGCACTGGCTTTTACTTCCAGAACTCCCTCGAACATTTCCAGGAGTGTGACATCAAAGGTTCCCCCACCCAGATCATAGACCAGGACATAGCTTTCCTCTTCCATGTGGTCAAGTCCATAGCTGAGTGCAGCTGCTGTAGGTTCATTAATAATGCGTTCAACCTGAAAACCTGCCAGATTTCCCGCCTCTACTACTTCCCTGCGCTGTCTGTCATCAAAATAGGCAGGAACAGATATCACAGCTCTTGTAATCTCTTCTCCCAGATGCTGTGAAGCATATGCTTTTACATATTTCAGGATCTCAGCGGAAATTTCAGCAGATGTGAAAGTCTTTTTGCCCAGTCTGATCTGTTCTCCTGTGCCGATTTTTCGTTTCACTTCAATTACTGTACGTTCCGGTGCCAGAAGATATGAAGCCTTTGCCTGTTCTCCTACTGTGATTTTCCCTGTTTCATCAAGCCCTACTGCTGACGGAGTAATATTCTGCTGATCAGGATTGGGGAGCATATGTACCTGTCCATCAGTAAAAATGGCTGCTTCTGTTGTTGCGGTTCCAAGGTCGATTCCTATTATTTTTTCACTCATTTTGGGTCTCCTGAAATTTATTTTTTATACACACAAACCTGTGCCTTTTTTATAACCTGTCCCTGATAGAGCAGTCCCGGAGCATATACTCTGGAAATGATACCGTCGACTGTTTCCTGATCTGTTTCTTCGGTTTTAATGACATCATGTAATCTGTAGTTGAATGGTTCCCCTACAGTACCGATTTCTTGGATCTGCGCCAGAGAGCCAACCTGTTTTCGCTTTTGACTCATCATCCGGAATTGTTCATGCCATCCCTCTTTGTCTGACAGAAATTCTTCTATTGTGTGCAGCTGTTCACTGTATATACTGATCAGCTGGCATAACTGTTTTTCTCTTTCTGATGATTTTTCCTGTAGTTCTTTCATCTCATCATCAGCTTCTTTTTCTTCCTGAAGCTGATCCAGAAAATCATCCAGAGTTTCCATTTTCTTACGCAGGAAATTCTGCATTTCTGCCTGCTCATTCTGTATCCTGTCCAGAATTTCTCCTGTGGCAGAATTCTCCTGTCTGTACATATCAGATGTCTGCGACAGGTATTTCTTTAAGGTAGTCTCGATGTTTTCATTTTCTCTTTTCTTTTTCAGAAAAAACATATTGGGTTCCTCTTTGTCTTTTTTATAATTCATGATAACGCAGGCAGAGAGGGACGTCAATCCCTCTCTGCCTATTGCTTGATAATCTTTCGTTATCTGCACTTCAGACTTATATTTCCACTGTCAGTTTGGATCACCAGATTTCCGCCCGTTCCTTTTTGTGTGTAGGAAATATCACCGTCATCCTGGTCTTCCGTCTTCTTACCGGTCAGCGCATCATCCACATTGATATCTCCCATATCAGTATTCACTTGTATGTTCCATGTGCGCATCACGTCTTCTTTACCAATAAAGCAAAGATCACCTATATCCGTTTTTACTTTCAGATTATCGAAATCGCAATTTTTAAAGAATACATCTCCTGAATCTGTCTGAACAGTTCCATTTTCGATTTCGCATTCATTCAGCAGTATGTTGCTCATATCCGATTTAATATCTGCAAGCTTCCATTTCTGACCTTCCGGCACGTAAAGGGTTACCACATTTTCATCTGTAGTAAGTGTTCCTTCACCTAAAAGACCTGACAAAAATCCGATATCAACATGATAATAAGTCTTACCATTATTGTTGTTTTCCTGAAGCTTTAATTTACCATCCTTTACCTGATAACTGATTGGCTCCTTTTTCTGATCGGATGCCTGATAAGAAATATAACAGTACGGATCATCTGAACTGACTACCTGCAGATTCATATCTGTTATGGAGATGTCTACAGAGTCAAAGTCATCAAGCTTTGTTTTCTCAAGAACCATCTCATTATCGCTTTTTTTTGCAGCTCCATCCATTTTGTTTAAATCTGCTGATTTTACATATTTGCTTCCGCCACTCGCAACACCGATGCCTGTCAAAACTGCACCACATACACAGCATCCGACTCCTGCTGCAAGCCATGCCTTTACCCATCTTTTCATCGCTCTAACCTCTCTCTCTTTCTGCCTGTGATCCGTCGTACCAGTTTCGCAATCAGCATACTACTCCATTTACATAGATATACGCACAACAATGCACCGAGAATGCCTGCACCCACAGCCAGCAGCCCGCTTCCTGTAAGCATTGCAAAACCGCTCATGGAGAACGGAACTGCCAGTATACCGCGGACAAGGATTTTCCCGCCAATAAGCACCAGACATGCCGCAAATAAAACTACACATAACAAAATTGCAAATACACACACAACTAATGCAAGGACGACTGCCGCAAGCGCCGCCAGAAGCGGAGCTCCTATCGGAGCTGCAAATAATACCAGTAACGCAATCCATACCACATGCTTTCCGGAACCTTTCTGTTCTGCCCTTGTCTGTCCGTCTGTTTCATAACTCTGATGATCTTCTATCTTCTTATTCAGAAGATTTGCCATCAGTTCTCTGGCAACCTCCTTCGGCGTACCAAGTTCTTTCATCAGTTCTGCTGCGCCTTCCTCATCTGTCTCCTGAAAATACTCGGTAAAGTATTCCATTGCATCTTCATAATCCTGTCTCGGAAGCTTCCGCAGATATTTATGTAGCTGGTTTAAATATTCCTCTCTGCTCAACCTCTTATCCTCCCTTCAATAATTCCGTCTACCGTATCTTTGTAGACTTTCCATTCATTGCTCAGATATTCAATCTGTGCCTTGCCTTCCTCTGTAAGCGAATAGTATTTTCTCTTTCTTCCCTGATACTCCTGTGAATAAGTAGTCAGATATCCTGCATTTTGCAATTTCTTCAATATGGGGTAGAGCGTAGATTCTTTAATGTCAGCAGCCTTCTTCACTGTCTGACTAATCTCATAGCCATAAGAATCCTTGCTTTCTACCACTGACAGGATCATGTATTCAATCAATAATGCTGATACCGGAAAATACATGAAATCACCTCCTGATATATATGTAAAATATTTATATATATAAATTTTACATATAATATATTTCGACGCTGACAGAATGTCAATACATATATAAAATTTTTATATATGTTTTTTTCGGAGTTCCAACCGTTGTGGTATCTTTGGCAATTTATAATAGATTGCAGATAGTATTCATTTGCCTGTCTTTTAGAGTGTGTTTGAGCAACAAAAAAAGCTCCAGACTGATCATCTGAAACTCTTTTTGACTGTTTCTATTTCTGTTCTGTCTAATTTTTTTTAGGCATCTGTCGTTCTGATTATATTCTCTTCAGATTTTGTCCCAATCTCCAGATTCTCAAAACAATACCTTGCACATTCGCCATTTCCGTTTATCGTATAATCAGGGTTTCCGTTTTTCTTAGATAGTATGTAGTCTATCCACCTCAGTCTTATAAACCGATTCCGTGTGAGAATCAAAAAGCACCCATTCTACCAGGTCAAATTTGTCAGGATGATCCTGTAAAAATTTATTTACAGTATTTACCGCTATCTTCGCTGCCAGTTCGACCGGAAATCTGTATACTCCTGTTGATATGGAAGGGAATGCAATAGACCTGATCCCATTCTCGCTTGCCAGTTTCATGGAGTTAAAATAGCAGCTTGAAAGAAGCTCTTCTTCCCTGTTTCCACCTCCGTTCCATATGGGACCTACAGTATGGATCACATACTTACAGGGCAGATGATATGCCTTTGTAATCTTTGCTTCTCCAGTCTCACATCCGTGGAGTGTTCTGCATTCAGCAAGCAGTTCCGGGCCAGCGGCTCTGTGAATTGCACCGTCTACGCCACCGCCTCCGAGAAGCGAATTATTTGCTGCGTTTACGATTGCCTGCACATTTGTTGTTGTGGTAAAATCAGAATAAGAAAAAGCCTTTTTATGGTAAATATTATTTCACTGGTATTTATGGAATTGCAGAAGCAGATTTTAGGAAAGGGCGAAAAGACAGGATTGCTTATGAAAAAATTCTCTCTTGTTACATCATTATTTCTTTTAGTAATGATTTTACTTAGTGAAAAACCTATAGACTGCCAGGCAAAAGATATTTCCTGGACTGTTACCCAATATGGAAGTGACAATGATTCTGCGCAATCTATGTTCTATACTGTCAAGGGTGGCAACGGCAGGCTATTTGTCATAGACGGAGGCTGGGCATCAAATGAAGCACGCGTCAGAAAAGTAATCAAAAAGAATGGCGGCAAAGTTGACGGATGGATTATTACTCATCCTCATCCAGATCATGTTGGGGCTTTTAACAAGATAAAATCAAACCCACAGGGAATTAAAATCGGATATGTTCTGGCTCCAAAGATCAATGCTGAACGATATAATACATACAAATACTATTGGGATGAATATCCCGTTTTTACTGAATTCATGAGTTTAGTATCTAACTATCCCAAAATCAAATGGATTAAGCCAGGAAAGACCATGAGATTGTATGGACTTAACATGAAATTTTTCAACAGCTACAGTAATGATATTAATGATACCACAAAAGACATTTGCAATGGCTCCTCCCTGGTATTCAAAATATATGGCAAAAAGACAAGTATGCTTTTTACCGGAGATATTATTTCCCCAAATGGGAAAAGGTTAATGAAAGAATACGGATCAGAATTGAAAGCAACTTACCTGCAGGCTCCTCATCATGGAAACAATAGAGGGCGGAAATCTTTCTTTACATATATCCATCCAAAAGTTACCTTTATTGATGCGCAGGCTTCATTAAGAAACAGCAATGCAGCTATTCGGGAAAACATACATATTCTACAAGGGCTTGGGAGCAAAATATATTCTTTTGATCACAGAAAGAGTGTGATCATACATTAAAAGAAGCTCCAGGAGATACTTCTAAAGATATTCTGGATGCAATTGATTGGTTTGTTTATTTTGAAAACGATAAAAAATTAATTTTGAAAGGAAGGATTACTGATTATGATGACAAAGAACGAAAAGTTAAAGACCTATTCCCTGAAAGAAATTCCTTATTATCATATTTATGGGAGAACTGATGAGACGCAGAATCCTCTTCCTCTTTTTTGGAACGGAAGTGGCATTGAAGTGAATGTTACAGGGTCTGAGCTCTGGATTGATCTTGATGTAGACTGCAACTTCCATGAACCATGGATCGCAACCGAATTAAACGGGGCTTTTATGAGCCGTCAGATGCTTCTTCCTGGTAGTTATTCCATCTGTCTTTTCCGCAACATGACCTTCGATGTTTCGAAAACCATGAAATTTTTCCGCGAACTTCAAGCCATGAGTGAGGACGATGACTGTCATGTATTCGTCCGAGGCTTTCGATGTGATGGTGAATTTCTTCCGGTGAAGGAATTTAAATATAAAATCGAATTCATCGGGGACAGCATTACCTCTGGCGAAGGTACTTACGGTGCCATTTCCGATACCGACTGGCTTACCATGTATATGAGCAGCAGCGAGAATTATGCAACTTATACTGCGAAAGCTCTTGATGCGGATTACCGCCTGATTTCTCAGGGCGGCTGGGGAGTTTATTGTGGATGGGATAATGATGTGCGTCATAATATCCCATCCTGCTACGAAAAAATCTGTGGCCTGGGTCTGGGCAAGGTTAATGAAGCTGTCGGTGCACAGAAGGACTATAATTTTGCTTCCTGGAAACCGGATGCTATTGTAGTGAATCTCGGAACGAACGATGCAAGCGCTTTTAACCAGCCTCCCTTTACTATTCTGGAAACCGGTGAAACTTTCAAGCAACACAAAAATCCTGATGGAAGCTTCATAGAAAAAGACAGAGAACGTTTTGAAAATGCTGTATACAATTTTCTTAAAATGCTCCGTAAGCATAATCCCGGATCACATATTGTATGGGTTTATGGTATGCTCGGCTATGACCTTAATCTTCTGATTGCCAATGCTATGAACCATTATCAGAAGGATACTGGAGATTATAACACTGCTTTCCTTAGTCTGCCTAATACTACGACAGAAACCGTTGGAGCCCATATGCATCCAGGTATCAAATCTCACGAACGGGCAGCTAAGGTTCTGATTGAATATTTAGAAACTATTCTGGACTGATACCACTGTACAGAGAAACTATTATTTTTCAATAATATTATACAAAGAAGGCGTAAATCCGAATATGAATTTATGCCTTCCTCTTCTATACTTACTTTCAGACTTTTTAATCCTCTTGTTTTATCTCAGAATACCACACATTTCTCTCTTTGAAGTCGCATAGCAGGCGACATTCTCTTATGTATATATAAATATTATACCACCTATACTTCTCACAGCAAGATAAAATACTGTCATATACCTTATGCCCATAGCTGTTCTGCCATTTTTGTGTTAATATAAAAGCAACAGAATACATTTAAGGATGGGAAGGGTATAAATACTATGGATATTTCAGATTTTATAAAAACAGCAAAAGATTATAATGTCCTTGGAATCAAAGTTTCAAAAGATAATGAACTTGTAGCAGAGTGGTACAGTGAACCGGAATGCAGAAGGAATATTTATTCTGCAACAAAGAGCTTCACATCCTGTGCAGTTGGATTTGCTGTTCAGGAAGGACTGATCTGTCTTAATGAAAAACTAACGGAAGCATTTGCAGGTGACTTGCCGGAACATATAGATGAGAACCTGAAAGAAGCAACTGTCCGTGATCTTCTTACCATGTGTCTTGGACAGGAGAAAGGCAGTCTGATGGGAGAACAACGACCATTATATGAAGAAGATAACTGGGTGAAAATGTCTCTGGCTATTCCCTTTAAATATAAGCCAGGTACACATTTTGTATATAATAATGTAGGTCCCTATCTGGCAGGTATTCTTGTACAGAGACGTTCAGGCTGCGATTTGGTTTCTTACCTGACACCCAGACTTTTTTCCAAACTTGGAATAAAACGTCCTACATGGGAGACTGATCCA
The DNA here is from genome assembly GCA_934416185.1 of uncultured Blautia sp. Lineage (GTDB taxonomy): Bacteria > Bacillota > Clostridia > Lachnospirales > Lachnospiraceae > Blautia_A. The sequence continues at coordinate 15,010 of CAKRWH010000037.1, read as the reverse complement.
CTTGGAAACAGTTTTGGTGCAGGCGGATTATTCCTGACCCTTTCTGAGCTTCACAAATTTGGAATGTTTTATCTTAATAAAGGTAAGTGGAATGGAAAACAGATACTGTCCGAGAAATGGATAGAAGAAAGTACAAAGGCAGCGGATGTGGGATATTATGGTTATCTTTTCTGGCGGGGTGAATATAATTCTTTCCGGGCGGATGGAAAATATTCTCAGATATCTATGATCCTGCCTCAGAAAAACGCAGTCATTTCGTTTGTTTCAGAATGCCGCAGGGGAGAAGAACTTCTGAGGGCAGTTTATGAGCTTGTCTGCGCAAAACTGTAATATCTTTTTCTGAAATTTATAACCTGCATTCTCCCACAGGTATTATTGTGGAAAAATCGGAATAACAAAAGGACAGGCTTGTCAAAAAACAAAAACCTGCTAAAAAGTTTTTAACTTTTCTTAGCAGGTTTTTTGGTACTAATCCGTCAGATTATTTTGTAATGTACTGATCAGTTCCTCTATAACAATCGGCTTGGATAAGAACCCATTCATACCACATTGCAGTGCTTTCTTTCTGTCTTCGTCAAAAGCATTGGCAGTCATGGCAAGGATCGTAATTCCCGCCAGTACCGGATCATCCAGTGAACGGATCTGCTCAGTAGCCTCATATCCATTCATTACAGGCATCTGCACATCCATAAGCACCAGATCATAATCACCTGGCCTTGAATTTTTAACTTTCTCTACTGCCTCTACTCCATCTTCCGCTGTGTCAACCTGAAAACCATATTCACTAAGGAGCGCTACTGCAATTTCACTGTTCAGTTCATTATCTTCCACAAGCAGTATGTGCCTGCCTCTGAAATCTGAATCTGCTGCCGGAAGAATATTATCCTCTGCCTCAGCCTGTTTCTGGCCGATAGCAGCCATCAGAGTCTCTCTGATATCTGACATAAACATAGGTTTGGCACAGAATGCAGTCACCCCTGCTGCCCTTGCTTCCACTTCAATATCTGACCAGTCGTAAGCAGTCAGGATAATGATCGGCGTATCATCACCAAGACTGCGGATCTGACGGGTAACTTCAATGCCGTTCATATCAGGCAGACGCCAGTCGATGATATAAGCATGGAATGCATCCCCCATTTCCATAGACTGCCGTGCACGGAGAACTGCCTCCTTACCGGAAAGTGTCCATTCCGAACGCATTCCAACCTTCACAAGCATCTTAGTCACACTGTCACAGGTATTGAAATCATCGTCTACTACCAATGCTTTCAGACCTTCCAGCTCTGCGATTTTCTCTATACAATGGTTCTCAGGCTGGATTCGTAATGGCAGACGGATAATAAATTCAGTACCTTTGCCCTGTTCTGTCTGAACCTCAATGGTTCCGCCCATCATATCCACAATATTCTTGGTAATAGCCATGCCCAGTCCTGTACCCTGAGTCCTGCTTACAGTAGAAGTCCGCTCTCTCTCAAAAGGAGAAAATATCTTCTGTACAAATTTCTGACTCATGCCGATTCCGTTATCCTTTACCCGGATTTCGTACAGTTCACAGCCTCTCTGTGTACCCGGATACTCTCTCAGCCGGACAGAAACGGTTCCGCCTGCAGGAGTAAACTTGATCGCATTTGACAAAAGATTCAGCAGCACCTGATTCAGTCTCGTCTTGTCACAATAAACATCCTCATTGGTAACATCCATGACATCCATGTAAAGCTCCAGCTGTTTCGCATGGATCTGTCCGCTGATAATGGTTTTCAGATCATGAAGAAGCTCTGACAGACTGACTTCTGTTTCTTCCAGATGAATCTTTCCACTCTCAATACGGCTCATATCCAGGATATCATTGATCAGTGAGAGCAGATGATTACTGGAAGAAAGAATCTTACCCAGATAATCCCGAACCCTTTCTTTATCATCAATGTTGCTTACAGCCAATGTAGTAAAACCAATAATCGCATTCATTGGTGTCCGGATATCGTGAGACATATTGGAAAGGAAGGTGCTCTTTGCCTTGTTTGCAGTCTCCGCAGCGCGGACCGCCTCAGAAAGCGCCTGATTCATTTTTCTGTCAGAGGTACGATCTGACAGAACCAGGATATATTTCTTTTTTCCGTTTACCTCGCTGCCCATTGCAACATTATGAAACCAGCGGTGTTCTCCTGTTTTCTGATGAACATATTCAAAATCCCATTCCTGCTGCTCATGAATCTGGATTTCTTCCAGATAATTCTTCTCTGGATCTTCAACATCCCCCGGATGCAGTTTCCCAAGGACACAAATATCTTTACGGATCTGTTCTACTGTAATACCCAGCAGTTTTTCCACATTGGGACTGACGTAATCTGCCTTATATGTTTTGGCATCCAGCATCAGGAAAACGTCATCCACATTCATTGACAGCTTTTGAAACAGCTCGTCTCTGTACAGGATCTCCGTATCCTTTCTTTTCAGGTTTACCCTGTTTTTCTGGAGAATAAGTCCGATAAAAAGACCGGCAATACACACTGCTACTGCACTTACAAGCAGCATAGTACTACGCTGCAGAACATTCATACTGGCATTGACGATATCAGCCTGGACAAGTCCCAGAAAGATCCAGTCCTGAGGTTTGGATTTCTCATAGACCAGATAGTAATCCTTTCCATCCAGATTTATCAGCATTGCATCTGTATGTCCTTCCTTAAACTCTTCTGAAAGTTTAAGAATCTCTTTTTCAGACATATTGGAATGCTCTCTCAGAATCCCAAAGAAATTATACACTTCTCCCCATGACTCAGAAGAATGATCCACAACAACACGACCATCCGGATGAACCACATAACTCTGGGCATTTCCATTGAAAGCAGAAATATTCAGCACATTTACGATATCAGAGTTTTCATAGGCAATGGCAATGGCATCATATTCAAAGCCCTGATAATTTCCATGTGGCTTGGGAGTGGCAAAAACAAGGAGCTGAGATTTTCCGGGAACCGTTGCATTGGTTATCACATCATTTCCCTGCCGGATCTCATCTTCAATATTTTCCTGTAATCCCAGATACCCGGTTTCACCTGTTACCATCTTATAGTTCCCGTCCGTTGACAGGAAATAAAAATCTAAAAAGCCTGCATCTTCCTGTGCTTTCTCTATATACTCACGAATTTCACTTTCATCGGAAGTGTTCTGCAGATATTCCCCCCATATATGGAGATAAGTCAGATTCTTATTTGTCAGCTCACTTAGCATATTATCAGACTGATGAAAAATTTCTGTCAGATGAGAAACACTTTCCTCATAAACAGTCTTCGATACAAACCCAAAATATCGGAAAACAGCAAAAAGGATTCCAACGAATATGGCAATAAAGACTACTGTCTTTAATGGTTTTCTCACAACCTGTTTCTTTCTGTTTTTTTTATGATTCTTAACATCCATTCTTCTCACCTCAGAGTCATATAATCTTCAGGCTCTGCAAGAACGGCATTACCCTCTGAAACATATGTTGTCCAGGTATCTTCCACAAAGGTATCCCCTCCATCAAATACAATATTTTCCTCTGCCGGATAAGCTTCCATATGTTGTGGTGTTGCAAGGCAGGTCACAGTAAAAGTATCCTTGTCCTGAACCTGTTTTCCATCCTTTGTAACTTTACTCAATGTATAACCATCTTCCGTTTCCTTGATTTCCACAGAAATACCACTGAACACAGGCAGAGAGCCGCGGTTAAAGGGAATGAAACCACCCTGGTAGCCTTCCACGAAGTTTCGGACTGTCTCCTTCAGTTCAGCACCGCTCATCTCGCTGCTGTAAGCGGAAAGCTCGTTTGGCATGATCATGTTGCCTGCCATTTTTGCTGTATAACCGGCCTTCAGTACATTTCCTGTAAAGCTGTTTGCTGTTGCAATCAGCACATCCGTCCCATAAATACCGCGCAAAGTGTTTGCCATAACAGAATAGGCTTCATTGCCTCCGCTGGTATGGAAGCGATTGGAATAAGCTTTCTTTGAATCCAGTACAATATCCTCAGAAGTAGATTTTTCTTCAAGAAGCTGGGAATTAAATGACTGATAAGCCTGCTCTGCATTATATTCTCCTGAAATCATCTTGGACACCACATCCCTGGAAATGGAGAAAAAGTCATTTGACGCAATACGGATATACATATGGTTTTCTTCGATCACAGGTTTCACATCCTTCAGATATTCCGTAAGCTGGAGGTTCACATCCTGGCTGTAGCTTAACAGATCCTGTCCATCATAAATGATCCGGTTCTGTGCATCCTCTGAAAGCATTGTGTTCAGTACCTTCATTGCTTTCTTTCTGCGTGTTTCATCCTTTGTCAGATCACGGTTTAAGGCCACCTGGAAATATGGCGTAGTCATCAGCCACTTTTCTCCATTCTGCTGAAAGAATGGCAGGAAGGTTGTGTTAATGCCCTGATCCTGGAACATTTTTACACCGGAAGAACTGCCGAAATACATGGCAAGCTTACCATTTTTGTACATCTCAACCACATCATCATAATTCATATCCAGATCATCCTGGCTCAGCCCTGTATCCTGAATAAACTGCTCCATACGTTCAAAAGCCCCAGGCCAGACTGTACTGTCCAGACCTTCCCTCTTTGTATTATCCGGGTCACTGTAGGTGGTACGCCACTTACGTCCGTCCACAGAAGACAGCTCTGATGCAGACAGACCCTGCAGTGTTTCCATACAGGTATAATCATAATAATAGTCTGCAGTAAACCCACGAATACCTACCTCATCAAATGCCTGGCAGGCAGAAACGAAGCTTTCATAATCCGTCGGAAGAGGAATGTCATATTTTTCAAAAAGGTCTTTGTTCACTACAAAGCCATGGGCATCTGCACACACAGGAAGCCAGTTTACGCTGCCATCCTGATTTCTGAAACTGTTAAGGTATGTATCATAGACAGCACCTGCCTCATTGGTTGTGGAAAGATCCATCAGACTGTCTTTCAGGGGACTTGCATCATGCAGGGAAAACCGGCAGCAGGTTATAATATCCGGCAATCCACCGTTTTCATTCAGAAAACGATAGAAATCCAGATCATTATTGCCTACTACAAATTCAATGTTGATATCCGGAAGTCGTTCCTGGATGTATGATGCATATTTTTCATACAGATTTGTGGTCCATAAATACACTGTGATGATTTCTGCATCTTCCTTTTCCGCACTTTTCCCACCACAGCCTGACAGAAATGACATAACTGTCATCATCAGCAAAAGTATGGAAACTAACCTGTTCCATTTTTTCTTTTTCATTATAAATTCTCCCTCTGATTGTGTTTTACTAACTCATTGATCACTTTTACTAATAATTTCCCATCAACAGGCTTTGCAATATGTTCATCCATTCCCGCTTCCTTTGCTCTCATTCTGTCCTCAGTGAACGCATTTGCTGTCATTGCAATGATTGGTATCACTTTTGCATCCTCTCTGTCCAGAGAGCGAATCGTTTTTGCTGCTTCATATCCATTCATGACAGGCATCATAATATCCATAAGAATGACATCAAATTCACCGGGGCTGCTTTTTCTGAATATCTCAACAACTTCCTGTCCATTCCATGCTTTTGTCACTACAGTGCCTTCATTCTGAAGCACAAATTCTGCAATTTCCATGTTCAGCTCATTATCCTCTGCCAGAAGAATATGTAGCCCACGTACAGAAACTTCCGTTCTTTCTTCGGTTTCATTACAATCCTTCGTATCTGTATCAATCCGGAATGGAATCCGGATCACAAATGTAGTCCCTGTACCTTCTTTACTTTCAAAGGCAATGATTCCGCCCATTTTCTCCACCAGTTTTTTTGTAATCGGCATTCCCAGTCCTGTTCCTGCGAATTTTGTGCGGCTTCCGGAATGTTCTTGTGCAAATGGTTCAAAAATGCGTTTCTGGAATGCCTCTGACATTCCGATTCCGGTATCCCTGCAAACAAATTCCAATGTGGTCATTCCTGTCTGTTTCGATGGGATTTCCCGACAACTGATATAGACATATCCGTTTTCTTTGTTATATTTCACTGCATTGGACAGAATATTCATCATGATCCGTTTCACATGCCCCGGACTTCCAATAAGATTCCAGTGTGTAACTTCTTTTTCTTCCCACAGGATTCGGATATTCTGTTCTGCAGCCACCTGTTCGATCACACCAAGTATTTCCTCGGAAATACTGTTCAGATTAAATGGAATTTCTTCCAGAACCACTTCATCCGACTCCAGCTTACTCATGTCCAGAACTTCATTTATCAGTTCCAGTAACAGATGCGATGCCTCTTTGATCTTTACCCTGCATTCCGTCTGTTTCTCTATATTGTCTGCATAATGGTCTGCCACATCGATCATGCCGCAGATTCCATTGATCGGTGTCCGGATGTCATGGCTCATTCGCTGTAGAAACTCGGTTTTTGCCTCATTAGCTGCTTCTGCTTTTTTTGCTGCTCTCAGAAGTTCTGCTTTATATTTTTCATCTTTTTCCTGTTCCTGTTTCCGGTGTGACAGATCCGCTCTGTATCCCCAGAAACAGAATATGCCGAATATCAGAAAATAAAGAAAAACGACCGCTGTTACACTTAACGGCAGATTACGGAATACTTCCGTATCCGGAAGATAAGCATAAATATAATAATCCCGCTGCTTCAACATGATTCCGTAACATCCGGTTCCTTCATTCTTCAAATGAAAAATATGCTGACTGTCTGTATGCTCTTTCATTGCCTGGACAACCTGGTTGCCGGCAGTATCCTGTCCCAGCAGGCTTTCATCGTTGCTGGCAACAACTGTTCCCTTGTCTGCAACAATAATCGTTCCATCTTTCTGAGTACTATAGCCATTTAGGAGGTTCTGTATTGTCAGAGTATAGTTTCTGACAAATTCCGGAGATGTGTAATAATAGATTGCAACCATACCTGGTGCATCTTTTCTGGCACAGACTGCAATGTCAATACGTGATCCATCTTCTCTGGCAATCCGTTCCGAATAAGATCTTTCTTCATATCCGGTAAAATCCATGATAATGTCTTTTTGCAGATAATCTGTAATCTCATTGGTCAGAGACTCATCCATGCTGTATTTGCAGACTGCCTTTCTCTCTGCATCCAGTACAAGGATGCCATCCACCCAGAGAGTCTGCAGATTCTCTTTCAGAAACTCCTGGCTTAGCCGGCCGCCGTTTTCTGTTTCCATGTCAATATTCGTACTCATCTGTCTGGCACTTTCAATGGCGCGGAGGAGACTTTTGGATTCCGAGGATTCATTATAATGAGTGTAGGTGGAGCACTGCACTTTGACATAGTTTACAGTTTCCACCATCCTGTTCTCTGCTTCCCCTTTCTCTGCCTGAAAAAAGTAATACAGGGAGGCTGCAGTCACACAGATTCCAAACAGAATGCCGAATATACAAAACCGTTTTACTTTTACTCTTCTCTTAATATCCAAGATCATCCACCTCCAGATATTTCTCCGGATCATCCAGATATTTTCCAATGATTTTCAGAGACGTGCCATCCTGACGCATTTCTTCCAGTGTCTGGTCCATCTGCTCACAGATTCCCCGATCATCCTCTTTTGCAAAAGCAACACCTATCCCGGTGATCATCAGAGGCTCTTTCAGGATACGGAAGCTTGCATCATAATCTTTCATGTACTGGACAATGGATTCCTCATGTGCGGCCACTGCATCCACATATCCTTTTCCCAGAAAGGTATAGATCAGTTCCCTGTGGCCAAGACTGATCAGATTTCCCAGTTTGGGGATTCTCTCATCCGTCCGGTTCAGAAAGATACCTTCCGGTTTTGTTGTGGACTGGACGGCAAGATTCTTTCCCTCCAGGTCACTTAGTTTATAGATATCACTGCTCTCATTTACAGCAACTACCTGGCGGCTTGCTATGTAGGGTCCTGCCCAGCGGTAATCATCAAGGCGTCCTTCCATAGAAAAACAGCCCATAATACAGTCAATTTCTCCGCTTTCTACCAGTTCTTTTTTCTTCTCCCAGTTGATCTGGACAACATCCACCTGATAACCCATTCTTTTGAAAGCTTCTGTAGCCAGTTCCACATCAATTCCTGTGGGAATCCCATCCTCATTCAGATAATTGTATGGCGGATAGCTGTCACTGCCCAGGGTGATGACGGGCTTTTCCGTTTCTTTTTTAGTGACATCTGTGTTTTTGCACCCTGCCAGGGCAGTTGCTATAATTCCCACAAGCAGAATGCCTGCAATCACTCTTTTTCCTTTCATTTTCCTTCCATCCCTGCTATTCTTTTATATTTTTCCTTAAATTTTAACCGAATCAAGTAAGTCCCCTGCGGAGGTTGCGGATATCCGCTTGAAGCAAAAAAAAGTTCCTTGTAAAAAATTTTACAGGAACTTTTTCCATAATACCCATTTAACATTTACCTTTTTTTATTACTGAGGCATGATGCAACCGGTTGGCATGATCAGATTTCAGTCTGACTTTAGCTCCTTCTGGCTTTGCACCCCGACCTTTCAACCGGTTTGCCAATAAATGCCATAAAAAATCTTTTTTTATTATAGCACTCATACTATATTATGTCTACAAGAAAATAAGTATTGTTCACTCTGTTCTCAGCAACAGAAAATGTACCTTTTACCGGGACGAAACTCATTCATCAACCGGCCATGATTTTCTAAGTGCCCCGTAGGAAATCAGAAAGTTCGCAAGCCAGCCGGCCGGTACAGCAAGCCAGACAAATGCAATTCCATAACGCGGTGCAAAGATCAAGGCAACTGACAGACGGATGGCAAGGTTTACCATATTTGCAATGAGAAACGGACGCATGATTCCAAGTCCACGAAGGACTCCATCTGTTGCCATCTTAATACCCATAAAAATAAAGAAATATCCCAGCCATTTCATATAATCCCCGGATACCTGATATGCCAGAGCAGTTCCATCTTTCCCCAGGAATAGCGAAGAAATTGGGGTATGCAGTGTTTCAATGACTATGAAAGCAAGGACTGCGAAACACAGATCCAGCACCAGTGCAGCGCGATATCCTTTTTTGATACGTTCAATTTTCTTTGCCCCAAGATTCTGGGAAACATAAGGTGAAACCGCATTGCCAATGGATACAAATATCAGTGAAAAAACATTCTCTACTCTCATGGTTGCCGCATAACCTGCCAGCGCCTGTGTACCGAAGGGATTTACAACCGCCTGTACGATCATCATACCAATTGACACGGTAGACTGCTGAAGAACCGATGGTACTGCAATCCGAAGCATGGAATGTAACTCCTGTCTGTCAAACCAGTTGAAATGGCTTTTATATCGACGCATCCGGCCCAAGAAAATCAAAAGCGAAAACACTGCGGAAATTCCCTGCGCAATCAGCGTTGCAAGGGCGGCACCGAACACACCCAGCCCTAAACCGGCCACCATCCAAAGATCCATAACAATATTCAAAACAGAAGAAAATATCAAAAGACCCAGCGGAATCTTCGATTCACCGATGGAATTGAACATCGTTGAAAGAATGTTATACATAAACAGAAAAGGAAATCCCACAAAATAAACACGGAGATACAGTACTGCTTCATCCAGTATGTCAGCAGGTGTTTGTAATAAACTCATCATAAAATGAGAAAAACCAAAGCCAAAAACACCCAGAAGTATACTCAGAATCAGAAAACTAATCAACGATGTTGATACAATTGTTTTCATTTTGCTATAATTCTGGGCTCCAAAATAGCGGCTCACAAGTACACCTGCTCCTACACCGGCACCCAATGCTACACAGATGAAAACATTGGTCAAAGCGGCACAGGCCCCAACTGCCGCAAGTGCAGAGGATCCCACAAACTGACCAACGATAATGGAATCAGCCATATTGTATACTTGTTGAAAGAAGCTGCCGAGAATCATAGGCATTGCAAAAACAGTCAGTGCTTTAAGAGGGGCATCTGTGATTAAATATTCATCTTTTGACATTCTCATTTTCCTCCATAAATTCCTGCCTTTTATCCGAAATCACAATCGTATTTTTCAAAATGTAAGTTTTAGATTTCGTTACGCAACAATTATATGCAGTTACAGTGAATAAGTCAAGCTACTGTTTACTTTTGGTAACATAAATGATATGATATTTAACACAATCTGCTATCAGACGGATATTATTTTACAGGAGGGAACTTATGTACCTGGACGGTTTAGATGAGCTGGATCAAAAGATTATCCAACTGCTTATAGAAAATGCACGTATCTCTTACTCTGATATCGGTGAAGAAGCCGGTATTTCCAGAGTGGCAGTAAAAGCCCGGATCCAGGCTTTGGAGAAAAGAGGCGTGATTGAAGAATATACAACAATCATTAATCCTCAAAAAATCAGTGGGGCTGTATCATGCTATTTTGAAATTGAAACAAAACCGGAGTACCTGTCGCAGGTGACAGATATATTATACAAAAATGATACAGTCACACAGATTTACCGTGTCACAGGAAGAGACAAACTTCATGTACATGCCGTTGCTTCATCAGGTGATGAAATGGAATACTTTCTGCACAATGTCATTGATACATTGCCCGGAATTATCAGCTGCAGCTGCAATATGATTTTATCACGCATTAAAGATATTAAGGGATTACGGCTATAGAAGTCTTTAGTCTCTTTTCCGTCGCTTTTGAAAGCTTATAATTTCCAGAATTTTATTCTACGTTAGCCTCATTAGTTTAATAGCCACTTTTTCGAGTAAAAGCCGGACAATCATTCGTCCGGCTTTGTCTTATTATTTCACTATATGATGCCATGCCACAGCATGCTCTTTTCTATTACCCGAAGCTCCGGCAGCTGTTTTCTGCATATCGGCTTTTGATTTTTCTACCTATAGAGGAAGGAGAATTCTTGCTATATATTATGTTAAATATCATTCATTTTTTCAACAATAACTTTACATCTCTTTTTATAGAATGCAATGCCGTAAAGAGTAATATCTGAACGACCGTCATTTCTCAAATATCCGTAGTATCTTCTGTCTTTGATCTGTTTGATCACTTTTTCACATGCCTTTTCCAATCCGGCTGCTTCTTTTGAATACTTCAGCTCAATTACGATACCGGCATCTGGATCTTCCGGTTCAACAAGGATATCTGCAAAGCCCTCTCCGGCTTCTACATTTGACCGGACCACCCAGTCAGAATTTCCTGTTAACAAGCCAACCAAAAGAGTGTGATAGGAATTTTCTTTTTCTGTCTCCTGCGCCTTTGTGTCGAAGACACTGATCGAATTACTCAGAGTCCAGTTGAGATAGTGTTCTATCTCCTTTGTTTTCCCTTCTTTCATAGAATTCCAGAAATCTGTCAAACGATCCGTATTGCATCCAATCTTGTCTTTAAACCACTCCTGTATCTGAAAACGGAAAACTTCCCTGACTTCCCTGTTTGGAATGATCAGTTTATAAGCTCCCTGATCTGTCATTCCCACCTGAGTCAGATATCCAGTTGTAAACAGTACGCTCCAGATATTGTCAATGCTGTTATCTATCTCGTCATATGTTAATTCCAAACGAACAAACTTTTCGATGGGTTCACCTGCTATCAAACGTTCGATTTCGTCTCGTGTTGTACGGTTCGCTATGGATACGAAACGTTTTACAAGCGCATTACCACTGCTGTTGATCCAATAACATTGTGGCAGTTCCCCCGGCTTTTCACAAAGCAGATCTACGTGGTTGATCACATCCCAGGGACAGTAGATATCAGCATCTCCAAAGCGATATCCATTATACCATTCCTTTATTTCCGACAAATGTGATTCCAGATGGTAATCTTTTAACAATTTTTCAACTTCAGCTTCCGTGAATCCAAATTGTTCATCAAAGCGCACGTCCGTAATGGAGAGAATCTTGAAATTGTTAAGACCGGTAAATATGCTTTCCTTTGAAACCCGCAGGCATCCGGTCAAAACTGAAAACTGCAAAAATTCATTAGTTTTTAAAGCATCACCAAATAATGACCGGATAAGCGAAACCATTTCTCTGTAATAGCCGTTCTGGTATGCCTTATCGAGGGGAACATCATACTCATCTATCAGTATAATGACCTTTTGACCATAATGTCGAAATAATAACTCAGATAATGTCTGTAACGAGGACTCCAGTATGTCTTCATCCATAGAATATTTTCCATTATCCATACGGATCAGGGCAAGGTATCTTTCTTTTTCGTTTTCTGTCAGATTATCACTGTCTTGTAAAAACCTAAATCTCTCTGCTTCCCGTGCGATCAAATTGATAAGTTTTTGTGTTGCTTTTTCAAAGGAAAGACCATCTACACCCTTCAGGGTGAGGAAGATAACCGGAAACTGTCCGAAATATTTATTACATAGATCTTCTCTTAGCATGATATTCAGACCATCAAACAATGACCTGTCAGCACCAATTTCAAAGAAGCGGTGAAGCATGCTCATATTTAAGGTTTTTCCGAAACGTCGCGGCCTGGTAAAAAGATTTACCTTTCCCCAGTTGTCAAGGAGCTGTTCGATCAGTTTTGTTTTATCTACATAATAGAATCCAGCACAGCGGATCTCTCGAAAATCTTCTATGCCAACTGGTAATTTCAACGTCATACAATCACACTCCTTTCCGAAATTGTGCATAATCTACGTTGTGCGTGTATTGATTGTACCATTTTAAGAAATGATTATCAAGGTGGTATGCAATCGGGAACAGGAAATCGTTCTGACATTTTATACCTGTGATTTTAAGAAAAAGACACCTGCAGATCCTACAGGTGCCAAAAACGATTGGAGTAATCAGCTGTTGCTGATGGTGTTACTATACCAGAGAAACTATGCAGGGATTACTGGTACTTTTCTTGACAGTAATACGTCCAGTCAGCTTATCGGCATATTCCTTTCCTTCCAGTGCAAAAATGTACATGTTCTGCACCGTAAATCTTAAGAAGCTCTTTGCATATAAAAGGGACAGCCTGGTTCAAAGCACTGAGTGCACCATTCATCAGGAGATAGATATTACTTTTCCAATGAACAGGATTTCATCATTGCTTCTGTCATAGATCAGAAATGCAAATGGGCGGGTAAGCTCCACGGTTTTGATAATCGGTTCCTTTTCCACCGCAGCAGACATACATTCCATGGTAACTGCCGTCACTGCTGCTGCCCTCGTGCCGTTTTCATCCAGCTCCAGTTTTGTTTTCTGCAGTATCGTATCCACATTTACATTTTGGTCTGCAATACCGGAGAAATCAGCGTTGCTGGAAAATAGATTGTCCAGCCCCAGGCTTGAGAGCATATCGTTTAGAACAGTGCTCGTCTCAAAGTTAAGCTTTGGCATCTTGCAATCAACTTCATCATATTCTGGATTGGATTTCAGAAGTCCGCCAATATCCAGATCCTCAAGGTTGAAATCGCCTTCATCATTTGGCAGGATCCCTATGAAACTTAGCCCGTTGGCATAATCCCTGCCAAAAGCAGTAGCCTTGTCATTTTCATAATACCGGTCTCCTGTACAGGTCATGTATTTTGTTTTTTCTTTTTTCCCAAAACCTTCTTCTGTATCAGAAACCTTCCAAGGTTCCCCGCTCCATCCGGACTCAAAATACAGGGAATTGGTCAGGCACAGTCCCGTATTGTCATTGATCAGATCCGGCGTAATGATCTTCGGGATCAGCCCTTCTGTATTTTTGTCACACCAGGAATTGATGACATCACATGTTTTCTCCGCGGCAGAAAAATCCACAGCTTCCACTTCTGCCCCAAAACTATCCGATACCGTATTCTTGAATTTCTCCTGAAGTGTTAACCCATTGTCCACCCAGACCGCATCTGCTATCTTTACTTTTGACTGATATCCGTAACTCTCATCTTCAGTATTGTATGCGTTAATTTTGTCCAGATACTCCTTTGCATAGGCGGCAAAATCATTGGTTCCCAGGTAATCATCCAAAATTTCTTTAGTCTCTCCTTTCGCACCTTCTGCAATCATGCCAAGTGCAAAATTCAAGCTTGTCGGGCTGAACATGACGTTTTTACCGGAAGCTTCCGCGGAGAGCAGATCTGTCATTTTTACTGAATTTTGTAATGCTGTAGTTTTGTTAATATTGGATTCATTTTGCATGTATTCATCTGAAGTAAGGATTTCGCTGGCTGCTGCGGTATCAACATATACGTTGACGACTGGCATCACTGCTGCCATCGCTGTCATTATACCAGCCAGAAGTTGGTTTCTTCTCATAAGGCATTTCCTCCTTTGACATTTTCTATAGTTTAACATGCCGGTCTTCTTGCTGTGTAATTTTAGGAAACTGTCATTTTAATAATTTACAGCCTTATCCAATTTCAGAATCTCATTCCGCTTTAAGTCGGTAAGAACATGCACATAGGTGTCAGCGGTCTCTTGAATGGTGGCGTGCCCCAGAAAACGTTGTATAACTCTTACGCCAATATCGTTTTCTGCCCCTCTGGTGGCGAAAGTATGACGGAGACAATGAGGATGTAAGCCGCTTAGACCAATCTTTTCGCAAATACTATAAAAGGTATTTCACACGTCGAGTAGATGCACCCCTTACGGTCGTGCACCCCTCACAGAATTCCGGACGTGCGGCTTTCCCGCATCCGGCTCTTTGCGAAACGAATCGTTCACATTATCATTCGTATATATTGACATATATCCGGGGTCTTACCAGTGGATAGCTGTTATCCAGCATATTTAGAAATTCTACCCAATTATAGCTTTTCTTCTGGCTTCTCCGGTTCAGACAATAGAACAGGCTTCTCATGATGTTATATCGGAATGCCGTTATACTTTCTGTATTGTCCGTAATTCCATAGTAATGGTAATAACCAGTTAGTATCTGGTTAAGTTTTGCAATAATCTCTTTTAATCTGCATGTTCTCATCTTCACTAACAGAAGATTTACTTCTCTGCACTTCTTTGCAAACTTCTTCTTACTGGTTTTCCTCTTCACTCTGAATCTGCCATTCCTACTTTTGGAACAGTAGTGTGTAAAACCC
>CAKRWH010000036.1:0-25791 GCA_934416185.1 uncultured Blautia sp. | reverse complement strand
GTATCGGATTCTTTAAAGTACTGGCCATTTTTTACATTGATATCGAAAAGGTGAGCTTTTCTGTGCTTACCGATCTGTTTTCCGTCTCTGTCAAAAATATAAGAAGTATTAAAAACATTTCCTGCCTCATCTACTTCCGGCATAGAACCTGCGATCAGATAAATATGGTATTTTCTGGCATACTCAGACATCGCCTGCCAGGATGGGCCGCCTTCTTTTTCTGCATAAACCGGAAAGTTTTCAGTCTGGTACGGACAACAGAACATCTCCGGGAGAATTACAAAGTCCGGGTTATCTGCTTTTATTTTTTCTATATAAGTGCCTACGGTGCGGATATTCTGCATTTTATCTTTTACTGTGGGCATCTGGATTGCTGCTACTTTCATGTGTATCCTGTCCTTTCTTTAGATAATAACATAGTGTTTTTATCTATTATAACCAGTAAAAAATATACTGACAATCCTATCAATAAATTTAAAATATCCCCCACACATGAGCATTTTTCACATGTGTGGGGGATATTTATATTCTGTATTAATTAATCATCATAACCATTCGGGTTATTGGACTGCCATCTCCAGGAGTCAGCGCACATTTCTTTGATGTCGTTTTCTGCTTTCCAGCCAAGTTCTCTTTCTGCCTTGGAAGCATCAGAATAGCATGTTGCGATGTCACCTGCACGACGTGGTTTGATCACGTATGGAATCTTAACACCTGTAGCTGCTTCAAAGTTCTTTACGATATCAAGAACGCTGTATCCTTTTCCTGTACCAAGGTTGTAGATGCTTAATCCGGAGTTGTCTTCGATTTTCTTGAGGGCTTTTACATGTCCTTTGGCAAGGTCAACTACGTGGATGTAATCTCTTACACCTGTTCCGTCCGGAGTATCGTAATCATTTCCGAATACGCCAAGTTCTTTCAATTTACCAACTGCAACCTGTGTGATGTATGGCATCAGGTTATTCGGGATACCGTTTGGATTCTCTCCGATTGTTCCGCTCTTATGAGCACCGATCGGGTTGAAGTAACGAAGAAGAACTACGTTCCATTCCGGATCAGCCTTCTGGATGTCTGTCAGGATCTGCTCCAGCATAGATTTTGTCCATCCGTATGGATTTGTGCACTGTCCTTTCGGGCACTCTTCTGTGATCGGGATGATAGCCGGATCTCCGTATACAGTTGCGGATGAAGAAAAGATAATGTTCTTTACATTATGTTTTCTCATAACATCTACCAGTGTTAATGTTCCTGCAATGTTGTTCTCATAATATTCCCAAGGTTTGACAACAGATTCTCCTACTGCTTTCAGACCTGCGAAATGAATGCAGGAATCAATGTCTTCTTTATCAAAAATTTCATTTAAAGCATCACGGTCCAGGATATCTGCTTTGTAGAATTTCACTGGTTTGCCTGTGATCTTGGAAACTCTGTCCAGAGATTTCTCACTTGCATTGCTTAAGTTATCCAGAACTACAACATCATATCCTGCGTTCTGCAATTCTACAACTGTATGGCTTCCAATATAGCCTGCTCCGCCTGTAACTAAAATTGCCATGATAATTCCTCCTAACCTGTCTGCCTGCTGTTTTCATAGTTTCGTGAGCAAAAAAATTCTTTTACCAACAACCAGCTGAATCATTTAATCTATCATTTTTCTTTGCTTGATTTTGGTAAAATTCCGCGACGCATATTTTTTCAAATTTCCTAATATTTTCTGCGTCACTATCTTGCCACAATACCTGTTTTCTGCAATTTCTATTATTTTTTCTCTTCCAACAATACATATATTAGTCCACGACATCAGAAATATCCTTGATAATTCTGAGTGTAATCTGTAAAATTCTGCGGATATCCTGCTGCATATCTGTCAAATTTCACGTCTGTATTCTATAACCTCATGTATGGTAAGCTGTAAAATACATTTTCTCTATATTGTATGGAGAGCTTTTTACATCAAAGGAACATTACAGAGTAATCTCCTATGATATAGAAAAATCCTGCAAAAATATGATTTTCCTCATATCCCCGCAGGATAATCTATCCGAATCAGTTCATAAAAGCAAGTCTCCATGGACATGTACGGTTATTTATACTTATTTACAATTTCTTTCATCCGGGGAAGTTTTTCTTCCATATCTTTTACCAGTTTGAACTGTGTTCTGCAGCGATCCAGATTATGTCCCTCTCTGTGGATCTTGAAGTAATGATCTCCCTCCAGATAATCGGCAAGGAAACGCATTCCACATTCAAAGGTCATAAGGATTGCCCCCATCGGAAGCATATCCAGTTCAGTCTCTGTCAGAGCACCGCCGCATCCCTCTATAAAACCTTTGACATAGACTTCATACAGATGAAGATCACAGGACACTTTTGTCAGATCTTTCTCATCCTCAGCTCCGGTGCTTGCACCAAAGCGGATAGAATCACCAAAATCATTTACAGAGAGTCCCGGCATTACTGTATCAAGGTCAATGACACAGATAGCTTTTCCTGTAACATTATCGATCATAATGTTATTCAGTTTTGTATCATTATGTGTAACACGAAGCGGTAATTTTCCCTGCTCCTGCATGTCACACAGGACATGTGCCAGTTCTGTACGATCCAGTACAAACTGAATTTCTCTTTCCACATCTGCTGCTCTGTGACATACATCTTTCTCCACAGCATCTTTAAACTTATCCAGTCTGTCCACTGTATTGTGGAAGTTCACGATAGTCTCATGAAGAGTTTCTGCCGGATAATCTGCCAGCAATCTCTGAAAATTTCCAAAAGCTAGCGCACTCTGGTAAAAGTCATTCTCATCTTTTACCATATCATAACAGGTCGCATTCTCTATAAACAGATAAACTCTCCAATACTCTCCCTCCTGATCTACATAATAAGGAAATCCATCTCTGGTCATCACAAGATTCAGAGTTTCTCGCTCTACATCTCCGCCGTTCTCCTGAATTTTTTTCTTCAGCCATGCTGTGACCCCGCTGACGTTCTCCATCAGTTCTACAGGCTTCGTAAAAATACTTTTATTCATTTTCTGAAGAATATAATGTTTGCCTGTATCGTAAGTCAGACGATAAGTATCATTAATATGCCCGCTTCCATAAGGGACACATTCTGTCAAATTATCTTCCAGAACAAACGCGCTGGTGATATTCTTTATCTCCCGGTTAATTTCCACTCAATTATTCCTCCCATAATTTCTGTGGATACAGCCCTCCATCTTTTAATTTCTGAATGGCAGCTACTACCACAGGTTTATCTTCTTTGTAGGTTACGCCATACCATTTATCCATAGATTTCAGAACTTTTACAGTTGCTTTCTTCTCACAGAGAAGTTCATCTACTACAAATGGCAGGAAATATTCGCATTTCAACGGGTTTACTTTCAGATTCTCATCCAGGAATTTCGGGAATCTGTCTTTTAATTCCTTAAGGATGCTTGCTGAGAATCCCCACATGTTCATGGAAACAGTGCTGCCCTCCGGAAGCATAGTCCATGTTTTTCCGTCGTCTTCTGTATAAGCAGTTCCGCCGTCATGCTTTTCAATATGTGTACGCTCATTGATTTTCAGAAGATGACCCTCTTCGTCTGTCACGCATACACCTCTTGCTACATGACCGTTCTCTGTCAGTGTATTTTCCAGTTTGTATCCAACCATCATATATTTATAAAGATCTGCTGTATCTTCATTTTCTGTAAGGTAATCATACGCCATCTTAAATGCGTGGCTTCCGTAATAATCATCTGCATTGATAACAACGAATGGACCGTCAATCTCATCGATGCAGCTTAATACTGCATGTCCAGTTCCCCATGGTTTCACACGTCCATCCGGTACTTCATAGCCTGCCGGAATGTTATGGAGATCCTGGAATACATAAGAAACTTCGAGCTGATTGCTGAGACGATCACCAATCGCACTTCTGAAATCAGCTTCGTTTTCTTTTTTGATAATGAAAATTACTTTCTGAAATCCTGCTTTTACTGCATCATAAATGGAGAAATCCATAATGATATGTCCCTCTTTATCCACCGGATCAATCTGTTTCAGACCGCCGTAACGACTTCCCATTCCTGCTGCCATAACTACTAATACTGGTTTATTCATAATATTAATCCTCTTTTCTTTAAATGTTTTTCGTTCTCCTGCAGCTGCTATTTGCGGAACACTTGTCCGCCAGATTGCAAATCTTTGCTTTCCTGCATGGTAACGTTTTACATTTATCTTATCATACTATGATTTCAGGGTCAAAAAAGTGTTCTCCGCGACACACCTTAATATTTGCCAATTTCCCGTCATCATCCCTTGATACCACCAGTAACACCGCCAATAATCTTTTCTGACAGGAAAATATACAGAACAAATGTCGGCAGGAATACAATAATTACCGCTGCAAACATTCCCGCCCAGTCACCTGTATATTTCATAGAGTTAATCATTCCGTAAAGTCCGGGTGCAACAGGTTTCAGTTTATCAGAACTTGCAAAAATCAGTGACAGAAAATATTCATTCCATATATTAATAAAGTTAAAAATCGTTACTGTCACAATTCCTGACTGTGCCATCGGGAACATGATTTTCCAGAACGTTCTCATCGGAGGGCATCCGTCAATAGCTGCTGCTTCCTCATAAGTTCTGGAAATATTACTGAAAAATGTGAGCAGAAAAATCGTCGTATACGGTACATTGATTCCTACATACAAAATGATCAGAACAGTCCTTCCGGCTGCCACATTGTTCAGGATTCCCATACCGGAAATGATGCTGAACAGCGGAAGTACAACCATGATTGCCGGAACACCCATAGCAGATACGAAACTGGTCTGTATAAATTTATTTGCAATAAAATCAAATCTGGACAATACGTAAGCTGCCGGTGCACACACCAGGATCAGAATCGTACAGGAAATCACGGAATAGATCAGAGAGTTTCCGAAAAATCCCGCAACACCGGCACCGTTCCATGCCTTTGCATAATTTTCAAAATGCAGTCCTGATTCAAACTTCAGAGCCTTTCCCTGGAATATTTCTGCTGTTGTGGAAAAACTTGCTCCAAATACCCATCCAAGAAGTGTGATGGTAAAGATCACCCAGATAAGCAGGATGATATATCCTGGCAGGAGTTTGATTTCTTTTTTCAGATTAAAGGGTCTTCGTGCCTCTTTTTCTTTTGCCATTTTTCATCCCTCCTTAGAATTCCAGATCATCATCTTTAATCATTTTGTTACATACTGTAAATACGATCACAACACAAATACTAAGCAGTACACCAATAGCAGCTCCCAGACCTGCATTTCGTTCTGTAACTGTATTACCGCCGCCAAAAATCTGCATGTACATATAAACATAAGGCGTAATTGTCTGTGTGTCTGCAGTTACTGTAGAGAAAAGCTGTGACCATACAAAAAATCCCACACTGCTTACGGACCACATCGTGATATTTGTTTTAAACACTCCTTTTAACAGAGGAAGAGTCATATAGCGAAACTGTGCCGGTTTGGTAGCTCCGTCAATAGTTGCTGCTTCATAATATTCCGGACTGATACGCTCAATACCGCTGAGCCAGATCAGCATATGGTATCCTACCATCCCGAAACAGTAGGCAAACAGTAATGCCCAGAATTTATGGTCATTATCCAGGAACTGAATCTTTGCCAGATTATCCAAATGAAGTGCTGTAAAGAAATCTTTCAACAGACCATATCTTGGACTGAACACATACTGCAGCCACATGGTTGCAAGCGCTACTGCACTGACAATATTCGGCATATAAATAATGGCACGGAAAAATTTCTTTCCTCTGATCCCACTGGTAAGAATAACTGCAAATAAAAGAGACAGACTCATTACCACCAGGCCTCCAACCAGCCAGATACGGAACAGATTAAAAAATGATGTTCTGAACAGGCTGGTATTTATCAGTTTTGTATAATTTCCAAAACCTACAAATTTCCATAAATCCATGGAATCTGTAACTCCGTCAATCTTGAAAAAGCTCATGATGACTGTTCTGATAATCGGATAAAGAAAGATTCCCAGAAACAGCAGAACTGCCGGAGTCAGAAATACAACGATCATCGTTTTATTCTTCTTCAAGAAAATACCTCCTTTGTAAGTAATACCATATCTACGGATTGCTACGCTTCGCTCCCGCATCTTCGTTCCACTACGGTCGTTGCAAAACGTGTGCCACTGGCACACTGCATCCTAGATATTCATAAAGAAAGATGGCGGCAGCGTAGATACGATGCCACCATCTCTATAAATTCTTTATTTATTTCGCTGCATCCTGCATAGCGGAAACAAATTCATCTGCAGTAATAGAACCAGCCATTAATTTGATGAAGTTCTCTTTGATAACCGGAGTCATGTCTACGTTAGATTCTACACCGCATGCCCATGTGAAACGGTTTGTGCTCTGCTCGATAACAGGTTTTGCGCATGCAACCATTTCCGGCCATTCAGTGTTTGTAGTGTCAGATGGAATACCTACAGATTCTTCTGCAAGCTTCTGGTCATATTCACCTTTTGTAATGAATGTGATCAGATCAAATGCTTCTTTTGCAAGTTTTGTATCTTTGTTAATACCAAATACCTGTGCACCGAAGTTGTTTGTTTCTGTTCCGTTAGCACCGTCTGTCAGTTCCGGATATGCGAAGCATCCCCAATGGAAGTCAGGACCAGCCATCTCTTTTACTTCGTTTGGTAACCAGGAACCGTTCAGATACATTGCAGCTGTTCCAAGAGCAAGCTCTGTGTTCTGACCTGCTGGCCATACATTAGAACCAACCATCTCTGAATAGTACCCATTAGTTGCAAGTTCTTCGATATCCTGTGCCATCTGAAGAACTGCAGGATCATCCCATTCACCCTCAGTTACGATTTCTTTTACTTTATCTTCTCCAACCAGTCTTGCAAGATGATATCCTATCACGCATGTTGCATAAGCATCGTCCATAGTCATTGGTGTGATTCCAGCATCTTTTAATTTCTGGCATACATCTTTGAATTCATCCCATGTCTTTGGTTCTTCTGTGATTCCTGCCTGCTCAAACAGATCTTTGTTATAGAAGAAAGCAAATACGTTTGGCTGATATGGAATTGTCTTTAATGTGCCGCCGCCAGCGTCACGGCATGCTGCGATCAGACCTGCATTTGCAGTTGCTTCATAATCATTCTCTTTTGCAAGGTCTTCCAGATCCAGCAGATATTTGCCATACATTCCATTTACACGGTCAATATCTTCGTCAAAAATGTCGATCTGTGTGCCACCATCCAGTGCAGGCTGAAGTGCTTCACGGTTTCCGGTACGTCCCTTAAACTGAAGATCTACCTTTACTCCGGTCTGCTCTGTATATGCATCAACTGCTTCCTGAATTACCTGTCCCTGTGGTTCTGTAGCTTCCCACATAGACCAGTAAACTAATGTGTCATCATCTGCCTGAACAGTAAAAACCGGTGCTGCAAGTGAACCAACCATAACTGCACATAATGTTGCACTAAGCATCTTTTTCTTCATACCCATAACCTTTTTTCCTCCTTTGTCGGTTTTGACATTTTGTCTTTTTCTTTTTTCGCTCTTTTCTCTTTTGTTGATTTTCAACAATTATTTCATTTGGTAGTTATTATTTTATCATTTTTGCACAAATAGTATTTGCACAAACGTCCATTTCTTTTGTACAAAAATTCATTTCCAACTGGTTTTTCATTCTTTTTTGTTGTATACTTGTACAAAGCAATCATTTCTTATATTGCATAAACATTAAGATGTTAGAGTCAAAATTTTTTTATTAAAGATCATGACAGAAGGGAAGCGATACATTCATGGCGTTTGAAAGTATGTATCTGGATGAAGATATTCATATTGAACGAATTTATACAATCCATTATTTTGAATACAGAAGTGATTTTCATTTCGCAGGAGAGCGTCATGATTTCTGGGAATTTCAATGTGTAGATAAAGGAAAGGCAGAAATACAGACAGATAATGGAACTTACCATCTGACCAGCGGGCAGATTATCTTTCATAAACCAAATGAATTTCACAACCTGACTGCTATCGGAAATACTGCTCCGAACATTGTGGTGGTTTCTTTTGAATGTGATTCTCCATATATGAAATTTTTTGAAGAGAAGCTGCTGAAACTTTCTGATTCCGAAAGAAATCTTATGGGAATGCTGGTTGCCGAGGCACGGCGCTGTATTGCAACTCCGCTGGACAATCCTTACACAGAAAAAATGGAAAAGAAAGAAGATTTCATGTTTGGTTCACAGCAGCTGATCCGTCTTTATCTTCAGCAAATGCTGATCTACATGATCCGTAGAAACTCTTCACCCCCGATGACTGTACCTATCAGTAAATTTGTTAATCTTAAAAATAATTCCGCTGTATATAAAAGGGTCATCGCTTACATGGAAGATCATATCCGGGAAAATATCACTCTTTATGATCTGTGTCATGACAATATGATCGGCCGGTCCCAGCTGCAGAAAATATTTCAGGAACAGCATCAATGCGGAACTATGGAATTCTTTTCCCGTTTAAAGATCGCATATGCCAGACAACTGATCCGTGAAAACCAGATGAATTTCACTCAGATTTCAGAATTTCTGGGATATTCTTCCATTCATTACTTCTCCAGACAATTTAAAAAAATTTCTGGGATGACTCCTACGGAATATATAACATCAATAAAAGCGCTCTCTGAACGAGAGCGCTGATACTTAAAAACATCTTATAACTTGTCTGAGCAGACTTTCTAATCCATATTACTGAGATTTTCTATAAATTCATCCGGTGTTTCTTCTAATTTTGTAAGCTTTAAAAGTTCTGTCTGTATCTGATCTTTGTAATCCAGATCTGCTTCCAGTCCTGCGGCCCACATATAAGGTTTCGACATATTCTCCATGTAAGAAGCCGCATCAGACAGCATTTCCGGCCACTGGGTATTATCTGCATCTGCAGGGATAGAATTCACTGCATCCGTCATTTTCATATCTGTTTCACCGGTACACACAGAATAGGCAAAATCAAAGGCTTCCTGCTTCATCTGAGAATCTTTTGTTATGCCAAATCCCTGCGCACCTACCATAATCCCTTCTGTGCCATCTGTTCCGTCTTTGACCGCAGGCCACGGAAAGAATCCCCAGGTATCATCAGAACCTGTATCTTCTGTCACTTCATTCGGAGTCCAGGATCCCTGCAAAACCATGACTGCTTCTCCATCTCCGACTTCATCCTGCCCTTCCGGATGCTCTGCCGGTGCACTTTTACTCATGTAGCCGGCAAAAAACAACGTTCTGATATCTTCTGCTGCCTGTTTCGCCTCTGAAATCTGAGACCAGCTGCAGTTATGGATCATCTGCTGAACTTTTTCCTGTCCCAGGTATCTTGCAAGCTGGTAGCCATACAGCAAATTTACATACTGTTCGTCGCAGGTCATAGCACTTAAACCACTGTCACTGTTCTTAATCTTGCGGCACACCCTGAGTAATTTTTCCCAGGTATCTGGTATATCCTGTTCAGCAAGACCTGCTTCCTCCCACAAATCCTTGTTATACCAGACTCCTGTGATATAAGGCTGGTAAGGCATAGCAAGCAGTTCTCCGTTTCCCCAGTTCTTCACCTGTTCCAACAGTACCGGCATAATGTGGTTCTCGTAGTCTACAGTGTCCGCCATCTTCTTCAGTTCTGCCAGATATTCCTTATGTTCCTGCACCATCCTCTGATAGTCGTCATCAAAAAGGTCGATCTGTTCACCTGCATCCAGTGCGGGTTCGATCAGAGACTGAATTTCTCTGCCTTTCCACTCAATCTCTACAGAAATACCAGTTGCTGCTTCATAGTCCTCAGCTGCTTCCTTGATCACATCTGCCTGTGGTTCATTTTCCTCCCACATGGACCAGTATACAATGCTCTGTTCCGGAATTTCTGTAATCTCTGCTGCAGATGTTGTGGACATCCCTGCTGTGAGCAGCATTGATAAACAGCTTACGCCAGCCGTAATACTTTTCCAATTTTTCATACTGAAC
Organism: uncultured Blautia sp.; assembly: GCA_934416185.1. Taxonomy (GTDB): domain Bacteria; phylum Bacillota; class Clostridia; order Lachnospirales; family Lachnospiraceae; genus Blautia_A. Next base: position 15,757 of record CAKRWH010000036.1, on the reverse strand, counting down.
TTCTTCCTCCATTGTCTGTCCAACCTGTTCACATATACTTCATTCAGATGCTTCTATATTTGTCTCAAAATTCCAGATACGCCTGTGCATATCTGCTTTTACAGGATAACTTTCTGACTTTATTTTCTCTAATAATCACTTGTCTGTCAATCCCTAAAATTATGGTTTTTTTCTTTCAGTTTTTAAACAGTATTTCCATTTTTGTTCCTTTTCCAGGTTCACTGTCCAGCAGGATTTTTGCATGGTGTAAGACTGCTCCGTGCTTCACAATAGAAAGTCCCAGACCTGTACCGCCGGTTTCCCGTGAGTGACTTTTATCCACTCTGTAAAAACGTTCAAAAATTCTCTGCTGTTCGTTCTCCGGGATGCCAATTCCGTTATCTTCCACACGGAAAAATGGTTTTCCGTTAAATTTTCCCACAAAGACTCTGACCTCTCCGCCCTCTGGTGTATAACGGATCGCATTGTCTGTAATATTGTAAAGCATTTCATACAGTACATGGCGTACACCCTGAACCTGTGCATCATTTCCTTTATATTCCAGTTCGATCTTTTTCTTTGCAGCACGCTCCTGCAGATTGTTGATCACATCCTGACCAAGTTCTTCGATATTAACAGTTTCAAACATGGATTCTCCATTCTTTTCATCCAGCCTGGAAAGTTGAATAATATCTGCCACCAGATTAGAGAGCCTTACAGATTCATGATAGATTCTGCCGGAAAAATCCTGTACTTTGTCAGAAGGAACCATTCCATTCATCATAAGTTCCGCATAACCGGAAATTGACATAAGCGGTGTTTTCAATTCATGAGATACATTTGCGGTAAATTCCTTCCGTACACTCTCCGCATTTTTCAGATCCTCAAGCTGTTTCTTAATCTGACGGTTCTGCTGATCCAATCTGAAAAGCAGCGGCCGCAATTCTTCATAACATACATAATCCAGCGGCTGCTCCAGATTAATCTGGTTAATAGGCTCGATCAGTTTCTGTGTCTGCTTCTGCACCAAAAATATCTCAATTACCAGAATGATGCAGACTAACACTCCCAACAGCAGGAAACTGGAGGCCACTGTCATAAGAAGACTGTCTGTAGTCTTCGCTACACGAAGCACCTGTCCATTTTTCAGACTGAGCGCATAATAAAATGTCTGCTTCGATAAAGTATCTGAATACCGGACCATCTCACTATATCCTTTTTTCTGCGCTTCAATAAATTCCGGTCTGTTGCTGTGATTTTCCATCTCTGCAGGATTCTCAATACTGTCAAACAGCACTTTTCCATCTTCTCCCAGAAGAGTAATACGGCTGCTTGTCGCATTTCCGATTCTCGTTGTAAGGAATTCTTCCCCATCCTCTTCCAGTCCTGTTTTGATATATGCTGCTTCGTCTCTTACTCCCTGTTTCATATAAATATCGTATCTGTTATACATAACCGTTCCTGCTGCCAGAAATGTGAGTATAACAGATAAAATAATGAGTAAACTGGTATGACTGAATATTCTCTGTTTCATTCTTATGCTCCGATTCTATAACCCACTCCACGTACAGTTTCAATCAGGCTTCCTGCCTCACCAAGCTTCTGGCGCAGAGTTCTTACATGTACATCTACGGTTCTGGTCTCTCCGTCAAAATCATATCCCCATACGTGACAGAGAATCTGATTTCTTGTCATAACCAGACCTTTATTTTCCATCAGATATTGCAGAAGTTCAAACTCTTTTCTGGTAAGTTCGATTTTTTCTTCCCGATAACGTACTTCATGACGGCCCACATTCAGATAAAGTTCCTCATAATGCAGTTCCTTGTCTTCGTTCTGGCGTGCGCTTCGTCTGAGAACCGCCTTTACTCTGGCAATAAATTCCATCATCCCAAAAGGTTTGGTGATATAATCATCCGCTCCGCTCTCCAGACCTTTTACTTTATCAAACTCTGCTTCCTTTGCTGTGACCATGATCACCGGAATATTCTTTGCTGTAGACATACTCTTAAGTTTCTCCAGAATCGTATATCCGTCATCTCCCGGAAGCATGATATCCAGCAGAATCAGCTCAGGTATCTCTTCTTTCAGCGCCTTCATCAGTTCCTCGCCATTGACAAATCCTCTGGCTTTAAAACCGGTTGTTTCCAATGTATAGATCAGAAGTTCCCTGATATTACGTTCATCCTCTACACAGTAAATCATTGTTTCACCCTCCCCTTTGTTTTATCTTTTTTTCAGTATACTTATTTTTATATTCTTACACAAGTATGTAACCTGCATCTGCTCCCCTTTTATAAAGTGAAAAATCCGGCCAGTTTTTCGAAAATATCCCATAAGAATATTCCGAAGTGTCCGGATTTTCCATTCATACGGCTTTCTTTATGAAAGCTGGTATTTTATTCTCGCATCTTCCAGTTCCCGATAGAAAGATTCGTCCGGATGAGTTTTTACAGTATTCAAATGGCTGTGAGTGTCATACAGATCTTCATTGACCTGTGTAACACAGACACCAATGTTTGAACAATGATCTGCCACTCGTTCCAGGCATGTTGTGATATCTGTAAGGATAAATCCCATCTCAATGGTACATTCTCCGCTCCTCAGCCTCTGTATATGACGGCGTTTCACTTCTTTTGAAAGCTCATCCACCACTTCCTCAAGAGGCTCGATCTTTTCTGCGAGCTTCATATCCTGTTTGTCAAAAACCCCATATGCTGTATTTACAATTTCCTCTACAGCACAGCCAAGTACCTCCAGATCTTTCTTTGCATTCGGAGAAAACTTCAAACCTTTTTTGTGAAGTTCTTCTGCTGATTCCTTGATATTTACCGCATGATCTGAAATTCTTTCAAAATCTCCAATGCAATGGAGCATAATAGAAAGACTGTGACTGTCTGCTTCTGAAATGTTTTTGTGACTTAGCTTTACCAGATAAGTTCCCAGTTCATCTTCATAGCGGTCAACCTTTGCTTCCATGTTTTCCACACGTTCTACATCCTCTTCACTATATTTATCCACCAATTTCAAGGCTGTAAACAGTGCATTGTGGGATTCCTCCGCCATTTTTCTGGCTGCATTGCGGCTCTGCTCTACTGCAAATGCCGGCTTCTCCAGAAAACGAGGCTCCAGGATCATAAACTCTCTGTCTTCTGCGGAAACAGCAATATCTTCTTTCTTGTCCCTGATTGTGAGACAGGCAAGTTTCTCCAGTCCTTTTGAGAAAGGAAGCAGAATGAGAGTTGCTGTAATATTAAATACACTGTGGATGATAGCGATTCCGGCAGGAGTTGCTGACTGATGGAAGAATGAAAATCCAACCAGTGCATTTACAATATAAAATACTGTCATAAAGATCACAGTACCGATCATATTAAAATAGAGATGTACTGCTGCGGCACGTTTAGCGTTTTTCTTTGCTCCAATTGCTGAAATAATTGCCGTAATACAAGTTCCGATGTTCTGTCCCATGATAATTGGAATTGCTGCACTGAATGGTACCGCACCGGTGAGACAAAGTGCCTGCAGAATACCAACAGATGCTGATGAGGACTGGATCACTGCTGTAAGAAGTGCGCCTGCCAGAACTCCCAGTAACGGATTGGAAAATTTCAGCAGAAGATTTGTAAATGCAGGAACTTCTGCAAGTGGCTTTACTGATGAGCTCATCATATCCATTCCATACATCAGAATTGCAAATCCGATAAAGATCGTTCCAACATCTTTCTTCTTTGAATCATTAATAAATAAGATAAAAACAACACCAATGATCGCAAGAATCGGTGAAAAAGATGTTGGTTTAAATAAACGGATAATGAAATTGTCGCTCTGGATTCCTGTCAGACTCAAGATCCAGGAAGTCACTGTGGTACCGATATTAGCACCCATGATCACACCTACCGCCTGAGACAGTTTCATAATTCCAGAGTTTACAAATCCTACTACCATAACTGTGGTAGCCGAAGACGACTGGATCACGCCTGTCACTGCTGCACCTAACAAAACTGCTTTAATCGGGCTTGATGTAAGGTTTTCAAGAATCTTCTCAAGCTTACCGCCGGAAACCTTTGCAAGACCGTCTCCCATAGCATTCATTCCATACAGAAACAGCGCCAGACCTCCGATCAATGTTAATATGCTAAAAAAATCCATGGTTATTCTCCTTTTCCTTTTTCAAATGTATACCTGTTTCTTGTTTACTTTAGTAAAACTCTGTTGTATAAGATCAGCACCTGTATTCATACTTTTTTTACATTCCTCTGACCTTTTCTTCATAATAACCATGTTTTGTAAAATCATCCCCATGGGAATGTTAAATCCATGTAAAATTTTTTACATAAAACCAACCCTCCTATCTGTGACGGATCGCTTCAGTAACATAATTTCCCGTAATACCAAAAAGAACTACTGCATCAGATTTGTTCCTATGCAATAGTTCTTAATAATAATTCTTATTCAAGCCAATAACTCATCCGTGATCTGCTCCGCGTCAAACGAATATCCGCAATTGAAGCAGGGGACTTACTTGATTTGGTTAAAATCCGCGAATTTCCTCATCCTCAGATCCGGTCTTATCAATGGAGCGGATTTCGAGGAAATAGCTGTAGTTATCATTTACTTTTACTTCTACTCTGTCCCCAACTTTATGACCTTTTAACGCCATACCGATCGGAGATTCAATGCTGATGCGGTTTTCCATTGAATTTCCCCTGATAGAAGTCACCAGTTTATATTTCTCGATCTCGTCGTCCTCTTCAAAATATACCTCTACGATATCATCCATTCCAACCTCGTCCTCTTTTGAATCATCGGATACGATAGTTGCTGTCTTCAGCATATTCTCAAGGTAACGGATACGGCTTTCATTCTGATTCTTATGTTTCTTGGCTGCATAATATTCGAAATTCTCACTCAGGTCTCCCTGTGCTCTTGCCTCCTTTACAGCCTCGATTGCCTCTTTTCGTACAACCAGCTTGCGGTGGTCGATTTCCTGCTGGATTTTCTCAACATCTTTCTGTGTAAGCTTTTCTTTCATTGCTGCATCTCCCTTTTTGCTGTTTCGGAAATATTTTACTGATCACTCTGCTCTCAGTAACTCAGTTTTTCATATAATCTATCTTTTATCACTAACTGTCTTGCATTGGATTAACCATATCAGACCGGCAACCTTTTGTCAAATCCCGGACATCTGCCTGAGAAAGTTGTGTGTGGTATTCTCAATCATTCTATAAGTCAGCTCTGCCATATGTTTCGTTGATTCCTGATTCTCAGAAGAAAGCCAGGCCTTAATCATTCCTACACACCCATTCAGGCAAAATGCATACGCATATTCTACATCACGGTTATCTGCTGCAAATTTTCCTGAAAGCTGCCTCAGAACAGTCTCTGCTACCATCTTCTCGATTCTGCTTAAGAACACCATATCTCCATTACTTCCCATCAGCGCAGTACAAATATCCTTATTATTATCAAGAATCGTGAAAATACGCTCGATCAGCGGATATGAATTACCATTCTCCACGGAATCCAGCGAATATTCCTCTATTACATATGTAATCTCATCCATCAGCTCATTCTCCACACTTTCCAGCATCTGATAAATATCACTGTAATGAAGATAAAATGTAGACCTGTTAATATCTACCTCATCTACCAGTTCCTTTACTGTAATTTCCTTGATGCTCTTCTTCTGCATCAGACGTGCAAGCCCTGCTCTAAGCTGCGCTTTGGTTTTTCGCACTCTTCTGTCTACCTTCTCTGCCATTATCCTTTCCCCCGCTTTCTGTAAATAACTCTGCTTCCTGTTGCTGGTCTGTACTTTATCAGGAAAATATAACCAATTTTATATATTGATTTTTATATATTTTATACAAAATGTAGATTCTCAGTAAAAATAGACATTTTATTTAAATTTGTCTATTACTATACGTCAAATAGCTAATTTAATGGTTGTATCTTATTTCTGGTTTTAGTATAATACCGCTCATGAAGAAAATCAACATCTTGTCGATTAATAGTTTCAATAACTATTAATCGATTTTGGTTTGATTACTTGATCTGCTGTCTATCAGCATGAACACATCATTCAGTATCTTTTGATTATTATCTGCTGAATGGTAACATTACAACTACATATAGAGAAAGAAAGGGATAAGGTATGATCAAAAACGAATGGAAAAATCTACTGCATAATAAGATCATGTTCGTTGTGGTAATTGCAATTATCGCAATCCCGATCATTTACGCAGGACTGTTTCTGAAATCCATGTGGGATCCATACGGAAGCGTTGACCATCTTCCTGTTGCGGTTGTCAATGAAGACAAACCGGTAGACTATGATGGCACAACACTAAGTGTTGGAAAGGACATGGCCGAAGAATTACGTGAAAATGATTCTATGGCATTTAACTTCGTAGACAGCCGTACAGCAGAGGAAGGCCTTAAAAACGGTACTTACTATATGGTAATTACTATTCCGGAAGACTTTTCCGCAAATGCTACCACACTTATGGACGATGAACCTAAGAAAATGGAGCTGAAATATGAAACCAACCCAGGAACCAACTATATCGCATCTAAGTTAAGTGAAACTGCACTGCTGAAGATCAAAGATGCAGTTGCCACCCAGGTAACAGAAACCTACACACAGACAGTTTTTGACCAGATAGCCAAAGTCGGAGACGGTATGCAGGATGCAGCCGATGGTTCCGGTGAACTTAAAGACGGTATCGAATCTGCTGCCAAAGGAAACCAGACCATCACCGAGAATCTGAAGAAACTCTCTTCCAGCACACTGACCTTCGCAGATGGCGCCGAAACCCTTACAAAAGGTATTCAGGAATACACAGATGGTATTTCTCAGGTAAATGAAGGTGCCAGACAGCTTGATGACGGTGTCAGCACACTGACAGCAAAAGTACCAGAACTTACCTCCGGAATCGATACTCTCAACAGCGGTGTTAAAAGTTACACAGACGGTGTTGCAAAGCTCAATGAAAACTCTGAGAAATTAAAAGAGGGTGCAAGTGCCCTGGAATCAGGAATTAATTCACTGAGTGCCGGTGTGACAACCCTGGCAGATGGAGCTACTCAGTATATTGACGGTGCAAACTCTCTCGCAGACGGAACTACCGCTTATGTAAAAGGTGCCGAGCAGTTAGCAGCCGGTGCTTCCCAGTTAAGCGGGCTGGAAAATCTCGGCCAGGTATCCAGCGGTATTTCTCAGTTAAATGCGGCAGTTTCCAAAGGAAGTAATTCCTCCGCTGCATTAAAAGACGGAACCCAACAGCTTGAGGATGGTCTGGGACAGCTCTACACACAGTTGTCAGCCTTACAGAACAGTGCATCCGCTGCTTCCGTTGACAAACTTACCACCGGACTGAGCCAGGCAAAAACAGGAATGGAAAATGCCAGTGAAGGGATGACTTCCGCAGCAGCCGGAATCTCCAATGCCTCCGATGCGATCAGCCAGGTAAGCAACCAGATTTCCGATACTCTTGTACCAGGACTTCAGGATGCAGCTTCTCAGGCATCTTCCGCAGCAGAAAGCATTGGTTCTGCACTTGGTGAATATACTCAGGCTACTTCTTCCGCACTTGAAACAGCCAACAGCGAGATTGCTTCTGCTCAGACCGCTATGCAGGCAATGCAGAATGTAGCGGCAGCTCTGGATAATGCCGCAGCTTCTGCAGATGAAAATGGTATGATCTCCGCTGATTCTATTGCCGGACTTTCTGATGCACTTTACTCTTCTGTTACAGATCTGGAAGGTGTGGATGGTTCTTTCGCAGCACAGTATTCCAGTGAGATTGGCAGTGCCGTAAGCAGTATGTCCTCTGAACTTTCTTCCAGGGTTTCTGAACTGAATTCCGCAGCTGAACAGATGAATGCAGTTGCAGGTCAGCTTTCTGACGGTGCTTCCACTTTAAGTAACGGTGCACAGAATATGTCTGCAGGTGCAGATCAGATGAATGCAGGCGCAGGTCAGATCCCGGATGTTTCCGGTAACGCATTCAGCTCTGTGACTGCTGCCGTAAAACAGCTCTATGCAGGTGCTCAGGCAGTAAATGCAGGAACTCAGTCTGTTTCTTCTGCACTGACTACACTGGAAAACAGCACAACATCTTTCCCACAGGCAGCCGCAGGTGTGAAAGCATTAAATGACGGATTCAAAACGCTAACTTCCAATGACACAACACTTACAGACGGTGCTGCAAGCCTGAAATCAGCAGGTAAGAAACTTACTGCTGCCGTACCTCAGATTTCCTCAGGTGCTTCTCAGTTATCAGAAGGAGCCTCTACACTCAATGATGGAATCAAAGAGTACACGGATGGTGTGTCCACTCTTGCTTCTAACAATGAAGCACTGACAAGTGGAACCGGACAGCTTGCCGATGGTGCCAAAACCCTGGCAAGTGGCGCTGATACCCTCAGTAACGGCACAAAAACTCTTGCAAGCGGAACAGCGAAGCTGGTTGCCAATAATGATTCACTGACCAGCGGTGCCCGGAAACTTGCAGACGGTGCTTCTCAGATCCAGAGTGGTTCCTCTCAGCTCTATGATGGTTCCAAAGAACTGGGAGATGGCATGACAAAATTAAAGGATGGATCCTCTACACTGTCATCCAGCCTCAGTGAAGGTGCAGATCAGGTAAAGAGCACGAAATCCAGTGATACAACTGTCAGCATGTTCGCAACACCGATCGAGGATGAGGAAACCCAGATCACAACCGTAGAAAACAACGGTCATGCAATGGCACCGTATATGATGTCTGTCGGTCTCTGGGTCGGTGCACTGGCCTTCTGCCTGATGTATCCTCTGACTACATACAAAGGCAAACTGAAATCAGGATTTGCATGGTGGGCAAGCAAAGCTTCCATTCTTTATCCGGTAGCAATCCTCCAGGGACTTTTCCTGATCATTCTGCTTCATGTATTCAATGGATTTACACCTGTAGAGATGACAAAGACAGTATTATTTGCCTGCCTGACAGCAATGGCATTTACATCTATTATGTATTTCTTTAATATTACCTTTGGTAAGGTTGGAAGTTTCCTTATGCTGGTATTCATGGTAATCCAGCTTGCAGGCTCCGCAGGTACTTATCCGGTAGAAATTTCTCCGGAATTTGTATCCAAGATCCACGCTTATGTACCATTTACCTATACAGTAAATGCATTCAGAAGTACAATTGCAGGCGGCACAAGTATCCGTCAGTCAGTTTATGTACTGATCGGATTGATCGTAGTATTTACTCTGCTTACAATCCTGCAGTTTAATCATATGGCACGTCAGCGTAAGGCGGACAAGGAAACACTTTATGACTGGTTAGAAGAAAAGGGACTGGCTTAAAAGCCAGTCCTTCTTATTTTTCCAGTCTTTTCTCTTTCATATATTGTGCCATTTCATCAGAAATATTGTCGATCAGATAATTCTTACTGCTCTGACGCTTCTCATGCCATTGCTGGCGGATCTGGTTTTCTGTAGCTTTTATTTCGTCACGAAGCCCTCTGGCAGACATACGGTGAGCACCCTGTCCCATGATAATGATCTGCTCCAGTCCATCGGATGTTGCTACCGTTACCTGGTTTTCCCGGCCAATCTTATGGACCGTTTTCTCAATGTACTGATCCGCTGTCTCAGCTTCTTTGGTGTAGACTACATGGATGTTATGATAGGTAATCACTTCCTCTGCATGACCCTCTATCTTGTAAGCGTCAAATACAAGAATTAACGTACATTTCTTAAAGCCCTGATAGTTGCTCAGGATATCCATCAGTTTTGTCTGGGCTGCATGGAGATTTGCATCTGCCAGCTCTTTTAAATCTTCCCAGGCATAGATGATATTGTAACCGTCTACAAGGAGATATTCTTTTTCTTTCTTCTTAGCAGAAGAACTGTTGCGGTAATAGCTGCCGCTGTCAGATTTTGAAGAAAATGTTCTCTTAAACTGTGGTTCTTTGTAACGCTTGACCGGTCCGAATGTGCGCTCGAAAATGGCTTTCAACTCTTCTTCATCCTCATAGCTTCCTACGCCGGCATTCTTTGGCGGGCAATAACCTGAATCTCCATGATTCCTTCCATTCCTGTTTCCTGCTATGCTTTCTTCACTATCCGGTATGGTACCACCCAGTTCAGACTCGTCAACCCCTTCTAAGTGCATATAATCCTCTACTTCATACCATGGCACCACAAATCCGGCTCCATGAGCACAGAATACAGAACCTGTGGGATTGTCCAGATCACGTTCGGAATCATACCCAATCTCCTCTACAATCTCATCCTGATTCTGACATGGTGCATAGCCCTTTAATGAACAGAATAATCTGCCACGTCCCTTTGTATAGGAGGTTACCTGGGTTTGATAATCTCGCATCATTGATACAGGTGCACTGCCTTTCAGAACCATCATATCATCCTCATCTGCTTCCGGCTGCTGGAAGGTTCCATTCATTTTCTGAATGTCAGTCATAGCACGCCCGATCATATCTCCCGGAATCTCAAGTCTGAACTCATAATATGGCTCAAGCAGAACGCTTTTTGCTTTCTTTAATCCCTGACGCACAGCCCTGTACGTCGCCTGCCGGAAATCGCCGCCCTCTGTATGTTTCAGATGGGCACGTCCTGTAATCAGTGTGATCTGCATATCTGTGATCGGAGAACCGGTCAGTACTCCCGGGTGCTCCCGTTCTTCCAGATGTGTCAGAATCAGACGCTGCCAGTTACGGTCCAGCACATCCTCACTGCATGCAGTAAAAAACTGCAGTCCGCTTCCCGGCTCTCCCGGTTCCAGAAGCAGATGTACTTCTGCATAATGACGCAGCGGTTCAAAATGACCTACCCCTTCTACCGGCTCTGCGATTGTTTCTTTATATACGATATTTCCTGTGCCAAACTCTACTGCTACATGGAAACGCTCCCAGATCAGATGCTTTAATATCTCAATCTGAACCTCACCCATCAACATGGCATGGATTTCTCCAAGCTGTTCGTTCCATACAATGTGAAGCTCCGGTTCCTCCTCTTCCAACTCTTTGAGTTTCTTAAGCATCTGGTGAACATCACAGTCCTCCGGAAGCAGAATTCTGTAATTTAATACAGGTTCCAGAACCGGCATTTCCGATTCCCGTTCAATCCCAAAGCCCTGTCCCGGATGTGTCTGGGAAAGACCGGTTACTGCACAGATAGTTCCTGCAGGAGCCTCCTTTGCAAGCTCAAATTTCGCACCGGAATAGATACGGATCTGATCCGCCTTCTCTGTATCTGTGAGAAGTTCCTTTACCTTCAGGGTTCCTCCGGTGATTTTCATATAACTTAAACGGTTGCCCTGATCGTCTCTGGCAATCTTGAATACTTTTGCGCCAAACTCTGAAGGATATACCGGTGTCTCACAGTATTTTTCCAAACCATGGAGAAATTCTTCTACCCCTGTCATTTTCAGCGCAGAGCCAAAGAAACATGGGAAAAGTTTTCGTTCTTTGATTACTTTCTGGATATCTGATGTTGATATTTTCTCTGTTTCCAGATATTTTTCAAGCAGTTCCTCATCGCAGACAGAAACATCGTCCAGAAACTGAGACTGCAGAGCTGATATTTCATCTTTTGCTTTCTCTGCTGTTTCGTCAGTACTATTTTCCATTCCACTTGTATTTTCCCAGGTAAAATCAACGCAATTATCACTTAATCGCTTCTTTAATTCTGCCAGAAGTTTCTCTTTATCTGTTCCATCCTGGTCCATTTTATTGATAAACAGGAACGTCGGGATCTGGTATCTTGCCAGAAGTCTCCATAAGGTCATAGTATGCCCCTGCACACCATCCGCTCCATTGATCACAAGAATCGCATAATCCAGAACCTGCAGTGTTCTCTCCATCTCCGCCGAGAAATCCACATGTCCCGGTGTATCCAGAAGAGTTATCCCCCTGTTCCCCAATTCAAACTCCGCCTGCTTAGAAAAAATCGTGATTCCGCGCTCCCTCTCCAGGTTATAGGTGTCAAGATACGCATCCTTATGATCCACACGCCCCAGCTTACGGATTTTTCCCGTTAAATATAAAATCCCCTCCGACAACGTAGTCTTACCTGCATCTACGTGGGCAAGGATACCAATAACAAGTTTCTCCATAGTATATTTAAAAGCTCCTTTTTCTTTATAAAATCAGTAGTTATTTTTTTATCGCTCTATCTGTTAAAATTCTTTATCAATTAATTATTTTAACATACTGATATAGATAAATCCAATAGGGTTGTGTTTTTATGTGTTCATTTAATCCAAAAGAGCCCACATTTACAATTAATGTGGACTCCGCTTCCATTATTTTTAATATGTGGTTTTCATATTCTTTTTTTCATTTAACCACTTATGTACAGTCTTTTCTTCTACTTTTACTCCCTGAGCAATCTGCTGCAAAGGTACTCCCATTTCAGCAAGAGAAATTACTGCTTCTTTTTTAGTTTTCATTACTCCTTCTGCCATACCAGCTTCATACTCAGCTTTCCTGAGTTTCCTTTTTTCCTCTTCTTCATTGTATTCAACTCCTTTGACATAATCAAAAATGGATATTCAACCTTATTTCCAGCAATCTTTCACAATTGCCTTCTCATAAAATTGAATATCCATATAACCTTAATCTAACTCTGTTTTTTCGAATTAATTTTTAGCGGAAGCCTTATGGTTACAACTGTGCCTTCTTCCAGCTGTGAGCTTATGGTAACCCCATATTTCTCTCCATAAATCATATGAATCCTTTTATTTGTATTTCTGACGCCTATACTCTTTCGTTCCTTATCCAGAATCTCTTTCAAATCTTCCTCACAGATTCCACATCCATTATCCTCCACATAAAAAAGAATATCATTTTCTTCTTCCTCTGCTGAAATCCAGATCTTCCCACAGCGGAACCAGAACATCACCATTCTGACTGGTATACTGAAGCATTCTCGACAGATCCAGAAGCATCTTACTGGCATTTTCCTGTTCTCCTTTAAGGCATACCCAGTTAATAATATTCAGTGAATTATAGAGAAAATGTGGATTCATCTGTATATTTAACGACATGATCTCCGTGTCTCGTTTCTGGATCATCATCTCATATTTTTCATGAATCAACGTTTGCAGGTTCTGATTCATTTCATTCAGTTTTTTATAAAAAAACGCAAACTCATCCCTGTCGTCATATACAATTCTTGCAGTAAAATTATCCTCGCCAGTTTTCTCTATCATGTGCAGCGGTTTGTAAACTTTTTTCCCGATCTTTCTGGAAATAAGAACAGCCGCAGTTACAGATAAAATAATTTCTATAGTTACCAGAATCAATATTGCCCTGGTAAGATCTGTAGCAATATTCTTACTGAAAACATTAACCGGAATCATAGCAAGTGTATACCATCCCGTCACCATGCTTTTGGAATAGGTTACGATATATTCCTGATTATTTGCACCGTAATATTTTACAGTTCCCTTATTCTCCGTAATTCCTACATCAGCTGCAGTTACATTTCGAAACAGTTTTGATTCATTCTCACCGTAAGGGCCAACAACACTGCCATCTTCGCTCATGATATAATTCATTAGGAAAGTATCACATTCAGAGCAGAGAAAAAGAGCAGTTCTGAGAAGAAGAATTAGAACTGCTCTGAATGTGATTCTTTCCAATTGTACCAAGGCCTTCATCTGGTTTGAAATCCTTCTGTATTAACAAGACTCTCAAACACTCGTTAGCATCGTAAGCATAATTCAGCCGTTTGAAATCCTTCTGTATTAACAAGACTCTCAAACTGATATTTAGTGAGGTGGGCAACTCATAGGGTTTGAAATCCTTCTGTATTAACAAGACTCTCAAACACAGGCAGATGCACAAGCCAGTTCGCATAGGTTTGAAATCCTTCTGTATTAACAAGACTCTCAAACGCAACTCCATTGTACCCGTAGTATTGTGTGTTTGAAATCCTTCTGTATTAACAAGACTCTCAAACGCTGGCTCTTGCTGTCTTCCCAGGTCTTTCGTTTGAAATCCTTCTGTATTAACAAGACTCTCAAACGGATATTCTTCAAAACAGGCTTTTTTATAGTTTGAAATCCTTCTGTATTAACAAGACTCTCAAACTGTATGTAAATGGTAAAGCTTTACCTCTACGTTTGAAATCCTTCTGTATTAACAAGACTCTCAAACTAATCTTCCGACCAGTTCTGCGTATTCCTCGTTTGAAATCCTTCTGTATTAACAAGACTCTCAAACCAGGAACGTGATCTGTTGCAATTGCTTTCAGTTTGAAATCCTTCTGTATTAACAAGACTCTCAAACGTTCCTCCTGCTGTGTTACCGGAGCCGTCCGTTTGAAATCCTTCTGTATTAACAAGACTCTCAAACCCTTGATATATCCGTTCGTACTGTCGAAATGTTTGAAATCCTTCTGTATTAACAAGACTCTCAAACTGTCAGTAATCGCTAGGGATATATTTTTTGGTTTGAAATCCTTCTGTATTAACAAGACTCTCAAACTTGTGAGGGTGAAAGCAAGCTGTTGTTCGGGTTTGAAATCCTTCTGTATTAACAAGACTCTCAAACTTCCAGTTAAGATGGGAAAACTTACATTCCGTTTGAAATCCTTCTGTATTAACAAGACTCTCAAACTTCTACGATATCGTTTAAAGCAGCTTTATCGTTTGAAATCCTTCTGTATTAACAAGACTCTCAAACTGATTCTGGCAACTGTACAAAATTTTTATAGTTTGAAATCCTTCTGTATTAACAAGACTCTCAAACTACGGAATCCCGAACTGTTTATATGTACCTGTTTGAAATCCTTCTGTATTAACAAGACTCTCAAACCAGCTGACAGTTTTGTCCTGATCTAACGTGGTTTGAAATCCTTCTGTATTAACAAGACTCTCAAACTAAAGCAATTGGGCATAAACCTTTCAGTTGTTTGAAATCCTTCTGTATTAACAAGACTCTCAAACTTACCCCGGATTTGTTGCGGACGGGCGTTTGTTTGAAATCCTTCTGTATTAACAAGACTCTCAAACCGCTCGAAAGGTCTTTTATACTAACTTCTTGTTTGAAATCCTTCTGTATTAACAAGACTCTCAAACTGCTTGAAAGGTCTTTTATACTAACTTCTTGTTTGAAATCCTTCTGTATTAACAAGACTCTCAAACTTGAGATTTACGGGTAATGGTATTGACTTTGTTTGAAATCCTTCTGTATTAACAAGACTCTCAAACAGGAACAGCGGAAACGTGCTGATATATTCCGTTTGAAATCCTTCTGTATTAACAAGACTCTCAAACTACAATCTGTGGCGGGATGTCGAAGTACTGGTTTGAAATCCTTCTGTATTAACAAGACTCTCAAACGTATATGTTAATTATTCTGCTGGTTTTTCCGTTTGAAATCCTTCTGTATTAACAAGACTCTCAAACGAAGAATATATTCGCTGTGTTTCTTTGTTCGGTTTGAAATCCTTCTGTATTAACAAGACTCTCAAACTCATTGAAACATTCAGCATTCCGTCTGTTCGTTTGAAATCCTTCTGTATTAACAAGACTCTCAAACCTCAAATCCGGTTCTCACCGAGTCGTTATCTTCTTGCGATAGAAGGTTGTTAAAACACAAGGTCCAGCACACAAAGATCTTTATCTATAATAACATATCTGTCATTTTCGATGGAGTCTGATTTTACTCCTTCCAGATTAATCAGATACATCTTCGTATAAAAACAGTGTTTATAGATTTCTCTCAGATCCTCGGTACTGAAATATTGCTTCAGATTCAA
>CAKRWH010000035.1:0-25813 GCA_934416185.1 uncultured Blautia sp. | reverse complement strand
TAATCGATTTCGATGCTATTTTGGCATAAAACAGGGCTGCCGCCCAGCAAAAATATTTGCTAATGCGACAGCCCCTTCTAAAATATGAATCTATATATTTTTTACAGTTCGATATGTACAGCACCAACCGCGCGGATATTCATCGGATATACATTCTCTTTTCCTGCAAATTCAGAAATGTAGGAAACATAATTCTCTGTCTCTTCTTCCGGTACTACACACATGATAACTCCGGCAAATCCGCCACCATGAATACGGCAGATACCTTTGCCCAGTTTCTCAAGGAAGAGATCTGTAAGAGCAAGTGCGACAGAAATTTTCTGCTCTGTGTAGGCTTTGATCGGATAACAGTTCTGAAGTAATTCCCATGAAGATTTTCCGGATTCGCTGAGAAGTCTCAGTACAGTCTCTCCGTCTTTCTCATCAACAGCCTTTGCAGCTCTTTCTACACGTTCATTCTCTTTGAAGAAATGAATCGCTCTTAAGATTGCTCTGTCATTCTCAATCTCAGACATATGCGCCAGCACATCTTCAAGAGTTGTCTCGCAGAGAAGTTCTGCACCTGCTGCTTTTGCTGCCTCTCTCATTTCCATCGGAATTTCAGAGTATTCCTGGCTTAAATCAGCATGGCCTTTTCCTGTATTTACGATTACAAGGTGATGACCATAGTCATGGAAGGAGAAGTTTACTTTTTCATATTTCGGGTTCTCTTTATCAGAGAAATCAAGAAGAATCGGTCCGCCTACTGCACATGCAAGCTGATCCATTAATCCGGAAGCTTTCAGCCAGTATACGTTCTCAGCGTACTGTCCTGCTTTTGCATAGTTAATATATGTCATTGCACCATCATTAAAGAAATAGTTAATGATAGAACATACAAGCATTTCGAAAGATGCAGAAGAACTTACACCTGCTGCACGGATTACATTTGTTGTCACGTAAGCATCAAATCCGGCTACTTTGAAGCCAAATTTCTGGATAGCTTCTACCATACCAGCTACAAGAGATACTGTTCCCTGAGCCTTCGGTACATCAGAAAGCTTCTCAATATCAACAACAACTTCTTTATCATATCCCTCACTTGTGATGCGGATGATATTGCTGTTGTTCGGATAAGCGGCACCAATGGTATCCATATCAATACTTCCTGCGATTACGCGGCCGCCGTTATGGTCTGTGTGGTTTCCGATAATCTCTGTTCTTCCAGGCGCTGTGAAAAATTCTGCTGTATCATGATGGTAAATTTCTGCGAAGTGATCAGCGACTGCCTGAAAACGGGCTGCTGATTTCTCTGCTTCGCCGTAAATACGTGTTAATTCATTTTTATTTGGAATATTCATTTCAAAAATCCTCCGGATATTTTCCGGTCTGGCCGCTGATATACAGGCTTATAAACAGCTGTATACTCTTACTTTTCGTTGTTTACAGTGGCAGTGTATGAAAAGCCAGCGGCAGACGGGAATATGTGTATGAAAGTTTGGAGTAGCCGTTACTGTTACCAGTAACGAAGCAGCCTTATTACGGCTTCACTCTTGGAATTGAGTATACCTTCGTGAGTTGGAAAATTCCTTAATAATTTAAGGAAGAAATAGTAAAATCTTGCGTTTATCACTCTATGCGTGTACAATAAAAATATAGTTACTTTCAGTTTATCATTCATCAAGTCTTTTGACATAAATATAAGCTTCAAAGTATATAGAAAACCAAGATTGAACTGAAATATGTTATGTTGCATCAGGAGGATTTTTATAATGGCGGAAATTATAACAGATGGCTCGCAAAAAGAACTCAAAAAACACGGCAGTGACGAATTTCCTCTGCTGGTAAGCTACGAGCAGCTTTCCGGCTATAAATCCGGTTCTTTTTTATGGCACTGGCATCCGGAAATAGAGATCACACTTGTCTTAGACGGTCAGATTCTTTATAAAGTAAATCAATGTACTTACCATATGAAAACCGGAGATATCCTTCTCGGAAACGCCAATGTCCTTCATGCCGGTTTCATGGAAGATATGCAGGATGGAAAATATGTTTCCATTACCTTTCTTCCGAAAATCATTTATGGTTCTTATGAAAGCGTCCTGCGCCGAAAATATGTAGAACCATTTGTACAGAACTTCTCACTTCCTGCAATTTACATTGACCACTCCCAGCCATGGCATCAGCTTTTTGCCGGATATGTAAAAGACATCATACGTCTGTATGAAGAAAAGAATGCTTTTTATGAACTGGATATCACCGGAACTTTGCAGAAGCTGTGGCGATGCATGCTGCAAAATCTTCCGGAAGATCTTCCCTATACTGAACACAGTAAACTGGAACGTAATCGTATGCGTGAGATCATGGACTACCTGGAACACAACTATATGAACAAAATTCAGATGAAAAATATCGCAGAGGAAATCCACCTCTGCGAAAGTGAATGCAGCCGCTTATTTAAGCGCTACATGAATGTATCTTTATTTACATTTTTGCAGGAATACCGCGTAGAGAGAAGTCTGGAATTTCTCTTAAGTTCCGGCGACAGCATCATGGAAGTCGCCCAGAAATCCGGATTCACAGACTCCAACTATTACGCTAAGGTCTTTTCCAGGGTCAAAGGCTGCAGTCCACAAAAATATAGGAAGCAAAATATGAGAAAAGAATAGCACAATTTCCGGCGATTCCTATGAGAACCTTCCAGACACTTATGTCATCTTTATCTGTGATTTTGATCCTTTTAGTGATGGGCTTTATCGCTATACTACAAATACTGTCTGCAGAGAAACTGGTAATTCTATAAATGATGGTATTGTAACAATTTATCTCAATGCCCACGGCAAAAATAACACTGATATTCCCGATGAACTATTACAGTTTCTGGATTACGTAAAAAATACCGGGCGTAAAGAAAACACTACTTCTGTAAATTTATTTGTCAGACATATACAAGAACATATTGATAACATCAAGCAAAACCGTTCAATGGAGGAAAGGTATATGTTATTAAAAGAAATAATTTGCGCTGAGACTAACCCTGCAAAACTTAAATCCTGGTTTCAACTTTCTCTTAGCACCTCTTCTCTTGAAGAATTCAGAGATAATATGTAACATTTCTTTACAAGTCAAAACTGGAAACAAACTTAAGTAAATAAAAAATGTTTCCAGTTTTCCCTTTCTCATATTTATTTAAAAATATATAAAACACAACATTTTTATAAAATTCTACGCTCATCTCGAGCAAAGTTTCTCATTAACTATCAATTTATAGAAGCAGAAGAACTCTTTTTAATACCCTTTCCATCCATTATATTGTTTTTTATAAACCTCTGTGCTACAATGCCTGCAGATATCTTCAAAGCAATGCTTTTACATTTATAATCACTCGAAAGGAATCAAAAAATGGAATTATTAAATGGACGTCCTGCCACTAACGCCGGACGATTAGAAAAAGAAATACGTGTTTACGATTTATTAGACTCTCTTGGCGTCTCCTATGACCGGATAGATCATGAGGCAGCAATGACTATTGAAGCATGCCAGGATATAGACGCATTATTCGGAATACATATGTGCAAGAACCTCTTCCTGTGCAACAGACAGGAGACAGACTTCTATCTCCTGCTGATGCCAGGAGACAAGAAATTTAAAACAAAAGAACTCTCCTCTCAGATAAACACCGCCCGGCTCTCCTTTGCCAACGAGAAATATATGGAAGAATTACTGGATATCACTCCGGGTTCTGTAAGCGTTATGGGACTGATGAACGACAAGGACAATAAGGTACAACTCCTGATTGATGAAGATCTTTTGAACCAGGCTTATCTTGGCTGCCATCCATGTATCAACACTTCCAGCCTCCGTATAAAGACAGATGATATTTTAAATGTATTTCTCCCTGCCGTTCATCATCAGGCACGTTATGTGAAATTACTTGGGGAATAATCTATCAAAAAAACTGCCTGATAAAAATTACCAAGATTATCCTTCCTGTCTTATACACAGACAAATAAAAACTGCTATATCAAACATTTCCTGATATATGTTTCTTTGAATAACAAGCCAAATATATCATTCTTGTTTCTATAGCAGTTTTTAGTCAGTCCCCGTCTTTATATTCTTTCGGTAACTCTCGAAATACTTTTTATTCTATTACTTTATACACAGCAGTTCCAAATGCAGGAAGTGTACATCTTCCTGTTGCTTCTGTTTTATCATAAAGTGCGATCATTGGTTTCTGAAGTGTATATTCAATCTTTTCAGCCTGATAGTTTAATACAAAAATGTATTTCTCTCCATCCTTCTCACGCATAATCACTTCCGCTGTTTCCGGAGCTTCAATATATTCTTTAAATGGCTCTTTAATCTTCAGATAATCAAACAATGCTTCAGTATTTTCCTTATTGAAAGTTGCCCCCAGATGTAATACCTGTCCTTTGCCAACTGCATGGCAGGTAAGCGCAGGATTTCCTTCATAATAGCTGTTTCCATAGACGGCCAGTGTTTTTGTGCCTTCCAGCGGTGTAATAATATCATTAAATACTGGCATTGGAATTTTCTTATCGCTAAACTCTGCAAATACCTCGTCTTCTGCAGGACTTGTAAATGTAAAATCACGTACATCTGTACCGGTAAGTTCTGCCAGCAACCCCGGCTGTGGAAGCATCACACATTTACCATTCATATCTTTATAACCCGAACGGCATCCGATAACCAATGTTCCGCCCTGCTCAATATATTCTTTCAAAAGTTTCACGCGTTCTTCACTGATCAGAACCGGATGTGCATAAAACAGTACCGGATATTTCGTCAGATCTGTAAGTTCACTGTCCTCCTGCAGATATACAATGTCATATGGTGTATGTGTCAACTGAGCAGCTTTAAAGATTCCCTGTTCGCTTGC
This sequence comes from uncultured Blautia sp., assembly GCA_934416185.1. Classification (GTDB taxonomy): domain Bacteria; phylum Bacillota; class Clostridia; order Lachnospirales; family Lachnospiraceae; genus Blautia_A. Next base: position 20,931 of record CAKRWH010000035.1, on the reverse strand, counting down.
TCCTGCTACTCTGTTATGCCATACATCTACAGAAGTATCCCATTCATTATCATAATCCTTAACGATTGCAAATGCTGCTTTATATTCTGAATTGCATACACCGTCAATTGCTTTTAACTTCTTATAGAAATCCTGAACCTCTCTGTATTTACGATTCTCGCGATTATCATAATCCAAAATTCCATGCCAGTAGATTTCTGTACCAAATGTACAGGTTCTCCAGCGGAAGAAAGAAATATAATCAGCACCATGAGCTACACTCTGCATTGCCCAGAGAGTTAACTGTCCCGGACGCGGAGACGGTGCTTCCATTCTGGTTGTCCAGCCATTTCCACCGGACTGCTGTTCCATAATTCCAAAATGAGGGCAAATAGAACGTATCTCTGCGAGATTATGAGACCATTTACGATCATTCAGATCATCACTGTGCAGCGGATCACGATCCAGACCAAATGCAAAATCCGGATAAGAATCATAACAATAAACATCAAGAGACTCTTTCTCCATTTTATGATTGTCGAGATTCCAGAATTTACCATTTGTTGTGATATAGTCTCCCGGTTTTACATATTTTTTGATAATCTCTGCCTGCATTTTACAGAAATGACGGGCACTCTCTGAAATAAATCTGATATAATCCAGATGCTGATGAGGATTAATTCCCCGAGTTAAAACCGGGCGCAGAACATAAATCTGATCCCATGCTGTATAAGTCTGATTCCAGAAGGTAGTTCCCCATGCTTCATTTAATTTCTCCAGAGTTCCATACTGTTTTCTGAGAAATTCACGAAACGCAACAGAATCTGCCTCTGAATAAAACTCATCCACTTCACAGTTGATTTCATTATCAATCTGCCATCCCACGATTGCCGGATGTTTCGCATAATGAGCAGCTTCTCTCTCCACAACCCTTGCACAAAGTCTCTGATAAACCGGTGAGTTATAATTATAATGTCTTCTTCCTCCATGTCTGAGAAGCACACCATCTTTCCGTGCATTTAAGACTTCCGGATATTTCTCTGTCAGCCATGCAGGAGGAGTTGCTGTAGGTGTTCCGAAGATAACTTTCATCTGCTTTTCACTGCATAGGTCCAGAAATTCATCAAAGAAATCATAGGTAAAAACACCTTCCTCCGGCTCTACTTTGCTCCATGCAAACTCTGCAATACGGATCACAGAAATTCCGGTCTTCTTCATTCTGTCAAGATCATCTGCCCAGAGTTTCTTATCCCAGTGTTCCGGATAATAACAGGTTCCCATTGTCAGTTCGTTCCATTTGTAGTTCTGTTTTGCATTCATTGTCATGTCCTCCACTAAACATTTATGTTTCATTCAGAGTATGATTGCCAGGTACCTGCATTACAGGAATCCTGAAAGTCACCTCTGTTCCTTCTCCCGCTACACTTGTCACATGAAATTCACATGCTTCTCCATATAGCAAATTCAACCTTCGATATACATTACTCAATCCAATACTGCTTTTTTTGTTTTTATCACTATAATTCTGAATGACCTGTTTTAACTGCTCTTCATCCATGCCTTTTCCATTATCCGTCAGATTAAACTGAAGATATTTGTTATTACATAGCTGAATGTTGATCCACAGGATTCCTTTTTCAATCTGTTCTTCCAGACCATGTACAATACTGTTTTCTATAACCGGCTGAATGATAAAGCTTGGTATATAGAAATTCAGCACTTCATCAGGAATATTATGTCTGATCTCTATTTTGTCTCCAAACCTGTATTTCTGGATAAATAAATAGTTATCTACAACCTCCATTTCCTGTTTTACCGTATAATAGTCTTCCCTTTTGATACTTGCCCGGAGAAATTTTCCCAAAGCAACTGCCAGATCCGTTATTTCACTGTTTCCATTTGAAAAACCAAGCCAGCTTATCGTATCCAGACAGTTATACAAAAAATGAGGGTTGATTTGCATTTTCAGAAATTCAATTTCAGCCTCTCTGTTTGCAATTTCCAGCGTATAATTCTTCTCTATCAGATTCTGTACCTTATCCGCCATCTGGTTATAAACCATACCAATCTGGTTGATTTCATCCTGATTTTCCACCTCGAATCGGGAATCAAAATTTCCTTCCTGATATGCTGTCATACTATCCACTAGCTTCTTTGTCGGTTTTACCATAACTCTGGCGGCATGTCTCATTATTACCAGAGACACCAGAAGCACGATTCCAAACGTAAGAAGTACACTCAGAAGGGCAATTCCTATATTCTTCCACAACTGCCCTACGTTGATAGTAGAAACCAAAAGCCATCCATTGTTCATATACTGATATGTGAAATAGCTATTCTTCTCAGTACTGGGATCTCTGACAATTTTTACTCTCTTAAAATCTCTGGTCTTCAGTGGAAAAGAAATTCCCTGCATATTTTCTTCACTGGATACAATAATATCCATCTCATTATTCAAAAGATAAAAACGGTTTTTATAAGTACTCGGAACAGATCGAAGCTTCTCACTGAAGTATGAATTTTTACATTCAATAACCATATATCCAATAGGCTTAAAATCGTCAACACTTAAGATTGCGCGATACAGGCCAACCATCCCGTTTTCTTCATCGTCTGCCCATAATGCACCTCCGTTTTTTGCATATATCTTTTCTCTTGTGATATCATCGGCTTTCATCTTTTTACCGGAAGTTCCTATTACAATTTCCACACCATCAGAAGAATATATTCTGGCTGATACAATACCTGGAATATTAAAAATACTTCCTCGAATATCTCTGGAAATCGCTGTTTTTTCAATCTGAAAAGATGTTTTCTCCGGTTCCATAACCTTTTGATGATTAATTGATTTTAAATTCTTCTGCACACTGTTATTGATCAGAATTGACACAGAAAGTTGATCTATCTGGCTGATTCTTTCTTCTATTCTTGTTTCCGTAGCTGCAGTAACATCATTCATATGAGATTTTGCCTGTGAATTATAAACGCTCGAAAAACGAATTCCAAAAACAATCAAAAGAACCATACAGGAAATGAACATTAACAGCATATAAACTTTAAAAATTTTGTTCATCAGACCGCCATTTGTTTTTAAGCCACCTGTTTTCTTTAATTTATTTTGTCTTGCCATATCACTTTCCATTTCCAGCTTTACTGTTCAGAATTTCATAAAGCCCCGAGAAAGTTTCTCCGCTTTCACTTCTGTAATTCGACGGTGTACATCCAAATGTTTTCTTAAACAATTGTGAAAAATAATGCTGGTCATTAAATCCTGTTTTTTCACACACATCGCTTATCTTTTCACCTGTTTTAAGAAGACTCGCAGCACACATCAGACGAATCCCGTTTAGAATATCCACAAAAGTATAGCCTGTTTCTTTCTTAATCTTACGTGAAATATAACTCTCTGAAAAATGATACTTCTCAGCCAGATCTGCCAAAGAAATATTCTGCTCATAATTCTGCGCGATATCAGTCAGAATCGATTTGATTGCACCGGATGACTGTACAAAAAGACTGTTTACCTGCGATACCGCATCATGCTTTTCCCCAAATTCATCCTTCTGGCTTAATAACTTCTGTTCAAATCTTTTCTGTTCCAGACGGTGCATAACGTTATGCATTGTTTCCATCAGTTCATTTGGAGAAACCGGTTTAAGCAGATATTCATATACACCATATCGCATTGCCGATCTTGCATATTCGAATTCTGAAAATCCAGATAAAAGTACAACGGCCACATCCATAGACCGTTCTTTCACCATCTGCGCCAGTTCCAGTCCACTGAAACCGGGCATTCTGATATCAAAAATAACCAGATCTATCGATGTGCTCAACAAAAGTTCTTTCGCTTCTACTCCATTTGCAACCGAATACACATCTGTAATTCCTATTGATTTCCAGTCAAGACTCAGCAGTCCCCTGCGAATTACAGCCTCATCATCTGCAATCAACAAATTCATAACATTACCACCTTTTCCTGATTCAAAGAATCACTGCCCCATATAAGAAGCAGCGATTTCTTTTTCTGAATCATATCATCCTTTTACAGCACCTGCAACCATACCTTCCATAATTTGCTTATGTAATAAAATATAAACTACAATGCTAGGAATAATTGTAATAATAACTGCCGCGATCATACCTACATAGTCTGTAGAATACATCGCCTGGAAGTTGGTAAGTCCTACCGGCAGCGTCATTTTTGAACTGTCCGTGAGGAAAATTCTCGGCAACAGAAGATCATTCCACACATTGATAAACTGAACGACTGCAACTGTTACAACTGAAGATTTTGCTATTGGCAGGATAATCTTAAAGAAACACTGAAATACCGTACATCCGTCAATAATTGCTGCCTCTTCAAGTTCTGTCGGAATACTTCTCATAAATCCGCAGATAATGAAAATGGCCATCGGAAATCCTACAGCAATCTGCGGAATAATAACAGCAAGATGTGTATCCAGAAGCCCCATCCCCTTAAAAATAGAGAACAGAGGAATTACCAGAGCATAAATAGGAATCATCATTCCTAAAAGGAAAATACTATGTGTAAGGTTTGCAAGCTTCCAATGCATTCTGGCAATTGCATAAGATGCCATTGTTGCAAGGATTACAGTAACCAGAACCACAGAAACAGCAATAATAACTGAGTTTCCAAAGTATCTGAATACACCACCTTTTACAACTGCATTTACATAGTTTGTCATTGACCACTGTTCCGGTAATCCCCATGTATTCGTATACAATTCAGCATTCGTTTTAAATGATGCCAAAAACAGCCATACAAGAGGGTAGACACAAAGAATCGTAAACCCGATCAGCAATACATATTTAATAACGAGCCATATATTTTCTGAGGCACTTCTCTTCATTTTCCAACACCTCCTACACTGTTTCGTCTGTCTTGAATACTCTGTTGGAAATTCCTACAGATAATATACACAGTAACATTAAGACAACACCGATTGCACTGGCGTATCCATAATTCAGAATATTAAATGACTGATAATACATATATGTAGACATAACCTCTGTTGCATGGTTTGGTCCACCTGAAGTCATAACAGCAACCAGATCGTAATATTTCAGAGAACCTGTAATAATCAGAACCGCGTCAATTTTCAGGATTGGTTTGATAAGCGGAAATGTGATGTACTTAAACTGCTGCCAGCCCGTAGCACCATCAATCTCAGCAGCCTCATAGAAAGAAGAATCAATATTTCTCATTGCAGCCAGCTGAATTACCATATGATAACCAACATACTGCCACATGATAACAATAATGATACAAAGCATTGCTGTCTCTTTGTTAGCCAGCCACATCTGCTGCAGACCGCCAAGTCCGATTGCCTTTAAGAATCCATTCAAAAGACCATAGTTACCATTGTAAACGAATGTCCATGTAAGACCAACTGCTACGCCACAGATTACACATGGAAGGAAAAATACAGTCTGGAAAAATGATGCACCTTTGATTTTTTTGAAGATTGCATTACCAAAGAACATTGCTAATGGCATATGTGCCACCAAAGATCCAACAACCATCAGAATATTATTTCCAAATGCATGTTTAAATGTTTTATCACTGAAAAGACTCAGATAATTTTTGATTCCTACAAAATTCATCTTTGACATCAGGTCTGTATCAAATAATGAAAGATACACATTATAAAAGATAGGAGCTAATGCAAAGATTGCATAAATAATAAATGCAGGCAATACAAAAAGTGCTATGGTTTTCTTATTACCCATTACTTTATTCATAGACAACTCTCCCTTTTAACAAGCGAAACCCGATGTAAAATCTCAGGTTCCGCCAGTTTATTTAACAATCTGTTTATTTACTCTTGCTTTCTGCATAAGACTGCAGGGTATCAAATGCTTCCTGCACATCATCACCGTTTGCAATTCCAATTGTTGTATTGTTAAATTCATTTCCAAGATCAGTATCTACACGGTCAAACCATGGTGTCTGTACCTTTACATCTCCCAGAAGATTTATGAAATCTGCACACAGCGGTGTTAATTTTGAATTGTCGATATCAAAGTTTGTACTTGGGGTACGTCCATAATCATAAAGTAATAAAGAAGTTGATTCTTCGTTTGTCATATATTTTAACAGCGCTACTGCAGCATCTACATTCTTGCAGTTCTTAGTAATCGCATAAGAAGTATCAACAGAACCAACTTCTACACCTGCATATTCTTCATTTACTGCCGGCATTAAGAAGCAACTAATATTTTCTGCTTCTGCAGCATTCTCTTTCTTATCCAGATTGGAGATTTCCCAACATCCGTTGAAGTACATCGCTGTCTGTCCATTTGCAAATTGTAACTGTGCCTCTTCTCTTGATACTCCGGTAAATCCATCTTCGAAATATCCTTTATTAACTTCTTCCTGGAACAGTTTACCAGCTTCAACCATACCTTCATCGTTCCATTTTCCTGTGCCGTCTTTTATAGAGTTGAATAGATCCTCGCCTTTAATTCCATCACTCAGCTGCTGGATATACTGAGATACAAGCCATGCATCATCCGCTGTAGAAGCTAATGCAACAGGTGTAACTCCATTTTCTTTTAATGTGTCGCATATCTGCACATACTCATCATATGTAGTCGGAACTTCAAGACCATATTTATCAAAAATTGCTTTGTTATAATACATGATAGCTGTACTCTGCTGAGTTGGGATTGCATATACTTCGCCATCATATGTTAAAGGATCTAAAATACCTCCATTGAAACTATTTTTCCAGTCCTCGTCTTCATCCAGATATTTCTGAATGCTGATGACCTTATCACCATTTACAAAGTTTTCAAGATATCCAAGTGGCCATGTAAAGATAATATCTGGTTCAGAGTCAGAAGCCATCATTGTTGTCAGTTTTGTCTTATAGTCAGCGTTGGTTATGTTCTGAATTTCTACCTTTACTCCATACTCGTTGGACTCATTAAATCCATCAACGATCTTACGGTATCCTTCCATAAATGCATCTGAATCAGAACCGTTCATCATAATAGTCATTGTTTCTGAACTGCTGTCTGCTTTTGAGTCTGAAGAATCAGAACTTCCACCATTGCTTCCACAGCCGGTAAGCATACTTGCAGCCATTGCACCGATCAGTAAACACACTGTAAATTTTTTCATCTTATTTCTTTCCTCCCTGATTGTGATATTTGTATATATCTCTGTGTTTTCTATAAGAATATTTTATCAATTTTCACCTTCATTTAAAGAAAGAATTATGTCCTTTTTGTTTGTTATTTTGTCATTCATTTGTTAATTTTTTGTCTTTTATAGTTTTTGCACAATATAATATCAATATTTAAAGGCAATATAAAACACAGGAATATCTATAAGAAAAATCTCCCTGTGTTTTACATTACCTATATCTTATGCTTCTTCAACAATTTTTATATTCCATGGTGAAACCGTGATGCTTTCTCCATCCTGTACAGATTCTCCTGATAACAACTCTGTACCATTTTTGCCATAATAAGAAACTTTCTGTTCTTCTGCGGAATAGTTCAGGATATATCTGACACATTTTCCCAGATCGTTGGTTCCTTTTCTTACGATCACCGGCCATCTGTATTCCGGAAGCTCTACCTCAACGCTCCTAAGTGCTTCTGTGATCACTGCTTTTAAAGTGTTGTCATCTGTCATGCAACCAATGTAGATGGCAGTTCCTTTTTCATAATGATTCTTAGTGATTGCTGCATATTCTTTCCAATTATAATGATCATAAGATGCCAGAACTTCTGCTTCCTGTGGCATTAATAATTCCATGAATACTTTAGCTGTTGCAGGCACATCTGTATTTTCTTCAGTCTCAATATTTTCTTTTGTTTCATTTTTCTTATCTGCTTCATCTGCACCACTTTCTCGGATAATACTTCCAGTCAGTCCGACATTCTTCGGGAAGGTAAACTGCTGATAGTTGATTCCGAAGCAGTTACTTAAAATATGCGGCTGCATTTCATGACTTACCTTAATATTCTCATTCGCAAATGCAGTTTTAAATGTTGCCACCAACGTACCACCATCTGCCACATACTGTTTCAGTCTTTCCAGAAGTTCATCTGGTGCTGCATAGAGTGCCGGGACAAAGATTGCTTTATACTGTTCCAGATTATCAGATTCCGGCCATACGAAGTCACACTCAATATTCATCTGATACAGTGCATCATAAATCCAGCGAACAACATCATTGTATCCAATGCCATTATTTCCTGCCGCAGTTGCTTCGATTCCGAACCACTTGAGAGCCGTTAATGCCTCATTACTTACAAGGATAGCGACATCATTTTTCTTCTTCAGATTCACCAGATGACTTCCAATTTCTGAGAATTCCTTGCCCATAATACATGCTTCGCGATACGGTGCATTCTCCTGCATGTCATGACTGAGAAGTCCCTTCCAGTATGTCTCAAAAGAATTATGAATAGAATGCCAATGCCAGTACATTACGCTGTTAGAACCACTTGCAAGGTGACTATAACCCTGAAGTCTGAGCTGTCCCTTATACGGAGTCCATCCCGGATAACCCTGAGCTTCTGTTTCCAGAACAAGATAGTTATCTCTCTTTAAAGAACGTGTCATATCACCGCCAAATGCAATCTCTGCCCCTGTCAGATCATCCTGTGTCGGATGATAAATATCTGTGCCTGCAATCGTCAGTGCCTTCGCTGCATGGTAATGGTTTACATCAGGCTGTACTCCATAGGAATATCCCCGCCATTCAAAGTCAAAATTATGAGTGATAAACTGATCTTCTCTGCGGTATTCATTTACGATATCTGCCTGCCAGCTTAAGAATTCGTCCACCAGCGTTCTCTGGAACTTCTCAAATTCAGCTCCGAGGCTTCCATTGATCGTTCCTCTCACATCAGGGAAATCTTCCCACGCATTGATGCGGTTGCTCCAGTAATCCAGACCAAATTCATGATTCATGGCATCCAGATCATTATTAAATTTCCTGCGGAGATATTTCACAAATTTCTCCTGCACATTCTTTCCGGCTGTTCCGTAGTATTTGGTTTCATTGTCTACCTGAAAACCAATAACGCATTTTCTGTGTGCGGTACACTCCATTAATTTACGGATCACACGCTCTGCATAGAAACGATACACCGGATGAGTGATGTCCATGATCTGACGGGCTCCGTAAATACCTCTGCCCTTTACAGTCTCTGCCATTACATCCGGATGAGACTTCACCATCCATGTAGGAATCGCATAAGTAGGAGTTCCAATGATCACATTAATCCCAGCCTCTTCCATTGCGTCCATCACACGTTCTACATGAGAGAAGTCAAACACACCTTCCTGCGGCTCACAGGTACTCCATGTAGACTCTGCAATCCTTACTGTATTGATTCCTGCTTTTTTCATCATTGCAACGTCCTGCTGCAGACGGTCATATGGCATATATTCATCATAATATGCCGCTCCGAAAAGAAGTTTCTTCATTATAATAATATCCTCCTGTTAATATCTGTCCAATTAGCTGTTGATTTCTTATGAACTTTATATTAACCAAGCCGTGCGGATTATTCTATCATCTATTTTAGGTGAATATCATTTATTTTTGTTCTTTCCATTTTCCATATTTCTTTCTGTATCTGGCAGGTGTCATTCCTGTCTGCTGACGGAAAATATTCCCGAAATAACTCTGTGAGCAGAAAGAAAGATAATTTGCAATCTCTTTTACTTCATAATCAGAATAACGAAGCATATTTTCGGCAAGACGTATTTTTTCTTTACGGATATATTGCTGTATGGTAATCCCTTCAATCTTATGAAAAAGATCCGATAGGTAGCTGGTATTTACTCCTATTTTCTGCCCGATTTCTCCTATTACGATTTCACTGTGAAGATTCTGATAAATATAATTCTTTGTCCGTTCGACCAGCTCATTTTTGTGCTGGTTCTTATGAATTTCTGCCACACGCTCTGCAAACTCATATTCTGCCTGACGCATCATGGAATTAATCTTTACTGCATTATTCATGTCCTCAATCTTTAAAATATATCCATCCACCATAGAAAATGCCTCTTCCGGAACCATTCCGCCATCGATAGCAGCACGGGAAGCAAGGGTGATAACACAGATAGCAACATTCTTCGCCTGCCGGACTGGATTTCTGGCCAGCTGCCCAATTTCCCCGCGATAGGTTTCCGACATACTGTGTTTAAGCATTTCCACATCACCACGTCGAATACTATCCATTTCACGCAATTCCTGATCATAAGGATTATGAGGAATTTCCTGCTCCTGATGCTCAAAAATGACACTGGATACTTGTTCCTTTGCTTCTATAATATCTGTTTCCGACATTACATCTTCCTGCATCTCATCATTGCATTGTAACCCCATTTTGATTTCCTCCTGCTTGTATATCTATAATAAGACATCCTTTTACCTCAATAATTACTTTGAGAATTGCGGGAGCTGCTTTGCAGCGAAGCAATTCGTAGATATCAGGTTAAGGGCAAAATGCCTTTTGACCCTAACATCATTACTTTTATTCTATAACAGAAGAATATAAAAGTCACTTAATACCTGCTTCGCAGCTGATTCGGTTAAAGTAAACAAGATTATTGTTCACTCATAACTGTTCTCAACAGCCAAACAAAAAAACTCTCGCATATCATATTCCATAAACGAGAGTTTTTCCTTATTTCGACATTTTATAACATCAGAGCCAAAGCTAAGGCTCCAATATTTTTAATATATTTTATTTAAAGCGAATCTCATCCGCTAATTCCTTTGCTTCTTTTACCATAACCTGAATCTGATCAAATTCACCGTTTCTGATCATATCTCCTTTTACCATCCAGCTTCCGCCACAGCACAGAATCTTATCACAGGATAAATAGTCTTTCAAATTTCCGGTATTTATTCCTCCTGTCGGCATAAATTTAAGGTTCTGGTATGGTGCTGCCATTGCCTTTATCATGGCAATTCCGCCAGCCTGTTCTGCCGGAAAAAATTTAACCACTTTCAATCCCCTTTTTACAGCCTGGGCAACCTCTGAGGGGGAAATACATCCAGGAAATACCGGAATGTTTTTTTTCAGACAATAATCCACGATTTCCGGGTCAAACCCTGGACTTACAATAAATTTTGCACCAGATTTCACTGCAAGATCTACCTGTTCTGTAGTCAGTACAGTTCCCGCTCCTACCAGCATATCCGGATATGTTTCTGACATCAGACGAATACTTTCTGCCGCTGCCTCTGTACGGAATGTTACTTCCGCACATGGAAGTCCGCCCTCAGACAGAGCCTTTGCTAAAGGAATCGCATCTTTTTTATCTTCCAGAACAACAACCGGCACTACTCCTAATTTCTGAAACTGTTCTTCTATTGTTTTCATAATCTCTGCCCCTTTATCTTTTAATATCAAAATTCATCTGCATCACATGACGGATCAGTGAAACATCATCGGTAATGTTTCCATCTCCATGAAGTGTATGCTTGATTGCACTGCTGGCCACTCCGAAATTTACGGTATCTTCCGGAGTAAATTTCTGCATAAGTGCGTAAATAATTCCACTTACAAACGCATCACCACCGCCAACACGATCCAGAATATTAAATGTCAGTTTTCTGCTCTCATAAGTCTTTCCCTCATACCACAGGTATGCTTTCAGACTGTTTTCACTACAGCTTGGAGAATATCGTACATGTCTGGCAATACATTTCAGATTCGGATATCTTTTAACAAATGCATTGAAGACTACCTCTTGCTGTTCTAAATCTGGCTGAAATGGGATATCATCCTTCACGTCTCCTGCACTGTAATTATTTTCGTCTTTCCATAAGTGATATGGTTCTATTCCCATCAAAACGTCGACATACGGAAGACACGCTGTACAGAATTCTCTTGCCTCTTCCCAGCTCCATAATGTACTTCTGAAATTCCCATCAAAGCTGACGGTGATTCCATTCTTTTTTGCAATTTTCAGACAGTCTATGATCATTTTTCTGCAACGCTCTCCCAAAGCAGGGGTAATCCCACTTAAATGCAGCCAGGTATAGCCATCCAGTAATTTTTCCAGATCGACCTTAGTAAAATCATACTCATCAAAAGCACTGTGTTTTCTGTCATAAATGACCTTACTTGGACGAATCCCATATCCAGTCTCCAGATAATATGTTCCTAATCTATGTGTCGGAGTTTCTTCAGATGTACTGAAAATTACAGGTGTACAGTCAACATCATTACTTTTCATCATTCTTATCGCACTTTTTCCAAGGCTATTATCCGGTACAACCGTAAAGTATGAGCTGTCTATCCCTAGATTTGCCAGAGACAATGCCACATTCGCCTCACTTCCTCCATATCTCGCTTCAAAACAATCTGCCGTCCGGATTTTTTCACAGTCAGGAGGAGTCAGACGCAGCATAATTTCACCCATTGTTATAAATCTTTGTTTTCTATTTTCTTCCTGATACATAATCAATTCCTTTTCTCATATCCCATTTGATCAATATTCCAGATATGCACCCTTCATCGGACTTGCCGCATGCTGGCTGAATAACCTCAAAACTCCTTTTCTATATTTCGGCTCTCTTGGTCTCCAGTTTTTGTGTCTTTCTTTTAGTATCTCATCAATCTCTTCTGCTGTTTTGCGCTCTCCGGCAATTCCAATGATATTCAGTTTTCGCTCCATTACATCAATTTCAATCAGATCGCCTTCTTCTACCAGAGCGATAGGACCGCCATCTACTGCCTCAGGGCTGCAATGTCCGATCACCGGACCTGTTGAAGCTCCTGAGAATCTTCCATCTGTGATCAGAGCGATACTTTTTCCTAATTCTTTATCACTGCTAATTGCCTCAGATGTATAAAACATTTCCGGCATTCCGCTTCCTTTTGGTCCTTCATAACGGATAAAGACAGCATCACCTTTCTGAACTTTATGTTTAAGAACCGCATCCAGACATTCTTCCTCACTGTCAAATGGTCTCGCACGAAGAACCGACTTGAACATTTCTTTCGGACACGCCGTATGTTTGATAACAGCACCTTCAGGCGCAAGATTACCTCTTAATACTGCAATACTTCCATCTGTTCCAATGGCTTTGTCATATGGACGGATAATATCTTCTTTTGAAATTTTAATACCATATCTCTGATTAAATTCCTGCAGCCATTTATCACATTTCTTATAAAATCCGTTCTTTTTCAGATCATCAAGATTTTCACCAAGAGTCTTTCCTGTTACCGTCATTACATCAAGATACAGATGTTCTTTAATTTCTTCCATGATGGCCGGAACTCCTCCTGCATAATAGAAGCATTCTGCGGGCCATCTTCCAGCTGGACGAACATCTAACAGATATCTTGCATTTCTGTGAAGGCGGTCAAAAGTATCTCCTGTAATTTCTATTCCAAACTCATGTGCGATTGCCGGAATATGGAGAAGACAGTTTGTACTTCCTGAAATTGCTGCGTGAACCAGAATTGCATTTTCAAAACTTTCCATTGTCACAATATCACTTGGACGCATATTCTCTGTCTGCGCCAATTTCACCGCCTGTCTTCCGGCCTCTCTTGCATATGCCAGAAGATCCGGGCTGGCTGCCGGCATTAATGCGCTTCCCGGAAGTGCAAGTCCTAACGCTTCTGCCATAATCTGCATGGTTGATGCAGTTCCGATAAAAGAGCATGCTCCACAGCTTGGACATGCATTACATTTAGCCCAGTCCAGCTTTGCCTCATCAATTTCGCCTCTCTCATATTTCGCGCTGTACATGCCAAGCTGTTCAAGAGTAAGCATCTCTGGTCCGGCATTCATTGTTCCACCAGGAACAACAACGGCTGGAATATTGACTCTTGCCAGCCCAATCAGATTTCCCGGCATTCCTTTATCACAGCTGGAAAGATAGACACCTGCATCAAATGGAGTCGCATTGGCATGAATCTCTATCATATTTGCAATCATTTCTCGGCTTGCCAGACTGTAATTAATTCCATCTGTTCCCTGACTTTCCCCGTCGCAGATATCAGTACAGAAGTAACGCGCTCCAAAGCCTCCGGCTTCTGCAATACCTTTTCTGACTTCTTCTACCAATATATTTAAATGTCCGCTTCCCGGATGACTGTCACCATAAGTGCTTTCAACCATAATCTGCGGTTTCCCAAGATCTTCCTTTTTCCATCCTGTTCCGATTCTTAATGGGTCTAATTCCGGCGCTAATTTACGCATTTCCTGACTTTTTAAATTCATGATTTTTCCTCCTGCTAAGCAATTTAGGCGTAAGATTATTCGAGAAATCAACCTGTTTGTACACTAGAGTGTGTTTCAAACATGTGCTAAAATATATATATGGTAATTTTTTATTATGAAACGATAAACCATACGATCGTTGCTCCAACAATTCCTACTAAACCAACAATCGTTTCCATCACTGTCCATGTTTTCAGATTTGTCTTTTCATCAACTTCAAATAAAGATTTGGAAAGCCAGAAATCAGAGTCATTTACATGGCTGAAGGCTGCTCCTCCTGCTGCAATCGCGATAGTAAGTGTTGCAAGCTGCAACTGTGAAAGACCTGAAACCATAGGCATGTGTTGTAACTATTTTTATATTTCCGGCGCCTTGCTTGATCATGGCTACACTATAACAATTGGATTTTCAGCTTTCAATACATATGACGTATATATATTTTTTTCTGCAAAACGACAAAAACAGGCGGTGATTTTTCCTTATTCACCGCCTGTTTTTTGTATATTTTTACTATCTTTCATTAAAGAACGTTTTTATAGCGTTCAATACGTCTGATGTATTTACATTATTATTCTTGTTTGATTGATTAATAGCAGATGTACTTATATATCATCTGGTTCATGATTTTTTCTTACTTTTTTCTTTTTTTCCAGAAGTTCCATGATTACCTGCCGGTTATAGGTCAGGTGCATATTCATGGCACATTTTGCCCCTACAGGATCTTTATGTTCAATAGAGTTAACAATTGCCCTGTGTGTTTCCAGGGTTTCCTGCATCAGACTTCTGTATGTGATATTGGCAAATATCACAACTGATGTATTGATTACAGGAATCAGACGCTCTACTACCATATTTCCACTGAGTTTTGCCAGATAACTATGGAATTCTATATCTTTCTGGATATGATTATGCCCTTGCTTGTATAGCATCTCAACTTCATTACATAATTCACGAAGTTTTGCAATCTGTTCCTTCGTTGCCTTTCTACATGCCCATGTGACAATCTCCGGTTCAATCATCAGACGGACATCAAAAAGATCTAATGCCAGCTGATATCTGTCTTTTATCTGCCCAAATCCCAGAACATCATTCTCCATATAAACTGTACTAATCACATAAGTTCCGTCTCCACGCCGCACTTCCAGAATCCCACGGCTTACCAGCCCTTTCACAGCCTCACGAATTGTACTTCTTCCTACATCAAATATCCCAGCAAGCTCAAATTCATTTGGGATTTTCTCACCAATTGCAATCTGATTATCTAAGATGTACTTCATTAGCTGATCCTCGGTTTGCTGACCAAGAGTCTTTTTTATCTGTACTTTTTTCTGACTCATTGTTTCCTCCTTATGATTGTATGTCCAGCAATATACAACAGAATCGGAATCAGATGTTCCGAATAGTTACTGATCACTCCGAAATTGCATTCTGCTCCAGATATTTCTGCAAAGAAAAAACATACAATTTCCCCATCTTGCTGAGAATAGAATTCTTTCGTGTGATGTATCCGATTTCCATATCGCTGTTCTGATTCTGCTCATCGCCTTCGAAGGGTATCGCCAGATAATCACTGCCATTCAATTCTTCACAGATGATTCCGGAACATAAAGTATATCCATTTAAACCAACCATCAGATTCAGCATCGTTGCACGGTCTGAAGCTTTGACTGTTCTGGTGTATTCGTTCGTAGACAAAATCTCCTCCGCCAGATAGAAATTGCCTTTTTCTCCCTGCTCAAAGGACAGGCACGGATATTTCTCAAGCTGGCTGTAACTGATTGATTTTTCTTTCGCTAACGGGTGATTTTTCCATAAATATACATAAGCCTGACAGTCTATAAGATGATGAAATTCCAGATTCGCTGAATGAAGAAGTTTCAGTAATGCTTTACGGTTAAAATCACTCAGGTAAAGTACACCTACCTCACTCTTCATAGTACTGACATCGCTAATCACATCTGCTGTCTTTGTCTCTCTGATGGCAAATTCATATTCCGACATATCAAATCCCTGCGCCATATCCACGAATGCCTTTACTGCAAAAGAATAATGCTGAGTAGAAACACCGAATTTCTTCTTATAAGAACCGCCCTCGCTGTATTTCTCCAGAACACTCTCGTATTGACCATAAATCTGACGGGCGTACATCAGAAACTCTGTACCGTCATTGGTCAGAGTTACGCCCCGGCCACTGCGGTTGAAGATGGTGATTCCGAGTTCCTTCTCCAGTTCTTTCACAGCATTGGTTAACGATGGCTGGGAAATATATAATGCCTCGGCAGCTTTGTTTAATGAACCTGTTTCTGAAATTGTGATGATGTAATTCATCTGTGTTAATGTCATAATCTCTCCTTATTTCCCCGTTTCCGGATGATACATTTGATGTTCCTTCTCCAGTTCTTTATAAAGCTGCATACAGTTCCAGTTCTGATTATACTCTGTCAGAACTGCCTTATAATCCACCGGTGTTCCTGCTTTTCGCAATGTGTAGAGCACCTGGTCAAATAAATTCCCGGTGATTCCTGCAAGGATCAGCATTTCCTTTTCCATCTGTTCCTGCGGTATCAATGCTGACAGAATTCCTGTTGACACAGTCTCCACCTTCCCAATCTCCTTCAAACCTGCCAGATAGCCGATCGGCTGACAGTAATCCTGAGATTCCACTGTTTTTAAGCGGATTTTGAATGGCAGTAATGCCATTTTCAATTTACGAAGTTTCTGCTGATCTTTGAAATTTATTAATAAAATTGTTGGTTTCATTTCTGTTTTCCTCCTATAGTAACCCTCAAAGATTAACTTTGCTGATTTTCTTCCTATTATTTGTTATTTCGTATCCATAATTACAATTATACATTATCTCCTAATATTTATCGCTATCAATATAATCTGCCTTTTATGCTACATACAAATCCACTATATTTTCTCTCTCCATGCCCATAATATCACACAAAATCCGCCAAAATGAACCTCACATGACTAAAGTCACATGCTTCCAGACGCTTTAGGCGTCAGACTAAATATCGGCGGATACGCCTGTAATTTAGGATAGCGCAGATATGCGCTTTTTCCATGCCAGATATGGCAGGTTCCCACATTACAGGTAGTCCGCTGTATATCTGCCTGTGTTTATGCTGCTTTTAAGAGTCCCATCTCTGAGAACTAAGTTCCCTTAAATCTGCATAAACACATGAGGTTCTACGCTTTACTGAAGGGACTTTTGCCTCCAGTAAAGACCTTTCCGTTACCGGAAGGGGTTTTAAAAGTTCACGGATAAAATATCTGGCTCCGATATTATAAGAAGCTGACAGGTCACAGTTAAATCTTTTTCCCGTCTGGAATGTACAGAGACTGTGATTTTTCCCATCACGCAGGACTGTTCCTGATCCATCGTACGCAAGTCTGCTGCTATTCCATGCACAGATCCTGGATATACGCATTCCTTTCCTGTGTGCCTGATGTTCACACCGTTTCTGGATATCCCGTTTTCTCCACAGGTGCAGTTTCTGCTTCTTACTTCCTGATATCCTTCCATTCATCTCCAGATACTCAAATATGATCACATCCACATGGTTCTCCCATGCATATTTTACAACTGCCCCTGCGATTTTTCTGCTCAGTTCTATATTCAGGCGTCTGGTATATGACCACCTTCCTCCTGTCTGTGCAGCTCCATGTTTCCTCTGGAATCTCCGAATCCGTCCCAGTGTGCGGTACATCCGGTCTTTTTCACTGGGAAAGTCAATAAACTTTCTCCCCAGGACAGTTCCGTCTGCCCGCATGATGGTACAGACTGCATCCGTATTGATCCCCAGATCCACACTGCAGATGATCTGGTCTTTTACAGGTGTCTGAGTAAGTGTCATTTCTTCTGTATAGGAAAAACGCAGAAAATATTTATGGTGTCTTTTTTCCAGTGTCGGGGCAGATGCCTTTTTCCCATACCAGTTCCTGCGCAGATATTCCATATCCGTATGACTTAAACACACACAGAACCATCTCCAGTCATGCCCATCATACAGTTTCAGGTATGCCTCATCTTTTCCCTCTGTCCCTTCGCGGTACATCACATCCCGGTAAAAGACCGGCATGGCATGATTTTCACAGGTGAGGTGCGGTTTCCCAGATAGTTCTCCTGTTGCTCCCCACTGCTCCAGACGGGTTTCATAGGAAGATACACTTCCCAGTGCATGCTGGATGGCTGCCCTCCTGAGATAAGAAGGCATCTTCGGGAAACGGATGTCAAAACCAAAACGTGCCTGGTTCTTTTTCGTTGTATGAACCAAATGCTCTGCCGCGTTAAAACGTTTCTTTGCTTCCGGGATCATTTTCAGTTCTGTCCACACCTGTTCATAGATTTCCGTCAGATAACTGACCGCCTGACGATAGATCTCCAGTGTCTGGCGGACCGGGATATTCTGTTTTCGTATTTCTACACCATAACTGGATACTATCTGCATTTTTTCCTCTTTCCCTGATAAAATAATTGATAAGATCCTGTTATATCTTTTCTTTTTCCTTCTGTCCTTTGATATAGGCAAGTACCTGTTCCCTGCTCCTGTCACTGACCGTCACTGCACAGTAAGAAGGATTCCACAGATGTCCTCCCCACAGTTCTTTTTTTAATTCCGGATGCGCAAGGAACATCTGTCGTGCAAGATTCCCTTTCATGATCTTGATCATATCTGAGATATAAAACTGGGGTCTGCAGTTCACGAGCAGATGAATATGATCCGGCATGACCTCCATTGCCAGGATCTGAAATTTATACTCCTCTGCAAGAGCTTGTAACATTTCTTTGCATTCTGTATCAAGCCCGTCTTTTAAAACCTTTTTTCGATATTTTGTACACCAGATCAGATGATACTGTAAAGAATACACATATCCCCTACCATATGAAAGTTCATTTTTACTTATATTAAATATATCTTTTTCCATATTTATATTATACCATATGTATTTGTTCTTGGTAAACATTTGTTTGGATTTTTTGTAAAAAATGGCGCATCTAACTCATCACGGTTAAATGTATTTATGGGTAATCCCCTTACATCCAGTAAAGATTTATCCATCTCATTACTTAAACTGTTAGAATGTAGGATGCAATGGTATATCGACTTCATCACTTGGACTTCGCGTCCGTACTTTAGACTGATAACCGGCTCCTCATTCACAGTGTTCGTTTTATGCAGGTTGAATCACATCAGGTGCATTCGTGTCACACACAGTAGTTTGAACAGGTAATGAGTAAAACTGGTTCTTATCCATTGTAATATTTTTTTAGGAGTGATAAATTTATGAACGCAGTAGGTATCGATGTTTCAAAAGGTAAAAGTATGGTTACAATTCTAAGGCCATTTGGTGAGATTGTGTCCTCTCCTTTTGAAATCAGGCACACATCCAGTGATATTCATTCACTAAAGTAACGAGAATGCGATGCACAGTTATTCAACACCTTGCATTGCAATTCACACGTTATTGTGGTAAAGTAATTTCATGCTATTTTTTCTGAGACCGGAAATTTATTGCAGTCTGCGCAGTAAAAATTAAGTACCCAGCATCTTGGCGTAAAAACTTAATTTTTCTGTACCAGCCAATTGACATCTTCTGTTTCTACCTAAACCATATATTCTACACACCTGCAAGTTATTTCCAGCATCAGAAAAATGAAGGAGGGAACTAATGAAAAATTTCTATTCGTGGTACAAAAAGCATATTACCACCGCAATCTTTATCGGCCTGATCCTCGGTATTCTTACCGGACTGTTTCTGGCAGGCAGATTTGAGCCGGTACTTACTATCACAAGTCTCATCGGAAGCATTTACATGAATGCTCTGAACATGATGATCTTTCCACTGGTCTTCTGTTCCATCATCATGGGTATCTCCAGTATCGGCAATGCCCGTACAACCGGTAAGATCACAGCCGGAGCCATGATCTTCTTCCTGTGCACAACTGCACTTGCCAGCCTGGCAGGACTGATCATCCCGCGACTGATCCATCTCGGTGAGGGTGTTAAATTCGAGATGGCAACTTCCGACATCCAGGCAACAGAGATGACCAGCATTCTGGATACCATCAAAAACCTGATCCCATCCAATCCGGTTGCAGCTTTCGCAAACGGAAACATGCTTCAGGTACTTGTATTCGCAGTCATCGTAGGCTTCACACTCATCGCTATCGGTGAAAAAGGTAAAGCACTTCTGAATGTGATCGATTCCTGCAACGAAGTCTGCCTGAAAGTGATCAGCACAGTTATGTACTTCACACCTATCGGTGTATTCTGTACTATCGTTCCTGTTGTAGAAGCCAACGGTACAGAAACCATCATTTCACTTGCAACTCAGTTGATCATCCTGTATGTGGCATTCTTCGGATTTGCCCTGGTCATTTACGGTGGCTCCGTGAAATTCCTCGGCAAAGAAAGCCCTGTGAAATTCTTCAAAGCAATGCTTCCTGCAGCTCTGAACGCATTCGGAACCTGCTCCAGTTCGGCAACCATTCCGATCAGCAAACAGCGTATGGAAGACGAAATGGGCGTATCCAACAAAATCACAAGTATCGCCATTCCTCTTGGCGCTACTGTAAACATGGATGCCGTATCCATCCTGATGTCATTCATGATCATGTTCTTCGCCAATGCATGCGGAATTAACGTAAGCATTTCCATGATGATCGTAATCCTTCTGGCAAACGTACTCCTGTCAGT
>CAKRWH010000034.1:0-26144 GCA_934416185.1 uncultured Blautia sp. | reverse complement strand
GTGATAAAGTCATTCATAAATGGATAGATTCCTGCATTATAGGTAGTTGTTGCAAGCACCAGTTTGCTGTATCGGAAAGCATCGCTGAGTGCCTGAGACATATCATCCCTTGCCAGGTCATAGACAACTACCTTCGGGCAGCCTTTACTCTTTAATTTCTCAACAAACTGGTTGACCGCTGCTTTAGTATGTCCATATACAGAAGTGTAGGCAACTACGATTCCCTCTTCCTCTGGTGTGTAAGAAGACCATGTGTCATAGAGTCCGATATAGTGTCCCAGATTCTCTGTCAGTACAGGTCCATGTAATGGACAGACAATCTGAATGTCCAGTGTTGCAGCAACTTTCAGAAGTCTCTGTACCTGTGCGCCGTATTTGCCGACAATACCGATAAAGTATCTTCTCGCCTCATCATCCCAGTCTTCCTCTACATCAAGTGCGCCAAATTTGCCAAATCCATCTGCTGAGAAGAGAACTTTATCTGTGCTGTCATATGTTACCATAACTTCCGGCCAGTGTACCATTGGTGCAAACACAAAAGTTAAATTGTGATTTCCAAGACTCAGTGTTGAGCCGTTCTCAACTTCCAGTTTCTGTCCTTCCAGATCCAGTCCAAAGAAGTTTTTGATCATGACAAATGTCTTCGCATTAGCTACTACTGTGGTTCCCGGGTATACTTCCAGGAAATTGGCTACATTTGCCGCATGGTCAGGTTCCATATGCTGTACAATGAGATAATCTGGCTTACGTCCGTCCAACACCTGTTCCAGATTATCCAGCCATTCATGTTTGAAATTGGCATCTACAGTATCCATAACTGCTACTTTTTCATCCAGGATTACATAGGAATTGTATGCCATTCCGTTTGGCACTGCGTACTGTCCTTCGAATAAGTCTACCTGATGATCGTTTACTCCAACATATTTGATTGTGTCTGTAATCTTCATAACTTTTGCGCCCTCGATTCTTTCTTATATAATGTAATCTATAAGTTACTTTTTATTCATGTTTTGTTTCTGGTTTTATTCTATACTATTTTAGTCCAGTTTTCAAGTCCTTTTTGGGATTTTTTTTCAATATTTCCATAATTTTATATTGCAGCGATATCAGGGGCAAAAGGTATAACAAAAAACAGCGAAACAAATAAACTTTATCTGCTTCGCTGTTTGCTCATATAACCAAATAACTGTCACTTCTCCTGACACAGGCAATTCCCTGCCCTCTGCTTATTGCTTTCCGCAATTGAAGCAGAAAACTTACCTGAATTAGTTTAAAAACTTTTATTCCGCCGGCTTCATCAAACATTCTCTCATAATGATAACTCCATAATAATCTTATACAGCGCTTCTACACTATACGGCAGTATTCTCTCATCCAACTGGAATTTCGGATGATGCAGCGGATGTTCTTCTCCCGGAATCCCTGCGAGAAATACGGAGAAAAGTCCCCTGGTTTCTTTAAAATATCGGTATGCGTTGTCTCCTGACAGAAACAGCTCGTCTTCTCCTTCCAGTACAAATTTGTCACCAAAAATTTCTTCTCCCACTGCTTTTGCTGTCCATACAAGTTCATCATCATTGGCAAATGCATATACCGGATCTTTTGGAAATTCCATGCGAATCTGTGTTCCTGTCTTCTGTTCAATCTTTTGCAGATATTTCTCCAGCTCCTGTTCCAGTGCCATATAAGTTTCCTCATGAACCGCCCGGATATTTCCATTCAACACCACATGATCCGCAATGATATTTGTATATTCACCGCCATGGATCGTACCGGTTCCTATAATATATTTCCCAGCATCCGGATGCTGCTTTCCGAAATTTTCATTCAGATCATGAATAGTATTCACAACTTGAGCAGCTGCATAGATTGCATCAATTCCTTTGTCCGCTTCGCACCAATGACTGGACTTTCCATGAACATGAATCTGCATACTGTTGATCATTGAAGAAGCCTGTCCCTGGTGTACTGCCATTCCCAGTGTCATATCTGCAGCATAATGAAACATCAAAAACGCATCAGCTTTCGGATTCTCCAGCGCTCCGGCCTGCAGCATTCTTTTTGCTCCCTCACCGATTTCCTCTGCCGGTTCAAAAAGGAATCTGATTCTTACCGGAAATTTTTCACTTTCTTCTGCTACAATTTTTGCCAGTATCAGTGCAGATGCCAGAATAAAATCATGTCCACAGGCATGCATACATCCTTCATTCACAGAAGCATACGACAATCCTGTCTGCTCCTGTATCGGCAATGCATCCATTTCGGCTCTGAGAACTATCACTTTCTTTCTGTCTCTCAGACATGGAAGTTCTGCGATCAGCCCGGTCGGCTCTACCGGCTTTATCTCATAGCCCAGCTTTTCCAGATATCTGCGGATATACGCGGAAGTTTCCACTTCCTGAAGTGCCAGTTCCGGATGCTGATGAAAATGATGTCTCAGTTCGATCAGTTCTTCTGTATAATCTTGTATATTCATATATCCTCCAATCTGTGTTTTCATAATAGAATTCTGCGCTGTATTTCTGCATCATGTTTCTCTTACAAATATTATTTTTCTTATCAATTTGTCTCGTCTTCCTGCATACTCAGAACCGCTTCCGGTCTCTCTGTACAGAATTGCTGTATCGTCTCAAGGAATCTCTGACCATATTTCTTTAATTTGTTCTCGCCCACACCGGAAACATTCAGCATTTCGGCCTGACTGAATGGTTTTTTCACACACATATCAATCAGTGTTTTGTCACTGAACACAATATACGGCGGTACAGATTCCTCCTGCGCAATCTCCAGACGTAGTTTTCGCAGTTCTTCGAACAGATCATAACCTGCAGAAGTAAGAGAATCCGTGCTTCTTTTTCGTACGGATTTCTGCGTTTTCTTCTTTCTGTCCGGTTCCTTTTCTTCATAAGTACGCATGACCACATGAGTGTTTTCATCTTTTAAAGGAGTAATATTTCCCAGTCTCAGAACACTGTAACGTTCCTGTGTCTGATACAGATATCCCATTTCAGTCATCTGGGTGATCAAATTTCTGAGTTCTGCTTCACTGTAACCGCTCAGCACCCCATAAGATTTATATTTATCTGTTCCCAGTTCACGTAAACGGGCTCTTTTTGCACCCATAAGCGTTCCCAGCACAATTGTCAGTCCATATCGTCCCCTGGTCTCTGACACGCAGTTGATTATTTTCTTTGCTTCCGCTGTCATATCCACTTCATGGTAATCTCTGTGGCAGTTTCCGCAATTATCGCAAGGTCCGAAAGTCTTCTCTCCGAAATATTCCAGAATATAATTCCGCAGACATCCGGTTGTCTTACAGTATCCTTCCATAATCTGAAGTCTGCGGATATCTCTCTGGCGGATCAGATATTCATCCTCCTCATCCACGTCCGAAAAATCCTTACTGTCCAGCAGCATTCGATTGATCATGGTATCCTGTGGCGAAAACAACAGAATACACTGTGAATTCTCACCATCACGACCTGCTCGTCCTGCCTCCTGATAATAATTCTCCATACTCTGAGGCATATTATAATGGATCACATAACGCACATTTGACTTATCTATTCCCATGCCAAATGCATTAGTCGCCACAATAACCGGAGCTCTGTCATAAATAAAATCATCCTGATTTTTCTTTCTGTTTTCATTACTAAGTCCTGCATGATATCTGGTAACAGGAACTCCTCTTTTGAAAAGCAGTTCAAATAGATTATCTACATTTTTTCTTGTGGCGCAATAGATAATCCCACTTTCCGTGGGATGTTTCTCAATATATTCCATCACAAACTCATCTTTTCGACGAATATTTTCAACGCTATAATATAGATTCTTTCTGTCAAAACCTGTTGCCACTACCTCAGGATCTGACAGATTTAAAGTACAGAGAATGTCATTCTTGACTTCTTCTGTAGCAGTCGCAGTAAATGCACTGACAATCGGTCTTGTGGGGAGATTCCTGACAAATTCTACAATTTTAAGATAGCTTGGGCGGAAGTCCTGTCCCCACTGAGAGATACAGTGTGCTTCATCCACCGTCACCATAGAGATCTCCACATGTCTGGCAAATTCCAGAAATTCGTAATTTTCCAGACGTTCGGGAGCAACATAGATAATTTTGTATCTTCCCCCCGCTGCCAGATACAGCGCTTTGCTGATCTGGTTTTCTGTAAGGGAAGAATTAATAAATGCTGCATGAATCCCTGCCTCATTCAGGGCTTTTACCTGATCCTGCATTAACGAGATTAACGGAGAAATTACAATTGTAATTCCCTTTAACATCAGTGCCGGGATCTGATAACAAATAGATTTACCGGCTCCTGTCGGCATGATCGCGAGCACATCCCGATGTTCCAGGATGGACTCCACAATACTCTCCTGCCCTTCTCTGAATGTATCGTAGCCAAAATAAGTCTTTAAGGTTTGTAATGCGTTCACCTTTTTCTCACCTTCCATTCAGTTTTGTTTTTGCTTTTTCCGCTATATTTTTCTTTCGTTCTATTATATTTCTTCTAATGCGTCAGGTCTTTTACCCACTTATATTTTCGAAAATGGTGCAGTACCCACGGCAGCTTG
Source organism: uncultured Blautia sp. (assembly GCA_934416185.1). GTDB lineage: Bacteria > Bacillota > Clostridia > Lachnospirales > Lachnospiraceae > Blautia_A. The sequence goes on along the minus strand of CAKRWH010000034.1, from coordinate 21,569 downwards.
CCAACTTCATCAATGCAGGTACATGCATACACCAGTACTACCGGCCAGTGAAAAAAATAAGTTCCGGCTGCTGCCAGCGGAATCGCCAGACACCACATACATACTGCAAGGCTGTACATGTCAAACATAGTATCACCGCCTGCACCGAAAATCCCGTTGATCGTTACATCATTTACTGCCCGCCCGATCATATAAAATGCAATAACTGCAAACATTCCTTTCAAATATGCTGTTGCCTGCGGTGTCAGTTTAACAAAGTGCAAAATAATCGGTGCTGATATGCACATCAGAAGTGCTACACTAATCCCACATACAAAAGAAATCTTCAGCAGACGAATGCCATAAGCTTTTCCCTTCTCCAGATTTCCCGCTCCCAGTTCGTTTCCAACCATGATTCCGGCAGCACTGGAGATTCCGGCACTGAAACAGCAGATCACATCTCTTACGACCGCTGCCACGGAATTAGCTGCAGCTGCGTCCACTCCAAGATGTCCCATAAACGAAGAATAGGAAGTGAATCCGATTCCCCAGAAAAGGCATGCTCCCAGAAGCGGCAGTGCACATTTTTGAAAATCCTGTGATAATTGTTTATTTCTCTGGAATAACTGTTCCATATTCGGATGAATATAACCTTTTCTGTAGGATATTGCAACAGAACATGTAAGCTCGATCATACGGGCAATCAATGTTGCCAGCGCAGCTCCTCTTACTCCCATCGGTGTGATTCCGAATGCTCCGTAAATAAATACCGCATTCAGGATGATGTTGATACATACAGTCGCCGAACTGATCACTGCTGTTGTTTTTGCATGTTCACTGGTTTTCATGATAACCAGATAACACTGGGAAATTCCGGTAAGCAGATAGGAAAATCCTGCTATTCTTAGATAACTGATCCCGTAATCAATCAGTACATTCTCATTTGTAAAGATCAGCATCAGGTATTTTCCGAAGAAAACACATCCTGCAAAAAATATTACAGATACCAGTCCGCATAAGCGAAGCGCCATACAGAAAATAGCATCCAAAGTCCTGATATCTCCTTTTCCCCAGTACTGTGCCCCCAGAATTCCCAGACTTGCTGTTGCTGCTGCCAGAAACATATTCTGGACAAACTGAATCTGTGTTGCCAGAGACACCGCCGACATATAGTTCTGGTCCATTCCGCCAAGCATAAACGCATCTGCTACAGCTACCAGCGCAAGCATCAGATTCTGCAATACAATAGGAATCATCAAACTCCAGAGTTTGCTGTAAAACGCATGGTCTTTTTCTTTTTTCATCATTTGTTCTTATATTATCGGCCACAAAATAATCAAAGGCCAATAAACTTACTCCTTTATTACCAATATTCCTGTGGTTAACTTTGCCCACTCTTACCATTTATACAATATCAGATTGAGTCAAAAATCCTTTTTTATCCGATGAACCAGTCCCCCCACTGCTTATTGCTTTTCACAATTGAAGCATTGGACTTACTTGATTTGGTCAAAGAGTATATGACATATCATGCCACTCTTCTCCGCCCCATACAGACGCAGAAATTCCCAGATCTTTATATCCCATTTTACTGTACATCTTAACTTTACCTTCCAGACAGGTCAGGTAAACGGTTTTTCTGCCGTTTTCTTTCTCTCTTTTCAGATACTGGAACATCAGCTCTCTGGCAAGTCCCTGTCCTCTGTGCTCAGGCAGTACATCAAGTCCAAGAAGCATAATATTCTTTCCTGATGGGTTGTTTAATGTAATGTCTGTAAAGAATTCATCACGGAAAGTATCCTCATCTGTTGCGATACCATTTAACAGACCGGCTATTTTACCATTTTCTCGCTCTACTGCAACCAGGAAAAACTCTGTCGCCTGCAACGTCCTTTTTATCATGTCTTTCTCTGAGCATGCTTCATTTGGTGGAAAACAGATCTGCTCTATTTTCACTGCCTGATCCGCTTCCTCTGGTCTGATATTTCGAAATTCATATTTTTTCATAATTGATTCACTGATAAAATCGTTCATTTCTTCATCCATCTCCTTTTTATACACTTCCTACCATTATACTGGAAACCATTTAATTTCTCAATGAATATTTCCGTTACTGTTCACACGCCACTGTCCCGCGAGGTGTTTTGGCATGAATATGCCAAAATCCCGAGACATACGGCGCGAATTTATGCGATTAGCATAAATTAAGTTTGCGAAGCGTGTTACTAGAGCGTGTTTGAAAAATCATTCCCGCAATCTGCACGCCCCACTTTGTGGGAGATTTTGTCCGAATTCGGTTGTCGTAGCCCGCTACGCCGCCCTCATCCGAACAAAATCTCCCACAAATTGTGACGCACATCTCGCAGAAAGCCTTTTTCAAACACGCTCTAGCACGGAGTGAACAGCAACATATTTCCAGCGGACAGTAACACAGGGATACATTTTGAAAAATCACTTCAAAATATATCCCTGCTTCCTAATAACTTCCTATGCCAATCAGATTACTTCTCCGGCCATACAAAATGAGCATTTCCTGCTTCCAGTCCATCTATCAGAATATTTTGTCCGGTGCAGAAACGATTTGTGACTGTCATAAAATATGCCCAGTCAGCGGCCTCTTCCACTGTCATCCAGCGTTTCAGCGGTGTCTGCTTCATAATCTCATTCCACAAAGCCCTATCCTCCATAACCGGTTTATTCAACTCAGTCAGAACACCACCAAAGTCAAGGCTGTTGCATGTTGCACCATATTTCGCAATGCGGAGTGCTACATTCTTTGCATAAGAAAGAACTCCTCCTTTACTTGCAACATATTCCGGAAACTCAGATCCGTTATGCCCACTGGCAGAACCGATCATAAGTACTGCCTTGATTCCCGGATGAATCCCATATTTCTCAGTAATTCCAATAGTCCCTTTTAGATTCACATCAATGTCATCTTCATTCTGCACACCTGCATTGTTGATTACAATGTCAAATGGTTCTAATTCCGGATACTTTGCTTTATCACGGATATCCATACAGATGTGTGTATAACCATCTTTCTGTATGGATCCCTCTCTGCGGTCAATCCCTGTAACTGTATGTCCTTCTTCTAGGAATTTATCTGCAATTTCCCTTCCGATCCCGGAACTTGTTCCTGTGATTAGTACTCTCATGATCCACTCCTCCCAAATGTAATTCTCTTCCATGTATTTGGTAATGTATCTTCTCTCATTTAAGTATGGATGCTAATATTTCCATAAGCTTTGGAATCTCAATCGGTTTTGATAAATGCCCATTCATACCCGCCTCAAAGGATTTTCTCTTATCCTCTTCAAACGCATTAGCCGTCATAGCGATAATAGGGATATTCGCTGCAAAAGGATTATCCAAAGTACGAATTTCTTTTGTTGCCGTATATCCATCGAGTCTTGGCATCTGCACATCCATGAGTACCAGATCATACTGACCTTCTTTTGCATCCTTAAGTTTCTCAACCGCAATATCACTATCATTTGCAGTATCTACAGCAAAGCCTACCTCCTGCAGAATTTCTTCCGCAATTTCGAGATTCAATGCATTATCCTCAACCAGCAGGATTTTCTTTCCTGTAAAATCAAAACTGTCCAAATCCTGCTTCTTCGTTACAGTCTTACGTGTAGTGGTAAGTGCTTCCCGAAGCTCGGACATAAACAGCGGCTTGGAGCAGAAAGAAGTCACACCTGCCTCTCTCGCCTCTTCTTCAATAGGTTCCCAATCATAAGCCGTCAGAATGATGATCGGCTTACCTTCACCGATAAAACGCCTGATTCTTCTGACTGTTTCAATACCATTCATATCCGGCATAAGCCAGTCTATGATATAAGCACCATACTCATCATTCTCTTCAATTGCATACTTTGCACGTACAACTGCTTCCTTTCCGCTGGTAGTCCAGTCCGGGCGCATCCCGATTTCTATCAACATCCTGCTCACAGAGAAACATGTGTCAGAATCATCATCTGCCACCAGAATACGCACACCCTGCAGCTCCGGAATTTTTTCGTAAACAACTCTGGTTGCGCTCTTTTTAAACTGTAATGTGACTGTGAATTCGCTGCCTTTTCCTACTTCACTGGATACAGTGATAGTACCGCCCATCATTTCCACCAGATTTTTGGTAATGGACATACCAAGCCCTGTACCCTGAATTCCGCTGACAGTTGCCGTCTGCATTCTTTCAAATGGCTGAAATACTACTTCTAGAAATTCCTTGCTCATACCAATACCGGTATCTCTTACTCGAAAGACAAATTCAGCATAGTCGCTTCGTTTACAGGGCTTCTGTTCCACTCTCAGGCTGACTGTTCCGCCCGGATTGGTATACTTGACGGCATTGCTCATAAAGGACCACAATATAAGCGCTGAAGAAAAACCCTTTTTTCAGATCGATCATAATCATGAACACGATTGGAATAATGGTAAGCCACAACACTGCAAACCCATTATTTTCTCCTCTGATAATATATACCGTAAAAAGGAGCATAAACAAAATCAGAAATACCGTTTCCAAAAATACAGTACTCTTCTTTTTTCCATCCGATAAGCAGACAGATTGAAAGCATAACAGCTGCAAACAGAGTGCTGTACATCACCGGATATGAATGCTCGACAGCATTCAGAATTCCCATCAGAATAAGACCTGCTATCGCAATAATGGTTATATAACAAAGACGTTTCCGATGCTGTTCGCGTTCATATCCCTTGACAAGTTTATCCGCCTCAAAAAGTGGCAGCAAAATCTATTTCCACATATAATAACTTATTTCCTTTCGCAAAAGCATTTAACAAACATTTCTGAATTTACATAATACACCAATATAAAATATATCATACCTTTACGAAAAATCAAGATTATAAAACTCTGCTGGCTTATCTTAACTTGCAACAGATAAAATTTTTACATTACCTTATAAATATATCCTTCCTGAAAACGCTACGTGCGGCAATTCATAAAAGGTGCTGTCCTTTGGACAGATCGGACGGTACAGCGGATCTGCCACGATAATTTTTGAATCTTTCAGAACTTCTTCCATTGCTTCTTCTCCAAGCACTACTTTATCTCTTTTTCCAAGCAATGCTTCGCATCCTTTTAAGGGACAGAATACACGGGCTGCATGTCCATATTTTTTTTCGATACCTGCTGCCAGAGAACCCATCGTGACAGGTTCTCCGATCAGAGTGATCTCTGCATCCTGCTGTATGCGGTTCTGGAGATATACAATCGCAGGATCTGCCTGATCTGCAATTGTGGATTGCTGCTCAATTCCGGAATGCTGTACAATTACTCTCTCCAATGCATTTGAGATATCTTCTGCCAGCCACTCGTTTGGAGTTCCGATCACATATGGGATCTTGTATGTTTCCCAGAGGAATTTTGCCGCCCGCAGTCCTACTGCAGATACCACCAAGTTCACATCTGCTTTCCCCGATTTCTGCAAAGTTTCCAGGTCATCTCCCATCGCCCATGTAGATAAAACGTTCCATCCATATTCTTTCAGATTTTCTTTTAATACCTCTACATTTTCCTGTGGTCCAAAATCCAGTGGTGTCACTCCCAGCAGATTTACACTGCGCAAAAAAGAGCTGGCATTCTCCTGTCTTTCAGATTTTCTGACAAAGCGCCTGGCAATTTGTTCCAATGCAATTCCCGCTCCGTATACATAATCATTCATCCCGTTCGTCGGCACAGAAAACGCAGGAATTCCGGTTTCTGCCTCGATCACCCGCGCAATTGCCGGAAAATCCGTGCCATTCATAAATGGGATCGGTGAATCTGCCAGTGCGATAAATTTCGGATGCAGTTCCCGGGCTGCATGTTCAATATCATCGATAAATTTGCGGTCATTTCCCATGATCGCATCGATTTCTGTAAGCCCGGAAATAAAGATCAGACTATCCTGATCGTACCAGCGGATTTCATCATGGGTATTGTAAGTGGAATTGCATCCGGACGGGTCATGCATCACAGTCATTCCGCCCAACTCATACAATGCGGAACAAACACCGGATACATCTGCTGTATAAATCGGTATAATTCGATAAGACTGTCTCATAGGCAGCACTCACACCCCCATCCTTTTTGCACTACAAGTTTCTCCGTATCCTTTTCTTCACGATACGCATCTATCATCAACTCCGCCGTTCTTCTGATGCCGTCAAATCCGTACAAACCTTCTCCCTGTACCAGATTGACGAAATGACGGCTTCGGCTGAAATAGGCAGCCTTCTGCCCAATGGCAAGCACTTCCTCACTGCCGCCTCTTGGCAGTACACGCATCTTCACCTGAATGGTTGCGATCAGCTCAAGTTCCGGAACATGCTTTTGCAGCCAGAGAAAATCCTCTTTTTCCTCTGGACTGATGCCATCCAGATAAACAGCTTTCACACAAAATCCATGGATTAGAAGCAACTTCGCCAGTCCAAGCGGTCTTGGATGATACAGATAATCCAAAACAATCGGCATATCTTTAATCAGCTTTTTTGCATTTTCCAGCGCCTCTTCACAAGATTCTCGTTCATGTGCCAGTTCGGCTTCTGTCAATTCCGGCAGACCAAGGGCATCCGTCAGCTGCTTTAACTGACTCTCGATTTCCTCATAGTCAAAACTGCCGGGCAGATACAGATGCTCACGTCCCAGGCGCCTTGCCTGTTCCTCCATTCCATATTTTCCGGCGGGATAGCAATCAATAAACAGGCTGCCTTTGCTCATATCCAGCAAATCCTGCCATGTTTTGCAGGCAGGCAGTTCCCGCACTGTATAATCATATCGTTTTAATAAACGCTTGATATCGCTGCTCTCATCCAGGGCAAAATCACTGCCAAATACTGATACGGTTTTCCTGTCAGGTTCGCAGACTGGGAGCGGATCATACATCGCTTTGCGCAGCTTCTGATCCGGAGTTAATCCATGTTTCTGCATGATCGGATCCATATAACAACGGATAAAACAGATATCCGGGAAACGATGCTCCAGTTCACTGTAAATATAGTCCAGATTGCTTCCCACAAAATGATGCAGACAGACAGTAAACAGCAGAACAGCCTTTGGATGGTCCCCGCGTTTGTTCAGCACATCTGTCACACCCTCAATGGTAATTTCTTCCAGGTTACTGTTTAAGAGATCCTGTTCCTCCAGAATCACAAAAGAAAAACGGTCTGCCGCGTTCATCTCTGCCGCTGTCAGCACAACACCACGCATACAGTTGTCTGCACAGACATAAATCTGAATGGATTCCGGGACCTGCATTCCTGTATGTACGATATTCCAGTTGCCATGCACCGGAGAATTATATTCCAGTTCCGAAGCAAATGGCGCTGGAAACGAAGCATCTTTTATTCTTACCACTGCACCTTTCGGATCAACTGTTTCACTCACACGACGTAACATTACACTTCCTCCTGTGTATGTCCATTTATACGTTCATTTATATATCCATCTATATGTCCATTCATATACTCATCCATATATTTATCTATATGCTTATCCATACATTTATCTCTCGCAGCATCGTTTCCATCTTTCAGAACACCGCCGCATATGCGATACATCTGCGCTGCAAGCACACGATATTCCTCTGCCATTTCACTTTCAGGGTAACACTCCATCAAAGTTTTCTGCTGTTCTTCTGCCAATGCCACCAGTTCACTATGTGATAAAGTACCAATAACAGAAGTGTGGAAATCTTCTGCCAGTTCTGCCACCTTTTCCTCTTCCCTCGGAACTTCTCTGCGATTTAAAATAAGTCCGCCAAGTCCGGCATATCCACGATTTTTAAAGTTCTGCACTGCCATGGCAATATTTGCAGCTGCATGAATTGCCATATTTTCCCCTGATGTGATGATAAATATTTTGTCAGCATAACCATTTCGCATCGGCATGGAAAATCCGCCGCAGACTACATCTCCAAGTACGTCATATAAGACTACATCCGGTTTGTATCTCTCATATGCACCCAGCTCTTTCAGCTTTTCCAGTGCCGTGATGATCCCACGCCCGGCGCAGCCAAGTCCCGGCGTCGGTCCACCGGCTTCTACACAGATAACGTTGTTATAACCAATACGGATCATATCTTCTAATTGCAGTGACTGCTTTTTCTCATTATATAAATCCAGCACTGCCGGAACCGCCTCTCCGTGCCGGAGTAAAATGGTCGAATCCGCTTTCGGATCGCATCCTATCTGCATCACCTTAAGCCCCATCTCTGCCAGTGCTGCTGCTACATTTGAAACAGTCGTGGATTTTCCGATCCCGCCTTTTCCATATACTGCTATCCTGATCAATCCTTTGTTCCTCCTTCTGCCGGAGTAATGACTTTTGAGTATGCTGTTTTTGCAGATACTCCTTTTAAATGTCCGATTTTTCCGGAAAGTGCGCTAATCTTATCCTGCGGCGCATCAATGACAATACTGATAATACTGATTCCTTTTGAACGGTATGGGATACCCATTCTTCCGATAACATACTGACGCGCTTCATGAAGCAAGGTGTTTAATTCCTCGATTGCATCTTCCTGTTCTACAATAATTGAAATAACTGCCACTCTGGTGTCCATGCCCTGATTCCTCCTGTTTAGCAGATTCTTGGCAAAAGCTCTCCTCCCGGCTGCGGAAGCAGTGCCTGTGTACCGATCTCGGTCTCCATGATAACTCTTCCCGGTTCCTCTGCGATCACTTCACCAATGATCGCTGCATTTGCGGAATATGGGCATTTCCGCAATGTTTCTACAATGCTTTCTGCCTCTTCCTTTGGTGCCATGATGACAAGTCTTCCTTCACATGCCAGATATAAAGGTTCCAGTCCAAGCATTCCACAGACACCTTTTACTTCCGGCTGTACCGGGACTGCTGCTGCATTTAAGTGAATGCCTACGTTGCTCTGACCTGCGATTTCGTACAGGACAGTTCCGACACCGCCTCTGGTTGCATCACGGATCACATGCAGATTGTGTGTAGTGTCCATAACTGCCTTTACTGTATTCCACAAAGGTGCACAGTCACTGGTCACGTCCGCATCAATTCCAAACTCTTCTCTCTCTAACAGGATCGTACATCCGTGACGTCCGATATCACCGGTTACAATGATCGCATCCCCAGGTTTCGCCAGTTCTCCGCCGACGGTTACTCCTTCTTCTATTTCGCCCATTCCGGTTGTGGTAATAAAAACTCCATCCACCTGACCTTTTCCTGCAACCTTTGTATCTCCTGATACAATATGTACGCCTGCTTCTTTTGCCGTTTTCTCCATGGCTGCAGCGATTTCTTCCAGTTTTTCCATCGGAAATCCCTCTTCGATTACAAATGCACAGGTAAGATACAACGGTTTTGCTCCCATACAGGCAAGGTCATTCACAGTTCCGCAAATAGACAATTTGCCAATATTTCCTCCTGGAAAAAATGCCGGAGATACGATAAAACCATCGGTAGATACTGCCATTTTGCCTGCCGGCGGAACTAATACTGCTGCATCATCTGCCGTCAGATCCTTGTTTGCAAAATGTGTCTTAAACACCTGATCAATCAGTTCAGATGTCTGTTTGCCACCGGCACCATGTGCCATTGTTACTGTTTTTTTTTCCATGACGATTTCCTTCTTTCTTATAAAGATAATTTCATATCTTATGAATACTGATAATACGCAGAACATGCTCCCTCACCGGATACCATACAGGCTCCGACCGGATGCTGTGGTGTACAGCCTTTTCCGAACACTTTACAGTCAGATGGTTTGCATTTTCCCTGCAACACATCGCCACAGCGACAGGCCGGATTTGGTTTTCCTTCTATTTTCGGCATCTGATATTTGATACGTGCATCGAAATTCTGCCATTCCTCTCTTAATTTCATGCCGGATGCAGGAATCACACCCAGTCCTCTCCATTCACAGTCACAGGCTTCCATCATCTCATCTACAAGTACCTGTGCCTCCCTGCTCCCATCCTGTGTCACTACACGCGGATAGCAGTTTACAAAAAACGGCTTTCCTTCCTGAAATTTTACCAGTGCAACTGCCAGCGCTGTCATCAGTTCTTTTGCAGTAAATCCTGCCACAACTCCGCTGACTCCTTCTTCTGTCAGGGATTCACACAGGCGTGTTCCTGTGATCGCATTGACATGTCCCGGATATAAAAATACATCCGCGCTGCCCTTTAACGCCTCATAAGCCTGAGGCATGGTTTTGTTCGCAGTCAATATCGAGTAATTATCCAGTCCGTCTTCTTTTGCAGCTTTTACAGAAAGACACCCCGCCGGTGTCGTTGTTTCAAATCCGACAGACAGAAATGTCACCTGCTTGTCCGGATGTTCTCTGGCATATTTTTCCGCATCTGCCGGAGAATATACAACATGGATATCTGCTCCCTGTTCACGTGCTCCCGCAAGGCTCATCTTTGTCCCCGGCACACGCACCAGATCACCAAATGTACAGATAGTAACTTCCTTTTCCAGTGCAAGATAAATTGCCTCGTCAATAAAGCTGACTGGTGTCACACATACCGGACAGCCAGGACCGGAAATCAGTTCCACCTGCTCTGGCAGTAATTTACGAATTCCCAGTCTGAAAATCTCATGAGTGTGCGTGCCGCATACTTCCATGATCCGCACATTCGGACCGTCATAGTTTTCTATGATCTCTCTGGCGGTTTTCTTCTTTTCACTTTTCTCCTCTGCCATTATAAAAATTCCTCCATGAGCTGTTCTGTTTCACTGTCATCTTCATCAGTGATCTTTGCAATCGCCACACCTGCATGAACCATGACATAATCTCCAGGCTCCAGATCTTCCAGAAGCTGGGAAGAAACCTCTCTTTTGGCACCGCCTGCGTCGATGAGCGCTGTGCCGTTACTGATCTTTACTACTTTTGCAGATAATCCTACACACATTTTTTATATCCTCCTGTCCACTCATATATTATTGTTCAAATGCCACATCCCATATGCTGCCTGCCCGATCGCGATTCCTCCATCATTTGGCGGAATCATGTGGTGCCGCAGCACTTCAAATCCTTCCTGCATGAGTCGTTCTTCTGTCAGACGCAGCAACAATCGATTCTGAAATACTCCTCCGCTCAGGGCAGCTTTATTTCTGCCGCTGTTGTTGCGGGCCTCGATGCAGACTGTTGTAATCTGCTCTGCCAGTACCTGATGGAACAGATATGCAAGCCTTTCGCTGTCTGCACCTTGGATTTTTTCTTCTACGATCTGCTGTACCAGCATTCTGGTATTCAAAATGAAACGTTCCTCATTTTCATATACCAGCCTGTCCGTTTTTTCATTTCCGGTCAGCTTTCCATCTACATCTTGTTGCGGCTCATATTTGTTTTTTTGTTGTTTGTATTTTTCTTGTTCACATTCTTGCTGTTCATATTTTCGCTGTTCGTATGCTTCTGCCGCAAACTCCAGTGCCATCGATGCTTCGCCCTCAAAACTTGACTGTCGCCTGATACCAAGTATCGCACTGACTGCATCAAAAAGCCTTCCCACACTGGTTGAAATCACTGCATTGATTTTCCGGTCTGCCATAGTAAACTGCACTTTGCTTTCCTGTTCACTGCAAAGATCAAGCTTTTCAATAATCTCCCATGCCTGTTCGCGGTCTTTCGTGTATCCATAGATCATAGATACCGCAATACGCCAGCCCTCTTTTGCGGAAGTGTCACCGCCAATCTGCAAAAACGGAGTAATACTTCCAAATCTTGTAAAATCCTCATAATCTGCCAGCAGAATCTCTCCGCCCCAGATCGTGCTGTCCGTTCCATATCCGGTTCCGTCAAAAGCAACTCCGATGACTGGTTCCTGGCAGTCATTTTCTGTCATGCAGGATAAGATGTGCGCGTAATGATGCTGCACCTGGATCATCGGATAATCCAATTCCTTTGCAACTACTGTTGAATTGTACTTTGGATGCAGGTCACAGACCACTGCCTGTGGCTTTACTTCCAATAATGTCTGAAAACGGTGAATCGTCTCCTGCAATGCCTTTACCGTTCTCAGATCTTCCAGATCTCCCACATATGGTGACGGATAAAACCGACTGTCCACACCAATGCAAAAAGTATTTTTCAATTCTCCACCAACAGCAAGTACCTGTCCTTTCCAGTCCGTTGATGTCATAAATGGCAATGGTGCATAACCTCTGGAGCGCCGGATCATATACGGTTCATTCTTATAAAAATCCATCACCGTATCATCTGCCCGGATCCTGATTTTTCGATTGTGCGAGAGCATCGCATCACATAAATGTGACAGTTCAGCAATAGCTTCTTCATCCGCACGACAAATCGGAGCCCCCGAAGTATTCCCGCTGGTCATCACCAGAAGATCCGGCATTTTGATTCCATCATCATACTGAAATATCAGCAACTGCACCGGTGCATAAGGAAGCATCACGCCAACTTTCGGATTTCCCGGTGCTACAGAAGATGCCAGTCTGCCATTGTTTTGTCTGTCCAGTAACAGGATTGGTTTCTGGTGTCCGGTAAGTATTGCCTCCTGCTCCGGTGTTACAACACATTCCTGTTTTACCACTGCTTCATCCTTTGCCATCACTGCAAAAGGCTTGGCAGGACGTTTCTTTAATGTCCGCAGACGCTTAACTGCTTCTTCATTCGTCGCATCACAGCACAGATGAAAACCTCCGATTCCTTTGATTGCCACAATCTTACCTTCACTGATCAGCTGCCGCGTATATGTAATAGCCTCCCGTCCCCGCTCTGTTCTGCCGATCAGATACACTTCCGGTCCACATTCATTGCAGCATACAGGCTGGGCATCATAGCGTCTTGTTTTTTCATCAAAATATTCTTTCGCACAGTCCGGGCACATGGGAAATTCTTTCATACTTGTACGTTCCCGGTCATATGGCAGTGCATCCAGAATGGTAAGCCTTGGGCCACAGCAGGTACAGTTGATAAACGGATGCAGATACCGCCGGTTCTTTGGATCAAACATTTCTTCCTTGCATTCTTCACAGATTGCAATATCCGGGGAAACGAAGATCTCGCCCTTTGTTTTCTCACTCTCAATAATGTCAAATGTTTCAAAATATACTGCTGTCTCTGCAGTAATATCTTCTGTATTTATTTTTAAAATAGCCGCACGCTTCGGCGGATGTTCTTCCAGCTCGTTCAGGAATCCTTCGACCTGTTCTTTTGTGCCCTGTGCATAAATTTCCACATAGGGTCCCTTATTACAGACAGTTCCGCGAATTCTATGGGTCGTCGCGTGGCGGCTTACTGTCGGCCGAAATCCAACTCCCTGAACGATACCGTATACTCGGATACGCCAGGTTATTTCCTCTTTATTCATACGCTTCTCCCACTGAACTCGTACGATTGTAATCATACTGATCGTGACTGTCCAGTTTTCCCGGTTCTTTTGATTCCTTCGCTGCTTCCACTGTTACAAGTTTCCCTGACACAGCAAAGTGTACAGTGTCCACAAATACTCCCTCAAACTTCGGTGTCATTCTCGCCATACATGGATCCGCATAAATCACATCATAGGCTCCATTTTCCACCAGTTCGATATAATCTTCTTCGTCACGCAGATGCAGGTCTTCGTCCCTGCGAAGCTCCGGTTTCATCATAAACCAGCTTGCCACTGTTACCTGTGCATCCGGTGCTTTCTTTAATATTTCCTCCCGGATAGCACATCCGATCACCTGCTGCTGTACAATAAGCACCTTTTTTCCATGATAATTCATATCGCAGACCAATTCATCCACCAGCGGATATCCCACTTCATACGGTGTTCCATAGGTTCGTTCCAGATATTTCGCTGCTTCCAAAGCTGACGGTGATACCACGATATTTTTTTGTACGCTGGAAGCCGTTTTCACATCCTCAAGTCCGTTTCCCATTCCGTAACAGACTGCTGTTTTCCCCTCTGCCGCAAAACGTTCCCGGATGCGGTCTGCTGCGCGAAGATCACTGATGTCCTGTGGTGTCATACCCAGGATTCCTATCCTGCCCGGAATCACCGCTTCCTTTTCGCATCCAAATACCAGGAACAGCTCCAGCCATGCTTTCTCTTCGCCCTTATCATATAATTCCATGCCATCCGTGTCCACAGTCAGGATCGGCAGATCTACTTTCTTCTCAGTCATACGTTTCAGTGCATGGTAATCCGTTCCGATCACTGCCGGAACCGGTGTCCCGATGATCGCCGCGAACTTTGCATCCAGTTTTGTCACTGCATCTGCAAGTTTTGCCACCAGACGATCATCACGGCCAAGGATCGCATCCATGTCACGAAGCCCTGCACTGAACAGTGCACTTTTGCTCTCAAACCACCGAGGCTCATCAAATCCACAGATATTTCCGGTGCAGCCACCGGCATCACAGATAACAATAATTCCACCAAATTCATATAATACAGACACAGCTCCGGACTGATCCGGTGCAAAAGGTGTCAGATATTTTCTCAGTCCCCTCATCGCGTTACACCTCCGCCAGTGTCTCAAACAGTCTGCGAACACCGGCGTAACCGTATGGCTGCCGTTCTTCATTCCAGAGCACGTTTGGACATTCTTTATGATAATATCCGGCATCTTTTCCAATAGTCAGATTGACACCGGACTGACTTCCGTCATAATACAGCATGGTTGGTTCCAGGTTGGAAAATACTTTTGTCTCCGGACTGATCTGTGCTAATTGCTTCACATAGATGAAATTTTCACCGGATAAAGTTCCATAAATCTCCGGTACACGAAATCCATAGCGCACCAGTGCAAGTGCCAGCTCAAATGGATCTCCATTCATCCATTCTCCAACTGCAAACGCTGCATCTGTATGTACTTTCTTAAATTTTGCCACTGCATCCTCTGCTGCCCTCCGCGGTATTTCATCATCAAATTCTACACCTAAGGCAGCTCCAAAGGCACGATACTGACTGGCAATTTTATCAATCTGATACAGTCTGCGCAGCTCAATATACGGAATTTTCAGACGGTCATGAAAATCCTCTGCTGCAAAGCGCGCTTCCGGATGCAGCACCAGATTAAAGTTTGCTTCTGACATAGTCTGGTATTCCGCATAATCCCTGCATCTGGAAATCTCATGGATTGTTTTTACCCCAGCTCCGTGAAGCAGATCATAAAGTTCACAATCATCCACTAACGGTGAAAAATATCCCAGTAAATTCACCACATTTCCTTTTTTCTTCTTCGGCTCCAGTAGAGAATAAATGGACTGCCGCACATGTACCATCGGCGGCTTTCTGCCTTCTCTGGTCAGCGCATACATATAGCATGGTCTTACGGGAATCCCTGCATATTCCTCTGCCTTATGACAGACACGCTCCATATCTGTGCCAAGAAGGGCATCCACACAGGTGATACATATCATCACAACGGATGGCTTTTTCTCAAGTCCTTCGCAGATTTCTGCTACTGCCTTCGGAATCTTTTTCAGATGTCTTCCTGTTACAATATCTGTCTCATCCATCAGCAGATAATAGAAACGGTCATGATAAGCACGCATGGAACTGAGAACCGATGTATTGCGACCACAGCATCCCGGAGACACGATCAGCATGATAGAATCCGGAACTGCCAGACCTGCACGTTTGACGCCAAATCCTTCTGCTCCCGGCGAGTTGAATGCCAGCGTTGCCGGTGAACTGTAGATCAGATGTGTATGGGAAATAAGCTGCTGCGGAATCTTATCTTTTCCCAGTTCATTCAGCTCTTTTACTGTACAAAAATAAGCTTCCTGTCTCATACGTTTTCCTCTTCTTTCCATAACAATGTGGCCAGATCAAGGAAACATTTGCTGATCTCTGAGTCTGGATTTCCTTCGATCACTGTTTTTCCCTGTTCCTCCCAGTGGATAATTTCATCACTTCGCGGCACTTCTCCAACGATCGGCACTCCGATTTTTTCGGAAAATGCCTGTACTTTTTCTGTCTCATTTTCTACATTTCTGTGATTTAACACGATGCCAAATACACGGGCATAACTACGATCCTCGAAGTTTCTGACAGCGCTGGAAATATTATTTGCAGCATACAGTGCCATCTTCTCTCCGGATGTGACGATCAGAACTTTATCCGCGTATCCCTCACGGATCGGTGCTGCAAAACCACCACATACAACATCTCCTAATACATCATATAAAACCACATCCGGTTTATAATGTTCAAATAATTCCATATCCTCGAGAAGCTGAAACGTTGCAATAATCCCACGCCCCGCACAGCCAAGTCCCGGTGTCGGTCCGCCTGTCTCAATGCAGAGGATTCCGCCATATCCTTCCTTTGAAATCTGCGCCAACTCATCCGGTTCCTCATCCTCTTCCCGCATAAAATTCATCACCGGACGAAGTGGCTCTCCGCCTAGTAAATTAATAGTGGAATCCGCTTTCGGATCACATCCGATCTGAATGACACGCTTCCCCATATTTGCAAAAGCGGCCGCCAGATTGGAAGTCACTGTGGACTTTCCGATACCGCCCTTTCCGTATATTGCTACTTTTAACATATTGCCCCTCCTATTGTTTTGCTGCTTAATATAGAATCTAGTACATCGTTTCGTAAATAACTATACCAATCGCGCAGGATATGGATTCGAGTGTGCAGATGAAAAAACGTAGGCGTAGCGGGCTACGCTGAGGCTTTTTCATCTGTGCAATCGAATTTGCAGACAAGTGAGTGGTATAGTTATTTCGAAAACGATGTACTAACCTACAATCTTTTAGATTTACGACATTTCTCTTTAGCAACAGAATTTCTATCCGACATAAGGTATTCCTATCCTCAGATTTTTGTATGACAGGTAATTCCACCGAAACTTTCTAAATATACAAAAAACCACTTTCCTGGCGTTTTGTCAGAAAAATGGTTTTGTAAATTCTTATCTAGTAACTATTTCCGCTCGGATTCTCCTTGCCGTCAGAGTTTTCTTATTTATTTGTATTAAGATCATTTCAATTAATTACTGTTATGTCTTTTTCAGCAAATATTTCGCAGATGCGTGAATCAGATACAGTAATTTTATGGATTAATTTTATCATCTACTATACAAATTAGTCAACACGAACTCTGTTGGATTTCTGAACTAATGGAATTACAATGGCTACTGTGCATCCCGTCCTCAGTAACATTACAATTAAACAATAGCATTGCTATAAATAATCCATCCCCTTAGTTATTCATTGCAAATATATCAATAGCTTTACTTGCAAATTCCGCAGTCCCTGTTCCACCTGCAGCATCAATATTTTCAGTAAGCTCTCCTCCACCAGCATACATCCTTCCAAGCCCCTGCAAAATTTTAACCGAGCATGTATAAAAATGTTCCGTAATATAATCCTGAAGTTTTTTTACCTGTGTCTGAACCTGTTCATCGGATGGATTCATTTCCTTCATCTGCCCGAACTCAACAAAAATCTTCATAAACTCATTCGCAACTGTAACTTCGTCATCTTCTGTCCAGTTCTTTGTTTTCTCTTCGTACTCTTTATACTCAGGCGTCTGTCCCCACAGTTCCTTTGCACGTTTAGAATACTCATCTATCTTTCTCGTATCAAAAGCTTTAAAATCCATATATTTCGTCCCTATTCCTTTTATTCCCCGAGCAAGGTTAATAAGATTTTCCAGATGTTCTTTTTTCATAGTAAGCAGTTCAATTTGCTGTTCTAATGCTCTGTTTCTGTCAAAATTAGGTGCATCTATGATACCTTTAATCTCCTTAAGCGGAAATTCCAGTTCCCTGAACAGTAAAATTTGCTGTAACCTTTCTAAGGATGTATCGTCATACAGTCTGTATCCTGATGCGGTATATTCAACTGGTTTTAAAAGTCCAATAGTGTCATAATATTGCAAAGCACGTATACTCACTCCTGTTATTTTACTTACCTCATTCACTGTCATCATCGGCGCTTCCCCCTCTCTCTCAATAAACATACTCTAAACCATTACGTAATGTAGGAGTCAATAGTTTTTTCAATTTATTCTTTTAAAATAATAAAATCCCGGATTTCTCCGAGCATAAAGAAAGCACCAATCGATTTGATACGACTGATGCTTTCATGTAATTACGACCTGCTGAAAGGAATGCTAAGCGACCTTTCTTTCTCCCAATTATATATTGTAATTGGGAGAAAATCAATTCGTATTGGGAGATAAACTTACTTATACCTGATCTAGTATATCCATCATTGAAGTTCCTCATTCAATGACGAATAATGTTCTGATTTTAGGGAAATGCAGTCAGTATTTCCAGATGCGGTTGCTGTTCATCAGAACCTGCCTAATTTCTAAAGGAGTCGAATTCGATTCCTTTTAAATTACTGCTATGCATTTTTCCATCCCCCCAAAAAATTAATCTCTTACTTTGCAAGTAAGAGATTACAATAATTTTTATAATTGTTCCTTTAAAGTAAGGAAAAGCACCTCCGAAGAGATGCTTGATTCAATCAGCTTTTTATCATAAATATTCTACAAATTGAGCCATACTTCTACGCTTGTTCCCATCATGATAGAAAGCTTCTTTGCCAAATCATTTGATATACCAACCTGTCCGTTAATCAATTGGCTTAACGTCTCTACTGTTGTCCCTATTCTTGTTGCAAACTCAGCCTGACTTATTTCCATATCTGCAATAATATCCGCACTATAATATCCTGGGTGAAATGCCGCTTTATACTTGCATACATCGTAACCGCCAAAATAACACCCTGCCGATAAAACAATATGCTACCCTCATATAGGACAATGAAATATAAAAATCCTATATTGGGAGTAGCATATCAATGGTGTGGGAAGTCTTAGTTATTTATCTTTTCTCGTCAACAATGAAACTGCCTCAACAGTACTTTCGTTGTCCCAACAAAGTTCCTGTGTCTCCCTGTCTCCAAAATACACCGGAAAACGGAACTTTATGTGCTTCAGGAATCTGCCATCTGGCTGCTCCTGCTCGTAAATGTCCACCTGTTCCACAAAGCTGTTAAGAAATTCTTTTTTCTCCAGGTCAGTGAACTTATCATATAGTTCATCAAAATATAAACGAAATTGATAGACGTTTTCTTCTGATATTTTCTGTTGCCGGATATTCAACAGGCGGTTCTTAACTTCTTCTATACTTTTCTCCACGCCTTCAATCTCATTTTCTATTTCTTCTGTATCTATTCTTGAACCGATTTTATTCAGGATTGCTTCTTCAAATTTAGGATTCTTCATCAGCTTCCGAATGACTTCTTCTACCGCATTTTTAATCTTCTCCTCGCTCCATTGTTTACGATATCCACATTTATGACCATCTACCAGGCGACGATGTTTGCAGGCATAATAGAAATAATCCTTCTACCTGCATGGTTGTGGATACTCTGGTATATATATCACATTTAATCTTTTTATTATTCATAATCTTCCTCGCAATATGACTCCGTTTTGTTGTCCCAACTTTATTTCAGTACTCATTCCAACCATTTTCAATGCTTATTTTTCTTATTGACGCATTTCTCTGTCAATCGTATAATTAATACACAAAAAAAAACGAAAAGAGGAGGTGTTCGTATGGCTACTTCAAGTATTACTCATAATTTTGTCATATCCAATCCAAACAGCGTAAAACTTTTTATTGCAGCGATTGACGAAGCCGAACGTGACCGCACACCAAAGCAGACACTTCCCGGACGTCAGTTGACAAACCCACAAGAAATCTTATCTTTAATGTCAAAAAGGAAAAAACGAACTCTTAAATATTAAAATTCTTCAATAAAAAATCCTCTAAAACAATAGGTATTTCACTATCTCTTAGAGGATATTTCTTTACTTTACTTTAAATGGTATTTGGTAATACTTTTCCAGTTTTCCGGGAAGCCCATTTTCTCATGTCTACACCAACAATAGAAGCAACCAGCATTCCGCCTTTCAGAATAAAATTATTTCTGTATTTAGAAACAGAAACTCTTTCTAAGAACCTTTCCATAAAATATGTTCTAATTAATGCTTGCGCAACTTCACTATTCCCACCGGACATGTTTTTTACTTTATCTTTAAGTTGTTTCGCTGTATGAATCATACCATTACCTCCACATACATCATCACTTCATCCCTTACTCCAAGTTTAACCGCATATTCAATCAATCTTGAAAGATTCTTTTCCTTCGAGGACATATATTCCTTGATTGCTGTCTGATATAACTGAATTTCATATTTCTTTCGATCTTTAATCAAATCACAAATACATCTTTCCTTGTCATATACTTTAACCAAATTACCGCTGCTTGACGGGATTTCACAGGTTCCCATATCAAGAATCTCTGGGTTTGCATAACGAACTTCTTTGTTTTTCTTTTTGATATGTGTTGCATTATACCCTGTAGGAACAGTGAAACAAATATGACTGTATTCTCTGTCGATAAGACCATGCAAATAAAGGGCGGTCTCGCCCGAATAAATAATATTCTTATTTCGTTGCTGGAGTACAAACAACTCATCTGGCCACACATTATCTAAGATATAAATGCCATGTGCCACTTTTTCCATGTCATGCTCTCTGACGTATTTTGAGACAGATGGCTTTGATACACCTGATTCAACGGCCTTCGATGTAATCAAATATCCATTGTCTTTTTCAATTAGCGATTCCAAAATATCTGATGTTGACATAGTTGTCCTCCTTATCCTCGGTATTTGCTTTTGTGCTTAAATTATATTATATTTAAGCGTAAAAGCAAATATAATCCTTATATGCTTGCAGAAGTAAAAGATAACTCAGGATATTACTGACATGGATTTTATTGACGATCTTCCGGAAAGCACTGAACAAGAACGGTTTCAAAGACATAACCGTTTCCTGCGTTCCCTGAAATCCGATACTCTGCTTATCATAGATAATTTTAATGTCACTGCGACACAGGACAGCTTTCTGTCAGTAGTATTAAAATATCGCTGCCAGATTTTGTTTACAACCAGAAGCAAACTGGATGAATACTGTACTCTGCCATTAAAAGAAATAGAGGATATGAACGCTCTCTTCCAGCTGGCATCAGTATTTTATTCGGAAGCAGACACGTACCGGGCAACAGTTGAAAAGATCATTAAAACTGTTCACTCTCATACTTTTGCCGTGGAACTGGCAGCAAAACTTCTGGAAAATGGAATCTCAACTCCAGACCAGTTATTAACAAGACTTCAGGTGGAAAAAGCATCTTTCCATAACGAAGATAAAATTAAAATAATCAAAGATGGACAAAGCAGCAAAGCCACCTATTACAGTCATATCCATACGCTGTTTTCGTTATACACTTTATCTCTTAAACAGCAGGATATCATACCTCAGCTTGCCAATTATGCAATGTTCCTGACAGAACAGCAGGAACCCGAAAGAGGGATCTCCGAATTGCAAAAATTATCTGGCATCATCAAGGAATACCATTCCGATGAATGTCTGGATTATGCCAAAGTACAGGAAACCCTTATGATATATGGTGGCGCTTTTCGCCCCCAAATAGTGAAAGTGGGGGCACTTTCTGCCCCCACTCAGGAAATATTGCTAAAATACTGTTTAGATTTATCATACATACAAAATGGAAGTTATCTATTTCTCCTCTTCGTTAAGACCTAGTT
>CAKRWH010000033.1:0-29949 GCA_934416185.1 uncultured Blautia sp. | reverse complement strand
AGGGCTTGACCAAGAAATCGCAGGAAGTAATGATCTCAGGGAAATGTCAGCATGTATGTAGTTTTGAAGATACAGTGAGAAACCAGCTGGTAGTTAGCTGGTTTTTTTTGTGCGCAAAAATGGGAATAAATATAAGATAATAGAATAAAAAGGATATCAGAAAAGGGACGTCAGAAAAAAGAATGGTTTCCCATGCGGTTTCGGGACCTAGGAATTCTAAGGGTCTGGAGATCTGCTAAAGGCATGAGGAAAAATGCAAAACTCGCTCCGTTGCAGACTTCGCTCAGACAGTTGCTATTTTTTCTCATAACGCAGATCTCCACACCCTAAGAATTGCTACGGTCCCTGCAAATGCATGGGAAACCATTCTTTTTTCTGACTGTTTGTTTTGAGAGTGTAACAGTGGTTGAGTGAAAAATCAGACAAGTCAATATGGCGGTTATGAGCAAGTAGCGAAGCGGCTGATTTTATTCGCTTGACATTAAAAAGGGATTTGCAGATTGCAGGAATGATTTTTCAAACACGCTCTGGTGTTGTATTATAGAAAATTATAGAAAATGGGATTAAAAATATATTGTATTGCAGAATAATGCGATTTAAAATTGTTAGCAAAGTTTATAGAATTTAAGTTATTTAGAAACATATATGGGAGGGTTTTACATGAAGATTTATGTAAATGGGAAAGCTGGTCATGATGGAAATGGTACAGAGCAGATGCCGTTTCGTCATATCAATGATGCAGCGAAAATTGCACAGCCGGGAGATGAAGTTCTGGTAGCTCCTGGAGTTTACCGTGAATATGTAGATCCGGTTCATGCAGGTACAGAGGATGCGAGAATTATTTACAGGAGTGTAGAGCCTCTTGGGGCAGTTATCACTGGAGCAGAACGTATTCAGACATGGATTCCTTATAAGGAAGATGTATGGGTATGCCGTGTAGCGAACAGCCTCTTTGGCAGTTATAATCCATATACGACTATGGTTTATGGGGACTGGTATTTTGCCAAAGCTGATAAACATACAGGATGTGTATATCTTAATGACCGTGCTCTTTATGAAGCAGGAAGTGTGGAAGACTGTATTAAAGGTGAGGTTTATGACTGTAGTTGGGTTCCGGAAGAGTCTACTTACAAATGGTATACAGAACAGGATCAGGAAAAAGACGAGACAGTAATTTATGCTAATTTTCATGGAAAAAATCCAAATGAGGAAAATGTAGAAATTAATGTACGTCGTGAATGCTTTATGCCATCTAAAACCGGGGTAGGATATATTACAGTCAGTGGTTTTGGAGTTACAAAAGCAGCTACTACCTGGGCTCCGCCTGCTGCTTATCAGGACGGTATGATCGGCCCTCATTGGAGTAAGGGATGGATCATTGAGGACTGCGAGATTTCTAACAGTAAATGTGCAGGTATTTCCCTTGGAAAATACTACGATCCGGATAACGATCATTATTTTACTAATAAATACGTTAAGAGTCCAACCCAGATGGAAAGAGATGCAGTATGCCGCGGACAGTATCATGGCTGGCTTAAGGAAAATGTAGGAAGTCATATTATCCGTCGAAACAATATCCATCATTGTGAGCAGGGTGGTATTATTGGTCGAATGGGTGGTGTATTCAGTATCATTGAGGACAACCATATTCATCATATCAACAATATGATGGAACTGGGCGGAGCAGAAATTGCCGGAATTAAGATGCATGCTGCAATTGATGTTATTATGAGAAGAAATCATATTCATCATTGTACTATGGGAATCTGGTGTGACTGGGAAGCTCAGGGTACACGACTTACGCAGAATCTGCTTCATGATAATCAGCGTCCGGCATTTGCGAAACAGTTGAAAGGTGGTATGATGTGCCAGGATATCTTTGTTGAAGTAGGCCATGGACCGACTCTTATTGATAACAATATTCTTTTGTCAGATGCCAGCCTCCGCTTAGCTACTCAGGGTGTTGCTATGGTACATAATCTGATCTGCGGTGCTTTAACTTGTGTGGGTGAAGGAACCGGATGGCGTTATACTCCTTATCATATGCCTCACCGTACAGAAGTCATGGGATTTATGACAATACTTCATGGTGATGACCGTTTCTATAATAATATTTTTGTTCAGAAATGGCCTTCAGAAGATTTTATTACAATGCATGATTCAGATGATGGATTTGACTCTGAGAACCGAAAAGTCGGAACCTGGATGTTTGATGAGTATCCAACTTATGATGAATGGATTTCACAGTTTGATTTTACAAAACCTGCAGATATGAAAAAACTGGAACCAGTTCATTTTGACCATTTACCAGTATGGAGTGAAGGAAATGTTTACCTTAATGGGGCAAAGGCATGGAAACATGAGAAAGATGGTCTTGTTTCTTCTGAGAGCGTAATGGTAGAGTTAACAGAAAAAGATGGAAAATATATTCTGGATACAAATATATATGAGATCCTTGGAGATTTTTCCGGTCGTATGATCAATACAGAAGTTTTGGGTAAAGCTTTTGAGCCGGAAGAATTCTTCGAAAATCCGGATGGAACACCGATAACGTTTGACTCTGATTACTTTGGAGGACATAGAGGGGCTAAGGTAATTCCTGGACCTTTTGCAGAGAAGGAGGATGTTGAGAAGAACGTTAATATGTGTATGTGTACTGCATTTTAACTGAATTAAGTCATAAGAAAAGCCAGCTATTCATATATAGCTGGCTTTTTTGTGGGTCAAGCAGATATTCGTATGCCGAAAAAATGTTTTTTGATGTGTGACAGATACATGAACTACTACATTTGTAGAAAAATATCTTGACATTGATCTTCTACAGATGTAGTATATGATTAACTTCTACAAAAGTAGAAGAATTAAAATGAAAATGGAGTTACAATAAAAGATGAAAGGGGAATTTTTATGAACAGAAAAAAATTTATTGCGGTTGTCGCTTCTTTATCAGTGTTTTGCATGACAGCGGTTGGATCAGGTACTGTGTGGGCGAAAAATAGCGGGAGTGACAAGTTTGATCCACAGCCGGTGAGTTCTGACTGGGAGCAGAAAGATATGAAGGGAACGTATGCTTATTTTGTAAGTGGTAAGGATTGGGTTGGTGTTTATAAATATGGTGAAGATGATGATACACCATTGTTTGCAAAGGCAAGTGACCAGTATGCAGCCTGCTACGAAGCTGCTTATTCTGTTGGCAGTGATCTTTATGTGGTAAAGGGATTTGCAAAGGATGCGGATGATATTGGTAAGGTACGTGAGATGGTGGAGAGTATTTCTTATCCGGGAAATACGGCATTGAATGAAAATTCTTCCGATGGTAGTGGAAAGGATTCCGGAGATGAGGAATCAGATCAGAATGGCTCTTCAGAAACTTCTTCAGGGAAGGATAATTCAGGAGAGGACAATTCGGATGATGATATTATTTCTACATCTACAATAACATTGAAAGACAGTGATGGCAATACAGTTGATATTCAGAGATTTTTGCATTCAGATTATTCGGAAGAATATCGTGGATATGATGGCATGGAATATACAACAGATGATGATTATTGTTTTTATGATGAAAATGGAAATGAATATACTGCTTTAAATGATGAAACTCATTATTTTGGCGGTAAACTGGAGCAGCATACACTGGAGTCTTCTGATGGAAATACGGTTACAGTTACTCAGACAACAAATGGAGATTATTATTACAGAGATGACAATGGAACTGGTTTTTCTGACCATGGGGATGGAACCTGGACGGATGAAAACGGAATTGACTATACAGAAATTAATTAGTTCTATGTAGTATATTGACTTGATATTACTGACTTGCTACAATAAAATTATTCCTACAATTGTAGAAGAAATGAGGTGATTTTGTTGAAGAAAGCATATCAGCGTCTGCCTGAGTCAGAGTTGGATATTATGCTGGCTTTATGGAACGGGACTCCTCCGATGACCCGGGCAGAGATTGAGAAACTGGTGAATGTGAAAAAGCAGCTGGCTCCTACTACTATATTGTCATTGCTGACCAGATTAGAGAATAAAAGTTTTGTTTCTGTGGAAAAGCAGGGAAAGATGAATCTCTATACTCCGCTGGTGTCTCAGGAAGACTATCAGGCGAATGAGAGTAAGAATGTATTGGAGAAACTTTACGGTAATTCTTTGAAAAAATTTGTGACTTCTCTTTATCAGGGAAAAAAGATA
Organism: uncultured Blautia sp.; assembly: GCA_934416185.1. Classification (GTDB taxonomy): domain Bacteria; phylum Bacillota; class Clostridia; order Lachnospirales; family Lachnospiraceae; genus Blautia_A. The sequence goes on along the minus strand of CAKRWH010000033.1, from coordinate 25,752 downwards.
AGTTCAGAAGAAATTCATGATCTCAGCGATTTTCTGAAGGAGTTGGATGAAAAGGAGGATTAAATAATGGCGGAATTTGCATTGCATATTTTGAAACTTAATATTATCTCCGCAGTTATTATTTTTCTTGTGCTGGGTTTAGCTGTTGTTTTAAAGAACAGGTTTACAGCGAGATGGAAATATGTGGTGTGGTTTGCTGTTGCTGTGAGCCTGCTGATCCCTGTAAGACTTCCGTCGGATATTTCTCTTATAAATTTTCGTGTGCCGGGAATAAAAAACAGTGGAAATGAAATAATAGCTGCAAAACAAACGAATTTATTGGATGCAAATTCTGCTAAAGTAAACTCAGCAGATAAAGCTGATGAGGATACAAAATCGCAGAATATGACTGTGATAAATAAGACATCAGCAGATGTAGTTTTGACAGATCAGACATATTATAGAGCAAAATCTGTAGCATTATCCGGTGGACATATCGTTCCATTGGCTGCGGAAATTTTTCTGGTCGTATGGCTGGCAGGAGCTGTTGTAAAGTTACTGGCAGAATTATGTGCATATTATTTTTCCATGAAAAATCTAAAGAGGATGAGTATTCCGGCGTGCGATTTAATGAAATGGAAGATGTATAGGGATGTATGTGAACAGAAAAGAATTCGCAGAAGACCTGAATTGATGCAGAATGCAGGACTTACTACTCCTCTTCTGGCAGGACTATTTCGGACGAAGTTATATCTTCCTGCAGTTGGATATTCGGCAGAAGAGTTGAAGCTGGTTTATCGCCATGAACTGACACATTATTTACATAAGGATTTATGGTATAAGATGATTCTCAGAATCTGTGCATCTGTGTATTGGTTTAATCCGGCGCTTCTGATTATGTTGTGGGAAGCAGATAAAGATATTGAAAATCTCTGTGATGCGGAGGTTGTTCGTGTCTGCAGTGCAGCGGACCATAAATTGTATCGTAAACTGTTGCTGAGAACGGTTGCTATAGACAATCAGGTGCCATATGTAACTGCAAGCCTGAATGACAGCAGCATGGTTTTTAAAGAGAGAATTCTTTATATGCTGAATATGAAGAAACTTCGGAAGAATATTCTTCCGGGGATAATTCTGGCAATAGTGCTTGTTGGAGGAAATCTGGCGTTTGGCTTTTCTGGAGAAGTAATTTCCGGGGCGCAGAGTGTTCGGGATGAAGGAAAATCTGACGGACAGGATTCTGCAGAGAAAGGGTTTGATGAAGATTCTAAGAAGAGGGAACTGGTTGATATGATGACGTATCATAAAACATCGGACGATCAGCAGATGACAGAAAAGGAAAATATGTCAGAAGATTCAACAGCAAATAAGAATGATTTGAATAGTAATGTTAAGGCGGAGAATGCGATTCAGGAAGAAATAGAAGGACAGAATCAAACTGGAGTGAATACTTCCGATGGTACAGGAGAAAATTCAACTGGCCAGAATTCTGTTCCGGGTAATTCAGGAGATGGTTCTTCGAACACAGATGATAATGGAAATTCTGGAGATAATAATGTAAATAAAACTGTTATTAATACAGATATAATAACATTAAAGGACAGCAGTGGTAATATGATTGAAGTTGAGAGAAAGATTTATGCAGACTATTCTCGTTCATATCGAGGATATGATGGAATGGAGTATACCACTGATGATACGGATTTCTATTTTACAGATGAGAACGGAAATGCTTATTCTGCTTTGAATGATGCAACCCATTATTTTGGTAAGGAATTAGAACAGTATACATTGACCTCTTCTGACGGGAATACAATTACAGTTACAGAGACGACCAATGGAGATTATTACTATAGAGACGATGATGGAACTGGTTACAGTGACAATGGAGATGGAACCTGGACAGATGAAAATGGAAATATGTATACGGAATAATGTCCCTGGAGCGACCCGCCGCAGGCGGAGAATCCTGAAAGCAAGATTCTTTCCTGTGAGCAGACAGAGAAGTGGATTGTGAATATCCGCCTGATTCAAGTCAAGTAAGTTTTATGTTTCAATCAGCAGAGATATGTTAATGAAAGAAAAACTTTAAGGAGTTTATGCAAAAAAATAATGAGACCCTCGCTGTTACCTTAGCTGGCAGCGAGGGTCTTGCTTTATATTTTAACCAAATCAAGTAAGTCCCCTGCTTCAATTGCGAAAAGCAATAAGCAGTGGGTGGGGACTTGCTTGTATCAGGAGGAGTGCAAGCTTCTTCTGATAAACTGCGGAGCAGTTATTTGGTGTAGAGCCACGTAGCGAAGCGGATGATTTTATCCGCTTGACTCTGAAATTATTTGTAAAATAATTCAATAATTTTTAACACTACTTCTACAGCGATATCCATTCCTTCAACAGTAATGTGCTCATAAGGACCATGGAAAGCATGTCCGCCGGTTCCGAGATTCGGGCATGGAACACCCATAAAGCTTAAGCGTGCACCGTCTGTGCCTCCGCGGATCGGAGTGATAAGTGCAGGAGTTTCGCATTCTTTGCAGGCTGCGGTTGCACAGTCGATCAGATCCATGCAGGTATTAATAATTTCTTTCATGTTTCTGTATTGTTCTGTAATCGTAAGTTTTACAGTACCTTCCCCCCATTTTTCGTTAAGGATTTTAGCAATGTGTTCCAGGGTTTTGATTCTGCAGGTGAAAGAAGCTGCATCATGGTCACGGATAATATAGTCCAGCATAGCTGTGGAGACATTGCCGTTCATGGCATCAAGATGGAAAAATCCCTCATATTCTTCGGTATCTCTTGGTGTGTCGGCAGCTGGGAGCATAGAGTTGAATTCCATAGCAACCAGTGCTGCATTTATCATTGTATTTTTGGAAGAACCGGGATGTACATTTACGCCGGTAAATTCAACTACTGCGCGTCCTGCATTAAAGTTTTCATACTGGATTTCTCCTTCGGTATCACCGTCAAGAGTGTATGCATAGTCTGCGTTGAATTTCTTTACATCAAAATAGTCAGTACCCATTCCGATTTCTTCATCCGGAGTAAAGGCAACAGAAATTGGGCCGTGGGCAATAGTTTTATTGTTAAGGTGTTCAATCATGGTCATGATCTCGGCAATTCCGGCTTTGTCATCTGCACCGAGGATGGTAGTTCCATCGGAAGTGATGAGGGTTCTGCCCTTTAATGTGGACAGATGCGGGAACATCTTTGGGGAAAGAACTCTGCCGCTGGTTCCAAGTGCAAGTTCTCCGCCATCGTAATTTGGAGTGACAACCGGAGTAACCGGATGATCACAGAAATCAGATACTGTATCCATGTGAGCGATAAATCCCAGCTTTTTGCAGGATTCATATCCTTTGGTTGCTGGAATATGTCCATAGACATAGCAATGTTCATCTACATCGGCATCTTCCACACCCAGTTCCTTTAATTCCTGCACGAGCTGTCTGGCAAGGTCAAACTGGTATTGTGTGGATGGGGATGTGTTGGTTTCTTCACTGCTTGGAGTGAAAACCTTTACATAAGATAATAAGCGTTCGTATGCTTTCATGAATGAGTCCTCCTGGTTAAAGTTGAAGTCGAAATCATTAGATTTCCTGCAGATATATTTTAGCTAAATTGTGTATATCCGTCGGACATAAGATGTCAGGGCTAAAAAGTATAAAATCTGTCAGATAACGTATGATTTATGAAAAATTTCGACTTTAATACAATAAGTATAACATGTTATAGGAATTACGTAAAAATATTTCTTGCATTTTGTAAATGGTTATGATATGATGCTGCTCAAAGAAAAGGGAGTAGCGGCCATCGTTATGAAGAACTGGACTTGTTTTTCCTATAAATGGTACATATATGCGTCAGAACGGCAGATTAAGAATGCCCGCATTATGATATAATCGGCAAGACTTTTGTTTTAGACATTAAGAGAAGAGCTCATATTATGTCTGAAATGGAAGTCTTTTTCTTTTCTTCGGAAATTTTTAGAAGCAAAAAATTTAATTATGCCAAATGGTGAAACGGAGGAGAAAAGTGAACGAAAGAGTAAATCCATTGAAAAAATTGCAGAAGCCGGGAAAACATGTGAAGCGTATCGTAATAGGAGCAGCAGGGCTGGCGATTATTGCTGGGCTTGCAGGAGATGCTGCATATCAGATCCAGGAGCAGGAACAGGCAGTACTGACAACTTTCGGAGTGCCGAAAGCAGTGGCAGAAACAGGGCTGCATTTTAAGATTCCTTTTATACAGAAAGTACAGAAAGTAAATACAACGATTCAGGGATTTCCTATTGGATATAGTATGGGAGATAATTCGGTGGTTGAGAATGAAGGCGTTATGATTACCTCGGATTATAACTTTATTGATGTAGATTTCTTTGTTGAGTACAGAATTTTGGAACCGGTAAAATATCTTTATAATTCAGAGGAACCGGAGGATGTTCTCAAAAATATTTCCCAGAGTTGTATACGTACAGTGATCGCAAGTTATGATGTGGATGAAGTGCTTACTACCGGAAAAGGTGAGATCCAGAGCAAGATTAAGGAAATGATCCTAAAGCAGATGGAAGAACAGGACCTGGGAATTCAGCTTGTGAATATTACGATTCAGGATTCAGAGCCGCCGACACAGGAGGTTATGAAAGCATTTAAAACAGTAGAAACTGCCAAGCAGGGAAAAGAAACTGCTCTGAACAATGCGAATAAATATAGAAACGAAAAGCTTCCGGAAGCAGAAGCAGAAGCGGATCAGATCATTCAGGATGCTGAGGCACAGAAGCAGGTAAGGATTAATGAAGCGGAAGCTGAGGTTGCTCGTTTTAATGCGATGTATGAGGAATACGTAAAGAATCCGGAGATCACGAAGAAACGTATGTTTTACGAGACAATGGAAGATGTGCTGCCGGGTATGAAGATTGTGATTGATAATGGGGATGGAGTGCAGAAAGTGCTGCCGTTGGATTCTTTTACAGGGGATAGTTCAGAGAATGTGACAGAGACGCAGAACTCAGATCAGCAGAATGATGAAGCTACACAAAATTTAAATGGTTCTGAGAATGAGTAATGATTTAAGAATAAAGAAATTATGGTTTAAAGGTCAGAAAATATTTTACATATATAAGGTTTTATATGTGTTTTATGAAAGTGGCATAATCATATTTGGTGAAATATTCTTTTGATAGTTGTAAATATAATTGAGCGTGTTAAATGAAATACGAAAATTGAGATGTAATTTTTGAGAGGACTAATTTATGAAAGGTAAGAAAGTTGGAATATTAATTGGTGTGGCAGCAGTTGTGGTAGCTGTCGGAGCGTCGGTAACTGTAACGCAGCAGAACGAATATAAACTGATCCGTCAGTTTGGTAAAGTTGACAGAGTAATCAGCTCACCGGGAATCAGTTTCAGGATTCCATTTATAGAAAGCACACAGTCACTGCCAAAGGAGACAATGTTGTATGATCTGGCTGCTTCTGATGTAATTACAAAAGATAAGAAGACGATGATCAGTGACAGTTATGTTCTTTGGAAGATCAGTGATCCACTTAAATTTGCACAGACGTTAAACTCTTCTGTGGAAAGCGGTGAGAGCCGAATTAATACTGCTGTGTATAACGCAACTAAAAATGCAATCAGCAGTATGTCCCAGGATCAAGTGATCACAAGCCGTGACGGGGAATTGTCCGATATGGTTATGACGGCAATTGGAACGAACATGGATCAGTATGGAATCGAACTTCTTAAATTTGAAACCAAGCAGCTGGACCTGCCGGATGATAACAAAGAAGCAGTATATGAGCGAATGATCTCTGAACGAGATAATATCGCGGCTACTTATAAAGCAGAGGGAAGTTCTGAAGCAAAAGTAATCCGTAATAAGACAGACAAAGAAGTAGCAATACAGATTTCCGATGCGAAAAAACAGGCGGAGATTCTGGAAGCAGAGGGTGAGCAGGAATATATGAAAATCCTTGCGCAGGCTTATGGAGAAGAGGACAGGAGTGAGTTCTATTCATTTGTGAGAAGTCTGGATGCGTTAAAGACTTCGATGAAAGGTGGGGACAAGACAGTAATTCTATCTTCGGATTCACCGATTGCGCAGATTTTTGAAGGGAAATAGATAAATATAGGAATTTATTTGACAGGGGAAAGCTACGGGACACGGTAGCTTTTTTCTGTAGATAAACGGGAGATAGCCATAGAAGAACAGGAATGCTATAATTTTTTTACAAAGGAATCCTGAAGTAGAAAATATGAGTATAATCTGGAAATAATATATAGAGAAAATAGGAGGGAGAGAAATGCTGACATGTATCAGATCAAAACGGCAGAGAAATGCAGCGGAGTATGCTTTAAGAGCTATTCAATCATCATGCATAAGACCTTATATTAAGATAATATATCTGTATGGCAGTTGTGCGCGGGGAGAAGAGAAATATAGCAGTGATGTTGATCTGTTTCTGGAACTGTCAGAGTCATTCCGCTCCCGACCGGAACTTAAAAAATACCTTTATCTTCTAAAGTCCGAAGTATCTTCTGAGGAATTGGATGATGCAGAAACGGATCTGAAAATTGTAGTTGGCGATGACTGGAAAAGGAACAAAATGCTGTATTATACAAATGTGCGAAAGGAGGGGATTCAGATATGGCCTTGAGCAGTTATTTTGATTTTGCAGAAAATGATTTTCAATATTTTAAAGCTTCTTATGATGCGGGGATAGTTGCAAATATGATGGGTGCCATGGCGCAGGGAATATGCGAAAAATATATGAAGTATACACCGAATGAGGCAATGCAACAGAAAGATTTTGAAAATATTTTGCGTACATATAGTCTGAACAGATTGATGAAATTTTTAAAGGGAAATATGGGCGTGGAGTTTTCAAAAGATATGCAGACACATATGAGGATGATAGATGGTTTTTATTTTTCAACCAGATATCCCGGTGATGATAGCATAGAGATAGATGGTGATGATGTGGAAACCTGTAATGATGCGATAGAATTATGCAGAAAAGAAGTTTTAGAGTTAGAACGAAAATTAAAAAAGGGTGAGGTATAAACAGGACTTGCACAGTAGATAACATTTAAGAAAAATACATTAATTTCTCTTTCTTATGTTTCTGGAAGATATGGAAAATGTATGCTAGAATAAAAATAGTAGTTCATATTAGAATATTCAGGAAAGGTAAGAGGGGGAAATGGAGAAAGAGGAAAAGCGTGCAGTTCAGGAGAATGGCACGAAAGAACAAAGCACGGAAGAGAAAAGTCCACTGAAAAGGAAACTGCAATATTATAGCGGAGAGATTCAGCGGGATGTGACGAATCTTGTGAAATGGCTGATGCTGGCGGTGCTTGTGGGATGTATTGTGGGAGCAGCGAGTACGCTGTTTTCTTTTGCGCTGAAAGGTGTGACGAATTACAGGAAAGAGAATGGGTGGATGTTTTATCTGTTGCCTGTAATGGGTCTGATCATTGTGTTTCTGTATGAGAAGTTCGGCAAGGAAGATGGAGGTACGAATCAGGTGCTTTCCACGGTGAGGTCACAGGATGATGTACCGATTCTGTCTGCACCGCTGATTTTTATTTCTACGGCGCTGACACATCTGGCGGGTGGTTCTGCAGGACGTGAGGGTGCGGCAATTCAGCTTGGAGGAAGTATTGCGAATCAGATTGGACGATGGATCCATCTGGATGAAGAAGATCGTCATGTGATCGTTATGTGTGGCATGAGTGCAGCGTTCTCAGCGTTGTTTGGAACTCCGATGGCAGCGGCTGTGTTTGCGTTGGAAGTTGTGAGTGTTGGTGTTATGTATTATACGGCGCTGATGCCATGTATGATCGCATCATTGATTGCATCCGGATTTGCGGCTGGTATGGGAGTTACGCCGGAGGCTTTTCATGTAGTGGATATTCCAGAACTGACCATTGAGACGGGGCTGAAAATGGGAGTTGTTGCTGTAGGATGTGCGGTGATCAGTATTGTGTTCTGTATGGTGCTGAATGGGGTTGCAGGAGCGTATGGAAGATACTTTAAGAATCCGTATGTTCGTGTGGTTGTGGGAGCATGTCTGGTGATTGGAATTACATTGCTTCTGGGAACTACGGATTATATGGGAGCCGGTGCGGAACTGATCGAGAAAGCAGTAGAGACAGGACAGGCAAGGCCATTGGATTTCTTCTGGAAACTGATTCTGACGGCATTGACGATGCGAGCAGGATTCCGTGGTGGTGAGATTGTGCCGTCGTTCTGCATTGGTGCGACATTTGGTTGTGTGATGGGAAACTGGCTTGGACTTTCACCATCTATCTGTGCGGCGTGCGGAATGGCAGCAGTGTTCTGTGGCGTGACTAACTGCCCGATCACATCGATTCTGATTGCATTTGAGATGTTTGGATTTAAGGGTGTTTCCTTTTATCTGATCGCGGTTTCTATCAGTTATGCGGCTTCCGGATATTATGGATTGTATAAGGATCAGACAATTGTTTATTCTAAGTATAAGGCGAGATATGTGAATAAGCATACGAGGTTTTAACAAAATCAAGTAAGTCCCCTGCTTCAATTGCGAATATCCGCTTGACTAATAAACGACGGCATATTGAGCTATGAACAAATAACGAGATGGTTAATCTTGTTTATATGAGATTAGAAAAAATAATATAGAATAGCGAAGTAAAAAGCAGGTGCGATTTATTGACAGATGCAATAAATACCCTGCTTTTATTTTGTTTTTGAATTTTTGATTATCGAAGGGAACGGGTATAATGTAAAAGAAGAGTTGTTTTTAATGATTAGTTTTTTTCGGAAATGGTATTGGAAAATGATGAAATGGATAAAAAAGGATAGGTAAAGGCGGGTGAGAAAGGTTGTATTATGTTGGAATTGATATCGGATCGACTGCTTCGAAGACAGTTGTGACTGGTGACAGGGAAATGAAGTTTGTGCTGCCTACGGGATGGAGCAGTAAGGAGACTGCTTCGGAGATTGCCTCAAGGCTTCTGGAAGAGGGAATTGATGTAAAGAGCGAAGAAGTTCGTGTGGCTGCTACAGGGTATGGGCGTGTGGCTGTAGAGTATGCGGATTTTGTAATTACGGAGATTACCTGTCACGGAAGAGGTGGCAGAGAGATGGCTGGGAATGATTGTGCGATCGTTGATGTTGGCGGTCAGGATACGAAAGTGATTCTGGTGGAGCAGGGAATGATACAGGATTTCCTTATGAATGATAAATGTTCTGCAGGGACTGGGAAGTTTCTGGAGATTATGGCGAATCGACTGGGAGTTACCATAGCGGAGTTGTTTGAGCTGGCGGCGCAGGGGACTGCAGTACCGATCAGTTCGTTGTGTACAGTGTTTGCGGAGTCTGAGGTGATCAGTATGATCGGTGAGGGGCGAAGCAGAGAGGATATTGCTGCGGGAGTGGTTAATTCTGTGGCGGAGAAAGTTGCACAGCTTGCGAGAAGAAAGCAGCTCCCGAGAACAGTAATTCTTACAGGGGGATTGAGTGAATGTTTGTATTTTGCGGAGATTCTTTCGGAGAAACTTGGATGTGCTGTTGAAGCTATGAAGGATGGAAGATATGCAGGAGCACTTGGGGCTTCGCTGCTTGCTAAAGAGAAAAAGAAATAAATTATAATTAGACAAAGCAAAAGATGATGCGATTTGCTCAATTAGTGTAGGATAGCACAAAAGCGATAAGAGGAAGAGTGAAAGCAGTAAAAATAATATAAAAACTATATAGAAAGGTAAGGTACATAAAGATGGAAGTAATTAAAGATTTACCAGAAGTATTTGAGGAGTTTGCAGAGCAGAGAAAGAATTCATTTCTTGCGATCAAGAAGATCAAGGATCAGAATATTCCGGTTATTGGTTCTTACTGTACATATTTTCCGCAGGAGATAGCAATGGCTATGGGAGCTGCTTCTGTAGGTTTGTGCTCTATGTCTGATGAGACAATTCCGGTAGCAGAGCAGACACTGCCGAAAAATCTCTGTCCACTGATCAAGGCAAGTTATGGTTTTGCAGTGACTGATAAATGTCCATTTTTCTATTTCTCAGATGTTGTAGTTGGTGAGACTACCTGCGATGGAAAGAAGAAAATGTATGAGTTTATGTCTGAATTTAAAGATGTATTTATTCTGGAACTTCCTCATAAACAGACGGAAGCTGCACTGCAGTATTGGAAGAGTGAGATCATTCGCTTCAAGGAATACCTGGAGAAGAAATTTGACGTAGAGATTACAGAGGAGAAATTGCGTGAAGCAGTCCACATCAGCAATGAGGGACGCCGTGCTCTGAAAGATTTTTATGAGTTAATGAAGCTTGATCCAGCGCCAATGAAAGGGGAGAATCTCTATAATGTATTATATGGAACTACTTTCAAATTTGATCGTTCCAAAGTTCCGGCAGAGATTGATGCACTGACAGCGAAAGTAAAAGAAGAATATGCGGCAGGTAAGAATGAAGGCAGGAAACATCGTATCTTAATTACCGGATGTCCAATGGGCGGCGCTACTATGAAAGTAGTGAAAGCGATTGAAGAAAACGGTGGTGTAGTAGTTGCTTTTGAAAACTGTTCCGGTGCGAAGAGTGTGGACAGACTGATTGATGAAAGTGATCCGGATATCTATGAGGCAATTGCGAGACGTTATCTGAACATTGGATGTTCTGTTATGACGCCGAATCCGAACCGTTTTGAGCTGCTGAATGAATTAATTGATGAATATCAGGTAGAAGCTGTTGTGGAGATGACTTTACAGGCCTGTCATACCTACAATGTGGAAGCAGGTAAAGTTGGCAGATTTGTAAGAGAAGAGAAAAAGATTCCGTATCTGCACGTAGAGACAGATTATTCCCAGTCTGATGTTGGACAGCTTAATACACGAATTGCTGCGTTGATTGAGATGTTGTAATCTGGTTATGAATAAATGTAGATGAAAGCGAATTGCTGACTGTATATTAGCTGGTAGATACGTTATGTTTTAGCAAGTTATGATAAAATCCTTCTGTTGTTATAGTACAGAGCGATAGGTGGTAAGGGAAGACTAAAAAGCATGTGAATGATCTTTAAATTCAGAAAGAGTTTGCATGCTTTTTTCATTGCAGATAAAGAGAATAAATGTTAAAGTTAATAACACGGCACAAAGCAGGGGAGTAATAAAAGTTATTCTAATGAGTGCTTATTTAAGAAATTAGAGAGAATAGAAACTGTATCAAATATGTTAAGAGAGGAAGGATTTTACTTGGAAAAAAATAACCAAAGTACGCAGGAGATAAATTCGCAGGCACAGAATCCGCTTGGCACTGCGCCAGTGGGTGGTCTGATCGCGAAGTTTGCGATTCCTGCGATCATCAGTATGCTGGTCAGTGCGATGTATAATATCGTGGACCAGATTTTTATCGGACAGGGCGTAGGCATGCTGGGAAATGCGGCGACGAATGTGGCATTTCCGGTTACGACAATTGCTACTTCATTGGCATTACTCCTGGGGATTGGCGGTGCGTCCAATTATAACCTGGAAATGGGAGCCGGGCAGGAAAAGAAAGCAAGTGGGATTGCAGGAACAGCTTTATCATCATTGGTGATCAGCGGTGTGATCCTTGCGGTAATTGTTCTGGTGTTTCTGAAGCCGCTTCTGACATTGTTTGGAGCAACGACGGATGTAATGCCGTATGCGGTTGATTATACGGGAATCACGGCGGTAGGGCTTCCATTTTATATTTTATCTGTAGGTGGAAATCATCTTGTCAGAGCAGACAGAAGCCCTACGTATTCTATGAATTGCATTATGGTTGGTGCAATCATTAATACGATTCTTGATCCGCTGTTTATTTTCGGATGCGGATGGGGAATTAAAGGTGCTGCATGGGCGACTGTGATCGGACAGGTTGTTTCCGGACTTCTGGTTGTTTTGTATTTTGCGAAATTCCGGAAAATGTATCTGTCAGGTGCAATGCTGAAACCGAAACTGTCATATCTCAGCGCGATTATTTCACTGGGTCTTGCATCCTGTATTAATCAGATTGCAATGGCAGTTGTGCAGATTGTATTAAATAATATCCTGCGATATTATGGTGGAAATTCTGTTTATGGAAGTGATATTCCGATTGCATGTGTGGGTGTTATTTCTAAAGTTAATATGGTATTTATGGCAATCTGTATTGGTATTTCTCAGGGCAGTCAGCCGATATGGGGATTCAATTATGGAGCGCAGAAATATGACAGAGTTCGACAGACGTATCGTTATTCTGTAACTGCATGTACAGTGATTGCTACGATATTCTTTGCCTGTTTCCAGCTGTTTCCTCACCAGATCGTGAGCATCTTTGGAACGGGAAGTGATCTGTATTTCCAGTTTGCGGAACGTTATCTGAAGATTTTTATGTTTATGACATTTGCCAATGGGATTCAACCAATGTCTTCTGGATTCTTTACTTCCATTGGAATGGCGAAACTGGGTATCGTCATGTCATTGACACGACAGGTAATTTTCCTGTTGCCGCTGATTATTATTTTCCCGTTGTTTATGGGAATTGACGGAGTGATGTACGCAGGACCGATCGCGGATGCAGCGGCATTTGTGCTGGCGATTGTGTTTGCGAGAAGAGAACTGACGAAGATGCGCAAGGCAGAAGTGGCGTAATAAAAAAGTTCCTGAGATGATATGAATTGAGTTTATTCATATCATCTGACAGGAACTTTTTTATTTTGCAAACAGTACTTTTTGGGAGCTGTTGATATCCTGTTCTGTCAGTTTATAAAACTGATCGAACAGCTCTATCTGGAAGCTTCCGGGACCAGAGCTGTTTTTTTCTGCTTTTTCTCCGGCTATACCGAATTCTGTTGCGGCAGATAAAGCAGCAGTGAAAGGATCTGCGACTGCCAGATAAGTGGCACAGATCATTCCAAGCATGCAGCCGGTTCCGGTAATCTGTGACATGGAGGAAGTGCCATTTGTGATAAATGCGCACTCGTTGGCGGAAATAACCATGTCTTCTTTTCCGGTAATAAGGAGTGTTGTGTTCCACTGGGCTGCTTTCTTCTGGAAGAGATCTTTCAGGCGGGAACGGTTGTCATTTGTGAGGACATCCTGTGTGCCTGCGTCAATGCCAATGGCGTGAGCTGTCTGTCCGGACATGGCAAGGAGTTCGGACATGTTACCTTTAAGAAGTTTCGGCATGTGGATACTCATGAGTTTCTGCGCAAATTCATAACGCAGATTGCTGCAGGCGGTTCCGACCAGGTCAAGCATGACCGGGATGTGGAGTCTGGATGCGGTTTCTAAGGACTTCGGCATGGATTCCATACGTGCGTCTGTAATATTTCCAAGATTCAGTGCCAGTGCCTGAGAGTGGCTTGTGATTTCTGCGACTTCTGCAGGATGTTCTGCCATAATTGGGCGGCCTCCGGCCGCCAGAATGATGTTGGCACAGTCATGGATAGAAATAGGATTAGTGATGCAGTGAATCAGCGGCTGTGCTGACCTGGTCATCTGTCTGATGTTTGAGTGCTTTTCGATCATATACTTTTGCTCCGAGACTTTGTTGAAATTTGGCAAGCATTCCTGAGTGACTTAATGCTTTCAGGAAGAAGAAAGCGATAGTGCCACCCATGCAGGTTGCTGCCAGAAACATCGGTGTGTAGAAGAAGGCGTTCAGTCCGCTTCTGCCCATGAGAAATGCCATGACAGGATAGGAAACCAGGGAACCGATGATGCCGGTTCCGAAGATCTCACCGATCACTGCACAGATAATTTTTCCGTGAGATGCGCGGTAGAAAACACCTGATAAAAATGCTCCGAAAACGGCTCCTGTCAGTGCAAGCGGCGGAATACCCATAAACATCATACGGATAATTCCGATGAGAGTGGCACAAAGAAGTGAGTACCACGGTCCGAGAAGTACGGAACATACAATGTTGATAAAGTGTGCAGTCGGGCACATGCCTTCGATTCTCAGAATGGGTGAGATGACTACGCCGATAGCAACCATCATGGCGAGCATGACCATTCTGAATGTTTTGGATCTGTCTGTGTTCATAATGAACCTCCTTTAAATTATGAGTTGGTCTGCAAAAGCAAATATTATCAGTTGAGCAGAAAAGCATTAAGCAGTAATAGCCCTGTAAATAAAAAAATCTGCCCGAATAATACACTGGCAGATTTAAACTCATAGATACATTCCCTACGCTGGCATTATCCATTTCAGGTGCGGTCGAAGATTTATCTTCCTCTCAGCCTGTCGCACAAGCTCCCGTTGTTATTATCCATTATGCAAATTTTTTACTGGTGTTAGGGTAACACAATAAATTAAAAAAGTCAATGAAGAGATGATTGTAACGGATTTGTCAGGTCCTGAATGAAAAAGTTTATGGAATAGAGTTGGTTACTACAAAAAGAAGCTACTTGGGTAAAAGTAAAGGTTCTTGTAGCAGTGAAGTTATTGTTTAATAAGGTGAATACGTTTTCACAAAATAAAGAAAAAACGAAAAAGGATTCATATTTATAATGAGCGCCGGCTCTTTTTATATAGTATTTTGGGAAAAATAAAAGAGTGGTCTGTAAACGTTTTCAGAGGTTTTTCTTTTATTTATGTGAAAACAATGCTTATAATAATTCATTAACAAGAAATCAGTGCATAAATAAAATTTTATTTGTAGAAAGCGAATGAATGTACTGTATATATGGATAAATAAATGATATTCATATAATTTATATTGACAAACTATGAAATAAAGAATATGATGAACAAAATTTGTTATTATTCATTCAGTTATGAGCAAGTAGCGAATATCCGCTTGACCTGAATCAGACAAGCCGCGAAGCAGATGATTTTATCCGCCTGACATAAATCAGGTAAGGAGTGAAGCGAATATAAGAAAAAACATTACATAAAGACTGTTTTTCAGAAGCAGATACATATAAAAAGTGTGTCTGATCTGGAAAAACGGTCTTTTTTAATGCTTTTCTGAACCGCAATTAAAAATGTAAACCAGTTATGAAAAAACTTAGAAATATGTAAAAAAGACAGGAAAAATCTTTGATAACAGAAAATCATGAGAAAGAAAAACTCTGAAATCTATAAAACCGTACATTTTTTCAGGTGAATACGTTTTCACAGAAGGAAAGAAAAATAAGGAAAAAAGTGTTTTGTATGGATTGTTTTTTATAAAACAGATTAAAAAAAACGAAGTATTGAGAAAGTTATTGAAAATGTTTCCTGAAATTCATATTGAGTTAGTATGGAAACTATGATTATAATAACGCCAAGTTCAAAGCAAGTATGAATGACAGAATACATAAGCAAGGAAAGACAAACAGTAACAAAATAAAGAACGAAGAGGAGAACATTATTATGGCGAAATTATTTACATCAGAATCAGTAACAGAAGGACATCCGGATAAAATTGCAGACCAGATCTCAGATGCGATCCTGGATGCTTTGCTGGAGCAGGATCCATATTCCAGAGTAGCAGCAGAGACAACTGTAGCAACAGGACTTGCACTTGTTGTTGGAGAGATCAGTACCAAGGCATATGTAGATATTCCAAAGATTGTACGAAATACAGTCAGAGATATTGGCTATACCGGACAGGTTGGAGGATTTGATGCAGATTCAATCTCAGTACTTACCGGAATTGATGAACAGTCACCGGATATTGCATTAGGAGTAGACAAAGCATACGAATCCAAACAGGAAGGAGAAACCAAGGACTTTGGAACAGGAGCTGGAGATCAGGGAATCATCTTTGGATATGCGACAAACGAGACACCGGAATATCTCCCTCCTGCAATTTCCTTCGCACACAGACTTACAAGACAGCTTGCAAAAGTTAGAAAGGATGGAACACTTTCTTATCTGGGACCAGATGGAAAATCACAGGTGACAGTTGAGTTTGATGACAATGATCGCGTGAAACGAATCCATACCATCGTAATCTCCACACAGCACAGTGAAGATGTAAGTCTGGAGCAGATTAAGAAAGATATTATTCAGTATGTGATTCAAACGGTAATTCCGGAAAATCTTCTGGATGAGGACACAATCTATTATGTAAATCCTACCGGACGTTTCGTGATCGGAGGACCACAGGGCGATTCAGGACTGACCGGCAGAAAGATTATTGTTGATACCTACGGTGGAACAGGACGTCATGGCGGTGGAGCATTTTCCGGAAAAGATCCGACAAAGGTTGACAGATCAGCCGCTTACGCTGCAAGATGGGTTGCAAAAAACCTGGTGGCAGCAGGTGTTGCAGAAAAAGTAGAAATAGAACTGGCATATGCAATTGGCGTGGCAAAACCGGTATCTATTGCAGCAGAAACCTTTGGCACAGGAAAAGTTCCGGAAGAAGTGATCGTGGAGATTATTGAGAAAGTCTTTGATCTCAGACCTGCGGCAATTATTGATGCACTGGATCTGCGCAGACCGATATACAAACAGACGGCAGCTTATGGACACTTCGGAAGAACAGACATTGAGCTTCCGTGGGAAAAGCTTGATAAGGTTGAAGAAATTAAAAAATATTTGTTGTAAAAATTATCTTTAATAATGGAATTACCATAAAGAAATCTGCAGCATCGCAGAGAGGAGAACAATATGGAAAACAAGACAAACTGGCGGGATGAGGAACTGAGTATCACAGAGGTAATAGAAAAATATCCGGAAGTTTCCCCATTTATCATTATAAAAACAGATGCACAACGGCGAGGCGTACATTTTACAGATGCGGCGTTAAAGAAAGTTGATCCACAGATTCATCAGACCCAGAGCAGAAGTTTTGCACTGGAAAAAACAGATCTGACACCTTTTTCCCTGCTTATGCGTGATGGAACCAGTATTCTTACAGGAGATGTGAGAGTGCAGGGAGCGAGGGAACCACTTATCGTAGATGTGGTAGACGATAAGATTATGATTTGCGATGAGGGGAAACCGTTAGAAGAGGTGTTTTACTGGGAGAAACCAGACTTTTATAACAAGACCACAAGCAGCGGAAAACCTATGTGGCACATTGCCTGGGCAAGACCTCAGAGAATTGATATTAATCCGAATCAGTTTTGCCAGTTCTGGCAGACGACGGGACACGGATGTAAGTATTGTGCGATTGCAGCAACTTACAGAAAGAATGATAAACCGCAGTTTGTAAATCTGGACGATATTGAAGAAACTGTACAGGAGGCATTAAAACAACCAGGAAGATATACCAGTATTTTTCTCACAGGCGGAACAATCCTGGATGGAAAAGAACTTCTGGATGATGAAGTAAATCTTTATATTGATATCCTGAAAAGAATCGGTAAAAATTTTGGTGGCAAAAGATTTCCAAGCCAACTGATCGGTACAGCATTTAACAAGAATCAGCTGCAGCGTCTTCATGATGAAACCGGACTGATGAGTTATACAGCAGATATTGAAGTATTGAATGATGAACTGTTTCAGTGGATCTGCCCTGGAAAAGCTGCAAGGATTGGTTATCAGGAATGGAAGGAAAGACTATTCCAGGCAGTAGATATTTTCGGAAGAGGATATGTAAATACAGGATTGGTTGCAGGAGTAGAACTGGCAAAACCTAATGGATTTGCTTCAGAGGAAGAAGCACTGGAACGTGTTCTGGAAGAAGCAGAAGACTTTGCGAAGAACGGCGTCAGTCCGGTAGGATGCGTTTGGACAGTGGCACCCGGATCGGTTTTCTTCAGACAAAAAACACCATCTCTGGAATACTATGTAAGACTTTCCAAAGGATTTGATGAGCTGAGAAGAAAATATGATATTTCAATTGATATGGATAATTACAGACGATGCGGAAACCATCCGGATACCGATTTATCCAGAATTTAGGAGGACAGAAAATGGCCATCGAACTGACAAAAGAAATTAAAGAACTGTTTGAAGATCCCCAGAGTATCAAAGTGCTGGCAACAACAGGAAGAGACGGAAATCTGAATGTGGTGTTTAAGCAGTCACTTCGAATCAATGAACAGGGATATATCGAATATAAGGAATTGATAGAGACCTCACAGACAAACAAAAACATGGTTTACAGCATCTGGTTTCATAAACTTGTATCAGTGAATATCCGCAATGGAAATAAGAGTTATCAGATTAAAGGATATCCGTATCGTTCTCTGATCGCTGGCAGGGAATTTGAAGCGGCGTACAGAGAGGTTCAGGAGAAACATGGAAAGATTGACCTTTCAGCAGTATGGAGAATAGAGCCTGTTGAAATAAGAGAAGAGACTTTTGAGAAGAGAAGAGTCGAAGAGGAAGAAGAACATCCGATTCTGAAGCATCTGGACAGATTGGTGATTCAGAATTAAGAAATGAAAAATATGAGCAAACCAGAAAATATAATGCAAGGCAATAAAGAAATGCATTAAAACAGACAACAGAAACAGAGAATATAGAAATGGAAAGAACATAGAAACAGATTGAAAAACAGGGAAGAGGAGAGTTTATGAAGAAAAGATTAATGAGTGCATTGCTGGTAACAGCACTGGTAGCAGGAATTATAGGAAATGTATTTACCGTATCGGCAGCAGATCCCGGAAAAGAAAAAGTAGAACTTCATCTGGCGGATATGAGTGTATATGGAATTGCTATTTTTAATTATGCAAAAGAGATTGGACTTCTGGATGGATATTTCGATGATCTGGATTATGATGTGGATGTAGAATTATCGGAATGGGCAAGTGGTGTTGATCAGAATACTGCTTTTGCAGCAGGCGAGATCGACTTTTCAAGTATGGGAAATATTCCGGCAGTTTCCGGAGCCGCCAGTGGATATGGAACAAAAATCCTGGCAGTGAATTATTTATATGATAATGAATATGTCTTGGCAGCGAGAGCTGATTCGGGAATCAAAACAACAGCAGATCTGAAAGGCAAAAATGTGGGAACTTATGTAGGAACTGTAACCCATTATGCAGTTGCCAAGTATCTGGAGAAAGCAGGACTTACTCTGGATGATGTGAATCTGCTGAATGTAGGAGCGGAAGCTGTAACTTCACTGCGAAACGGAGATGTGGATGCCGTTCCTCTTGGAAGTGTAGTTGCACAGCAGCTTGAAGATGAAGGAAGTGCCTATATTCTGGATGATGATCAGGTTCCTATTTACAATTATGTAGTAGGAAGAGAAGCATTTGCTGAAAAATATCCGGAGATTACAGAGAAAGTTCTGGAACTGATTAATGATACCTGGGACTATGCGGACAGTCATCAGGACGAGTACATAAAATTCTACGCAGATGCATCCGGACAGGATGTAGCTACAGTGGAAGCAGCATGGAAGGATAACTTCCCGCAGAGATATGCTTCAGACTTCAGTGACGATGACAAGAAGGCTTATGAAGAATTTGTAGACTGGATGAAGAGTGTGGACTATGTGGGGAAAGATGTGGACAGTGATTCCCTTTTAGACCTTTCTTATGTGGAAAAAATCAGTCAGACAGGTGATGAACAGAAATGATCGGAGCTACCAGTGGAATCGGATATATGATCATGTTTGCGAAATCTCTGGCGCAGGCAGCGAATATGTATGTGCTGGTGCTGGTAATCGGTGTGATCGGTTTCCTGATAGACAGAGTTCTTCTGATTTTCCAGAATCATATCAGCAAGCGTTTTGCAGGTGGAGGAAATTAGGATCATGAGCAGAAAAAAGACAATATTACGTATTGAAAATGTGAAGAAAAATTTCCAGATCCAGAATCAGACGGTGGAAGTACTTCAGAACATTAATCTGGATGTCAGGGAAGGACAGTTTGTTTCGCTGATCGGTTCCAGTGGATGTGGAAAGAGTACATTATTAAAAATGATCACTGCGTTGGAAAAACCAACAGCAGGAGAGATTTTCATTGATGAAGAGAAAGTTACGGGACCATCAGGAAAATGCAGCATGATCTTTCAGGAGGCACGACTTTTTCCATGGCTTACTGCAGAACAGAATATTGCATTCACACTTCCGGCAAAAGTATCAGCAGATCAGGAGCAGAAAACAGCGGAGAAGTATCTGCAGCTTGTTGGGCTGGAAACGTTTGGAAAAGCACTTCCGTCTCAGCTATCAGGCGGCATGCAGCAGAGAGTTAGTATTGCCAGAGGACTTGCGACGAAACCGAGGCTTCTGCTTCTTGATGAACCGTTTGGAGCACTGGATGCGTTTACCAGGATTGATCTTCAGGAAGAACTATTGAAGATCTGGGAAAGGGAAAAAACAACAATGGTGATGGTGACGCATGATATTGACGAAGCAATTTATCTCAGTGACCGTATTATCGTACTGTCATCCAAGCCAGGTGTTGTAAAAGCGGATATCGAAGTAGAACTTCCAAGACCCCGCGAGAGAAGCAGTTATGATTTTCTCCAGATCAGGAGAAATGTTATGAAAGCGCTGTTTGAAAAAGACGGGGCAGTGCGGGAAGTGGAGTATTATATTTAAAATTCATCTGTACCAAAATTTCTGTCCGTGTTATGATTAACAGGTAAATGACAGACAGCATATTATGAAAAAGAAGCTGTCTGCATGGACAGAAAGGCAGGTTAAATCTGATGAAACAGGAAAATTACATAAAGGGTATGATAATGATCATCCTGTCGGCGTTTTTCTTTGCTTGTATGAATGTGAGTGTGCGTCTGGCAGGTGATTTGCCGTCTGTGGAGAAGAGTTTCTTCCGGAATCTGGTGGCGGCGGTGTTTGCAGCGATAATTCTCTGTAAGAATCGTACAGTGCCGAAGGTGGATAAGAAATACTGGGGACCGCTGATTCTGCGTTGTGTGTGTGGGACACTGGGGATTCTGTGTAACTTTTATGCCATTGATCATCTGTTGGTGGCAGATGCATCAATCCTGAATAAGTTGTCTCCGTTTTTTGCGATTATTTTTTCATTCCTTTTATTAAAGGAAAAAATCAGACCGGCACAGGCTGCGTGTGTTGTGTTGGCGTTTATAGGATGTTTATTTGTAGTGAAACCAGGATTTCATAATGCGGCACTTGTTCCGGCGCTGATCGGGGTCTGCGGCGGACTGGGAGCAGGAATTGCCTATACGATGGTGCGGGTGCTGGGAACTCATGGAGTGAAGGGGCCGGTTATCGTGTTTTATTTTTCATTTTTCTCCTGCTTATCGGTTGTGCCCTGGATGTTGTTCCATTTCACACCGATGAGTATGAAGCAGCTTGCAACATTGCTGATGGCAGGATTATTCGCAGCGGGTGGACAGTTTACGATTACGGCTGCATACACCTATGCACCTGCAGGGAAGATTTCTATCTTTGATTATTCGCAGATTATTTTTGCTACGATGCTGGGATTTATCCTGTTTGGGGAGATTCCGGATAGATACAGTTTTACAGGATATGTGCTGATTATTCTGGCATCATTGGGAACATTTATTTATAATATGAGGGTATCTAAGGCTGGTAAATGAAGAAAAAGTAAAAAAGGATTTTTCTGATTTTATCCAGTAAGTCTGATGAAATCCGATCAGTATATGGAATTGTTGAATTGTAAACTATAAAATAAAAAAAGTTGTCAATAAAAACGCTTTGTGTTAAAGTATCCAATATGTTAAAAAATCAAGGAGAAAGGTACACAAAGATGTTTTTTATAAAAAATATTCCACTACGCCCTCATCACGGAATGTGCCTTGCATATTTCAAGGGTAAGGGATACAGTGATGGGTTTTCCGCACATATGCAGGAAATGCTGGACATTTTCCAGAAGGGAGCGAAGATACAGCTTCATGCAGATACAGACGAGATCTGTTCTGCCTGTCCGAATAATGAAAAAGGATGCTGTTCTTCCTTTTCACTTGTAGAAGCATATGACAATGCAGTGTTGGATCTGTGTGGCCTGGAGAATGGACAGATCATGGAATTTGATGATTTTACAGATATTGTTCAAAAGAAAATCCTGGCATCAGGAAAGAGGAAAGAAATCTGTGGGAATTGTCAGTGGAACTCCATCTGTGAAAGTCAGAAGAGCAGATGGGAGAAACAGGTGCTTATTTGATTTGACTATTTTATAAAGGGATTCCTGTAATTATAGTGAGTCCGAAAAAATTGCATAGAGTATTTGGGTTTTGCGGGGCAGTAATGAATAAATTCTGTCTCGCAATTTTATTTGTTGTAATTATACTCCTGTGAAAGTATAATTACATGGGAGGTTTCTATGGAAAAAATAATTTATCATGGTTCAGATCATATTATAGAAAAACCGAAATATGGATATGGCAAAACCTATAATGATTATGGAGTGGGTTTTTACTGCACAGAAAATCCTGACATGGCCAAAGAATGGGGAGTTGGGAAAGAGCATAATGGTTATTCAAATCAATATAAGATAGATTGCGATGGTTTATCTGTTTTAAATTTGAACAAAAATTACACAATGCTGCATTGGCTGACAATATTATTGGAGAATCGAGAGTTTGAAGTATCTACCCCTCTTGCTGCAGAAGCAAAAGAGTATCTGATAAAGAACTGTCATTTGGATTATTCTGCATATGATATCATTATCGGATATCGTGCGGATGACAGTTACTTTTCTTTTGCAGCAGATTTTATCAATGGTGCGATTTCTTATCGGCAATTGTCAAATGCAATGAGGTTAGGAAAACTGGGACAGCAGTTTGTATTAAAAAGCCGACGGGCATTTGAAAAATTGGAATTTCAGGGATATGAAATTGCAGACAGTAGAGAATGGTATAAGAAGAAGTCTTTTCGTGATAAATCTGCCCGACGACAATATTTTGATATTGAGAGAAATCGCAGACAGCGGGGAGATTTATATATTACAACAATTCTGGATGAGGAGATGAGAGCAGATGATCCACGCCTACGATAAAAGTTATCTTTCTAATGCACAGAAAAATTTGGCGTGTATGCTGGATTACCTGGTGAATGAACTTGATAATTCAATAGAAGATGCATGGAAATGGTTTCTGAGCAGTAAGGCAGCAATTCAGTTTGAACAGGGGGATTGTTCTGTGATCGCAGGAAAATCCGGGATTGAGCTTGCATATGCAGTGCTCGAAGATGCCGGAAAAGAAAGACCGGATATGATAAAAATGCTGCCTTATAACAGAAGCCGGGAATATTGGACAGGTTGGGCAATTGCTTATTATCAGTGGGAAACCGGACTGCCATTCGCTGAGATTGAAGAGGCAATACCTATACAGGAAATATATATGCTTTATGAGCCTTACCATGAAATGGATATCAGGCAATTGACAGATCGACTGAATGAGCTATATCATGAAGCAAAGCCTGACACCAGATTAAAAACTGCCAGGGGAATGGCAGGACTTAGTCAGTCAGAACTTGCAGAGATGTCAGGTGTTTCGGTACGAACCATACAGCAATATGAGCAGCGGCAAAAGAGCATTAACAGAGCTAAAGCAGAGACCTTGCTACGATTGGCGAGGGTTTTGTGCTGTGATATGGAGGATTTAATGGAAATGGTTTAACTGAATCAAGTAGCGAAGCGGATTGCGAATATCCGCTTAACTCATAATGTTTTTAGAAAGGACATAACAATAAAAATGGAAAATACAGAATCACGTTTATATTTTGCCAGTGACTACATGGAAGGTGCGCATCCTGCGATTATGAAGAAGCTGATGGAGACGAACCTGGAGAAAACAGTGGGCTATGGTCAGGATCCATATACAGAAGATGCGAAAGAAAAGATCAGAAAAGCCTGCAGTGCACCGGAGGCAGAAGTATTCCTGCTGATTGGAGGAACACAGACTAATGCCACAGTGATCGATGCACTTTTGAAATCCTATCAGGGAGTTGTGGCTGCGGATACAGGGCATATTGCAACCCATGAATCTGGTGCTATTGAGTTTTGCGGACATAAGGTTCTGACAGTACCGCAGAAAGATGGGAAAATCTCTGCAGCGCAGATTGAGAAGCTGGTGAAGGATTTCTATGATGATGCCAATTATGAGCATATGGTAATGCCTGGGATGGTATATATTTCCCAGCCAACAGAATATGGTACTTTGTATTCCAGAGAGGAATTAGCAGCTCTCAGCAAAGTCTGCCGGGAAAACCATCTGCCCCTTTATGTGGATGGTGCCCGCCTTGCTTATGCACTGGCAAGCCCGGAGAATGATGTGACTTTGACTGATCTGGCTGAACTTAGCGATGTATTTTACATTGGAGGAACCAAATGCGGAGCATTGTTTGGAGAAGCAGTGGTTATACCGCAGAAGGGACGGATTCCTCATTTCTTTACGATCATCAAGCAGCATGGAGCACTGCTTGCCAAGGGAAGGATTGCAGGGATCCAGTTTGGTGAACTGTTTACGGACGGACTGTACCAGCGTATCGGCAAACCTGCAATGGAAGCTGCAGAGCAGATCAAGGCTGCACTGAAGAAATATGGATATCAGCTTTCTCTGGATACGCCCACTAATCAGATTTTCTGTATTGTGTCTAATGATGTAATGAAAAAAATAGCCCAGGATGTGGAGTTCGGATTCTGGGAGAAGTATGATGAGACACACTCTGTGATCCGCTTTGCCACAAGCTGGGCTACTACTATGGAAGATACACAGAAACTGATTCAGATTCTGGAAAAAAATAAATAAGAGAAAAAATCAATGGTCAGTTGGATTTAAAGGATTGTTACAGGTAGTATCAGGGCAATGGTACTGCCTTTTTCGCTGCTCTGGGTTACTTTTACCTGGCCGTTGTGCTGTCTGGCAATCTCGCTTACAAGAGCAAGCCCCAGACCTGCACCGCCCATGGCGCGGCTGCGGGATTTGTCAACACGGTAGAAGGGATCAAAGATTTTTTCCTGATTTTCAGGGGAGATACCGATGCCTGTGTCGGTTACCTCCAGGACTGCAGACTCTGCAGAATGAATGCTTACAGTGACGGAACCGGAAGGTCGGTTATATTTGATCGCATTTTCAACCAGATTATAGACTGCCCGGTACAGAAGGATATAGCTGCCTGTAACAGTACAGTCACCTTCTGTCTGAATAAGTCGGATCTGATGCTTGTCTGCAACCGGATCCAGATCACAGAAAACTTCTTCTGTGAGTGCTGCAAGGGAAATGGTGTCAGAACGCTCTACAGTCTGAAGACCTGTCATGTCCAGCAGGATTTCCGCAAGGTGGGAAAGTCGTCCTGTCTGTTCCTGAAGCATAGTGAAAAGCCTGTCGTATTCCTGGGGTGCGTGTTCCGGTTTTTTGTAAAAAACCTCCAGATTTGTCTGCATTACAGCTAAGGGGGTGCGAAGCTCATGTGCTGCACTTGCTACGAATTGTTTCTGTGCAGAGAATGCATTATCCAGGCGTGCAAGCATGTCATTAAAGGATCTGGTCAGACGTGAGATCTCATCCTCTGAGAGTGGGACTTCCAGCGGTTCAGACAGATTCTGAGCCTGTACCTGGCTGATCCTGTCGCTGAATCTGCGCAGGGGGGTCAGGGCTCTTCTGGTGACAAACCAGGTACAGATACTGCTGAGAAGAATAATGATACCTGTGGCGATCATGCTCTGGAACAGAAAATTATTTTTTGTATTCTGGATCTGGTTCTCCAGATCAGGGATGAGGATTTTGGGATCTACATTGATGGAGATCGGGCTTGAATTGTCGGGGGTGACCAGAACCACATAGTCGGAGATTCCTTCCAGGCCGGTCACAGCAGAACGGCTGATAAAGAAATACATCAGTGCACAGGCTGTGATAACCAGTCCGGAGATCAGCAATGTAAGCCGCCACTGGAGGGAGAGTCTGCGGGGGGAAAGTTTTTCTGAATAAAATTTCATAGAT
>CAKRWH010000032.1:0-30373 GCA_934416185.1 uncultured Blautia sp. | reverse complement strand
ATGGAACCTATAGGGCTCGAACCTATGACCCTCTGCTTGTAAGGCAGATGCTCTCCCAGCTGAGCTAAGATTCCATACTGAATCTAACAGATCTCTCTGTCAAGTAGCGAGAGGGGGATTCGAACCCTCGACACCACGGGTATGAACCGTGTGCTCTAGCCAACTGAGCTATCTCGCCATTTTCTTTAAGATATGGAACCTATAGGGCTCGAACCTATGACCCTCTGCTTGTAAGGCAGATGCTCTCCCAGCTGAGCTAAGATTCCATACTGAATCTAACAGATCTCTCTGTCAAGTAGCGAGAGGGGGATTCGAACCCTCGACACCACGGGTATGAACCGTGTGCTCTAGCCAACTGAGCTATCTCGCCATTTTCTTTAAGATATGGAACCTATAGGGCTCGAACCTATGACCCTCTGCTTGTAAGGCAGATGCTCTCCCAGCTGAGCTAAGATTCCATATTGAGCTTGTTTCGGATGGCTTATTTGTTGTCCGCTCCGTAACTTGCTTTGCTATTATATAATGGATTTTGTCGTATGTCAACACCTATTTTGAAATATTTTTAATTTTTTTTATTTTTTTAATTGTTTATGCATTTATCGTTGATTCTGTCACTTTCTACGTTTTTTGCAGCAGAATCTTTCACCTGCAATGGGCCTCTTTATCTACACTGAGTTTCTTTACCGCAGTACAATCTCACACAGAGTATTTTATATTTAAAAAGATTCCCTTTCCAGTCAAACTGATCCGGATCGGGAATCTTTTATCACCTGTCAAAGAAAAGTCATTCTCCAGGGCCTGTTTTATTTATTACTCAGCATCTTCTGCTGCTTCAGTTGTCTCTGCGGTTTCTTCTGCATCGTCATCTGCGTTATCTGCATCTTTGCTGTCTGCCTCATCTGATTCTTCAGTATCTGTGCTGTCATCAAAAGGAATTACGGCACCGTCGTATTTTTCATTGATGAAGTCTTTGATTTCATCAGATTTCAGTACATCTACAAGCGCCTGGATCTTTTCGCTGTCTTCGTTGCCTTCTTTTACTGCGATTACGTTTACATATGTTTTAGCAGCTTCAGAATCGGATTTCTCATATGCAAGTGCATCTTTTCCTACAGAGAAGCCTGCCTCCAGAGCATAGTTTCCGTTTAATACTACATAAGCTGTCTCACCTGTAACACGTGCTACCTGTGCTGCTTCCAGTTCTACAATCTCTACGTTGTGAGGATTCTCTTCGATATCCTTAACTGTTGCATTTAATCCTGCGCCATCTTTCAGTGTGATGATTCCGTTATCCTGGAGGAGAAGAAGTGCTCTCGCTTCGTTTGTAGTATCATTTGGTACTGCAATGGAATCTCCATCTTCAAGATCATCCAGACTGTCTTTTGTTCCAGGATAGATTCCGAATGGCTCGTAGTGAATTCCGCCGGCATTTACAAGATGTGTACCTTTTTCTTCATTGAACTGTTCCAGATATGGAATATGCTGGAAGTAGTTTGCATCGAATTCTCCGCTCTCTACAACCTCATTTGGTCTTACATAATCATCAAATACTGTAACTTCAAGGTCATATCCCTCTTTTTCAAGAAGTGTTTTCGCTTCATCAAGAATCTCTGCATGAGGTGTTGCAGATGCTGCAACTGTGATTGTCTTATCATCATCCTTTGCGTAAACACCTGTGCTTAATGTTCCTGCTACTAATACTCCTGTTAAAACTGCTGCTACTAATTTTTTCATAATAATTGTCCTCCTGCATTTTTTATTTTTAACTTTTCATTATTGTTCAATATCAACTATCCCGCGAAGTGTTTTGACATGTATATGTCTAAACACTGAAACATACAATTCAAAATCACACCACAGAAAACGATTTTCAAATATTTTTTATTTTATAATTACTTTCTTCTATCAATCTTATTAGCAATCAGCATTCCCACTGACTGGAAAATCTGTACCAGAATTACCAACAGGATTACTGTTACGATCATAATATCTGACTGATATCTGTAATATCCATAACGAATAGCGATATCACCAAGACCGCCTCCTCCGACCGCACCGGACATCGCTGAATAACCAAGGATAGTTCCGATTGCAATGGTTGCTCCCGTGATCAGTGAAGTTCTGGCTTCTACCAGAAGCACTTTCACGATAATTCTCATGTTGCTTGCACCCATGGCTCTGGCTGCTTCAATCACACCTGCATCTACTTCTTTAATAGAAGATTCCACCATTCGTGCAATAAAAGGAATCGCTGCCACAACCAACGGCACTACTGTTGCTGTAGATCCGTAGCTCTTTCCGACTACTGCTCTTGTAAATGGAATTAACAGGATCAGCAGGATCAGGAATGGAATACTTCTTACAATATTTGCAACTGCGTCCAATATTTTGTACAGAATTGCATTTGGCTTCAGACCTTCTTTATCAGTAACCGCCAACAGCACTCCCATCGGAAGTCCGAACAGATATCCCAGAATCGTGGAAAGAAGTGTCATATAAAGTGTTTCGCCAACACCCTGTACGATCATCATTATTGTATCGCTATCCCACATACTCTGTCACCTCCCCGATCGTCAGTCCTCTGTCTGTCAGATATTTCTTCATCTGCTCTGTATTGGTACTGCCTTTCATAAATTCCAGAATCATCTCACCCTTCGCAACACCACCAACATTCTTGGTGTCTGCCTTCAGGATATTGACAGGCTCCTTAAACGTAAGGATCAGATTCGCAATGACCGGTTCAAAAGCGGAATTCTCTGAGAATACGATTCGTATCTTCTCACCACTCTTAATCTCTGTCTGTGCTTTATCTGTCTCTGCATCAATATCTGAACCGGAATCCTTACGGATCAGCTCTTTCGCCACCTCTGACTGAGGATCTGCAAAAATATCTGCAACCAGTCCCTTCTCAACCACTTCACCCTCATACATGATCGCCACATGTGTACAGATCTCACGCACAACTGACATCTGATGAGTAATGATCACAATGGTAATTCCAAACTGCTTATTGATTTCTTTCAGTAATTCCAGAATAGAAGAAGTTGTCTGCGGATCCAGTGCACTGGTCGCCTCGTCACAAAGAAGAATCTTTGGATCTGATGCAAGTGCTCTCGCAATCGCAACTCTCTGCTTCTGGCCACCGGAAAGCTGCGCCGGATAAGCATTCTGCCTGTCTCCCAGACCAACGATGTCCAGCAGCTCTGCTGCTCTCTTTCTGGCCTCCGCTTTCTTCTTTCCTTTAATATAAAGTGGGAAACAGACATTGTCGATTACCGACTTCTGCATCAGAAGATTGAAATGCTGGAAAATCATTCCGATCTCTTCTCTCTGTTTCCTTAACTCTTTCTCCGAAAAATCTCCAAGAGACTTCCCATCTATCAAAACCCGTCCTTCCGTCGGAACCTCCAGGAAATTCATACATCGTACCAATGTACTCTTCCCAGCTCCAGACATACCGATAATTCCATATATATCACCAGAATCAATAGACAGGTTCACATCCCGTAAAGCCTCAACAACACCATCCTTTGTGTCAAAAGACTTCCGGACATTCTCAATAACAATCCCTGACATATCTTTTATCTACCTCTTTCTTTTCCCCGCTCCGTTGAGCATGAACATACTATACCACGCCAATTCAAATAACGCCAATTCATAAAACCTAGCACTAGTTATAGTTTAAAGTTATATTTTCATCGCTTTACCGCAATAAAATTTATATCTTATCATATCTCAATTTTCTTTATCAAACGGATAAAATCAGCCGCTTCGCCACTTACTCATAACCAAATAAAAGCTCCGCAGTTTGGTTAAAAAACTTCTTCAAAACCTCCTCTACCCCATTTTGACCAAAACTACAAAAAAGGGCGCTGCCAAAGCAGCCGCCCCTCTCATAATCCATATTTTCCACTTTCAACCACACACCTCGATAAGTCTCACTGTGTCATTCCTGCCCAACCTGGCAAATCAGCCAAGTTAGTACACTCCCATCCACCACAATCCAAGCGCTGCCTTTAAAGAAGCGCAAGGGTGGAGTCCAGAGGAGGGACAGCGCTTTCTGTCCTTCCTCTGTGAACCTACCGTCTTGAAAAGAGTTTATTTAAAATATTCCACACCAGACTCGAAGATCTGAATATCCTGCTCACCATAGATATTAATCGCAACCCCGTCTCCACGGCGTTCGCTATGCGCCATCTTACCAAGAATACGACCATCCGGGCTCGTAATACCTTCGATGTTCATATAAGAACCATTGACATTCCACTCCTCATCAACGCTAAGCTGACCATCCGGAGTCACATACTGCGTAGCAACCTGTCCGTTTGCAAACAGTTTCTCAAGCCACTCGTCATTAGCAACAAAACGACCTTCTCCATGAGAAGCCGGATTGCAGTAAACTCCGCCAAGCTGAGCCTTCTGCAGCCAAGGAGATTTATTACTAACAACCTTAGTATAAACCATCTTAGAGATATGACGTCCAATAGTATTGAATGTCAGTGTCGGAGAATCTGCCTTCTGTCCGCAGATCTCACCATAAGGTACAAGACCAAGTTTGATCAGCGCCTGGAAACCATTGCAGATACCAAGTGCAAGACCATCACGCTCATTAATGAGCTTCATAACCGCTTCTTTGATCTTCGCATTCTGGAATGCAGTTGCAAAGAATTTTGCAGAACCATCCGGTTCATCACCTGCGGAGAATCCGCCAGGGAACATAATGATCTGTGCCTGATCAATAGATTTCTCAAACAATTCTACAGAATCATGGATATCTTCTGCAGTCAGGTTCTTGAATACTTTTACATCTACTTCTGCGCCTGCACGTTCAAATGCACGTGTACTGTCATACTCGCAGTTTGTTCCAGGGAATACCGGAATAAATACACGAGGTTTTGCAACTTTATTTTTGCATACATAAATGCTGTCTGCATGATAAAGTTTTTCTTCTCTGTCAGCAGCTTCTTTATCATTCTCAGAAGAAACAGTTTTGAATACTTTCTCCAGAGTACCTTTCCATGCATTCTCAGCTTCTGCTACAGTGATCACTGTATTTCCATAAGAGAAGTTACCATCACCAGTTACTTCACCGATCACTGTATAAGTAATGGAAAGTTCGCCAACTTTGTCTGCCGGAACTTCCAGAATGATATCGCCAAATCCAGGTGCAAAGAAATCTCTAGGATCAAGATTGTGCTCAATCTTCACGCCCATACCATTACCAAATGCCATCTTCGCAACTGCTGCTGCAATACCATGGCGGTCAAGTGCATAAGCAGAAACAACTTTGCCTTCCTGCATATCTTTATGAAGTTTCTCATACTGATCCATGATTCCTGCATAATCCGGAAGATCATACT
The DNA here is from genome assembly GCA_934416185.1 of uncultured Blautia sp. GTDB lineage: Bacteria > Bacillota > Clostridia > Lachnospirales > Lachnospiraceae > Blautia_A. The sequence goes on along the minus strand of CAKRWH010000032.1, from coordinate 25,013 downwards.
GATCTTTCGGTGCACGAAGCCATACCAGTTTATTTCCTGCTTTCTTTAATTCCGGTGTGATCACATCCTGGATCTTCGCAACATCAACTGCGAAAGATACCAGTGTCGGAGGTACATCAATATCATTGAAAGTACCGGACATACTGTCCTTACCGCCGATAGACGGAAGTCCGAATCCCATCTGTGCCGCATAAGCACCAAGGAGTGCTGCGAACGGCTGACTCCATCTCTTAGGATCTTCGGTCATACGACGGAAGTATTCCTGGAATGTGAAACGGATCTTCTTATAGTCACCGCCTGTAGCCACAATTCTTGCAACGGATTCTGTTACTGCATAAGCAGCTCCGTGATATGGGCTCCAGGAGGATAAGTACGGGTCAAAACCATAGCTCATCATGGTTACAGTATCTGTCTTACCATTCTGTACCGGAACTTTTGCAACCATGGACTGAGTCTCTGTAAGCTGATATTTACCACCGTATGGCATAAATACACTGCCAGCTCCGATGGAACCATCGAACATTTCCACAAGTCCTTTCTGGGAGCATACATTTAAGTCTGCCAGAGTTTCCATCCATTTTGCTTTTACATCCGCTACGTCCGGGCGTTCTTCAAAAAGGTTGCCTTCTTTGTTTGGAATCTCTACTTCTACAGTTGTTTCCTGATGTGCACCGTTGGTATCCAGGAATGCACGGGAAATATTTACGATTTCCTTGCCGCGCCATACAAGTACCAGACGAGGATTTTCTGTAACAACAGCTACAGGAATTGCCTCCAGGTTCTCTTCATTTGCATAGCCAAGGAAAGTATCTACATCTTTCGGGTCAACTACTACGGCCATACGTTCCTGGGATTCGGAAATTGCGATCTCAGTTCCGTCAAGGCCTGCATATTTCTTCGGAACTTTGTCAAGGTCTACTCTCAGACCTGCTGCCAGTTCACCGATTGCAACGGAAACACCGCCTGCACCAAAGTCATTACATTTCTTAATAATGTGGCTGACTTCCTCACGACGGAACATACGCTGAATCTTACGCTCAGTAGGAGCATTACCTTTCTGAACCTCAGCGCCGCATACTTCGATGGAAGCTTCTGTATGAACCTTGGAGGAACCTGTTGCACCACCGATACCGTCACGTCCTGTACGTCCGCCAAGTAAGATGATGATATCACCTGGATCAGAATTCTCACGAATAACTGCACGTCTTGGAGCTGCACCCATAACAGCACCGATCTCCATACGTTTTGCAACATAGTTTGGGTGATAAACTTCTTTTACATAGCCGGTTGCAAGACCGATCTGGTTTCCGTAGGAGCTGTAGCCGTGAGCTGCGCTTCTTACCAGTTTCTTCTGTGGAAGTTTACCTTTGAGAGTTTCTTTTACAGAAACGGTCGGGTCTGCTGCACCTGTTACACGCATCGCCTGATATACATAAGTACGTCCGGAAAGCGGGTCACGGATCGCGCCGCCGAGGCAGGTAGCTGCACCACCGAATGGCTCGATCTCAGTCGGATGGTTATGTGTTTCGTTCTTGAAGTTGATCAGCCACTCTTCTTCCTTTCCGTCTACGTCTACAGGAACTACAATACTGCAGGCATTGATTTCATCAGACTCTTCCTGGTCTGCAAGTTTGCCTTCTGCTTTCAGTTTCTTCATTGCCATAAGAGCCAGATCCATCAGGCAGACAAATTTGTCTTTGCGGCCTTTGTAGAGTTCTTCTCTGTCAGCAAGATATTTATTATATGTATCTACGATCGGTGCTTTGTAATCACCTTCATCAAATTTTACGTCTGTCAATTCTGTGGAGAATGTTGTGTGACGGCAGTGATCAGACCAGTAAGTATCCAGTACACGAATTTCTGTCATGGACGGATCACGTTTCTCTTCTCCGTTAAAATAATGCTGGATATGCTGGAAATCTTTGAATGTCATAGCCAGATTTAAGGAGTCATAAAGTGCCTTTAATTCTGCTTTCGGCATTTCTTTGAATCCGTCGAAGATCTTAACATCTTCCGGTTCCGGGAATACAGTTACCAGAGTTTCCGGTTTCTGAAGTCCTGTCTCACGGGAATCTACAGGGTTGATGCAGTGATGTTTGATGGCATCAAATTCCTCATCTGTGATAGTTCCTTCGATCACGTATGTTGTTGCGGAGCGGATGATCGGCTGTGCATTTTCATCCAGGAACTGTACGCACTGAACAGCGGAATCTGCTCTCTGGTCAAACTGTCCAGGTAAAAATTCTACAGAGAAAATATGAGAGCCTTCTGCTGACTCAAAATTCTCCAGATATAAATCATCTACAGGTGGCTCTGCAAAAACAGTTTTGCATGCTTTATCAAAAACTTCATCAGAAATATTCTCTACATCATAGCGGATCAGCACACGGACTGCTGTTACGGATTTGATTCCCAGATAGCTGCTGATCTCATGTTTTAACTCCTTTGCCTGTACAGCGAAGGCCGGTTTCTTTTCTACATAGACACGTCTTACGTTACTCATAATAAATAGAAACTCCTTTCCTTTTGTGTATCGTACTTTTATATTCTCGGTACATCAACTTCCACAATCATTCCTGCTGCCACGGCCTGGTCAACTGCCGACACAGCTTGAATATTTGTTTTCTTTATAGTATCATATGAAATATCATTAGTAAAATTAATATATCTTATATTTTTTATTAATATTATTAATAAGTATAATACCCCACCACAATTAATTTCACAAACCACCTTGTCAATGAAAGGAGTTCCTATATGGACATTAATCTGGAATTATATAAAGTCTTCTATTACGTAGCCACCACCCTGAGTTTCTCGGAAGCATCCCGCCAGCTCTTTATTTCCCAGTCAGCGGTCAGTCAATCTATCAAGACTCTAGAAAAAAAGCTGAACCATCCCTTGTTTATCCGAAGCACAAAGAAAGTTCTGCTTACTCCCGAGGGCGAACTTCTGCTTCAGCACGTAAAGCCAGCATTGCAGCTTCTGGATGAAGGCGAATCCTTTCTGTCCGGTGACAATCTGCTGAAAGGTCAGCTGCGTATCGCAGCCAGTGACACAATCTGTCGTTACTTTCTCATCGATTATCTGCAGAAATTTCATCAGACTTATCCGGATGTCCGCATCAAAGTAACAAACAGCACTTCCATCGGCTGTGTGGAACTTCTGGAGAAAGGCCAGGCGGATCTAATCGTATGCAATTATCCGAACTCAAGACTTGGCAGTCATTTTCAGACCCGTGTATTAAAAGAATTTCAGGATGTGTTTGTTGCCAACACGGATTATTTTCCTGTGCATACGATCCAGACTGAGCTCGAAGAGCTTCTGAAGTATCCAATTCTGATGCTTTCCCAGAAAAGTACCACCAGTGAATATCTGCATGAAGCATTTACTGCACATAATCTGAAACTCCTGCCGGAAGTAGAATTAAACAGCAATGATCTGCTCCTGGATCTGGCACGGATCGGACTTGGCATCGCCTGTGTTCCGGACTATATGCTGAAAGAAAACGATCAGCTGACGCCGCTGATATTAAAAGACCCGCTGCCGGGACGCCAGCTTGTACTTGCGCAACACGACAGTCTGACCGTCTCACAGGCTGCAGAACGCTTCATCGAAATGTTTAGCTCTATATAGCCACCCAAAATATCACGACAAAAATTTTTCAGTTAATCCTTCCATGAATTCTTTGACTACAGTAAATTGCTTCCGTCACATAATAAAATTTCCATAAAATAACAGAAGCCCTCATCCAGTACTGAAACAAAATTTTTCATAATCTTGTTTCCACTGAATAAGAGCTTCTTATTATTTTTTTATTCTACCTTTCGGTCAGATTCCTCTATCTTATTTCGGCATTGCAGCTAATGCATCAGTAATATACTGATTATCGATTGCTGCAAAGAAACCTCCATCAGCCTTTGTTGCATAGTCCATGTCGATCGGCATCTTTCCAAGTACCGGAACTTTCAGCTCTGCTGCAATCTCGTCGATATGACTCTCACCGAATACTTTGATCGGTTTGCCGCAGTCTGGACATTTCACATAGCTGTAATTCTCTACGATACCAAGTACCGGGATCTTCATCATTTCTGCCATGTTGAAGGCTTTCTTTACGATCATCTTAACCAGATCCTGAGGAGAGGTTACGATCACAATTCCCTCGATCGGCAGAGACTGGAATACTGTCAGCGGAACGTCACCTGTTCCTGGAGGCATATCCACAAAAAGATAATCTACATCGCCCCAGATAACGTCTGTCCAGAACTGTTTTACCATGTTTGCCAGAACCGGTCCTCTCCAGATTACCGGTGTATCTTCTGTAGGAAGCAGAAGGTTGATAGACATTACCTTGATTCCGTTTTTGGTGATCATCGGATAAATGCCTTCATCGTTTGCCATTGCTGCACCTTTTAATCCATACATTTTCGGAATGGATGGTCCTGTGATATCTGCATCCAGGATACCTACTTTGTATCCCTGTGCTGCCATCATATTTGCCAGGGAACCAGTTACGAAAGATTTGCCAACGCCGCCTTTTCCACTGACAACTCCGATCACATGTTTTACATTTGAGTGGGCATTCATTTCAGCCAGTAAGCTTTGCGGCTTCTTGCTGGAACAGCCTTCACAGCTTGATTTGTCACATGATGTGTTGCTGCATTCTTTTGCCATAGTTACATTCTCCTTTATCTTTACGTACTATATGGTACGCATATTACTTCTCATCATGGTTACCCTTTTCTGTCAGTAAATATCTGAAAAAGTAACCTGCAACAAATAATAACACTTCGTTACAATTTATTATTTCATAAATCTGTCAATAGCAATCTCAAGTTCCTTGATCGCGTCTTTGTCACCGTGTTCCACCGCATCTACAATGCAGTGTTCGATATGATCCTGCAGGATGATTTTGCCTGTATTATTAATGGCTGATTTCACTGCTGAGAGCTGTATCAGAACCTCACTGCAGTCCCTTCCGTCCTCTATCATGCGTTTGATAGACTCCATATGACCAATGGCCCTTGAAAGACGGTTCAATACTGCTTTTGTATGTGCATGGCTGTGGTGATGAACATGCTCTCCATGAGAATGTTCAACTACAGTTCCATCCTCCAGCACATGTACATGCGTCTTTTGTTCTTCGCCCATAACATTCTCCTCTCTGCCTCTGAGCATATATAACATCATCTCACACAGATTTCAATATAAATCCACCCTTCACTTCAGACCCCGACCTACATCTACCATCTGCCCGTTTTTCCCCAAGCAAATAAATACCCCTGCTTTAGTTATAAATGTTCACTTAACTTATTTTTCCTTATAGCGTAAATAATATTATACCACATTTATCAAATTTCTGTAAAGGAACATCTCTGTTTTATTTGTGAAGTTATAATGTCAAAAATAATTGTTCCATCATCCAGCACAGTTTTCTCGTATGAAACCTCTTTTCCCTTAAATTTGTTCTTAATATATTCTTCCGGATCATCCAGTTCCAGTTCCTCTACAAAGACATCACGCATCTGATTGCGTGGACATTTATTAAATATTTCCCATATCAGTTCATATTCTTTCATTGTTTTTTATTTTCCCTTTTATCTTATTCGTCAAATTGCACAGATTACATTCTCTTTCAAAAAAACTAGTTTGAAATAATTATAATTATTTTTGTATTTTTTGTCAAAATCAATTGCATGAAAAGAAATTATAGCGTATCATTAATATAATTACCAAAACGGCTAATGTTACTGTCTAGTTCCTGAGACCCGCTTTTGTACTTTTCACTGTAACAGAACCTATACAGTAACCCTACAAATCACATATATAAAGGAGAGAAATCTATGAAACTTTTAAAAGACCGAATTCTTAAGGATGGAATTGTAAAACCGGGGAATATTTTAAAAGTAGACAGTTTCTTAAATCATCAGATGGATATCACTCTCATCAATGAAATCGGTAAAGAATTTAAACGCCGCTTCTCTGACTGTCCTATTACCAAAATTCTTACAATTGAGGCTTCCGGTATCGGTATCGCCTGTATTGCAGCCCAGTATTTTGATGTTCCTGTCATTTTCGCAAAGAAAGCACAGAGTGTAAATCTGGACGGCGAAATGTATTCTACAAAGGTAGAATCTTTTACTCATAAAAAAGTTTATGACGTAATCCTTTCCAAGAAATTCCTTGGACCGGAAGATCATGTACTTCTGATCGACGATTTCCTTGCCAACGGATGCGCACTTCTTGGTCTGATCGATATTGTCAAGGAATCAGGTGCCACACTTGAAGGCGCCGGTATCGTTATTGAAAAAGGCTTCCAGCAGGGTGGCCAGGTAATCCGTGATATGGGCATCCGTCTTGAATCTCTCGCAATCGTTGATTCAATGACTGACGATTCTTTAACTTTCAGAGAATAATTCTCTCCTGTTATCAAAAAATGCAGCAGAGACAGCTATTCGGTTATGCTGTTTCTCTATAAAAAAGACAGAAAAGATAAGTTTTCTTATCTCTTCTGTCTTTTTATTTTACGCTTTAGGAGTCGGAGTCTGGGTTGCTTCTGATGTTGGAGTTTTCTCTGACGCCTGATCTTGTGATGCAGGAGTTGGCGTTGCCTCTGGTGTAGGAGTTGCTTCCGGAGTCGGAGTTGGATCAGGTGCGATCTCATCCTCTGTATAAGTTCCGTTATCAACCAGAATCTGGTAATTATCTTTGTCAATCACCTGTGCCCCACAGGTAAATGTTCCTACGATTTTCACACCATTATCATACTGTGAGTAATCTTTTACATCAACTTTCTCACCTGTCAGATAATCAATTGCCATCTGTGCTCCGCCTTTTGCAAGTTCCTCGCGATCCATGAACATAGTAAATGCCATCTTACCTGCAGCAACATCTTTAACTGCCTGTGCTTCACTTCCATATCCGGTAATCACCGGCCATTCATCGCTTCCAGGCTCAAGATCACTGTCACTCAAAACGTCCTCTGCAGCATATGCAAATCCGTCATACGCAGTGCAGATAATATCCGGTGTTTTCTCCTGAGCATAAAATTCATTAATAATAGATTTGAGTTTTGCTTTCGCAGATGTTTCACTCCATCTCATTATTCCGGTATCATCAAATGCTGTATATCCTGATTTACAAACAAGAGTTCCGTCATCCAGATATTCCTGCAATACTTCCAGAATTCCGTTACACAGGAATAATGCACTGTTATCATCCGGAGACCCCATAAGAAATTCAATAGTATAGGATTTCTTATCCTCTCTGGCTTTATCCAGATCCATTTTCTTGACAATCTCTTTCGCAATATCTTTTCCAATTGCTCTGGTATCATAAGCTGCATAATAATTGATATCTGCAGTATCGCGAATCAACATATCATAAGAAATAACCGGTATCTCCTGTTCTTTGGCGGTTTTCAGGATATCTGTAAGTCCATATGGATCCACAGGATCAATGATCAGCGCAGAAACCTGTTCATCAATAAATTCCTGAATCTTGGAAATCTGAAGTGCAGAATCTCCGTCTGCATTTTTGATGTCTGCCTCATAACCTCCGTCTGCAATCTGTGAGGTCATAGCCTCACTGTCAATCTTTGCATTATCATCATCCTCTGAAAGAAGCACACCAATCTTTCCGGCAGGTGCTTCTGTCATTTCATCTTCCGCAGAAGTGGAGTTCTCAGCATCGTCTTCTTTGTCCGCATCTTTATCTGCATCTGTGTTTTCGTCTTTTGTTTCTTGGCTGTCCCCGGATTTGCTGCTGTCATCGGCATCCGAAGTCTTCGTTTCTGCCTCTACTTTCTCGCCTTCCTCTGTGACCTCACCTACGCCCTCTTCTTCTACGTGAGCGCTTTCGTTTGCTGCCTCTTTTGCATCATTATTTTCACATCCGGACAGGAACATGGCGGATACCATTATCCCAAGCAAAATAGCTGTTGCTCTTCTTTTCATAATACGATCCTTTCTATCTTTATCTAACATTCTTTATTTATCGATTCCTTTATAATCTTTCGCAATGTTCTTGAGATAGTCACGGTAAGCAACTGCCACTTTCTTTGGTTTCAGGATATGTACATTTCTTCCCATAGAAGCCATCCATCCAAAGAATGCCTTATCAACTGCCACTTCAACCGTTACAGTAAAAGTATCCTCACCTTTTGCTTTGCACGAAACATCCTGCCCAAAAGCACGCAAAATCTTCTTTCTGGCTGAATTCTGGCAGATAAGTTTGAGTTCTTTTGTATTCTCACCGTTACGATCCGGCACAGGAGCTGATACAGATACTGCTGATACAGTACCATTGTCCGCAGTTATCGCTGCAACTGCCTGAATCTTATTCTCTGTAAAATATCCGCCTTCACGTCCTCTTCGGTAATGTATCTCCATTCCAAAGTCACGTAAAGTCTCCATATCGTCGTAGATACTCTTTCGCTCTGCGCGGATACCCCGTTCTTCTAATTTTGCCAAAATCTCCTGCATGGATATCGGATTCTCACCTGTTGTCCCGGACAACATTCTTTCCAGATACAGGATCTTTGCTTTTTGATTACATGATTTTGCCATAATTATCCTCTTACAAATCTGTGGTATATATAGTCGTTTGCTTCTTTTTCCTGACTGTCATCTAGTGGTGTAAGTTCTATTTCTCTGCCGTATTTCTTTTCCAGTGCATGTTTAATAAGCCAGTCTGCGAGCTGCGGATTCTTAGGAAGTAATGGTCCATGCAGATAAGTTCCGATCACGTTTTTATACACAACCCCTTCATATCCTGATTTACCATCATTTCCTTTTCCATACAGAACCTTTCCCAGTGGTTTATTATTATTGATACAGGTTCTGCCGCCATGATTCTCAAAACCTACGATCGGCATATCAAACAAATCACTCTGGAGAACGATATTTTCAATCAGACGACCCTCTCCCTGCTCCGTATACAGATCAACCAGATCCAGCCCTTTCATATTCCCCTGGTCTGTCTTATAATACTTTCCAAGCAACTGATAGCCTCCGCAGATTGCAATAACAACACCATTTTTCTCCACATATTCTTTAAAATCCGGCTGAATTTCCTGAAGTTTCTCACATACGATCATCTGCTCCCTGTCGGAACCGCCACCCAGAAGAACGATATCCAGTTTCGAAAAATCTATCTTGTCATCCAGTTCAAACGGAATGGTCTCAGCCTCGATTCCCCGCCACTGGCATCTCTTCATCAGACACTGGATATTTCCCCTGTCTCCATAAAGATTCAGAAGATCCGGATATAAATGTCCTATTGTTATTTTCATTATTTCTCGCCCTCCAGTTTCTTCAGAATGTTTCTGGTACTGAATAATGCCGTATAATTTACCAGCACATACAGATTACCTACACCATCCTCTACTCTGTCACGGATTGCTTTTTCCACATCTCCCTCAAGAACAGATGGGATATCTACATATTTCAGACGCAGACGCATGTCCTGACAACGTATTCCGCTTACTGTAATAGACTTCACAGTTTCATTTCCAAGAAGATCGAAATCAACATCCCAAAGCCAGGAAATATCAGTTCCATCCTGTGCATTATCATTAATAGCGATAATAATATCCTTCGGTGACTGATCCTGCATAACTGCAGAAATGTTCTGGTTAAATCCCGCCGGATTTTTTGCAAGATTCAGAGTTACACCTGTACCCTTAATACGAAACTGCTCCATACGACCGTTTTCCGGATTAAATTTGCGAAGCATATCTTCAAAATGATCTCCCTCAAAACCAGCCGTACGAACCCCGGCATAAGCTGCCAGTATATTATATACATTGTAGAATCCTTTGTAATTCGCTACAATGTGCTTTCCTTCTACATTAAAACTAAGCTGATCTCCAACTTTTACATTCTCTGCGTCAAAATCCGGATTCGGTCTTGCAAATCCACATTTCGGACAGTAATAATCACCAAGCTGGCTGTAATGATAGAAACGATATTCAAGTTTCTCACCACAGCATTTACAGAAACGGCCTTCACGAATCTCATTTGCTGCTGATTTAACCACTGGTTTACTAATCCCGTAAGTCACGTATGGATTGCCGGAATCCATGGCCAGATATGCAGATAATGCATCGTCGCCATTTACAATAATCTGCATCTTCGGCACTTTACGCATCATTTCTTCCAGAATATTCATCGTAATATCAATCTCTCCATAACGGTCAAGCTGATCACGGAAAAGATTTGTCAGAAGCATATAATCCGGTTTGATCCTTGGGAAAATATGTCTGGTAGATGCCTCATCTGCCTCAATGCAGGCATAATCGGCATCTATTTTTCCATTCCATTTCGCAGCAAGTACAAATGCTGCTACAACACCGTTCAGCATATTAGAGCCTGTATGGTTGCAGATTACTTTCTGACCTTCTGCTTCCAGTGCTGCACAAAGCATGTTGTTGGTAGTTGTTTTTCCATTCGTACCGCAGGTTGCAAAAATTGCTTTTCTCACCTGTAAGGAAAACTGTTCCAGAATATCCGGGCAAATCTTAAGAGCCACTTTTCCGGCCCAGGTCACACCCTGCCTTCCCATCTTCTTACATACGTATCCTACAAATTTTGCTGCCCAGACAGCAATCATTACTCTTATTTTCATTGTGTATCATATGTCCTTTTATAATATAATTATTAGCTGTAAAAATCATTACAAATCATAATATACCATCATATTACTCAAAATCTGTATCCCGTAAATAATCCGAACATACACCGGCAGCACCTTCCTGCATATAGTCCTGTGCTTCCTTCAGATTATTTACAGTATAAATATATAATCTAATTCCCTGTTTGTCAAAAATCCTCTGCACATCCTCTGACCAGTATTTATAATAGACTGTAGCCGCCTGAATATTCTTCTCTTTGCAAAAAGCTGCAACCTCAACCAGGTCATCTGTGGAATATTCCTTCCATAAAGAATAAATATATCCTGGAAAATTGTACAACAGTGCCGTTCCCGCAAACATTGCCTGATTATAAATCTCCGGTATGATCTGTCCCATCACCTCAGGAATACCGGCCTCCTGTGCCAGTTCTATATAATCTGCATAGTCCTCAAGTGTTTTCTGGTAATTACGGACAGAATACTGTTTGGAATCCAGCATGACAAATGCATCTGGATAATCACTCAATAGAACCAGCAGATCTTCGAAAGTCATTGGGGTATATTGACCATAGATCGGTCTGGATAAAAACTCCTGCGAGGACAGAATATTCTTCTCATCCCCCTCCCATTGTCCCAGTGACTGATTCCAACTGTGTCTGCAGACCCATACATCATCAGATGTTTTTGTCAGATCAACTTCAAACAGTCTGCATCCCATCTGATAATTTGCCAGGAAACTCTCCTTTGAATTCAAATATGTTTTATCACTGATTCCCCCTAGAGCATGTGCAATTGTCTCATAGTTCTCCCATTTAAATTCAGGGGTGGCAGCAGATAAAGAATAAACATCATTTCCCCACAGGAACAGTGCAACAGCCAGTAACTCTGCCAACAGCAGAAGCAACCTTATGCAATAGCCCACACCCGATTTCTTTTTTGTAGTATTCTGGCTCAATTTCTTATTCTCCTGGCAGTCATTTGTATTCCTCTCTTACATTTTTTCTCATGTGTTCATCTAAATAAACTCTATGCTTTAATTGCCAAAAACAAACATCAGCAGCTTTTACTTACTCCTAATCACTTTTTAACCGATTCAGGTAAGTCCCCTGCTTCAATTACAAATATCCACTTGAATGATAATTGTACACTCTACGATTTTACGCTATCTGGCACAAATAATCAAGGGCAATCAACAGCATTGCCATAATAACCCAGAAATCATATTACTGTTCACACTGTCCCAGGTAACGCAATTCCCATAGCAATAATACTAGATAAAATCAACAAAAAAACTGCATATACGGGGACAATTCCCCAATATATGCAGCCTCATTATCGTTTGGACAAATATAAAATCAAAAATTCAGTAGAATTATACTAACTCGATCAGAACTTCCATTGCAGCATCGCCTTTACGCGGTCCGATCTTAACGATTCTTGTGTAACCACCGTTACGATCAGCGTATTTTGGAGCGATCTCATCGAACATTTTAGCAACCATATCTACGTCTTTTGTGTTTTTCTTTCTTCCAGCGCCCTTTGCAGGTACTTCTTTAACTGGATAGAAAACTTTCATCATCTGACGACGAGCATGAAGTCTGGAAGGAGCATCTTTCTTGATCTCTTTCTGTACTTCATCGTATACAGTTTTCTTCTTTCCGTCAACAACTTCTTTTACTCTCTTGCCTTCAGCGTCTTTACGAGCAACTTTAGCAGTTACAGTAACAGTTTCGAAGTTATCTTTTTCACGAACAGCCATAGCTACAAGGCCTTCAGCGATTTTACGGATTTCTTTTGCTTTAGCTTCTGTAGTAACGATTTTTCCGTTGTATAACAGATTTGTTACCTGGTTTCTCAGTAATGCTTTTCTCTGATCAGAAGTTCTGCTTAATTTTCTATATTTTGCCATTTAATTTTCCTCCATCTGTGGGACAGCCGGGCACGCTTGTTCGGTCTTACTGTCCGACTGCTTAGGCATTCCCACCGTATAATATCTCTTCGTTAAGAATGTTCTTACTCTTCTGTAGGCTGAAGCTGTAATCCCAGCTCTTTCAGTTTCGCAAGAACTTCTTCTAATGACTTACGACCAAGGTTACGAACTTTCATCATATCATCAGAAGTCTTGTTACATAATTCTTCAACCGTATTAATGCCGGCTCTCTTCAAGCAGTTATAGGAACGAACAGATAACTCAAGTTCATCAATGCTCATTTCCAGAACTTTTTCTTTCTCATTGTCTTCTTTCTCGATCATAACCTCAGCGGTTTTTGCATTCTCAGAAAGATCAATGAAAAGGCTCAAGTGCTCGCTTAATACTTTTGCTGCAAGGCTTACAGCCTCATCCGGATCAAGTGTACCATTTGTGTACACATCCAGTGTCAGCTTATCATAATCGGTTACCTGACCAACACGTGTATTTTCTACGATCATGTTAACTCTGTCTACTGGTGTATAAATTGCATCAACTGCAAGTACACCGATAGGCATATCATCAGATTTACCTTTGTCAGCGCTGATATAACCACGGCCTTTTGTGATAGTAAGTTCCATAGCAAGTCTGCAGTCCTTGCCGCCGTTTAAGGTAGCAATTACCTGATCCGGATTCATGATCTCGATATCCTGATCAGCCTGAATATCTGCAGCAGTTACAACACCTTTGCCTTCACACTCGATGTATGCAGTCTTTGGCTCATTGTCTGTACTGTGGTTCTTAATAGCAAGGCTCTTCAGATTCATGATAATATCACTTACGTCTTCTTTTACGCCCGGAATGGAGCTGAATTCGTGAAGCACACCATCAATTTTAACCTGGCTTACAGCTGCACCCGGCAGGGAAGACAGCATAATTCTTCTTAAAGAATTTCCAAGTGTAGTTCCATATCCTCTTTCCAGAGGCTCAACTACGAATCTGCCAAATTTTTTATCTTCAGATAATTCGGTAATCTCGATTTTAGGTTTATTAAAATCAAACACTATAGGGTTCCCTCCTTCTGGGTTAATAAAAGTTTGAGGGTATTCATTCAAATACTACAATTCAGCGGAAGATAATAATCAACCACTGAATCGTATAATAATAGAAATATTACCAAGTAATTTTCTATGATATAATCCTATGGATTATTTGGAGTACAACTCGACGATAAGCATCTCGTTTACCGGAACGTCGATTGCTTCTCTGTTAGGAAGTTCTTTTACAGTTCCTTTTAAGTTCTCCTGATCTACGTCGATCCATTCCGGAACAAGACGTCCACCAGTTACTTCAAGGATACCTTTATATCTTTCAGAACCTTTGGATTTCTCTCTGATTTCGATCTGATCACCAGCTTTTACAAGGTAAGAAGGAATGTTTACACATTTTCCGTTTACAAGTACATGCTTGTGGTCAACGATCTGACGAGCTTCTTTTCTTGTTCTGGCAAATCCCATACGGAATACTACGTTATCAAGTCTGCTCTCAAGAAGGATCATAAGGTTTGCACCAGTCTGTCCCGGCATTCTATCAGCTTTGTTGTAGTAGTTGTGGAAAGGTTTTTCCAGAACTCCGTAGATGAATTTTGCTTTCTGTTTTTCTCTTAACTGTAAACCATACTCAGACATTTTACGATTTGCACGTTTTAACTGTCTTGTGGATTTTTTATCAATTCCTAAATAAATCGGATCCAGGCCAAGGGATCTGCATCTTTTCAGAACAGGCACTCTATTTACTGCCATTTCTCAAATACCTCCTAAATTAGACTCTTCTGCGTTTTGGTGGACGGCAACCATTGTGTGGTACCGGAGTTACGTCACGGATGCTTGTTACTTCCAGTCCGCAAGCCTGAAGGGCACGGATTGCAGCTTCACGTCCTGATCCTGGTCCTTTTACCATAACGTCTACAGTTTTTAAACCATGAATAAGTGCAGCTTTTGTTGCAGTCTCAGCTGCCATCTGTGCTGCATAAGGAGTAGATTTTCTTGAACCTCTAAATCCAAGACCACCAGCACTTGCCCATGAAAGAGCATTTCCTTCATTGTCAGTCAGAGTAACAATTGTATTGTTGAAAGAAGACTGAATATGTGCCTGTCCGTGTTCAACGTTTTTCTTGACACGACGTTTTGCAGTCGCTTTTTTAGTCACTTTAGCCATTTTAAAACTAACCTACACTTTCCTATTTATCAATCAAATTTATCTATGTTACAGATTATTTCTTCTTATTAGCTACTGTTCTCTTAGGACCTTTACGTGTTCTAGCATTGGTCTTAGTCTTCTGACCACGAACCGGAAGTCCTTTACGATGACGGATACCTCTGTAGCATCCGATTTCCTGCAGTCTCTTAATGTTGAGGGCGATTTCTCTACGAAGGTCACCTTCTACTGTCATTGTCTCATCAATAACTGCGCTAAGTCTCTTTACTTCGTCATCAGTCAGATCTCTGACACGTGTGTCAGGATTAACTTCTGCCTTTGCAAGGATTTTGTCTGCGCTTGGTCTACCAATACCATAAATGTAGGTAAGACCGATTTCAATACGTTTTTCTCTTGGTAAGTCTACACCAGCTATACGAGCCATGTACTGTTTCCTCCATCTTCTACTTTGAAAGTCCTTAATGCCTGTACATCACTTACTCTCGCAAATTCTCTCACTCAAGTAAGGTGAAATGGGATGTATCGGACACATCACTTCCTTATTTCTTAGTTCCTAATTGGGGTGCCTCGGTAAAACACCCAGCTGCAATTGGCGAAAAGCAGCCTTTCCGAATTATTGCGGCCAACGGGCCAACGTTGCCTCTCGGTATTAGGCAATACATGCTAAAACTATTTTAACAGTCTGAACAACCCTTCCGGGTGTCTCATACTGCAGCCGCACGTTACACAAACTTAAAACTGTCAATTAACCCTGACGCTGTTTGTGCTTTGGATTCTCACAGATTACTCTGATAGATCCTTTTCTTTTAATGATCTTGCATTTTTCGCAGATCGGCTTTACAGATGATCTTACTTTCACTGGAAATCCTCCTTCCGTAAATTCATTAAAATCTGCAGTTTTTTGAGCGCACAAATACAACGTACTCACGCGTTCGGCTTATATACTATCACAGCCAAAAATAAAATGCAAGCATTTTTTTGAATAAAATCGCACTTTTTCATTTTCTCCCCCATTTTTTCATATATCAAGTTTCAAAATTCCAATATCCCCTTCCTGAAAAATCGCAAATCTCCCCTCTCTTCCATCTACTCCCCCACTATATACTATCCGATTACCTGATTCTTCCTAATAATATACTACAAATACCTACAGATCATCATAGCGCCAATTACGAAACCACCAGCAACTAAACATTCCCACTGCCAATACACAGCGTATAAAAATAATTCATTTCATGTGCATTTGCAGGTATCTTAGATGCCGAAACCGCACATGAAATGAATTATTTTTATACACGTCCCTTCTGACACAAAAAAAGAGAACCAGATCCCTCCAGCTCTCTTTATCTGCATTATCCTGCAGCCAATATTTCTTATTTATCTCTCCAGATAATTCTGCCCTTAGACAGATCATACGGAGACAGTTCAATCGTAACTTTATCTCCAGGAAGAATACGAATAAAATTCATACGTAACTTTCCACTGATATGTGCAAGCACCACATGTTTGTTCTCCAGTTCCACTTTAAACATCGCATTAGGCAGCTTTTCCAGAACAGTGCCTTCCACTTCGATTACATCTGCTTTTGACATTTTAAACCTCCTGTATGTCGTCCAATTATTTCGTAAGAGTCAGAATCTCCGGATCTCCGTCTGTAATAAGAATCGTATTCTCATAATGTGCAGAAAGAGAACCATCCATAGTTACTACAGTCCACTCATCATCCAGCCATGCCACATCTGCACGTCCTAAGTTGATCATAGGCTCTATCGCAAGTGTCATACCCGGCATCAGACGAACTCCTCTTCTCTTCTGCGGAAAATTCGGGATCTGCGGATCCTCATGAAGGTGAGTGCCGATTCCATGTCCAACCAGGTCACGGACGATTCCGTAATGATATTTTGCAGCGTGTGCTCCGATTGCCTTGGAAATATCATTCAGATGATTTCCGGCACGTGCAGCCTTGATTCCTTCAAAGAAGCACTCTCTTGTCACATCCATCAGTTTCCGGGCTTCCGGTGAAACCTCACCAACGGCATAAGTTCTCGCTGCATCAGAATGATACCCTTTATAAATAAGACCGGCATCAATCTTTACAAGATCTCCCTCCTGAATAATCTTGTCTTCAGACGGGATTCCATGAACTACCTCATCATTCAGACTGATACAGAATGATGCAGGAAATCCTCCATAGTTCAGGAAATTCGGGATGCAGCCCATATCACGTATCATCTGTTCTCCGATACGATCAATTTCTTTGGTGCTCATTCCCGGTTTAATATACGGGATCAGGCCATCATGTACTTTTTCAAGCAGATGTCCTGCCTCTCTCATAAGTTCAATTTCATGTTCTGTCTTGATAGAAACCGACATTTTACCTCCAGATGGTGTTTAAAAACACCCGATTACTCTCCCAGGATGGCAACAATATCTGCAAAGACTTCTTCCAGATCCTTAGTACCATCAACTGATTTTAAAATTCCCTCTTTAGTATAATAATCGATCAGCGGCTGTGTCTGCTCATGATATACATTAAGACGCTTCTGAACTGTTTCAGGCTGATCATCATCACGAAGAACCAGTTTCTCTCCACATGTATCACAAACGCCTTCTACCTTCGGAGCTGCATGTACTACATGATAAGTAGCACCACATTTGAGGCAGGCACGTCTTCCGGACATACGGTTTACAATATTGGAATCCGGAACATCCACATCGATTGCATAGTCAACTTTACTTCCCAGCTTATTCAGAGCATCTGTTAAGCACTCTGCCTGAGGAATTGTTCTTGGAAAACCATCCAGTACATAACCATTTGCTGCATCCGGCTGCTGAATTCTGTCTACAACCAGATCACAGGTCAGTTCATCAGGTACAAGAAGTCCCTGATCCATATAAGTTTTTGCTTTTTTGCCCAGTTCTGTTCCATTCTTAATGTTTGCACGGAAAATGTCTCCGGTAGAGATGTGCGGAATCTGATATTTCGCAGCAATTTTCTTCGCCTGAGTTCCTTTTCCTGCTCCTGGTGCACCCAACATAATGATTTTCATAAGATATACCCTCCGTTTTCTTTTAGCAAATCAAGGCTGTGATGCAAAGCACCACAACCTCTCTTTTTAATTGTTCAGGAAGCCTTTGTAATTACGTACGAGAAGCTGTGACTCAATCTGTTTCACAGTTTCGAGGATAACACCAACAACGATGATGATGGATGTACCGCCGAATGAAACATTCGCTCCAAATACACCATTAAAGATGAATGGGATAACGCACACAATAATAAGACCTACTGCACCTATAAATATAATATAATTTAAGATATTAGTCAAATAATCTGACGTAGGTTTTCCAGGACGAATACCTGGAATAAATCCACCCTGCTTTTTGATATTGTCTGCAACTTCCAACGGATTGAATGTGATGGAAGTATAGAAATATGCAAAGAAAACGCAAAGTACGATGTAAAGAAGCAGTCCCCATGTATACTGGATCTGTTTCGGATTACACCAATTGTTGGAAGAAAGACCACGAAGAATCTCACTTCCGATTCCTGTACCATTACCCTTTCCTGTTAACTGTGCAATAACAGTCGGGAAAGACATAATAGAGGATGCAAAGATAACCGGGATAACACCTGCAGTGTTAACTTTCAGAGGAATATTAGTGGACTGACCGCCCATCAGTTTTCTTCCTACCATTTTCTTGGAATACTGAACCGGAATTCTTCTCTCTGCTCCGTTAAGGATAAGTACCAGAACAACTACTACAAGAATAACAGCTGCAATGATCAGTCCTGCAAGAGTACCTTTTGCAATTGTTTTTCCTTTAATAAAGTTCTCATACAGTAATGACAAGTCGCTTGGCATTCTGGAGATGATATTAATAGTAAGTACGATGGAAATACCATTTCCAACGCCCTTCTCTGTAATACGTTCACCAAGCCACATCAACATAGCTGAACCGGCTGTAAGGCAGGCAACAACTACAACACCTTTGAAGAAGTTCAGATTCGGGATCATACCCTGACGGCCGAAACCGATTGCCATTGCGATTGACTCGAATAAAGCAAGACCTACAGTTACATAACGTGTAATTGCAGTCATCTTCTTTCTTCCCTCTTCACCATCTCGCTGCATTTCTTCCAGTGCCGGAATGGCAATGGTAAGAAGCTGGATGATAATAGAAGATGTGATGTAAGGTGTGATGTTCAATGCGAAAATTGACATTCTTTCAAATGAACCACCGGTGAACGCATCAAAGAAATTGAATGCGTCCCCAGTGTTGCTGCTGAACCACTGTTTGAAGAAATCACTGTCAACTCCGGGAACCGGAATCTGTGAACCGATACGGATGACAAAAATCATCCATATCAGGTAGAGCAGCTTACGTCTCATTTCTTTCACTCTAAAAACATTTTTAAGAGTTTCAAACATTAGATCACCTCTACTGTACCACCAGCAGCTTCAATTTTTGATTTTGCAGTCTCGCTGACAGCGTTTACTTTGACATTAAGTTTCTTTGTCAGCTCACCATTTCCAAGAATTTTAACGCCATCAGCGATCTTGGAGATTGCACCGCTTGCAAGTAAGCTTTCTGCTGTAACTTCTGCACCATCTTCGAAACGGTTCAGTACGTCAACGTTGATTGCAATGATCTCTTTTGTATTTCTGTTTTTGAATCCTCTCTTAGGCAGACGTCTGTATAAAGGCATCTGGCCACCTTCGAATCCCGGTTTCTTGTGACCGGAACGAGCTAACTGTCCTTTGTGTCCTTTACCGGCTGTTTTGCCGTTTCCAGAACCATGTCCACGGCCTCTTCTGAAGTTATCGCTGTGCTTAGAACCTTCTGCTGGTCTTAAGTTTGATAATTCCATGTTGGCACCTCCTTATTATTATTTCAAATCTATAAGTTCAGATCGTATTGTTTCTGAATATGTTTCTGTATGTTCCCGCCATTCTTATGAATGACAGGCTCATATCAGATCCATATCAGAGTTCTCTCTGGTTAAATCGCAATTAAGCTTCTTCAACCTTTACCAGGTGCTGTACCTGCTGAATCATTCCTCTTGTTGCTGCGTTATCCGGCATTTCAACTGTTTTGTGCATTTTTGTAAGACCCATAGCTGCAACAGTTTTTTTGTGCTTCGGAACTGCACCAATAGGAGATTTTACTAATGTAACTTTTAATGTGTTTGCCATTTTTGTATTTCCTCCTTAAGCCAGAATCTCATCAACAGATTTTCCGCGAAGTCTAGCAACTTCTTCCGGAGTTTTTAACTGTCTTAAGCCTTCGATTGTTGCAAGAACAACGTTCTGTTTGTTTCTGGATCCCATACATTTTGTACGGATGTTCTTGATACCAGCTAACTCGATTACCGCACGGGCAGGACCGCCGGCGATAACTCCAGTACCTTCTGGAGCTCTCTTCAGAAGCATTTCAGCGCTTCCGTATTTTCCAACGAAGTCATGTGTAATGGAGTTGTTCTCGTCTCTTGCTACTGTTACTAATTTCTTCATAGCATCCTCTTTTCCTTTGCGGATAGCTTCAGGAATTTCAGCTGCTTTACCTAAACCTGCACCAACGTGTCCGTTGCCGTCACCTACAACAACTAAAGCTGTGAAACGGAAGTTACGACCACCTTTAACAACCTTGGTAACACGCTTGATTGATACTACTTTATCTTCTAATTCTAACTGACTAGCATCAATAAGATTACGTTTCATGTGTTTCGCTCCTCCTTATTAGAATTTCAGCCCAGCTTCTCTTGCTGCGTCTGCCAGTGCTTTAACTTTACCGTGGTAGATATAGCCTCCTCTGTCGAAAACAACGCTTTCGATGCCAGCTTCAACAGCTTTCTTACCAATAACGGTTCCTAAATGTGCAGCTGCTGCTACATCATCAGTGTTCTCTAACTCAGCTCTTACTTCTTTCTGAAGAGTAGAAGCAGATACTAAAGTTTTTCCTACAGTGTCATCAATGATCTGAGCATACATATGCTTATTGGAACGAAATACTGCTAAACGAGGTGTTGTTGCAGTTCCGTTTAAATGATGACGTAATCTTCTATGCTTATTCTCACGAATTTTCGCTCTAGATGCCTTATTTACCATTTTCTCACCCTCCTAAATTATTTCTTACCAGTCTTACCAACTTTACGTCTGATAACTTCATCAACATATTTGATACCTTTACCTTTGTATGGCTCAGGTCTTCTCTTGTCTCTGATCTCAGCTGCAAACTGGCCGACTTTTTCTTTGCTGATACCGGATACGATAATCTTATTACCATCTACTTTAGTTTCGATTCCGTCTGGATCTTCCATTTCTACCGGATGAGAGTAACCAAGGCTAAGTGTGAGCTTCTTGCCCTGTTTTGCTGCTTTATAACCTACACCGTTAACTTCAAGCTCTTTTGTATAGCCTTCGCTTACACCAACAACCATGTTGTGGATTAAGCTTCTTGTTAAACCGTGAAGAGATTTCATTTTCTTTAAGTCGTTTGGTCTGGATACTACTACATGACCATCTTCAACTTTGATTTCCATTTCTGTAGGAAGTGCTCTTTCGAGTGTTCCTTTTGGTCCTTTTACAGTTACTACGTTGCCTTCAGCGACAGATACTTCTACGCCTGCAGGAATAGCAACCGGAAGTCTACCAATTCGTGACATATGTTTGTCCTCCTTACTTAGATTATCGGAGAGGATGTTGCATCCTCTCTGTTTTCAGTTAATTCTCTATAAAAAATCTTGGTTCAAATTACCAAACGAATGCTAATACTTCGCCGCCAACCTGAAGTTTGCGAGCTTCTTTATCTGTAATAACACCTTTGTTTGTAGAAAGAATTGCGATTCCAAGTCCACCAAGAACTTTTGGAAGCTCATCCTTACCTGCATAGATACGAAGACCAGGTTTGGAGATTCTCTTTAAACCAGTGATGATTTTTTCGTTTTTGTCTTCACCGTATTTCAGTGTGATATGAAGAGTTTTAACAACTCCGTCTTCAACTAAATCATATTTTGCAATATATCCTTCATCAACAAGGATGTTAGCAATTGCAATTTTCATTTTGGATGCCGGAACATCTACTGTGTCATGTTTTGCAGTGTTTGCATTACGGATTCTTGTAAGCATATCTGCGATTGGATCGCTCATTGTCATGTTAGTTTCCTCCTATAATTTCAGACTTTACATGTGCATATATATTAATTGTTTACATTGTTACCTGTTTGATCATAAAACTCGCTTGGACACATGATCGGGCTGATAAAATCAGCCGATCGTTTATTTATATTTAAATCCGGTTCCTACCAGGAAGCCTTCTTAACGCCCGGGATCTGTCCCTTGTAAGCTAATTCACGGAAGCAGATTCTGCAGATTCCGTATTTTCTTAAAACAGAATGTGGACGTCCACAAATGTTGCAGCGTGTATATTCTCTTGTGGAGAATTTCTGTTTGCGCTGCTGTTTGATTTTCATTGCTGTTTTAGCCATGAATCGTTCCTCCTATTACTTTGCAAACGGCATATTGAATAATGTCAGTAATTCACGTGCTTCTTCATCAGTCTTAGCTGTAGTAACGAAGATGATGTCCATACCTCTTACTTTGTCAACTTTATCATATTCAACTTCCGGGAAGATAAGCTGCTCTTTGATACCCAGAGCGTAGTTTCCACGGCCATCGAATGCGTTCGGGTTAACACCACGGAAGTCACGTACACGAGGAAGTGCAAGGTTGATCAGACGATCAGCGAACTCGTACATTTTTTCTCCTCTTAATGTAACTTTACAACCGATCGGCATACCCTCTCTGATTTTGAAGTTAGCAACAGATTTTTTAGCTTTAGTAGCGATTGCTTTCTGTCCTGTGATAAGTTCCATATCTGCGATTGCAGCATCAAGAAGCTTAGCGTTTTCTTTGGCTTCACCAACACCCATATTGATTACGATCTTGTCGAGTTTTGGCACTTCCATAACATTTTTGTATCCAAATTTTTTGGTCATGGCATCCATGATCTCATTTTTGTACATTTCTTTTAATCTACTCACTTGTCATGCCTCCTCTCTTAATTAATCGATAACCTTACCGGTCTTTTTAGCAACACGGACTTTTTTATCTCCGTCCATCTGGAAGCCTACTCTTGTAGCCTGTCCATCAACAACCAGCATTACATTGGAGATGTGCAGTGGAGCTTCTTTTGTGATGATTCCGCCCTGCTGATTTGCTGCAGATGGTTTGCTGTGTTTTGTAACCTTGTTGATATTCTCAACAATAACGGTATTGTCTTTTGCGTTTACTGCAAGGACTTTACCCTCTTTGCCATTATCTTTACCAGCGATAACTTTTACAGTATCACCTTTTTTAATTTTCATAGCTGACATTAGGCACCCTCCTATAATACTTCCGGAGCTAAGGAAACGATCTTCATGAATTTCTTCTCACGAAGCTCTCTGGCAACTGGTCCAAAGATACGTGTTCCTCTCGGAGTTAAGTCGTCTTTAATGATTACGGCAGCATTTTCATCGAAGCGGATATAAGATCCGTCTTTACGACGAGCGCCTTTTTTAGTTCTAACTACAACAGCTTTTACAACGTCACCTTTTTTAACAACGCCGCCTGGTGTTGCATCTTTAACAGTAGCAACGATTGTATCGCCAATGCTTGCATATCTTCTTGTAGAGCCGCCCATAACACGAATACAAAGGATTTCTTTTGCACCAGTGTTGTCGGCAACTTTCAGTCTAGTTTCCTGCTGAATCATACTGGTTTCCTCCTTATTTAGCTTTCTCTACGATCTCAACCAGTCTCCATCTCTTGTCCTTGGACAGCGGTCTGGTCTCCATTACCTTAACGGTATCTCCGATGTTGCACTCATTGTTCTCATCATGAGCTTTTAATTTATATGTTCTCTTCACGATTTTTTTGTAAAGAGGATGTTTTACATGGTCTTCAATTGCAACTACAATGGTCTTGTCCATCTTATTGCTGACAACCTTACCCACGCGGGTTTTTCTCAGATTTCTTTCCACGATAGTTTCCTCCTATTATTTGGAAGCGTTAGCCTGCTCAGTAATTACTGTCTGGATTCTTGCAATGTTCTTGCGAACCTCTTTAATGCGGCTTGTGTTCTCTAATTGATTAGTTGCATTCTGAAATCTCAGATTGAAAAGTTCTTTTTTAGCAGCTACTAATTCTTCATTTAATTCTGCAGCTGATTTTGCCTTTAAATCTTCCACGAATTTATTAATTTTCACTGTTATCACCGCCTTCTAAGTCTGCACGAGAAACGATTTTGCATTTACATGGTAACTTGTGCATTGCAAGACGTAATGCTTCACGAGCGATTTCTTCTGAAACGCCTGCGATTTCGAACATTACACGTCCTGGCTTAACAACTGCTACCCAGTATTCAAGGGCACCTTTTCCGGAACCCATTCGTGTTTCTGCTGGTTTCGCTGTTACTGGTTTATCTGGGAAAATCTTAATCCAAACCTGACCACCACGTTTGATGTAACGGGTCATAGCAACACGGGCTGCCTCGATCTGATTGGAACGAATCCAACACGGTTCGGTTGCAACAAGTCCGAATTCACCATAATTGATTTTATTACCTCTGAGGGCTTTTCCTCTCATGGAGCCACGGAATTGTTTACGACGTTTTACTCTTTTTGGCATTAACATTATTTATCGCTCCCTTCCTTAGTTCCTTTTGTTGGAAGTACTTCGCCATTGTAGACCCAAGCTTTTACGCCAACTTTGCCGTATGTTGTGTCTGCTTCTGCGAATCCATAGTCAATATCTGCACGAAGTGTCTGAAGCGGAATAGTTCCTTCGCTGTAGAACTCTGTACGAGCCATATCAGCACCGCCAAGACGTCCGGATACGGATGTTTTGATACCTTTTGCTCCGGCCTTCATTGTTCTCTGCATTGTAGATTTCATTGCACGTCTGAAAGAGATACGATTCTCAAGCTGTAATGCGATATTCTCTGCTACTAACTGAGCATCTCTGTCTGGTCTCTTTACTTCTTTGATATCTACGATAAGCTTCTTATCTGTGAATTTCTTTAATTCAGCTTTAACTTTTTCGATCTCAGCGCCGCCTTTACCGATTACGATACCAGGTTTAGCTGTGTAGATGATAATCTTAACTCTGTCAGATGCTCTTTCGATTTCGATTTTAGAAACACCTGCGCTGTATAATTTCTTTTTAAGGAATGTTCTGATGTTGTAGTCTTCTACCAGGTAATCAGCGAAGTC
>CAKRWH010000031.1:0-30974 GCA_934416185.1 uncultured Blautia sp. | reverse complement strand
ATTCCCTGGATATTTCCGATTCCGTCCCCGTCTGTATCCAGAAAAGTCTGTGGATAAATTTCATAAAATACGATGTTCTCCAACCATGATGGCATTCCCATTGTAAAAATCCTCCTTAAATCTTAGTTTTTTCTTGTATGCCTGCGCAACTGGTCATACAGCAAAAAAATTCTGATATACGAAAAAACTCTTGTATTTTGTAGCAACTTTCTTTTAGTAATTTGATTATATCGCGATTATTCAGAAAGCTCCACTGAAATTTTGACTAATTTTTATACTATTTTGACTTTCTATGACCAGCATCCTCAATTACATCAGTAAGTTTTTCTGATTAAAATCATATCAATCTTCTTATAGCCTTTCTCGTAAATAATGCATCTTAATCCTGCCCGGAGCTTTATCATGTTATAGGAACATTACTGAGCAATTTTCTACAACATAATAAAACAGCATTTCAGGTTCTGCATCCGAAATGCTGTTTTATTATGTCTTATTCATTTTGTATCCGTTTATGCTGCCTGTTCTTTTTTCTTACCGGTGACTGTAAGCAGATGACTCTTGATCAGTACCGGACGTACTGCATTGTAGATCACTGCTACCAGGATCACAGAAACCACTGCATTAAATAATGTCGCTACAGCACTCATTTTTGCAAGTGCCTGTGCCAGTTCCTGAGGTTGTCCGAGAATATACTGTTTGTAGAAATATCCTACTATTGGATCTGCCACAACATTAAATGCAAGACCTGCTACAGAAGCAATCACACTCCATTTGAAAACATATTTCTTATCTGTACTTTCATTAATCTTTGCAATCTTATGTGCTACCAGACCTGTGATCAGGCCAATACAGAATTTCAGTACAAATGTCTTTGGTGCACCTGTGATATATACAGGATCCATCAGGTCTGCAATTCCCATTCCGATGGCACCGGATAACCCGCCGTATACACCGCCGATCAGAAGTGCTGCCAGTACGCAGAATGCATTTCCGATATGGATGGATGTTGCATCACCGCCCGGTACAGGAATCTTAATCTGTAAGAATGTAAAAGATACATAGCATAACGCAGCCATAAGAGCTGTCTCTGCAAGCTTTGTAATTGTGCTGTTCTGAGTATTCATAATAACTGTCCCCTCTCGTATGATCTGATAGAAGGCTCATATCAATAAGCCAAATTGCCTGTTTGATTTTCACTATCAGATTTTTTATATATTGACGCATCAATATGTTGAAGTTATCATACGCGAAATGTGTCATTATTTCAATGACCAATTTTTTTAATTTTTTAGAGGTCAGATTGAATATTATGCAAAAAAGCCCTCTGTCTGCATGCTGCTCACATGAAAACAGAGGGCTTCATTATTCTATTTACTTAGATCCTTGCTACGCCTGATTTTCTTGCTGCTTCTGCTACAGCTTTAGCTACAGCGTCTTTTACACGTGGGTCAAAGGCTGCCGGAAGAATATATTCCGCTGTTAATTCTTCGTCGCTTACCAGACCTGCGATTGCATATGCTGCTGCAACTTTCATTTCATCGTTAACATCTGATGCTCTTGCGTCCAGTACACCACGGAAGAGTCCCGGGAAACAGAGTACGTTGTTTACCTGGTTCGGGTAATCAGAACGTCCTGTGGATACCACTGCTGCGCCTGCTGCTTTTGCTTCGTCAGGGAAAATCTCAGGTACCGGGTTTGCACATGCAAAGATGATAGGATCTTTTGCCATTGTGCGGACCATATCCTGTGTCAGTGTTCCAGGTGCGGATACACCGATGAAGATGTCTGCGCCTTTGATCACTTCTGCAAGAGTACCTTTCTCTTTGTTGAAGTTTGTGATCTTAGCCATCTCTTCTTTGATCGGGTTTAATCCTTCTCTGCCTTCGTAAATCGCACCCTTTCTGTCTGTCATGATTACATTCTTAAGTCCCATGGACATTAACAGTTTGATGATAGCGATACCTGCAGCACCTGCTCCGGAAGTAACGATCTTCACTTCATCAAGCTTCTTGCCAACCAGTTTCAATGCGTTGATAACACCTGCAAGTGTGATAACTGCTGTTCCGTGCTGGTCATCGTGGAAGATCGGAATATCACAGCATTCTTTCAGTTTCTTTTCGATTTCAAAACATCTCGGTGCGGAAATATCCTCAAGGTTGATTCCTCCAAAGGATCCGGCCAGGAGGCTTACTGTCTTAACGATCTCATCAACATCTTTACTGCGGACACAGAGCGGAATCGCGTCTACACCGCCAAATTCTTTAAAGAGTACACATTTGCCTTCCATAACAGGCATACCTGCTTCCGGTCCGATATCTCCCAGTCCAAGTACTGCAGTTCCGTCTGTTACAACAGCAACTGTATTCCAGCGTCTTGTCAGATCATAGCTCTTGTTTACATCCTTCTGGATCTCCAGACAAGGCTGAGCAACACCCGGTGTGTAAGCAAGGCTTAAAGCATCTTTGGAATCTACTTTGGCTCTTGATACAACCTCAATTTTACCTTTTAACTCATAATGCATTTTTAAAGATTCTTTTGCGTAGTCCATTTTGTTTTGGCTCCCTTCTGCACTCTTTTTTTGAGACGCCTACATTGTAACATTAACTTGGCTCAGATTCTACTGTTTTTCTGACCTTTTTTATTAAAAAAAACAAAACAGCATCTTTCTGCAGAAAATCGGGAAGATGCTGTTTCAGTTATAGGACTTTATCATCTGATATCAATATCAAAAGGTCTCTTTATAGCATTATTTATCTGTATCAAAATGTACTTCTGTACCGGCAACTGCCCGTTCGTCCAGGAGCTGTTTGAAGGTCTTGGTCTTTGCTTTTTCTTCGTAGTCATCAGACCAGTAGTAGCCTTTCAGCTCGTCCATGTATTCATAGTAATCGCAGAGATAGATATATACTGTGGAAATATCCCTGTCCTGTATTGCATATGTGTCCGCATTACTATTTGCCACTCCGCCATATGGCATGATATCTCCATTGGCATCCAGCATAACGGCAACATATTTTGTTTCCGGATCCTGCATTTTCATAGTGATCTCAAATGGTGTTTTCGTAATGGAGAGAACACCGTCTCCATTTTCATCTACCACATTTACATCCTTTTTAACAGTATCGGAAGTATTTTTCTCTACATCTACGTTGAACTTCCATTCACCCTTCAGTGTCCATGAGTTATATCTGTTATTACCTTCATTTGCCTCAGGATATCGTTCAAAATACTCATTCCACATCTCAGTGAAAAATTGATGCTCCAGATCCTTCTGCTCTTCTGTCAGGCTCTCATAATCTGCATCGTCTGTACTGATTCCATGCTCTGCCATTTTCTGATCATATTCATCCCACAGATCCTGAGGGATATCCGGAGTGGTATCCTGATTCTCCGGAAGAGTACCCACAATATCTTTCAGATCCAGCTCCATGGCAAACCTGTCAGGTACTTTGATGTCTTTGACATAATCACTGATTGCCGGACCTCCCACCTGAGGAAGCTTCTCATCACTGTATTCATCCATTCCCAGTGTCTGGGCTAACTTATCAAAACTAAAGTCCTCAGAATCTACATCAATCCCTTTTTCTTTGAAAAATGCATTACGCACCTCATAAAATTTTGTCCATCCTGCATCATCCACTGTCATATCTTCCACAGGAATACGCAAAACTCCTGCATAGGTGTTATCATCCAGCATTTTTCCATCCAGATAAGCATTGAACAGATTACTTTTTCCATCCATGTAATCATATTTCACTGTAGAATTTTCGCTGAGCTTAATATTGGGTTTTCCATCAGATGTAATAAATGTATCCGGGAATCTATCCTCTGTATGGATTGTCATCGACAGGTACAGAGCCATTTCATTACAATATACTTCTGAAAGCGTGACAGTTGTTCCATCTACTGTTTTACTGTATGATTCATTGTCTTTCGTTTTATCTGCATTGTTATTTTCTGTTGTATTCTGATCCTCAGCCTGAGCATTTTGAGAATTACTGCTGCCCTCCTGACTTTCATCAGAATCTGCAAACTGTGTAACTTCTGTGGAATCTGTCAGCTGTTTTGCATATTTCGAATAATCACCATAAAATCCCAGGGAATTGCCGAGCTGCTTAAATACATTTCCAACCAGAGGAATGTTCTCTGCAAATGCCGGGTTTGTGATACATACTGTTGAAAATACAGCTGCAGCTGCAGTCAGTCCCAAAGCTGTTTTGTATACTGCTTTGAATTTCTTTTGCGATTTTGCTGTTCCTGATGATTTCTTTCCGGAACTTCCTGTTGATTTCTTTGTTGATTTTTCTGTTGATTTCTCCGGTAATCTTCGTACCATATTCTCTGCATTTTCCACATTTCCAGAAGCTGCTGCCATTTCCCTGATCCTGGCAAATGCTTCGTTTTTTGCATCTTCCGCCTGCTTTGGCAACGGAAAATCTGCCTGCATGATTTCCTCTATTGCATTGTCATTTCTGTTATTCTTTTCTTTATCAAAATCCAATTTCTTCGCCATAATTACTTCATCCCTTTCTTGCACTTACCGTTATGCTTCCTGCTGTTACTGATCCTGTTCTCAGATTTCCATTCTGATCTTTTGCAAGCTCTTCTGTGATACCTGTGAATTCTCTGTTTTTCTTCTGCTGCAGTCTTTTCTTCTGAATATTGTCTTCTGCTGAAGTATATTCCTGCTTTAGCTGCACCCGGGCTCTGACCAGTCTGGTTTTTACTGTGTTTTCATTCATATTTAATATAGAAGCAATGTCTGCGATCCGAAATCCCTCTACATAGTACAGAACCAGTATGATCCTGTAGGATTCGTCCAACATTCCAAGCATTTCCTTGAACTCAAATTCCTCAATGGACATATCCTGTCCGGGGACTTCCGGAAGTTCTTCGGCTCTGCTGAAGTTTTTGTAGTGTCTGTGGATTTTATTGCATTCATTGATCAGGATCCTGATCATCCAGGTTTTGAAATATTCCGGATTCTTCAGTGTATGTATTTTTTCAAAGCAGGTAAGTATGGTATCCTGTATGGCATCTGCGGCATCCTCATCATTATCCAGGATTCCCCTTGCCACCTTGTACATTGCCAGAGAATTCTTTTCCATCAGTTCCAGAAATGCATCCGCATCTCCTGAGATGGAGCGTTTTACCAACTGTATCAAATGCTGATCCTCCTTGCTTAGAGTTTTATGTGTTACTGTTTACTTCATATCCAGTAGCTCTTATGTTTACAAATATGTTTCATTCGAATGAAGCTTTGTTGTTTTGTTTTACACTTATTAGATAGGGAATTATAGAGAAAAGTTTCATATCTTTTAAATAAATTTTCAGGTGCCAGATTTTTTATATTTATTATAACTTCTCGTCCACATATAATTGTAATACAAACAAATTATAATCCCTGGATTTTCCCACAAAAAAACCGGCACATTTCTGCGCCAGTTTTTTATCATTCATAATCTTTCTTAACGTTTCTTTTTATTCTTCAGCATTCAGCCTCTTCTGATACATAGACTGGAGCAGGAATTTTCCTGTCTCTGTTTTGAATACTTTTTCCAGCATGTTTCTCACATTGTTTCCGGAGAAATTACTCTCATCTGCATTTACCAGATAATCTGCTTCTATCATAATCTGATAATCAATACCGTCGATTCCGGTTATTGTATGATGATGACTTACAATATAAGAAACACGATCTACAAATTCTTTCGGTAAATCTGAATCTGCGAAAAATTCCTCTATCAGTGCCGCACTTTCTTCCTCCTGATGTTTGCCGTTGGCATTTCCGTATTTTACTCTGCAGAGAGGACAGGAAATATCATGGACAACCGCAGTCACCTCCACCAGCTTCTGCTGCTCCGGTGACAGATTTTCGCCTTCTGCGATTGTTCTTGCATATGCGTATACTTTCATGAAATGGTTGATATCATGAAGATCTCCCTTGGAATACTCTACCATTTTCTTTATAACTTCTGCTACTGTCATGTTTTGTTCCTGCCTTTCTCTCACGGGTTTATCTTATTCTGAAAAACAGCAGAATCTTTCGATCCTGCTGTTTACAATTATCAATTATTTGCAGAGTTCCTCTGCCATAGCCTCAATCTCTGCTTCGTTTGCTTCGCTTAAGGAAGAAGTGATCTTTACATTATTTTCAAGCCATGTAATGTTTTTGCTCTTTTCGAACATTCCCTGCATGATTCTTGCTGCTGCAGGTGCCCAGCTTCCGTTTTCGATGAGACCGATGGTACGGTTCTGGTAGCTGCGTTCTGTAAGGTTCTCAATGTAGGTACGCATAAACGGGAAAATATCTCCGTTGTATGTAATTGTGGCAAGTACCAGTTTGCCGTAACGGAAAGCATCTTCCACTGCTTCTGCCATGTCATCTCTTGCAAGGTCAAATACAGTTACTTTCGGACATCCTTTTTCTTCCAGTTTCTGTGCCAGAAGTTCTACTGCTTTCTTTGTGTTTCCATATACAGATGTATAGGCGATCACAACACCTTCGCTCTCTACTTTGTAGGAGGACCAGATATCATATTTCTCAAGGTAATGTCCAAGGTTCTCTGTGAGGATCGGACCGTGGAGTGGACAGATGGTCTGGATATCCAGAGTTGCTGCTGCTTTCAGAAGTTTCTGAACCTGTGCACCGTACTTTCCAACAATTCCTATGTAATAGCGGCGTGCTTCGCAGTCCCAGTCTTCTTCTACATCAAGTGCTCCGAATTTACCGAATCCGTCTGCGGAGAAGAGAACTTTGTCTGTGCTGTCATAGGTAACCATAACCTCCGGCCAGTGAACCATTGGTGCAAATACAAAAGTCAGCACATGTTTTCCAAGTGTCAGGCTGTCACCGTTTGCAACTACCAGCTTCTTTCCATCCAGGTTCAGTTTTCTGAAGAAATTCTCCATCATGGTAAAAGTCTTTGTGTTGGCAACAACTGTTGTGTCGGGATATGCTTTCATGAAGTTCTCGATGTTTGCAGCATGATCCGGTTCCATATGCTGTACGATCAGATAGTCCGGTTTCGCACCGTTCAGGACTTTTTCTACGTTTTCAAGCCATTCATCTTTGAAATTAGCATCTACAGTATCCATAACTGCGATCTTTTCATCCATGATCACATATGAGTTGTATGACATACCGTTCGGCACTACATACTGTCCCTCAAACAGATCTACC
Organism: uncultured Blautia sp.; assembly: GCA_934416185.1. GTDB lineage: Bacteria > Bacillota > Clostridia > Lachnospirales > Lachnospiraceae > Blautia_A. The sequence goes on along the minus strand of CAKRWH010000031.1, from coordinate 23,791 downwards.
TGATGATCATTTACACCTACATAATAAATATCATTTCCGATTTTCATTGTAAGACTGTCCCTCCTTGTTGAGCCTATTCATAGTTGTGTATTTCAAAATTCTGTACCTATTATATCCAATTTCTTGCAGAAAATCAATAGCGTCTGCACATCTATCTTTAAAAATCCTGTCTGATCAAGCGGATATTCAACAACCTAGTGTGCCTAGATGGTTTCAATGTGCTTTATCAAAAGATTAAATCCGTTATGGTAGGATACCATATTCCTCATATAATTGTTTTCGAGTTTCCACATTTGTCACAACAGACTGTATTTCTGTACTCCGTCCATCCATGATCAGATGATTAATTAAAGTACTTAAGCGTTCCTCACCCTCTGTTCTCCCTATTTCTTTCCCTATTTCTTTCCCTATTTCTTTCCCGATTTCTTTTCCTATTTCTTTTCCTATTTCTTTCCCGATTTTTTCTCCGATTTCTTTTCCTATTTTTTCTCCTTTTTCTTTAGCCTCTGCTTCAGCCTCTTTTCGAAGCCGTTCGAGCCTTTCAGATTCCAGTTCAAGAACTTTTCCTCCCATAATCTCACCTATTCCTTTCCGGACTTTCTCTTCATTCTGGCATATATAGTCCGCTATTTTTATGATCAGTTTATTTAAATTCATATACAGAACTGCCTTATCTGTTCCTGACAGTCCTTTTTCCAGATTTGTCCTAACTTCATCATATTCATTTAGTAAATTCTGGAACATTTCTGGATTCTCGTTCATTTCATGAATGTCCTTTTCATATCGCATAATGTAAAACGGCAACAGCATCAGTAAATTCTTTTCAAAAATACTGTCTCTCGTATATGTCTCCAGCTTAATCGTCGGAACCTGATAATGTACTATGTTTTCATCCGGAAGCACCATCTCTATCTCCAGAAAATCCGGTGTATTGTTTCCACTTCTTAAATATAATACGCAAGACTTCGGAAAATCTATCCTGTATCTGCGCCCCTGCTTCTGTGCATTTTCAATTGCTATGGAAAAATCATATTCTATCACACGAATTGCCATAGTTGTATCATCTACACTCTGGCATTCAATATGATACAATTTACCAGCAATCTTTAAACAGGAATCCGTGATGATTTCCCCATTTTCCTGTTGATGTTCATTGCGAAGCTGTACAATCGGTACATTCTCCGGATAAGAAGTGTGAAACACTTCATTAATCAAAGGTACTGCCAGATATGGCATTTTCTCAATCATTGTACGAAATACATCATCAAATATTGTATTACTCATTAAATACCTCTCTTATATTCTAACATACAGTAACAATGTTTGAATACGCAATTGGCACAAATATGTATAAATTGCGTAAGCTCTATCTTTCGTACTTACTTTCATAAAGGAAAATGAATGACCGAATGGTAAGGAATAAGGCATTTTTACCAATATTACTTTTTTGACATTTTTTTCTATAATCAAGGTATTATCGATTTGCAGACTACGGAGGTATTTTATGGAATTGCGGAATTTACAGAGTTTTCTGCAAGTTGCAGAATTGGAAAATTTTACAAAAGCTGTCAGTGAACTTGGGTATTCTCAGGCAGCAGTTTTTGTATAAAAAGTGGCAGGATCAGGAGATCCTGCCGTCTTTCATTTCGAACACAACATCTGCTACGTTCATCGTAGATTTTCTGTGTGATACAAGTACCACTGTCTTTTTTTCTGAAGTCTCTTTCAATGCCTTCAGAATAATTCCCTCATTCAGCGAATCCAGATTAGAAGTAGGCTCATCCATCAAAATCATCGGACTGTCATGGAGAAATGCCCTGGCGATTCCAATCCGCTGTTTCTCACCGCCAGATAACGTATCACCAAGTTCACCAACTTCTGTATCATAACCCTTCGGAAGCGTCATAATGAACTCATGTATGGAAGCTTTCTTCGCAGCTTCCATAATCTCATCTCTGGAAGCCCCCGACTTCGCAATTCCTATATTATTAGCAATAGAATCATGAAACAGATGAGTCTCCTGCGTTACATAACTCTCCATATTCCGAAGATGTCGTGTAGGAATCTCTCTTACATCTCTGCCATTTACAGACACATAACCTGCATTTACATCCCAGAAACGCATCAGCAGTTTGAGAAGCGTAGATTTTCCTGACCCGCTGGCTCCGTGAATGCCGGTGATCTTGCCTGGCTCCAGTTTCAGTGAGTAATCATTCAGGATTATTTCATTTTCATAAGCAAATGTAACGTTCTTTGCTTCTGCTCCGGCAAACGCACGATAATCAGCTACATCTGATACTTTTTCGGATACATCACCCGTAATCTCCTGAACCAATGGTGTCTCTTCTAACAATGAAAGTACTCTCTCACCACTTGCCAGAGTCTGATTCAGGTTATTCGACAGGCTTGACAGCGCCACCACCGGTCCGAAAGATCCCATCATGGCAATCGTACAGGTCAGAATTCCTTCGAATCCGATCTGTCCTTTATCATACAGCCATATTGTCAGTGCCAGCATTCCAAATGATGCCGCCAGTATCACCATATTGGTAAATGATCTCTGAGCACCTTCCATTTTGCTTAATTTTTCCTGCATCCCTGCAAGACATTGGGAGCGCTCTGACATCTGTTCTTTTCGTTTCTCCCCCTGACCATACTGAATAGTCTCATCCAGTCCCCGGAGAGAATCCAGTACAAAACTGTTCAGCTCACCAAAACCGGTTCGAAACTCCATTCCCATCTGACTTCCACGTCTGCCGTTCCACATAGGGATCACAACTCCCACTATCAGATAACCTGCCAGTGCCAGCATTCCCATCATCCAATGATATCTTCCGATAAACACCACCATGATCACTGAAGTCAGTGTCGCGATAGCAATAGGAGAAATAGTGTGTGCATAAAACACCTCCAGCAACTCAATATCTGTTGTAATGATCGAAATCAGATTTCCCTTATCTCTCCCTTCCAGTTTTGCCGGGCAGAGCTTTCTCAACGCGGCAAACACTTTATGCCGGATGATCGCCAGCAGTTTAAATGCGATAAAATGATTACAATACTGCTCCGCATAATGCAGGATTCCACGGAGAACTGCTATGATGATCATTACAATAATAATCGTTTTTACAGGTGTATTTATCAGCCACGTATTCTTTATTGTGATATCCGGCACACCACCTGCCACCCCAGCTGCTAATGTTCCTGCTTCTCCTGTCAGAAGTCCGTGCACGATCACCTGCCCGGCCAGAATCGTGAGAAAAATAGCACACAGATACCCGGCCGTTCCCAGCACAATAGCAGCCAGCATAATATAAAGCAGAGGCTTCACCAGACCGATCAGACTTCCCATGATCGAGAGGGCACTTCTGCGTTTCACTGCCTGATTTCCTGTATTTTTATCACTCATCCGCGCTTGCCCTCCTTTCCATAATTCTCCAGAGCCATCTGGCTTTCATACAGATGTCTGTACGCCCCGTTCATCCTCATCAGTTCCTCATGTTTTCCGCCTTCTTTTATTTCTCCGTCCTTCAGGAAATAAATCTGGTCAGAATCCACCACGTTTGCCAGCCTGTGTGAGATCAGAAGCACAGTCTTTGTTCTGGCGATCTCATGAATCACCTTCATGATCAGCTCCTCGCTCTCCACATCTATATTGGAAGTAGCTTCATCAAAAATATACACAGCGCCGTCTGCCAGAAGAGCTCTGGCAATTACCAGTCTCTGGCATTGTCCGCCTGACAAGTTTCCGGCCTTTTCCAACAACTTCGTCTGAAGTCCTTCCTGCGTTTCCAGAAATCCCAGAAGGTTCACTTTCTCCAATACTGCCTTCATCTGAGCCTCACTGGCATCTGGTTTTGCCATTCGAAGATTTTCCTCCACAGTTCCTTTAAAAAGATAGCTGTTATGACGTACAAGTACCACTTTCTTCACCAAATCTGTCTCATTTACATCTGAAAGTGGGATTTCTCCAATCTGTATCTCTCCGCTGTATCCCCGGTTCTTTCCGGAAAGGATTCCGGCAATCGTACTCTTACCGCATCCCGATTCCCCCACCAGACAAACAAAACTTCCGGATGAAAGTTCCAGACTGATTCCTTTCAGGATTTCTCTCTCCTTCTCATATCCAAAGTGCACTTCCTTCAGCGAAATATCCAAAGTCCCCTCCGGCAGCATCCGATCTCCTGTCTCCGGCTCCGGCAGATCCAGAATCTTAAAGATCTTATCACTGGCAGCCATTCCGTTCATGGCAATATGGAAAAAAGATCCCAGCAGACGCAATGGCAGAAAGAACTCACTTGCCAGCAGCACAATACATAAAGTACCTGATACAGAAATATTCCCTTTCAGAAATTCCGACACAGCTACTGCCATTCCCACAGCAGCGCCAGCATATGCCACAATATCCATCACACTTGTAGAATTCAGCTGCATGGTCAGGACCTTCATAGTGATCCTGCGGAAATTCTGGGACTCCACATCCATCTCATCTGCTTTCTGCTGATCTGCCTGATAGATTTTCAGAGTTGTCAGTCCCTGCAGATTTTCCAGGAAAGAATCTCCAAGGCCTGTATAAATACTCCAATATTTGTTTAATAACTTCTTCGCGATCTTCTGTACTGCCACAATAGAAATCGGGATCAGCGGTACACAGATCAGGAGAATCACACTCGCTTTCAGACTTACTCTGCAGAGAATAATAAACAAAGTCAACGGCGCGATCAGACTATAGAATAATTGCGGAAGGTATTTTCCGAAATAAGTTTCCAGCTGCTCTACACCTTCTGTTGATACCTGTACTACTTCCGAAGAAGACACCTGTTCATTGTAAGATGCTCCCAGTTTCAGCATCTTTTCATAAATCTTTTCACGCAGAATGCGCTTCACATCCACGCATGCCAGATAGGATGATCTCGCCCCCATCCGCTCGCAGATAAACCGGACGATCACCACCAGGATCAGTGTGAGCACTGTACGTTCAACAGCTGCTGTTGTCACACTGTGATATACGACCTTTTCCAGTAAATCTACAATCGAAAAAACTGCCAGTACCTGTGACAAAAGTGCTGCCCACTGCCACAGGATCGTATATACAATATACTTTTTTGCATGGGATAACAGTCCCACCAGTCTTGTTTTTATCATGAGTTTTTTACCTTTTTATGCCCCTTTTGAGTTATTGCTTATGTTATTTTCCTGCATCTTCTTCCTGTTTCCGCTTCTCTTTCTTGCTTCATATCAGACTGCAAGTGTTTCTTTTCCGTTTTTACGGTTTTCACTCTCAGGAAAAAGTATAACACATGGCAGACCCATACTACAATCAGGCAAATCCTTCCAACAGGTACATTCTTCATGCAAAGAAATCCAATCCCCATGATCACAGTTACAGTTCCCATAATGCGAAGCTTCGTTCCCATAGTCATGGCTCTTTTCTGCACAAAGCTGTCCAGATGCTTCTTATATAAATCGGTTCCCATAAACCAGGTATGCAGTCTCTCCGAACTTTTTGCAAAACAGAATAACGTTGCCATATAAAACGGTACCGTAGGAAGAATCGGAAGTACAATTCCCACAGTCCCCAGTCCCAGGCAAAGAAAGCCAAGGATCAGCCACAGAATCCTGAATGTATTTTTCATAAACTTTCGCTCCTTATATAATCAAACGGTATGCTGCCCGAATTTCAGCATTCAACCAGTTTCCCATCCTGTCTTTCTGTTACACAGTCAGTACAAATTTCCGCCCGTCAATCCTGGTCACCTTCAGCTCAATTCCGTACAGTGCCCGGATGCTCTCCTCTGTGATCACCTCATCCGGCTCCCCCTGCACCAGCACCTTACCATCGCACAATCCGATGATCTGATCAGAAAAATATATCGCCTGATTAATCTCATGAAGAACCATGATAATCGTCATCCCGTATTCACGGTTCAGTTTCTTCACCAGCTCCAGAATCTCGATCTGATACCGGATATCCAGGTAAGTGGTAGGCTCATCCAGAAAAAGAATTTCCGTTCCCTGTGCCAGCGCCATGGCGATCCATACACGCTGTCTCTGTCCGCCGGACAGTCTGGACAGCTCTCTGTCACGAAGTTGAGTAATATTTGTTACCTCCATAGCCCACTCTACAAATTTCTCATCCTCTTCTCCCTGGATTCCCATTACACCCAGATGAGGAGTGCGTCCGAATGAAACCAGTCGCTCTACTGTAATATCATCTGCCGCTGTATTATACTGATGAACAATAGCTGCACGCAGGGCAAATTCATTCAATCTCAGATTGGCTATGTTCTTTTTTCCCATCAGGATCTTCCCCTTATCAGGAGTCAGATTCTTCGTCATCAGGGAGAAAAGTGTAGATTTGCCGCATCCATTGGCTCCCAGGATCGTGGTAATTTTACCCTTCTGTACAGACAGGGATGCACCTTTGAGGATTGGATTCTTTCCATAGGAAAAGTACACATCCCTGACCTCCATGGCAGGTTTCTGCGCTGTCTGGCTTCCCTGTTCCGGCTGATTTGGTATTCTCTCAGTTTGCATATTTCCTTGACCTCCTCAGAAGAATAATAAAGAACGGACCGCCTACCACACTCATGATCACTGCCGCACTGACCTCATAAGGTGCTGCAATGGTCCTTCCGATGGTATCCGCCAGCAGGAAAGTAAACGCCCCTGCCAGTGCAGAAAACGGGATCAGTGCCTTATGATCACTTCCCACCAGAATTCTTCCAATATGCGGAACGATCAGTCCCAGAAAGCTGATGGCACCTGCAATGGCAGTAGAAATACTTGCCAACAACACTGCGATCAGAGAGATCACGATCCTGGTAGCATTTACATTCAATCCCAGACTTCTGGCTGTTTTATCCTCCAGTGACATCAGGTTACACTCTCCGATAAACAGACACGCCAGAAAAAGTCCCGCGATCACATAAGGCACCAGTGTGGTAACATCATCCCATGTTTTCTGTGTAATGTTCGCCTCTACGATGGATGCCACACCGGACATATTTCCGCCGCTCATGCTGTTGAACGCACTGGAAAGTCCTGTAAAAAACGCATCCACAGCCACACCTGTCAGAATAATGCGAAGAGGACTTAAGCCTCCCTTCCATGACAGACAATACACCATCAGAAATGCGATCACACCTCCGGCAAAAGCCACCAGCGGGGTGAAGAAATACAGCTGTGGTGCAAATGCCGTGATCAGCACTGCCGCGAAACTGGCTCCACTGGAAATACCAATAATTCCAGGGTCTGCCAGCGGATTCTTCAGTACCGCCTGAAACAGCACACCAGACACTGCAATAGCAGCTCCTGCAAGCATCGAAATAATAATACGCGGAAAACGCAGGTCATAGATCGTAGCAACTGCATCGATCCGCTCCACAAACAGCCCACGCATCAGCTCCCCGAAAGAAACCTTCAGGCTTCCGATATTAATTGCTGCGAAAAACAGCACCACCAGACCAAGTGTCATGATCACAAAGGAAAGAACTGCCCGGATACGCTTTCTTTTTTCTCTGTTTTTATCCATTCCCTGTTACTCCTCCTCTTTCTTTCCGGTTTTCTGCGCTTTCTGGCTTTTCTCGTACTTCTTCGTTGCATCCGAGGAAGCAGCCTCCGACTGCGCATTTTCACTGTTTTTCTTTGCTTTCTCCAGGTCCTCATCACTCTCAGGATACAAGATCGGCTGCAATTCCTTCAGAGCTTTAGGATAAGCAAAGGTAGCACTCATACCGAAATACTCATAGGTCAGATCATAAACCCTGCCATTCTTTACCGCATCGAAATGTTTCCAGATATCATTGGTGGCAAAGTCTTCATTAAACATCTCTATAACCTGATCCGGCAGCGCATGAGCTGCTCGCAGAATGATATCCGGCTCCTTGGTCTTCATATCCTCTGTATTTACAGTCAGAAACTCCTGGTCACTTCCTGTATATACATTCTCACCGCCAGCCAGTGCCACCAGACTTCCCACATAGGAATTCTCCGTTGCAATAATATAACTGCCCGGAAGTCCCATCAGAATAAGTACTTTCGGATGTTCTTTGCCCTCATTTTTCTTTTTATATTTTTCATAAAACTTCCGGAATTTCTCCACCAGTGCATCTGCCTGCTCTTCCCTATCGAAGATCTCTCCCAGCTCCTGGATAGACCGGTACATTCCCTGTACACTGCGCAGGTTCAGAAAAGCCCAATCAGTTCCGATATTCTCATACTTGGGCTGCAGATCCGACTGCAGAGAAACAGGACTTAAGATCCAGTCCGGATTCAGGCTTGCTACGATCTCCATATCTGGACTCATGGCGGTTCCTACTGTTGTTACATCTTTATAACGCTTCGGAATAGAGGAAACAGAACTGGAACACACACCAACCAGATCCAGATCCAGTTTGTCACAGATTTCTGCAGTAGCAGGTGAAGTGGCAATGATCCTTGGCTCAGTTCCCATATAACGTACCTTCGCCTTTGCAGTCTCCACTGCCTTTTTTTCCACTGGATCTGTAATCTCCAGCATAGATTCCACAGTTCCCGCGTTCTCTCCGGCAGTTTCTGAAGTCTCCGTTCCTTCCGGATGCTGATCCACACATCCCCCAAGAGACAGGGACAGAACAAATGCCAGAACAAAAATTCCCAGACATCTTCCGGCGTTTCTGCCTGTTCTACTCATCATCTTCATCATCCTCTCTGCCCCATCTGTGCCAGTTCTTGTGGAAATACCAGACAACCAGGGCAGCTGCACCGATCAGTATAAGTCCGGACACGACAATAGTAAGCCCAAGCATCACATAAGGATTCAGAGATATTCCAGCTGAATTATCTGCATTCCCATCTGTCTTCTCTTCCGTAGACAGGCTTAGTCCCTGTGCACTGTTCAGCTCACTGTCAGAAGAACTCTGTTTTTCTGCACTGCTCTGTGCTGCTTTGGAATCTTTATTCTCCAGTGCAGACTCCTGCAGTTTGGAAGTCTGCAGCTTCGTACCCTGATCCTCACTGTCTTCCTGTGACTGGTTTTCTTCCTGTTCTTCTTCACCGGATGTGTTCTCTGTATTTAATGTAGTCCCGCTGTCTCCTTCATAAGTATCTGCTGCATAATTATCTGTACCGCTGTCTCCACTTCCCGATTCCTCTGTCACAAATGCAGGAGTCATTCCCACACTGTTTCCCTGAGAATAATTGGAAGGATATACATAGAAAATTACATCACGTTCCATAGGTGACACATACATCCCGATACGCACGATACAATTCTCACTCGGAACCTGAATACATACATCCGCAGTAGTTCCATTACTGTCTGAACCTGTGGCAGTCACCGCTGTTCCTGTACTGCTCCATCCGGAATCTCCCACATTCTGTACGGCAAAAGTCTGATTGGAAGTGTAATCCATCAGGCTCATTCGGATAGTCAGATAATATCCGCCGGAATCCGTCACTTCCATCATACCGTCTGCATAGACTGCCCCTTCTACCATTCCCTGTCCTGTGGCATACGAAGACTCTCCTCCGGAATCTTCGATCACACCTGATACTGGATGAGAATAACTCCTGTTGATACTGCAGGAATACACAGTGCCGCTTTCTGCATAAACAGGAACAGCTCTTTCAATGACAGCAGCTGCACTTATCCCAAGGAGCATACACACTGTCAGAGCCAGACACCTGGAGATTTTTTTCAGATTGTTCATTTCTTTTTCCTCCTGCCTGCGGCTCTGCTCTTCACCTTATAAAATACCCCGGACAAAGCAGCAAGACCGCTGACAACCACTGGAATTACAGCCTTTGAAGTGTTTTTGGATGAGCTGTCTTCCTGTTCTGCACTTGCCTCCCAGGTTGTACCACTGCTCTGATCTTCTGAAATACCTGAACTGGTCAGTGTGGTAGTTCCAGCATCCCCACTTGCTTTCGCACTGCTCTTTAATGCCGTACCCTTCGAGGAAGACAGAGACTTGGCACCTGCGGATTTCAGGGAAGTACTGCTTTTAGAAAGCGAAGCTGACGATTTCAGAGAACTTCCGGATTTCAGGGAACTTGTGGAACCGCTTAACTTACTGCCGCCTCCGGTCAGTGTGGAACCACCGTTTAACAGTGAATTTCCCCCTGCATTTCCAGATCCGCCGGTATTATTCGTATTTCCGGATCCACTTCCATCTCCATTGGAACTGTCATCATTGAATCCTGAATCCTTACTGTTTGTCTTTTTCAGACTGCTCCAGTTCAGCTTCAGGAATACTGCCTGAGTTCCGGTTCCCTTCGAAATAGAATCCATGATCGGTACAAATACCTGCAGCGGAACATAACCGTCACTTAATGCTTCTTTAATAAGAGGAAATGTAACGATATCCGGATAATCCGTACCGAAGTTATCAGATACCAGCGCTCCTGTGGTGTACTTCTGGTAAGAGCTGATATTCACCCTGGCTGTTGTTCCCTGCGGTGTTCCGTTCTTATCCAGTGTATAGCCTGTCTTGAAATATTTCAGAGTTCCCAGATAACCTAACTGCCCGTTGATCGTCAGTCCCTTGAAATCCAGGGTCAGAGTATATTTGCCGTTTTTTACTGTAAGTTTGATGGTATGGTTAATTGCTTCATCAGACATGGACGCTGTGGATTTGTCCGTCTTTACCATATTTCCGGTAACAGAATACACGCCATCCGCCAGATTTTTCACATCCAGCCCGCTGCTATTACTATTGCTGTCACTGCTGTTTGATGTATCGGAAACCGCCTTCTTTTCCAGATTCCGGATTGCAGCAGACAGAGCAGAAACCTGAGCATCCACCTCTGACTGTACAGAAGAATCCGACTTATAAACCTTCTCAGCTGCTGTGATCGCCTTCTTCAGGCTCTTGATTGTTGCCGCTGTGTATACGCTGTCCTGTCCTGCCAGATTGGAAGCAGTCAAGATCATCTCATAAAGACTTCCTTTATCAGCCGGAACATCCCCGATCTTCTTCAGAGTGCTTACCGTATAAGTCAGGACTTCTGTCTGGGCATCAATCTCATCCTGACTGGCATTCTCATCTTTATAAACTGCCAGTGCCCGGTCATACACTGACTGCAGGGCTTTCAGCGCAGTGGCCGTATAATTGTCTCCGTCATTCAGATATTCCTTTGCAGTGTTTAAAGCTTTTTTCAGCTGTCTCCGGTCACCGCCTACGATCACCAGATTGCTGATGGCTTCATCAATGGCTGATACACATTTATTCACCTGTGTCTGAGAAGCTTCCACATCATCATAGACTTCCTGTGCATAATTACGTACAGAACGAAGTGTTTCCAGGGTCACTGCGTCAAACTCCACCTCTGTTTCATTCAGATAAGTATCCGCTGTTTCAATAGCCTTCTTCAGCTGACTTTTGTCAGAATCTACTTTTGTAATAGATGCAGCATGAATAGCAGCCTGGAGCACTTTTGTCTCATTATCCACGATAGTCTGGTCAACATTTATATTGTTACAGACTGCCTGTGCTGCAGTCACCGCCTGCGCCAGCATATCGATCTGCTCTCTGGCAAATCCCTGAGAATCCTTCTGCAACCCTGCCAGAACTGCCTGTGCCCGTGTCAGAGTATCTGTAAGTTCAGATTTATCACTGTCCGTTCCACTGATCTGTGTCAAAGTATTCCAGTCCAGATAAAGTTTCGCATACTGCAGTCCGCCTCCCGCACTGATACTCTCCATTACAGGTACATAAAGCTGTACCCACACAAGTCCCTGATTCAGAGATACAGGCATTGTTATGTAATGAGGATATTTACTGCCCTTTACATTGGCATCTGTACCCTTTTTCGGATCATTATAGGAATCATAGGTGTCATACCATGACTCTACACCCACTTCCATGCCCTCGGAATTCAATGCCTGCGCTGCCACCTGATCTTCCTGCACAGCTGCTTCCGCGGAATCGTTCTCATTTTCATCTCCTGTGGAAAAATCTTCCGCTCCATTTTCATCAGCAACAGAAACCGGCTCCTGGTTTCCTTCCAACGAAAAAGGTGTCGTGTCCTCATCTGTACAATCCGGAAAATACCACATTTTTGCCAGATATCCTGTGAAATCTGTTTTTCCCAGCTTCGTGGTCAGTGTCTGGCATTCTATCCGAAGTGTCAGACTGTCTCCCTGTTTAATCAGTTCAAAAGGCTTAACCAGCGCAGAATTTCCCATGGAAACCTGATCAGAAGTTGCGTGCCAGAGTCTTCCATCCATCTGGTAAACGCCATCATAAACAGTATTGGCGTCTGTTTTTCCATAAAGCGCTGCTGCCGCTGTCTCCAGAAGCCGGATATGCTTGTCAACCATGGACTGAGATGCTCCCGGATCTGCAGAAACCTGCCTTGCGGAAGCAATCGCACCTGCCAGAAGTGCACTGCTTGTCTCATCATATGCAGAGGTGTCCAGAGCTGCTGCCTGACTGATCAGATCATCCAGTACACTTTTGTCCACACTGCTCTCGATCCCTGCAAGTGCAGCTGCCACTGCCTGTTCCAGCTGTGCCTGCGTTTCTGCTGTCATTTCCTGTGTATCTGTGTATGTCTGTGCATATACGAGGGTTCCGTTTCCCACATAAAGCACCATTACCAGAGGAAAGATTCCTATCCTCTTCCATCCGTTTTTCTTAACGATCATGCCTGTTTTCCTCTTTTCACCAAAAGGGGGCTGTCTCTACGGGACAGTCCCCCTAATTTCATTCAGAATGAATTTTTTATGGCTTATTTCACCTTTACAGTTACTGTAACAGTTTTGCTTCCTGCATTATAATATCCCCTTGCAGCAGCCTTGATCTGGATCTTTACTCTGTAAGTGCCTTTCTTTAAGCCCTTTTTCACATAGATCTTTCCAGTCTTGCTGTTTACAGTGATCGCGGAAGTTCCGTAAGTCTTCTTATAGGAAAGAGTTCCTTTGCTGTTTACCACTGCTCCCAGTGAAAAGCTCTGGGTGCTCTTCTTAACAGAAGTATATTTCAGGGTCTTGGATGTAACCTTGGCAGTTACTGTCGGAGTACCCTTTGCTACTTTTACTGTAATGGTCTTTACTGCTTTTTTATAAGTATCTGTTTCTTTTGCCGTAACAGTGATCTTTGCTGTTCCCACACCTTTGATGGTTACCTTGCCGTATTTATCTACAGTGGCAACTTTGGAATTGCTGGTCTTGTAGGAAAGAGCTGTGCTTGCCTTAGCCCCCAGAGAGAAGGCTTTGTCACCATATTTCTTACTGTAAGAGGTATGCGCTGCTTTTACAGTCTGTGACTTCTTCTCTGCCGGGGTTGGCTTGGCAATTGTTTCCTGTTCTGCAAAATCTTTATCATCTGCTGTAGTCTTAGTCAGTGTACTGTAATCCAGCTTCAGATAAACATTCTGTGTACCGCTGCCTGCAGTGATCGCTTCCATTACAGGAACGAACACCTGCATCGGGATATAATCTTCTCCCTGAAGTGCCTCCAGGCAAAGCGGGAAAGAAACATCATTCGGATAATCGGTACCAAAATCATCAGAGAAACGGGTACCGTCTGTATACTGCTGCCAGGAATCTACATTCACCGGTGACATGGCACCTGACGGATCCCCGTACTTGTTTACACCATAGTCTGTCTCATAATAATACAGGTTCTTCAGATAACCTTTCAGTGATGAAATTGTCATTCCATTGAAGTTCATACTTACAGTTGGAACACCGTTCTTCACTGTCAGTTTAATATTATGGTTAATGGCATTGTTGCTCATGGATTTGTCCACTTTATTAACCTTGAGCATCTCACCGTTTAATTTATATACACCGTCTGACAGCTTCGCAATTCCATCGGATTCTGTATCCTCTGACAGATTAGTCAGTGTATCCCAGTAGAGGGTGATAGTAGAGTTGATGTTGAATTTGCCATTGTCGAAGTAAACTCCTGAGACCTCGCCGTTCAGGTTCTTCATAGCTTCTACGTACAGGTATACATTGTTGATGTATGTCTGACGTACACCATCCAGTGGAACTGTGATGTCAGTTACCACATCATTCTCACCGATGGTCGGAGCTGTCATTCTCTCAGTGGAGTAAGTTACACCATCTGTAGAAAGCTGGCCTTCTGTATTGTTCTCCGGATAGTAGCCGTTATATCCCAGTACATAGAGTGGTTCTCCCACTGTACCGGAAACCATCTTGTAGGTCAGCCACATTTTTCCATCATTATCTACACGGAGATATGCAGTTGCTTTCTTGCTCTCTCCTACCAGTCCATGGTCTACCACATCTGTTCTGTCCTTGATATCAATGCTGTAGAAACCAGCTTCCGGTTTTTCTTCCGGAGCATCCGGGATTACTTCCTGCTCGATTTTTACACCAAGTGCATTCATGGTTGCAGTCTTGATGGCGTTTGAAGAATAAGTAGCACCTGTAACGGTATCCAGTTTATTCAGTTTATCGGCATCATTCATATAAAGGCCTACCAGTTTGTCCTTCATACCCTTTGTACTTCCCAGACCATTAATCGCTTTGTTCAAATACATCTGGTTCTCATCTGCATGTGTTCCCTTGAAATCATTTCCATCCAGTGTAACTGCTGTGATACGTCCGTCTGTAACTGTTACCTGAGAAGTAACATTATAGTTGCCGAACTGTTCCACCTCTACTGTACTTACTTCTGTGGTAAAGTTCAGGGATGGATCTCCGGATTCCTTCGCATCTGCATAATCAATCTGCAAATAAGCATCCGGTGCATAACCCATCGCATCTACATACATACTCAGGTACACGCCGTTCTGGTCAAAAGTTCCCTGCGGAATTGCGAAAGAAATGGTTTCCGGTACCTCATGGTTTCCGCTTCCGTCTGCTTTCGGTACATTCTGTGTTGCAACGATATCAGCATCTACGGTTTCACCGAAAGCCTTCGGTTCCTGATAAACTTTAAAATTATATGCATAGTCTGTCAGAGTTCCTACTGTAACACTGCGAAGATTAGTGGAAAGTCTCGGTGTTCCGTCCTCATCAAATGTCAGTGTTCCGAACTTGCCCGGGCATCCCACTGCTGCACTGTCATCATTCAGACTATGAGCATTTTTTAAAGTCAGCGGCACAATGTAGGTTTTATCTCTCTCAAAAGAAATACCATTGATCGTAACTGCATCTTTTGCTTCTGCGCTGAAAGCATCTTCTTCTGCTCCGAAAACATCCGCATCTGCCTCTTCCCCAGCTGCGAAAATGTCCTCTATCTCATCCGCACCTGTGAACTCATTTGCTGCCTGAACCTCTGCACCATCATCAAAAGATGCCATTGCAGAAGCAGGCGCCATGGATGTGATCATCATAGCAGATAATAAAACTGCGATTACACGCTTTTTCATACTCTAAATCCGCCTTTCTCATTGAACAGGATAACCATACAGCCATTTTTAGCCGTATGGTTATCCTTATTTCTTATTCTGATTATTTAACCTTTACTGTAACTGTTACAGTCTTGCTTCCTGCATTGTAACTTCCTCTTGGAGCTGCCTTGATCTGAACTTTTACTTTATAAGTACCTTTCTTCAGACCCTTCTTCACGGTAAGCTTGCCTGTCTTTGCATCAATCTTAATAGCTGAGCTTCCGGAAAGTTTCTTGTAGGAAAGAGTTCCCCTGCTGTTTACTGAAGCGCCCAGAGTAAATACCTGTGCTTTCTTCTTAATGGTTGCATATTTGTAAGTCTTTGTGCTTACGCTTGTCTTAACAGTTGGGGAAATCTTCGCAACTGTAATGGTAATTGTCTTGGTAGCTTCGCAATATTTGGTTGTCTTCTTAGCTGTTACAGTAATCTTCGCTGTACCTGCACCTTTAATGGTAACTTTACCATTCTTATCTACAGTAACAACTTTCTCATTAGAAGACTTGTAGCTGATAGTTGTTTTTGCTTTTGCTTTCAGAATAAATGCTTTATCTTTATATTTTCTGGAATACTTGCTGCTTACACCGGTAATAGATTGGGATGTAAGTTTTACAAGCTTCTTCTGTGCTGCTTTTACTGCATCTGTTGCTGCCTTTACTGCACTGTCAGAAGCATCATCACCAGCCAGAAGCTTCTCTGCTGCTGTTACTGCTTTAGCCAGAGCCGTATAAGAAGTTGTGGAATAATACTTGGAAGAAACCTTCTTAGCTGCTGTCACAGCATCTTTTAAAGCTTTTACAGACGCTTCAGAAGCACGGGCTTCCAGAGCGGCCATAGCATCATTTAATTCTTTTGCTTTCTGAGTAACTACATCACCTGTGATATCTTCGTCAGCGCTCTCATCCATTTCTGTGTAGATTGCTTTCGCAGCTTCATAGCTTGCCTTTGTATAAGCAGATGCATCCAGAGCTTCGAATGCTCTCATTGCTTTTCCAAGGTCATTGACTGTTACTGTGTAAGTACGATCGCCTGTTTCAGTAATTGTATACTGAGATGTACGTGTGGAATTTTCCAGAAGTACTTTGCCATCAACCGGATCTCCATTGTAGTCTACTTCAGCAATTGTCCAGGAGCTGTCCTGAACATGTGTAAGTCCGCCGCCCATAACAGCATTCAGAATAAATGCTCCGCTGACAGTTGCTCCATTTGTAACATAAGCAGTACCAGCTGACATTCCCTGTACATAAAGGCACTCACCATAAACACCATCCAGAATAATTACCGCACTAGCTGAATTTCCTGCGAAGATTCCTCCTTCACTGAGTACTTTTCCTGTTTTCTCAGCAGAGCTGTCGATCACGCGGCAAGTTCCACCATTTCCAACAATTCCCTCTGCTACATTTAAAACATGTCCATTCAGATCAAATGTACAGTTTTTATAGAAATTAACATTATCTACGCTAAGATCTGTATTTAATTTAACAGTCTGCCCGTTTGTCGCATAGGATAATGCAAGTGCTGCATTTTCTGCTGAAATCTGTTTTGCTACAGTTCCATCTGCATTGTAAATAGTTGCTACAGGATCTGTTACTTCCGGCTCTTCTCCGTCTACTACTGTCTGATAGCCTGCATATTCTCCTTCAGTCACATCTCCAAGAATCTTTCCTGCCGGAGTTGTATATGCACCATCTACACTTCCGCTTACTCCCTTGAAATATCCACCATCAATCTGCACCGGGAATCCTTCAGATTGTACAGCATATTTCTTTTCACTTTCATAAACACCGCTCTTTACAGTAATCTGTCCACTGCCGGTAATTTTCAGAGCCGCACTATTTCTTCCTGTTACTTTCGCAGTTACGTCTTCCAGTGTTACATCACCTGAACCACCAACAGTGAGACCAGCAAAATTATCATTGTTGATTGTCATTTCACTGGCATTGATTGAAGCCCTGTCAGTTGTTGTTGTTCCAGTTACTGTAGCTACATCTCCATACAACTCAAGAGATTTTAATGTACAATTTGTAATAAATGCTTTTTCCCCTGTACCATATCCAATGGTTACGCCATTGTCTGCAGTGCAAGAATCCATAACAACATCTACACCATTATCCAGATATGTAAATGCTACATTATGAGTTCCACCGATAAATGTATCTGTCTGTGCTGTATTTACCAACGTACAATTTGTCAGTTTAACAGAAACGCGAGGATTTTCTCTCTGACTTATGGAATCTACTGTATAAATCTTGTTTCCAATCTGTCCATCAATTGTAACTCCATCTGCTGTAAGTGATCCCTTCTGTACAGAAATAGAAGTAGTAGACTGGCTGTTTGCAAAATATTTTTCACGGGTAATCTTTCCAGTCTTCTCAGCACTGCTGTCAATGATTGTTACATCACCCTTGATCATAATCAGATTATCTGCCTGATTCAGAGCATGTCCATTGAGATCAAGTGTTCCGCCTTTAATTGTAAGATCTTCTGTCAGAGTTACGTCTTCATCCAGTGCTACGGTAGTTCCAGCTTTCATATTCTTAAGCTGTGTCAGAGTATCTGCTTTTACTACATACTCTCTTTCTACTGTAGATGTTTCACTTGTATCATCACTTACTTTCTCTATATTCATCCAGTCAAGACCAATGCATGCATCCTGATGAACAGACATAACTTCAATGTACATATTGGTAGCTACTACATTCTGTTTCAGATCCGGGATTGTGAAGCTGATTTTAGATGGTTTCTTCTTTCCTGCCTGTACTTTGCTCTCATCTACACGTGCATTGTATCGTGCTCCTGTAGAAGAATTTGCTATTCCATCCAAATAATCCTGTGTACTTTCATAAATGGTCCAGTTAGAAGCTGCACCTGTCAGTCCCATAGCTGTGATTGCCTGTACTCCTGCTGTGAAAGTTGCTGTTCCGTCTTCGTGAATTACTATAGTAGCTGTATCATCTATGAAGCATCCATGTGCCATGGAAACCTGACTCATATAATTGGCAGATGTATACTGATTTGTTGATTCAGATTTTCCGCCATTCAGAAGTTCAACCGGAATACTGTAAGTTCCAGGTGCCAGTTTCTTCTGGAAATTGCCACGTCCTACTGTCACTTCATTAGAAGCAGGAACTAACTTATCCATTGCTGTTTCAAGTCTGTCCATTACAGTATGAACATCATCTTTATTTCCGCGGTTTTCAATTACTTCCTTAGCTGCATTGATCACACTGGCCAGCCCAGCCTGTTTCCAACTGTCTGCTGTATAATCTTCTTTCTTTAATGCTTCAGCCTCTGCAATTTTCTTCTCAAGTTTCTCTGTATTGTATTTTGGAACCAGTTTTCCGATATACAAGTCAAGAGAGAAATTCGCACTGTTTACATTTCGTTTTGTATCACGGTTGGCAATTACTGTTTCTGCCTGATCAATGTATTTCTTTACATAGTTCCAGGTTTTTACAGTATAATCTGTTTCATTCAGAGCTTTGGCACGGGCCAGAGTTTCTTTTAGTGTTGTCTGATCTCCTGCTTCAACCAGTTTTCCTACTGCATCTGCCAGCGCAGTATTTGCTGCATCTACAGCCTCCTGAGATTCTTTTGCTTCCAGAGCTGCTTTCGCTGCTGTTTTTGCCTCTTCAATCGCATCTTTGTTTCCATCCCAGGATGCTTTTGTATAGGACATTTCATCCAGAGCATCTGCCTGTGCGATGGTTGCTTCCAGAGCTGCTGTATCTACCGGTGCTTTTACCGGCTGTGCATTGGCATAGTCCAATTTCAGGAATGCATCCTGTGTTGTCTGCATCAGGTCGATATACATGTTTACATAAACACCGTCCTGGCTCTTGTCCGGGATTGTAAATGTGATGCTGTTTACTTTTCCGTCTTCTCCTGTAGTAGCAGAAGCATCTGTTGTTTCTGTTGTGGTATCGCCTTTGTAGATTTTCCACTGCTCAGCGTTTCCTGTCATGCCCATAACAGTAACTGACTGGATCGGTACTGTAACTGTAGCGCTTCCATCTTCAGCAACAACCATTGTTGCATCTCCTGCGATGCAGGAACCTGCCATAGATGCACTTGTAGGATCATTTCCTTTCATCAGAGATGCTTTCACAGTGTAGGTGCCTTTTGCCAGCTGTGTATTAGCTGTACCGAATCCTGTCTGTGCCTCAGCCTGCTCATCTGCCTGAACAGCTACATCGCTGCTGAATTCTTCAGTCTGTACATCATCTGTAAAAACATCTGCAGCATCTGTTTCTGCTGTTTCTTCAACTGCATCTGCTGAACCTTCAACAGTGTCTGCCTCAGCCACATCCTCAGTTTCCTGAGTCTGCTCCATCACAGTCCCGTCAGAAAAATCTGCTCCATATGTAGGAACTACAGAGGTAGTCGCAATTAATGCTGCCATAGTACAAGAAGATAATCTCGCCCACAAATCTTTTCTTTTCATTTCTGTCAAAATCTCCTTTTTCTTTTTTCCGCACACTCTTTCGGAATAACCATACTATCCATATGCTGAATCTCATGGCTACTCCGAAAGCAATGCTTTTACAAATAGCACAACTAAAAGTGCTACAGAATCCATCAACAATAACACAGCCGCCGGTTATTGTTGACTAACTCCTTTTTCATGCGCAATTCTAACAGACGCATTCAGTTAGTGTCAACTAATTTTTCTTGTTTCGTTCCCTGTGGGAACCATTTACACTTTCCAGAAAATCCCATAAATTCAATATTTTTCTACTTTTTCGCACTAAAAAAAGCCGAAATTTCTCAATTTCGGCTTTTAATTCACTGAAAATTTTCCTCAATAACATTCTTCATAAAACGATACTCTTTTATAGCATCCGTTTCGTTTTTAATAAATTTACAGTCCTTCTGTCTCCTTGACTTCCAAAACCTTCTGCTCAGAAACACCAAGTAATTCGGAGATTTCCTTCACATTTTTCCCACACAAAAGTGCCCCTACTATTTTTCCTTTTTGTTCGCCTCGCAATTCTCCTTGCAGTCTCGCTTCTTCTCTTATCTCGTCGATTGCTGTACACATATTCTGAGTCTCCTTTCCTTCATGTATTTTTAGCTTCGCATTGGTCAGTTCGTTTAACATCAGCACTGTTTGGGTTTCCATTTCATGAAATCCGGAATCGGTTTCCACGATTTCTTTTAGTTTCTTTTTGTTTTTTGAGTACTTCAGAAACAACAGTACTTCCCGTAAATCCGTTGTAAAATGATCAAACGCTTCATCACTCATCTCTGCCGGGGCGATCAGGTTAATCTTATAGTCCGGTACCATGGATAGGATCTTTTCGTCCTTCATGTCAAACATCTCATGCAGTCTCCTCGGTCCGTTCCATTGGTCTGCGCCGAAATAAACTACCAAAGTAATTATCGGGATCAGTACATCCTCCTTATAAAAACCAGATAAAAATTCCGCAGATGACCCTTTCCTCTTTTCTTCTCTGTTTTTCTTTGCTGTCTCCTCAACCTGCGACGCATACCCCAGTGCATCATATACCATATCCTTTATAGGCATGGCATAATGTATTTCAGACTGATTTTCCACTCCCAGCAGTACATACACTGCCTTCCCATCCTCCATAGCATGGAACAGTTTCAGTTCATCCCTGTACTTCTGCACCGGATACGGTATTGTTTTCTTTTTGTCTTTTCCATAAGGCACAGCCACCTCCGTTGTATCCACACTATGTAACAACTCCGGCTCTATGCCCTTTTTTCCCTGGTAAATCAAATGATTGAATGCATCCGCAAACACTTCCGCATTCTTCATGTAATCTTTCGTAAGAGTATCCTTATTTCCCATATGATTCCTCCTGCGAACCGGGAGAAATCAGCACGCATTTCCGCTTCTGAAATCTCCCTGCTTTTAAGTTGTGATATTAAGCATTGAGATTTCCTGTAATGCCAGAACGGCAGAAATGCATCCAGACAGACTCTTCAGGCCTGAGCAGATAATAGAAATAAAATGCTTATCTTGACTTTAGCACAATATGGGCCGTATTTCCAGTACTTTCTCTCAATTTATAGTTTTTTTATATTTTCCACAAAATATGCCAAATTTTGTTATATTTTTCTTTCCGCACAGTTTTTCTCTATTAGAAAAGGGATTCTCCTGCGTTTCCAGGAAAATCCCCATACCAAATATCTGCTCCGCAGTCTGGTTAAACAGGCAATATCAAATAATTCATTTCACATCCAAAACGTCAGCAATGCCGTGCTTTCCGGCATATGTGCCTTCCCAACACTGCAGGTAACTGTGATCATAACTGTACCCTTCACATTTCCTCTCCTGCTTCTGAAAAATCTGCAGGCGCTTAAAGGAATCCTCAGATGTCCATCTTTTATGGCAGCCTGGTGAAGCTGTCCCTGATTCTCATATTTCAGAGACGACAAATGCCCTTTCATATCCGCCCCGTCAATTCTGGAACGGGCATGCATTTCCCGTATGGTCAGTTCCAGCCAGCTTCCCCGGGTATTATTACGGATATAGGCCAGATGTTCAAAACCCTGATGAGCCATAGAAAGCTTAGTCTCTCTGTTTCTGCTCACCTGATGAATGGCAATTCCCACCTGAAAATTTCCCTTATCCAGAATTTTTTCCAGAAAATATTTTCCCATGTCCTCACTCTGGGTATGATTTTTCTGTTCTTTCACCTGTCCGGCATTCCTGGTCATCAGGCGCAGCAGATCGTAATCCACATTTTCCACCAGCTGCTTTGTTTTCTCCGGAATCTCTATCTCAGGAATTTCCATCTTTTTCAGATATATCTGTACATCCCTCAGAATCTTTTTATAAATAAATAATGCCCGTTCGCCCTCATCCGTAAATTCATACCGCTCTGTCAGATATCCTCTGCCAATGCACTCCTTAAAAAATCTGCTTACCGGGCCGTGACTCACACCGCAGGTATCCGCAATTAACGCCACACTTCCACGCTTTTTCCCAATTTTCTCCAGCTCCAACAGATAGCTAATCTGCAGCATGGACGGATGAAGTAAATTTTCATACTCTGTATCTGCCATACTTACACCCCTACTTTCCAGATATGAACATCCAGCTCCCGGCAGTTCCATTCCAAGGGACGCTCCCCTTCTCTGGTAAATGCGATCAATACATTTCCTTCCATCACAGGATCCTGTCTCCTTGTAGAAAATTCAAAAACTCCGGACGGAATCCACAGATTTCCCTCCTTCTGTTCTGCCCGCATCCATCCCTGCTCAGGATCTTTATACCAGATCCATCCATCACCTTTATCTTTCGTTCGTATTAATTCAAAATAACTGTATTTCTTTTCCACATGGAGCAGGATATTCTCAGAAAACTGCTGAAATTCCACAGCCAGTCTCCTTGGACAGGTTTTCTCCATATAGTAAATTCCCATTATAAACGTATAAGTACCAGGATTATACCTCGTCCGCAGATCTGAATATTTCAGAATCCTCTCAAAAGTATCTCCATAGTCCACAAAATTACAAATCTGCTGAACTGTCTCCTCACTGACTACATGTTCAATACGACAGGCATCTTCCTCTGCCCTGTCACTCTGCACTCCTACAAATTGCAGAAACTGAGTAAAAATCTTATGTCTGTATCTGAATTCCTCACCTGTAATCCTGCCAAATTCCGTAAGAACAATATTTTCCTTTTCTTTAGGCGGCAGAATATATCCGTGAAGCACCATCTGCTTCAGATAAAAATTTACTTCTCTTCTGGTCAGATCCATACGCCTGCAAATATCCGGAACTGTAATCTCCATCCGTTTATTTGCCAGAATACAAAACTGCTCCAGCATATCTTCCTCTGTTTCCCGCCTGGAAGAAGGCATAATATCTCCTGTACCAGCAGTAAACTCTGTATCTTTCTTCATATGTTTTTTCTCTGAACTAATTTATATTTGCGGCTGTGTTAGTTTAGACTAATTTAAATTATACTAATACCTATACGTCCCTGTCAATCCTCAATACATAATATTTGCAATACATCTCATTCCTTCTCACATCTATGCCTCCCTAAACCATCCTCTCTCCAACATATACCATCCACCATATTCCAATACAGCGAATATTAAATAACCGCCATATTGACTTAAACAGTCAGAAAAAAGAATGGTTTCCCATGCATTTGCAGGGACCGTAGCAATTCTTAGGGTGTGGGGATCTGCGTTATGAGGAAAAATAGCAACCTGTCTGAGCCTTTTCGCGGCGAGTTTTGCATTTTTCCTCATGCCTTTAGCAGATCTCCACACCCTTAGAATTCCTAGGCCCCGAAACCGCATGGGAAACCATTCTTTTTTCTGACGTCCCTTTTAAATTTATTTTTGCGCACAAAAAAACCAGCTATCATCCAGCTGGTTCTCCACTGTATCTTCAAAACTACATACATGCTGACATTTCCCTGAGATCATTACTTCCTGCGATTTCTTGGTCAAGCCCT
>CAKRWH010000030.1:0-33793 GCA_934416185.1 uncultured Blautia sp. | reverse complement strand
CTGTTCAGGTTTTTTCCATCCTCATAAGTAAGACTCATGGTACGGTGTTCGAATCCAGTTCGGTTCATCAGACGGATCACTATGATATTTCCTGCGATCTTCTTCGGATCCAGCTCATCTGCAAGCTGCATAGCTGCCTGAATTCCTACATATTCTGCATTATGTACCCCACCGGAGATCAGAACAGTCTCCCCCTCTTTTTCTCCACAGATCAGTGTTACCGGAATTCCGAATTCTGCCCCGATGATGTGCACAAATCCTGATACTTTCTCACCCGGTTTTGCTTCCAGGTCTGCTACTCGTAATGTTCGCATCAAATCTTCTCCTTCCACTCATTCCATCTCTGCCAGATCTTATCATCCACTGGCAGGCTCTTATTTCATTCTGTAAATTCCACTTTCAATAGTTAGTTCTATAAAACTTTTATATTTTCAAACAGGGAGCCAATACTTGAAATATCAACTCCCTGCTTTTTACTTTTACCATACGTTCACATCGGATTAATTTTCTTCTATATGCTCTCTTCCCTGATTGATAATCGTCCGCACATGATCATCTGCCAGAGAATAAAAAATGGACTTTCCCTCTCGTCGGTTCTTCACCAGTTTGTTTTGCTTCAGGATTCTAAGCTGATGGGAAATTGCAGACTGTGTCATATTCAGTGCTTTCGCAAGGTCGCATACACATACCTCTGTTTCGAAAAGCACAAACAGAATACGGATTCTTGTAGAATCTCCGAAAATCTTAAACAAATCTGCCAAATCCTCAAGTTCCGTCTCTTCTGGCATTGTTTTATTTATAATTTCCATTGAATCTTCATGAATTTCATAATAGTCACAAGCCTCGTCTTTATGTTTTTCCACGCTTTCACCATTTTCCTTCCTGTCTGCAACTGTCTGTTATTCTATAAATTTTTGTAACTGTTCAGTACCTTCACAGTTACAGGTTTTTTACAAATAAAGTACGGATTGCGTTTAATACCGCAATGATCATAACACCTACATCTGCAAAAATAGCCATCCACATATTGGCAATTCCCAGCGCACCAAGTATCAGACACAAAATCTTAATGCCAATTGCAAAATAAATATTCTCATATACAATATGAATACACTTTCTTGCAATCTTAATCGCTTTGGAAATTTTCAGCGGATCATCATCCATCAGTACGATATCTGCTGCTTCAATCGCTGCATCAGAACCCAGTGCACCCATAGCAATACCAATATCTGCTCTGGACAGTACCGGCGCATCATTGATACCGTCACCCACAAATGCAAGCTTCTCTTTTTCGGATTTCTGATGAAGTAATTCTTCTACTTTACTTACTTTATCAGCCGGAAGAAGTTCACTGTAAACTTCCTCAATTCCCAGTTCTTTTGCTACCTGATCTGCAACACGTTTAGAATCTCCGGTAAGCATAACTGTTTTCTTGATACCAGCTTTCTTCAATTCAGCAATTGCTTCTTTTGCATGAGGTTTCAGAATATCAGAAATAAGAATATGACCTTCATATCTTCCATCTACAGCCATATGAATTACTGTACCAACATGATGACATTCCTGATAGGAAATTCCAAGGCGTTTCATTAATTTTGCATTTCCTGCTGCTACAGATATACCATCCACTTTTGCAGTCACACCGTTACCACTGATTTCCTCAATATCAGTGACTCTGTTTCTGTCAATTGGTTTTCCATATGCTTTCTGAAGACTCTTACTGATCGGGTGGGAAGAAGAACATTCTGCAAGAGCTGCATATTCCAGCAGTTTTTCATCTGAAATCTCATTATGATGAACTCCGCTTACTTCAAAAACACCCTGTGTCATTGTACCGGTTTTATCAAATACCACATAGCTGGTCTGTGCAAGTGTTTCCAGATAGTTGGAACCTTTAACCAGAACGCCCTGATTACTTGCTCCACCGATTCCTGCAAAGAAGCTTAAAGGAATACTGATCACCAGTGCGCATGGACAGCTGATTACCAGGAAAGTAAGTGCTCGGTAAATCCAATCACCCCACATAGTCGGTTTTCCCATGATCAAAAGTACGATCGGGGGAATAAAAGCAAGTGCAAGTGCTCCGTAGCATACAACCGGAGTATAATATTTGGCAAACTTTGAAATAAAATTCTCTGATTTTGATTTTCTGGAACTGGAATTCTCCACAAGTTCCAGAATCTTGGATACGGTAGATTCTCCGAATTCTCTGATCGTACGGATTTTCAGAACACCTGTCATATTGATACATCCGCTGATTACTTCATCCCCGGCTTTTGCATCTCTTGGAAGGCTTTCTCCGGTCAGAGCGCTGGTATTTAAAGTAGAAACACCATCAATGATCACACCATCAATCGGAACTTTTTCTCCTGGCTGTACAACAATTACAGTACCAATTTCAACTTCATCCGGGTCTACCTGTTCAAGTTTTCCATCTACTTCAATATTGGCATAATCCGGACGGATATCCATCAGTTCACTGATGTTACGTCTGCTCTTTCCTACTGCATAACTCTGGAAAAGTTCTCCAATCTGGTAGAACAGCATAACCGCAACACCTTCAGAATAATCTCCGAGCAGAATTGCTCCCACAGTAGCTACTGCCATCAGGAAATTCTCATCGAATACCTGTTTATTTCTGATACCTTTAAATGCCTTCTGAAGAATATCATAGCCAATTACCAGATATGGAATCATAAACAGTCCAAATCTGACATATCCATCTATCGGTAATTTAGAAAAAAGCACGATCAATACCGCCGCTACGATGATTCTGATCAGCATCTTCTTTTGCTTCTTATTCATCTTAA
Source organism: uncultured Blautia sp. (assembly GCA_934416185.1). GTDB lineage: Bacteria > Bacillota > Clostridia > Lachnospirales > Lachnospiraceae > Blautia_A. The sequence goes on along the minus strand of CAKRWH010000030.1, from coordinate 30,983 downwards.
TACCTCACTTCTTATAAAACAGGACCGCCGCCAGAACATATATCAGTGGATAACCATAACCGTCTGACATATCTCTGTGCTGCAGTCCCTCTCTGCTAATTTACGACAATTCCCGTAAATATATCATCAACAGGAATCGCTCCTGAATTAAAGATAGATTTCGCAGTCGTCTTCTACCTTCTTGCAGTTTGCCAGAACGTCTTTCATAACTGCTTTCGGATCCTGTCCTTCTTCAAATTCAACGATCATTTTCAGCATCATGAAGTTTACTGTTGCATCCTTAACACCAGCTGTATTCTTAGCAGCTTCCTCCATTTTGTTTGCACAGTTTGCGCAGTCTACGTCGATTTTGTAAGTCTTTTTCATTGTATTTTTTCCTTTCCGTCTCATGAATAGATTTTCACATCATCATATGAGCACTTGTTCATTTGTTAATTTTATTATAACAGCTTTTTATTCTCTGTCAATAACTTATTGTTAAAAAAATTGCAAATATCAAATTCTTATATCATAGGAACATTACGGAATCATTTCCTATGATATAAAAACAGAGGATACCGTCTGATTCTTCTTCCTGCTGCACCCTCTGTCTCATCTATCATTTGCGAAATGATTATAATCTTTTTATTTACTTTTCTTATGGTAGAATTTTTCGACCTTTGCCAGATATAAAATAGTAAAAGTGACACCTGACACTATCCATGATCCAATATAAATCCATACAATACATTCCATTGTTTCAAATGATGGTAAAACAACCAGAATGCAGACTACTCGAAACAGGCAGATTGTAAGTAATGTAGTAACCATTGACACCAATGTTTCTCCAAGGCCGCTGCATGCTCCTGAAAGAGCTGCTGCAACAGCATAGAATACAAAGAACGGTGCCATCATCTGCATATATCTTATAACCAGCGGTATCAATGTCGGAACGTCTTTCTGATCGATAAACAACGGTCCGATCAGTCCGGAACCGAAATAAAGGACAATACTGATAATTCCTACCGCGATCACAGATAAGCCCGTACCGATCAGGGCTCCCTTCTTTACTCTTTTCGCCTTACCGGCGCCCAGATTTTGCGCGGTATATGTAGTCAGTACAGGTCCCATGGAATCCGCTATCAGCCAGATCAGTAAATCCAGTTTATCACAGATTCCCCATGCTGCAATACTGTCAGTTCCCATTGTGTTAATACTTGCCTGAACAATAGAATTGGCAATTGGAAACAGCATGGACTGAAGAGCTAACGGGAAACCTTTGTTTATCATCATTCCCATATGCTCTTTGCAGATTCTCATAGTTCTGATTCCTATCTTTTCTTCCAGGAAATCAGATTTCACAAGAAAATATGCGGTAAGTACAACACTTACAATCTGAGAAAGTACAGTAGCTGCTGCCGCTCCTCCAACACCAGTATGCAGAAGTCCTACCAGTATGAGATCTGCAACAATATTGACCACACTGCATACGACCAGTACATATAATGGCTTTTTAGAATCTCCAAACGCACGCAAGACTCCTGCCATCATGTTATAAAGGATCATTGCCCATATTCCGCCAAAATAAATTCGGCAGTAGATCAGTGATCCTGCACGGACTTCTTCCGGAACAGACATGATATCAAGCAGCCATGGAGAAAAAATTACACCGGCTACAGCACAGACAATTCCCAGAATACCGGCGAGTAAAAGAGCTGTCCGCACTGCACAATGCAGTCCTTCTTTATCTTTTGCTCCAAAATATCTGGAGATCATAATCGTTGCACCTGTTGCAAGTCCGTTCATAAAGTTAAGCGGAAACTTAAAAAGTGTATGCACAGAGTCAATTGCTGCAAGTCCGATTTTTCCGGTAAACTGACCAACAATAACCGCATCAACCGTTGTGTACAACTGCTGAATCAAACTTCCCGCAATCAGTGGAAGTACAAAAAGTAATAATGCTTTTCCTATATTTCCAGAAATCAGACTATCTTTTTTCATTATCTGCCACCTTTTTTGAACAAATGGCAGGCAACACTGTGACCGTCTTCTACTTCTATAAGATGTGGATTCTCCTTTTTACAGATATCCATGCAATGTTCACATCTTCCCTGGAACGGGCATCCCTGTGGAAGATCCAACGGGCTCGGAGCTTCACTTTCAATACTCTCAATTGGTTTGGAAAAGTCCATATTAATATCAAATACTGCACCCATCAGTGCTCTTGTATATGGATGCATCGCTTTCATATCGAGGTCTTTTCCAGGAAGAACCTCTACGAGGTTTCCAAGATACATAACAGCCACCTGATGTGCCACCAGCTGAACCAGTGCAATATCATGACAGATAAAACCAAATGTAATATTCTTTTCTCTCTGAAGCTTTGTAATCAGTTCAATTACGGTTTTCTGAACAGAAACATCGAGAGCTGAAGTTGCTTCATCCAGAACAACGATCTCCGGTTCCAGTGCCAGTGCTCTCGCGATCGCAACACGCTGACGCTGTCCACCACTCATATTGTGAGGATAACGATCTGCAAAATCTCCTGGTAATTCTACCATTTCAAGAAGTTTTCTGCAGACAGCATCCTTCTCCGATTTCTTAATCTTTTTGAAATTCATCAAAGGCTCACACACAATATCACGAATGTTCATTTTCGGATTAAAAGATAAGGTCGGGTCCTGAAATACCATCTGAATGTTCTGACGGTTATTTCTCAGTTCTTCTCCCTTTAATTTCGTGATATCTGTACCGCGGTACAGAATCTCACCCTCTGAAGGTGTATCAAGAGAAACCAGAAATCTCATAAATGTACTCTTACCACATCCGGATTCTCCTACCAGACCCAGTGTTTCACCTTTATACATTTTCAGATTAATATCATTGTTCGCCAGCAGAGTACGTCCATGTGATGCCGCAAATCTTCTGGTTACATGTTTCGCTTCCAGTATTACTTCTCTTTTTTCAGACATATCGTTCACCTCCCCGGGATGGAACTGCCTCCAGAAGTTTTCTGGTATATTCATTCTTTGATTCTTTCAGAATATACTCTCTTGTTCCCTGGTCTTCCATTTTTCCGTTCTTCATTACAACAATATAATCTGACATGTAGGCAGCTACACCCAGATTATGGGTTACTACAATAATGCCTGTATGATAATCATCTCTGAGCTTCATCATCTGACGCACGATCTGTGCCTGCGTTGTTACATCCAGTGCAGAAGTCGGTTCATCTGCAAGAAGAAGCTTCGGCTGATAAGTCATTCCCATCGCAATACCAACTCGCTGTCTCATACCACCGGATAACTGGAAAGGATAAGATTCCATAATATTATCCGGAGACGGAAGTCTCATTCGCTCCAGCATTGCGATTCCCTTACTCCATGCCTCTTTTTTGGAAATTTTCTCATGAGTAAGAATATATTCTGTGAATACTTTTCCGACTTTACGTGTCGGATTCATCATTGCACCACTGTCCTGAAAAATCATGGAAATATCAGAACCACGAAGTTTTCTCCACTGTTCCGGTGTATAGGATAAGAGGTCTTCTCCTTCAAATGTAATACTTCCTTCTGTGACCTTACCGCCACCTGCAAGAAGTCCCAGAACAGCACGGATAACAGTGGTTTTTCCACTTCCGGATTCTCCTACCAGAGAAACGATCTGTCCCTCTTTCATATCCAGATTAAAATTCTGAACAGTTGGAACATTTTTGTAGGAGATTGTCACATTATCTAATTTCAGCATGTTTATTCCTCCTACTCATTTCTTGGATCGAGGATATCACGGATGGAATCCCCAAGCATATTAAATACAACAACTACTACAAAAATAGCAAGACCCGGGAAGATCATCAGCCACGGAGCGGACTGCATACACGCTCTTCCTTCATTCAGCATATAACCCCATTCCGGTGCCGGCGGCTTCGCGCCAAATCCCAGGAAGGACATTGCTGCCAGTTCCAGCATCATGGAACCTATATCTGTCGCAGCAGTAATGATCAGTGTAGGAAGTGCATTTGGAAGCATATATCGAAACAGCATATACGGTGTTTTGGAACCGGTAACGATCGCTGCTGATACATAATCCCTGTCACGGATCTTCATAACCAGGCTTCGTGCCAGACGCGCATATTTGGTCCAGCTTACTACTACAATAGCGATGATCGCATTTTTGATACTTGCGCCCATAATACCTGCAACAGCAAGAGCAAGTACCAGTCCTGGGAAAGCAAGCATCATATCTGCAATTCGCATAATAACAGCATCAATGACACCTCCGAAATATCCTGCAAGGACTCCGGTAACAGTTCCCACCAGAAAGATCAGGGCAACAACACCAAAGGTTGCTGACAGAGATGCACGTGCTCCATAAATAACTCTTGAAAAAATATCCCTGCCCATTTTGTCGGTTCCAAAAATATGTTCCTTGCATGGCGGAAGCAGTGCATCTACCAGAGAACCTTTTAACGGGTCAACCCCTCTGGTTACCACCGGTGCAAATACTGCTGTCAGAATAATACAGACTGCAAGAATAGAAAACACGACAAAAGTTTTATTTGCTAAAAATCTGTTTTTCTTTTTCATGATTCTACTCCTTTAAACGCATACGTGGATCAATATAAACATAAGATGCATCAACGATCAGGTTAATGACCATATAAATCAGGGCAAGCCATAATACATATCCCTGGATCAGATTGTAATCACTGGATGTGATTGCTGAAACTGCAAGGTTTCCAAGACCCGGATAAGAGAAGATTACTTCTACAACACTGGTTCCTCCAAGAAGTGATCCTATGGAAAGACCAAACATTGTGATCAGCGGAAGCAATGAATTTGGAAATACATTGCCCCAGATAATCTTTGATTTCTTTACTCCTCTTGCCTGTGCACCGATCACATAATCCTGACTCAGTTCATCCAGCACCGCTGTTCTTACCTGTCTGGTATATTTGGAAGACATTGCAATCGCAAGTGTCAAAGCCGGAAGAAACAGACTCTTAAAGTCTCCCGCAGAACTGATAACCGGAAATGCATTGATATAAACACAGAATACCAGCATTAACAGAAGTCCAACCCAGAAGTTAGGCATCGCACATCCGAGGAATGTAATTCCCCGGACGAGATAATCGATCCATTTATCTTTATATATGGCAGACAACATACCTAAAGGTACAGAAATAACCAGCATAAGGATCATGGCCATTAATGTAAGTTTCAAAGTCGGCCATAATCTGGCTGCAAGAAGTTCTGTAACTGGTTTATTTAAGCTGTATGATTTGCCAAAGTCACCTTTCAGACAGTTCTTAAGCCATCTGGTATACTGCACCAGAAACGGATCATTCAGACCAAGTTCCTCGCGTGTCTCCTGAACCATTTCTTCAGTAGGCATTACACCGGTTGCCGTGTACATGTTTCGTACAGGGTCACCTGGTGACATAAAGGTCAGTGCAAATGTAATAAAGCTGATACCGATCAATACGATCACAATCTGTAATAAACGCTTGATTATTTGCTTTTTACTCAAAAAAGACACCTCTTTTTATTTCTGTTTGTAACTATTCAGTAACTTCACAATTCGCAGACTTTTCTTATTCTGCAGGAGTAATTTCTGTTGACAGCCAGTAGTAATCTGCTGTATGGATATGTGCAGAACCAACTTTCTTACTGTAGATCATAGATGAGTTGTAGTATCCATCAATCAGAACCGCTGCATCATCTACCAGGATCTGCTGCATCTGGAAGATCAGATCTTTTCTCTTTTCCGGATCCATTTCACCTTTTAATTCTTCATATAACTTATCATAGTCCGGGTTGGAGTATGCGCAGTAGCTGGTATCAGTTGCCCAGTTAGCCATATATGCCAGAGGATCTCCGGTACCAACAGTGATCCAGTTATTGTTATTAAAGTCATAATCCAGTGCTGCAAGTTTACTCCACTGATCATCTGAGCTTCCGTATTCAGGAACAACACCGATGCCGATTTCTGCAAGATACTGTGCGTGAGCATCTGCAAAGTCATTCAGAAGACGGTTTTCATAAGAAATATATCTAAGGTTGATATTCTGGCCATCCAGTTCACGGATTCCATCTCCATCTGTGTCAACGATTCCTGCATCATCCAGAATCTGTTTTGCTTTTTCCGGATCATAGGTATATGGATTCTCAAGTTTGTCGTAATCATAGTTCAGAGTAGATGGCAGTACGGAAAATCCTGGTGTATAAAGTCCACCGATTGTTCTGGAATTACAGATTGTATCATAGTCAATTGCCATCAGGATTGCCTGACGAAGTGTTTTGTTTCCAAGAACACCATCAAAGTTCATCCATGCAAATCCGCAGCGTACACCGGATGCAATATCAACAGTAAAGTCATCACTGTCCTGGAAATCCTGAATATCTGCTACATTTGTGATATTCTCAACCAAGTCTACCTGACCACTCTGGAGAGCCATTGTTTTTGCGGAGTTATCTCCCATGAACAGCAGATTGATCTTATCGTATGGAACATCTTCACGATAATACTCATTTGCAGCTAATGTATAACCAACACCTACACCATTGAATTCTTCAATCTTGTATGGACCTGTTCCAATAATTCCATTATCGTAGTTTTCAATATGTTCTACATCTGTGATTCCCATAGTTGGGTGGCAGAGCTGTCCTACAAGGTTTGCATATGGTTTGCTTGTTTTGATGTTAATAGTATTTGCATCATCATCTACAGTAACTTCTGCTTCAAATTCCAGATATTTCTCCGGTTTGGCAGATCCGGAAGGTCCTACCTCTTTCATGTGATCAAAATACTCTTTTACCTTTGTCGGAGTTAAATCACATCCGTCAGAGAATTTAATTCCGTCTTTCAGCTTGATCGTCCATTCTGTATGCTCGTCATTTACTTCATAACTCTCAGCAAGCCACGGGATAACTTCCATATTGTCATCGAATTTAAATAATGCTTCAGCAATACCATATCTCATAGCATTCCATCCACTGTTTTCATCATTTGCACTGTTTACACATCCATCTGTGTACATCTGACATCCGAAGTTTAAAACCTTCTCATCACCCTTCGCCTGTACAGTAACTCCCATTAATAATGCAACTGTTGTTGCCGCTGCTAACACAAGTAATTCTCTTTTTGTTTTTTTCATCCTTTACTTCCTTTCTTTTTTTGTTTCTTCGTTGTTTTTCTTCCTTCTCATACTGTCCATTCCTGTGATTTTGAACGAAAAAAAAGACAGATGCTCCCACATCCGTCACGAAATCTTACCATTAAAGAATCAAACATATATATGCAACACATGAAGTTGTAACTCTTAATCAGGATTTCTCGTCGTCCGCAAGAATCTCTTTTACCAGAAATAAGCAGGTCTCCTGACTTAAGCTTACCCATTTTCAGCACCTTCCCAGAAAAATATCTTCCAGTGGCATTCAGCTGAAAACCAACTATCACAGTGACGGGATCGTACCGGATTTACACCGGTTTCCCTTTTAATCAGACCAGCAGGACGCTTCTGCTGGTCTGAACTTATCTCTAAAATCATTAAATGACCGTATGAATACTCATTTATCATAACATACCATCATGTATACGTCAATTATTTTAGACTCTTATTTTCTATCTATTTTTCCGTAAATTTCCGGAATTTCTCAAAATTTGTTTCCGGTGTATAGGATTTCAGAACTTCCATCATGTCCTCTACACTATATGTATTATCATACATTCCAATAGATAACGCATACTGCTTATTAAACTCATCTACTGAATCCGCTGTCCAGAATGACTGCTGCAGCCGGAAAGCACTTCCATCTTCACGGTAATCTTCTGCAAAGCCTTCCAGAGCATTTTTCATGGCAACAAATGATGGTGCAACGATAGCACCGTATTTTCCTACAAGATAGTCGATTCTTTCCTTGCCGTTATATCCCTTTTTATTAAACATTTCGTATGTATCTTCTGTAAAACAGTCAATGGAACCCAACAATACATCTGTACTGTTCTCTTCTTCATAAGCATCAATTATCTTGATAAAATCACTTGCGCTCACTACACTCAGAATAACATTATACTCTCCTGTATTCAGCGAATCAGCCAGCTTTTCATCCAGGTGATCTTTTGGATACCCCGGAACCAGAGTAATCTTAATGTCACTGCCTGTTTCAATTTCTTCAGTATCCTGCGTATTCACCAGTTCTTCTACAGACTTCTCATATGACAGGCCATATGCTTCCTGAAGCTTATTCAGAATACCAATCGTTCTCAGACGATGCATCTCATTACCGATAGCAGATCCTCCACATGCTATTATGTAATGATTCTGGTTATTCTGATCCTCTGAAACAAAATACTCCGCCATATTGGCAGCCGCATCCATTTCTGTTTCAACAGATGTTCCTATTGTTCCCAGAAAATAAGGATTATCCTTTACTTTCTCATACATTTCATCACTGATCGTTCCTGAGCCACGTACATAATACATACCATATTCTTCACATACCGGAAGAACTTCTTCAAGATCTGAGGAAAGGAAAGAAATAATTCCCTTTACATTTCTTTCATGAAGCTCGTTGATAAAGCTGATTTCTTCTTCTGCTGTACTTATACTGGAAGAATATAAAAACTCGACATCAAAAGCCATGCCGACATAATTTTCAAAATAATTTCTAAATGCTCTTACTTCTGCATCATTCAGATTATATACGGACACTCCTATTGTCATTTTTCCGTCCTGATTTGTTGTATCACTCTGAGTGTCAGCTGCCATAACTGAAATACTGGTGCAGGTAAGCAGCATAATCATTGTCAATATAAAACTTATTATCTTTTTCATTCCTTTTTTACCTTTCTGTCGTATTTGTATAAAAATTCAAGTTTTCTTTTCTCACATCCTTTCCTGAAATAAAAAAGATCCTTTTCTTAAAATGTATTTTAGGTATAAAAATAAAGCCTTTCTTATACACCGTAAGAAATAACCTTTTTTAATGCAAGCAGGTCTCCTGACTTAAGTTCATCGCATTTTATCGTCTTCCCGCCTCTTAAGCAGTGACATATATGATAAAAAGCTCCCTTTTACAGTGGCGGGACCGTACCGGACTTGCACCGGTTTCCCTTTTAATTCCATATTACTGGAAACATGCATTATTTTTATAATATGATATCAGGGGCTAAAAGTCAAAAACTATTTTTACTCCGCGCTAAGGCTTTTCCCCAACTTCATTATATTTTTATTATATAATTCCATTTGGTTAACGTCAATAATTTACATCTAATATTTATATGTTTTTTTATTCACTTTTACTATGGTCTTGAATATTCAGATTCCAGTATCTATTCCATAATAAGGGGCTCTTTGCAGCACTACCTTCTCTTGTGGCATTTCTTTGTTTATGCTAAAATATTTTTACTACTATAAATGAGCAAATATCTAAAAGTGCACAAAATTCATAGCTGGTTGTGCACATTACGCGAACATTCAACTGCTTTATACTTTTTGCTATCCGCATACCGTGGATTCAATTGTACAGTTTTTCAAATTTGCTCATTTATAGTTTACTATATAATAAAAACTTACAGTATATCATTTTACAAAATCAGGAAAGAGGCGAAATAAATTGAACATTGAAGATTCCTGTATTTCCTGCATTGACACAGACTGGTCCTACCAGCTTGCCAGACGCATGGAAAAAGAGAAAACAAACCCTGTTCTGGGCTATCGCACTGCAGGTTCCGCTGCAGAAACAGCTACAGGAGACATGTTATACAGGGAAATGAAAGCTATCGGACTTACCGATGTAACCAGGGATACACTCTCATTGGACGGATGGGAATTCGAGAAAGCAGTCCTGAAATTTACAGATGATGACGGGCAGGAACACACCTTTCAGATGGGCGGATATCAGACAAATTTCGAGACAGACGGATTTGAAGATTACGAACTCGTTTATCTGGGAAAAGGAACTGCCGCAGATTATGAAGGCATAAACGTAAAAGGAAAGCTGGTTATGGTTGAGATCAACCAGCGAGACGAATGGTGGATCAGCTTCCCTGTTTATCAGGCTTATCTGCGCGGTGCTGCTGCCCTGATTGCAGTTCAGGCAAACGGCTACGGAGAAATCGCAGAAACTGCACTGAATGCACAGGATATCGCAGGACCTGATTTCGCACCTGCATTCTCTCTGTCTCAGGCAGATGCACGTATCCTGAAGTGTGCCCTCCGGAATAAAATTTCCGCCTGCGAAGACAACACCACTGATTCAGAAGGTACCCATAACACTCCGGAACAGGATGCTGCTTTATTACGCAGATCCTCATTAAAAGTATCACTGGATGCCCGTTCCAGAGTGATTCCGGACACAACAGCAGGCAATATCACAGGTAAAATACAGGGGACTGAGACAGACTCTATGATCCTGCTGTCCGCACACTATGATTCCTATTTCGATGGATTCCAGGACGATAATGCGGCAGTCGCCATGATGCTCGGCATTGCCCGTGCACTGATAAAGGGCGGCTATAAACCGGCCCACACTCTTGTCTTCTGTGCAATGGCTGCCGAGGAATGGGGAATCATTGATTCCAAATACGACTGGTCAACAGGAGCCTACAATCAGGTATTCCGCGTACATCCTGACTGGCAGGGTAAAGTGATCGCAGACCTGAACTTTGAACTTCCTGCACACGCACACAATAGACAGGATGCCATCCGCTGTACCTATGAATATGCAGATTTCATCAGACAGTTTACAGACAGCCTGACTGTCCCGAAGGAAGCATATCCTGACGGGATCACGGTTCTCTCTCCCATCGAGACATGGTCTGATGATTTCTCCATGGCAATCGCAGGTATCCCATCCACAGTCAATGATTTCAGCGCCGGGCCCTTCATGCAGAATTATTATCATTCCCAATATGATAATCAGGATGTTTACCAGGAAGCTGTCTATCAGTTTCATCATGAATGCTATCTGAAACTGATCATGGCCATTGACAGACTTGTCTTGCCACCGATGAATTTCAGCAATACCATGAACGCGGTCGCAGAAAGTATCCACGAAAATGCACTCTCATTTGCTGATTCTGAGCAGAATGTTCTGCTCAGAAACCTGCAGACAATTATCGATTCTGCCGAAAATATTTATGACAAAATCTGCCAGATTAATGCGGAATATGCCACACTTTCAGACTCCGACGCCCGCATTGCTTTCCGCCACAAATGGGAATATGCCGGACTGGAGCTGCTGAAAACTTTCCGCAAGGCACAAGACTATCTGGTACGTCTCAACTGGCAAGATGAAGTAATTTTCCCACAGGAAGCTGCCTCCAAAAATATCCGACAGCTGGAAAAAGCCAGCCGGGCTTTATCCGAGGGAAATATTACAGATGCATTGAAGGCCCTCTATCGAGTAGACAATAATATGTACGCATTTCTCTTCGATGAAGAAGTTTACTATCACTTCACCGAATACATTCTTCACCAGCCAAAAGACCGCCTGATGTGGGGTGCCGGACGTATCATGCATCACGAAAATCTCTACGGGATCGTGCAGAAACTGAAGCAGCGCATGGAAGAAAAAACACCGGAACTCGACAGTGAGATCCGTCGTCTGGAAGCTGCCCTGCGCAGACAGAAGGCTTATTATAAGGACGATATCCGCTACTTAAACACCTCCGTTAATAAACTGTCTGCGATGTTGGATAACATCTATAATAATCTGCTGTCTTTTTAAAAAACATTACCACTCCCGGGAACAGCAATGTTCTCGGCAATAAATAAGGAGATTACTACATACCATGGAAAGTGATAATTTGTACAGAGTACAGGAAGAAGATTTACCACGATTACAGAAACTGTTAACAGTCTGTTTCGCACAGGATCCGCTGTATCATACCCTGATTCCTGATGATGACACCAGAGAAAGACTTCTGCCGGAGCTCTTTTCCTGCGATCTGACGGAGTTCTTTCAGACATGCGAAATTTATTCTGACAGCAGCGAACTGAACAGTATCCTGGTTGTTTCTGACGAAAGCGAACCTTACAATTTTCTGCACTACTGTCTCACAGAGGCCAGAGCTGCACTTACCACTGACGGATGGCTGATCAAAGAAGATCCAAGCCTGAAAACCTTCTGGAATTTCATTCAGGGTAAAGATTATCTGAATTCCAGCTGGACCGACCAGCTTCACCAGACAGAACGACTCCATGTAATCTATCTGGCAGTAGACCCCGGGCACCAACACCACGGACTGGCCGAAGTTCTGATGGATGAAGTCATAAACTATGCCCAGAAACACAAAATGCTGATTTCTCTGGAAACCCACAATCCCAACAACGTTCCTATTTATGAACATTTCGGATTCAAAACATACGGAATTGTAGAAAAGCATCACTTTGGTCTCAAACAGTACTGCATGATCCGCGAGGCAACACTCTAAAACCATATAAATTTTTTTCGGAGCGAGATTCGGAAATCCGATAAATTAACCTATTTTTTACTTAAATTTTTGTGTACTTCTACACCTAGTAATATTTATCTTTTTATATTAGAATGGTAACATGGTCCGGCGTTCATGAAACCTTTCTTACTTAAACTGCTGGTCACGGATTGATTCTGTTCACTGTATTTTCAGCAATACACGTTGCAGAACAGCAGTGTATAAACAGTAACATAAATTTAATTTATACAAAAGGTACACTTTTATAATACTAATAAGGAGGACTTAACTATGGTACGAAATGCAATGAGCGCAACAGAATTTTATATTTTACAATATTTATGGAGCAGAGAAACTCCTGCAACTTTTTCTGAAATTATGGTGCATTTTAATGAAGATGATAAAAAAGAATGGAAGAAGCAGACAGTAAATACTTTTCTTTCCCGTCTTTCTCAGAAAGGTTTTTTAAACATTGATAAAAGCGGAAAGAGAGCCATCTATATCCCGGCTGTTACAGCAGAAAAATTTTATGAGAACTATGCTAAAGAGGTCGTTGATGACTCTTATCAGGGTTCCATTAAGAATTTCATATGTGCATTTACTGCCGGACGTAAAGTAGATGATGCTGAGAAAAAAGAATTATTAGCCTATATCAATACACTCTAAGTAATTACCTGTTCACAGAACATTAATTACCGCAAAACAGACAAGGGACTGTTAATCAACAGTCCCTTGTCTATTTTCATATTCTTCTATATTATCTAATGTGATTTTGTAATATGGTGTACGCACATATTTGCCGTCGATCAACGGAATATCACTCTTATCACCCTGAGTCGCGATTGCGAAAGCAAGATTCAGCATTTCCTGTGCCTGTCCCTCTTTATCATTATAAACTGTTCCAAGCATTTCTTCGTTCTTTACTGCGTCCAGGCCTGCATCTGTACCGTCGATTCCTACTACTCCCGGCCATTCCTCTTTGGGAATCTGAGATGCTTTTAATGCATCAATAGCCCCCAGTGCCATATCATCATTGTTGGCAATGATCAGCTCAAGCTTTCCCTCAAACTGTGTCAGCATAGCTGCTGTTTTTGTCTGTGCCTGCGCCCTGTTCCAGTTGGCAATCGCATACCCAAGCTTTTCTGTTTCCACACCGTTTTCTACCATAGTATTTACAGAATACTCTGTACGCACGATGGAATCCTGGTGTCCGGCTTCTCCCTCTAAGACCACATACTGACAGATGCCGTCGCCGTTTTTGTCCATAGACGGGTTCCCTTTAAACGCATCTGCTGCCAGTTCTCCTTCCAGAGTTCCTGACTCCGAAGCATCTGCACCTACATAATACAATTCTTTCCACCGTTCCAGATCTTCGGCAACCAGCTCACGGTTAAAAAAGATGATCGGAACATCATGATTCTCCGCAAAGTCTGTAATTGTTGTAGGTTCTGTACGATCTACGAGATTCACACACACTACATCACATCCTTTATCAATGAGACTCTTTACCTGCTCATTCTGTGTCAGCTGACTCTGAGAAGCGTCCAGAATCTCCACATTGATCGCCACACCGGTATCCTCTTCTTTATCTGCTGCATATTCCGTAAATTCCGTCATCATTTCTGAGAGAAATGTATCATACTGATCATATAAAGTAACTCCAATTTTTATATTTTTGACGGTATCTTCCTCACTGTTTTTGCATCCTCCGGCAGTAACAGCTGCCATACATAAAACACCCGCAAGCGCCAGATATTTTCTATGCATCTCTTTTCCCCCGTTTATTTCGTTCTGCTGTTTCTTCGTATATCATTTTATCTCACAGTCGGAAACAGAATCCTGCTTGTCTCTTCATCATACAGATTCTCTTTAGTCACACTAAAAAATTCTACCTCTACCTGTTCAGTCTTTTCAGTATGATACCTGATATTCTGTGCTGCCAGAACCATACTCTGATATCCCATATAATACTCGTTTGGAACTTCCAATTCCTGGATCAACCCTTTGTCCAGATAATAGACTGCTTTTTCAGAGCGTCCCTCTCCATAGATTCTCCAGAAAATCCCTCCATTATCAGAAAGCAGATCAACTGCTTTCTCTGTTTCATTATTTTCCAGAGAAATAACTGCATTTACTTTATTATTTACAAAATACTCTGTATTATGGATCTTCTTATTCAGTTCCCTTGCAGAAAGCACCCAGGAAATCTCTACTCCGGCCTCAGCCAGACGTTCTTTTACTCCCTTCAGTCTCTGTCGCATCCCAAGCTGGCTCTGATTTCCGCTTAGGATCCCAACTTTGGTTTCCCCTGCTTTGATCGCCGCATCTGCCAGCCGCTCACCCAACTTCATATGATCGGTCATCACAGAAGTAAATAGCGTATCCGTTTCTATACCAGATTCTACCAGCACTACCGGATAAGCAGATTCTCCTGGCAGAACACTGTCCGCTTCACTTGAATACGGATCGACAATCACTCCATCTGCATCTCCTTCCAGCTCTCTTCTTACAATCACACGCTCTTCCTGTGCATTCTGAAAGCTTCCCGTTGATACCAGATTCAGGTGTACCTGATTATCCTCGGCTCCCTGTTCCAGTCCTTCCCGAAATGCATCCCACCTGGCATTGCTGCTGTCATTTACGATCACGGATACAGAAATGTAATCATCCTCTTTTCCCTGATTGACCATTCCGTAAGCACTGTATATGATCACCGACAGGATCACTGCTGAAAAGAGGATTACAGATAATCGGTTCTTTCTCATTGCGTATCCTCCTTTCTGCCAGCTGCCGAATAATCTTTTCCGCTCTCAAGGAGTTTCTGTGTCTCTGCAGTGTACGGAACATATGGAATATGAATCTGCACCAGCATTCCTTCATCCGGGCAACTATGAATGATCAGTCCATAACTCTCTCCGAATCGGAGCTTCAGACGACTGTGTACATTAACCAGACCAACTCCTGAACCATGTTTGTGTGGCCGTTCTTTTCCATTAAGAAGCTCTGCCGCTTCTTCCTCAGGCATACCCAAACCGTTATCCTCTACCTCCAGATAAATATCGCCATCCTTACGGTATCCGCGAACATGTATCTCACCTTCCCCGTCCATAAACTCCATTCCATAATAAATAGCATTCTCAAGTAATGGCTGAAGAACCAGCTTCACAATACAGCCGTCCAGAATTTCTTCCTCTATCTGGAAATCCACCTCAAAACTATTCTTATATCGAATCTTTTGAATATTCATGTAGTTCTGGGCATGCTTTACTTCATCCTCAATCTTGATCACTGTCTTACCTCTGCTCAAGCTGATACGGAAAAGACTGGCAAGCTGTGTGATCATAAATACTGCATCATCATACCTCTCTCCGGTAATCATCCAGACGATAGAATCAAGCGTATTATAAAGGAAATGCGGATTGATCTGTGACTGAAGTGCATCCAGTTCGCTCTTTCTTTTTTCTTCCTGCTCTACTACGATATCGTCCATTAACTGCCGGATCTGAGCTACCGTAGACCGGAGCGTTTTTCCCAGATGTTCTACCTCCATGGAACCTCCTACATAAATATCCGGCTCCATATTTCCAGCTTCCCATTCCTTCACAGAATCATTCAGGCGACGAAGGGGTTTTGAAATTCTTGCTGATACCATCTGATTCAGGATCACTGCTGCAAGTACTGTCAGCGCAACAAGAAGAACTACCAGATTTCTCATGTTGATCATATTCATGCTGAAGGTTTTCATTGGAACCACACTGACAAGTTTCCATCCTGTATAACTGATCGTTTTTACTGTCACCAGGCGCTTCTCTCCATGGAAATTTTCCTCTACGGTCGTATCTTCATATCCTGCTGCTTTATCATTATTCTCCTGATAAAGTCCCATATGGATCAGGTTTTGTTTCGGATGATATATAATCTCTCCATCCGGTGCCATCAGATATACATAATCACCGGAAGTATCTGTATTTGCCTTGTTCAAAAGCTGCTCAATACTGCTGTAATTCATATCAACAAGCAGAACTCCCAGCATGGAAACACCGTTTCTGGTCAGCTCTACTGTACGGCTCAAAGACACCACCCAGTAGTACCGATAAGAAGGATCATCAAACAGATTCTGCACATGTGGGGTGGAAAAATGAAAATTTTCCAGCTCTCCTACCGCATCCTGAAACCACTTCTGCGAAGTCACATCAATTCCTGATTTCGTATTCGCGATAGGTGACGCTGCCGTCAGGTTTCCATCATTGGTATAACAGGCTATACTGACCAGCTTGTCTTTGTTAGACTCATATAAAAGAGTCATAGAATCCTCCAGACTTTCGCTCCCGATATCCGTATTCTTTATTACAGTATAGTACATTGCATCTGAAATACGGCGCATATTTCGCAGATAATCTTCCAGGTTAATGGTTGTCTGATTTAGCAACTGCCTGGAATTCTCTACCGTAAGATTTTCTGCTTTCTTAGTAAACTGCTGATATAGCATTACACCCAGAAAACACATACAGCATACAGACAAAACTGTAAAAGAAACTGATATCGTCATCTGCATGCTCTTTGTTCTTTTTTCTTTATGAAATAGTAACTGTCTGATCTTTTCCACTTACTCTCCTGCCCCTGTTGTTAATATAGCTTCAGCTTCCGTTGGCTGTACGATACTTGGATGGTGACATACTATACTGCTTCTTAAATGCATAGCTAAAATAATTAGGATCTGCATAACCAACTTTTTCTGCAATGATATAGGTTTTATCATTAGTAGTCATAAGCAGTTCCACTGCTTTCTCCATTCTGTAATCAGTAAGGAAACTGATAAATGTTTTACCTGTTTCTTTTTTGAAAATCGTGGAAAAATATGCAGCACTCACACCCAGCTCCCGGCATACAGATTCGATAGTTACATTGCGGTCACTGTAATGTTCCTGTACATATTCCATAGCTTTGGAAACAAAGGATTTTGTACTTGCCTGACGTTCCTGCTGCACAGTCTCCTGTAGCTTTTCACCAATTTTCAGAAGCCACTGCTCCAGTTCCTCCGGAGATTCCATCTGCATACACCGCTCAAAAATCTCACCCTTTTCACCATAAAATTCTGTAATATCCAGCTGATTATTTGTACAGAATCTGAAGATTTCCGTAATCAGCCCCATGATAAAAATCTGATATTTCTGCATGGTAGTTCCATCTTCCATGAATCTGTGAATGCACTGACGGATCTCTGCTTCCAGTTCTTCTCTGCTTCCCATACGGATCTTTTTGAGAATTTTCTGAATCTCCTGTTCCTCCCAGCGCTCATCCACATTCTCCATAGGATCAATCTCTGCGATATTTATAGCCCGTACATTTCCGTAGATTACACGATAAGAAACTGCACTTCTGGCCCCCTGCCAGGACAAGCGGATATCAGGAAGATTGTTAGATACATAACCGATTCCTGCAGTTACTGTAGCTTCGCAGACATGCTTTGCCAGACGGCACAACTGATCCATAAAATCTGTAAATGCAGTAATCTGATCCTGTCTTTCCAATTGCGTGATCACCACAATGTCTCCCAGATACATCAGAATCCTGGACTTCCATTCGCCTTCCATATGCTCCTCTGCCAGTTTCTTCACAGATACTCCAAGAAGGAATGTATTCATATTCTGGGGAATATCTGTTGCGCTAATATGTAAAATAGATACCACATAATGCGGACCAGTCAGACTGATCTGATAATCATCAAGATATCTCTCTATCTCATCTTCCGGGATTCTGCCATCGATCAGAGAAGTATAAAAATTCTCCTGAAGGATCGGAAGACTTTCCATATAATATTCTCTCAGCTTATCCACGTTTCTCTTCTCATCCATCTCACGGTCAATCTTCTCACGGATCCTGCCAAAAACCTCCTTCAGATTTCCGGCATCGATGGGCTTGAGAATATATTCCTCCACCTCAATCTGAATTGCTTCTTTTGCATATTCAAATTCATCAAAACCTGAAAAAATTATAATTTTTACTGTACGATAAAGTTCTTTAAGCTTACGGCTGAGAGTAAGACCATCCATATATGGCATCTTGATATCTGTCATGACCACATCCGGCTGCAGTTCCTCAGCCATTTCCAGCGCTTCCACGCCGTTGTGTGCATATCCGGCAATCCTAAATCCCATACTTTCCCAGTCCATCTTCTTCATAATAATCTGGATAACATCTTCCTCATCATCCACAAGCAGTACTGAATACTTCTCCATATTTACACCCTGTCTCTAAATTTCTGTTTATTTCTTCTTATGTGAACTTGTGTCCCCATATTTGTCATTCATTCTCTTCCAGAGAATGCCAAAGACCACAAACCAGATCGCTATTTCCACAACTGCCGCATAAGTATTGAAGTACATTACAATCGCCATAACAAAAGATCCGACTGCAAGGAAAAGAATCAGCTTTCCTGATTCTGTCACATATTTCTCTTTGTCCTTAAATTTGGCACCTTTTTTCCCTGTGATAGATTCTGTATCGTGAAAAATCAGCAGACGGGCTGCATAATATCCAAGAACCAGAGTCATCATCAGAGGGATCATTGCGTTTGATAAATAACTGTTTCCCATTTTTGTTTCTCCTTTTCTCGATAGAAAATTCTGATAGAAAAAGGGCCGTCGTACCAAAACGGCGGCCCTGTATGTAACATTATATCGTTTTTATTATTTTCTTGCAATGTATTTTCTGATATCCAGTGAAATAGCAATGAAGATGATAACACCAAGTGCGATGTACTGAGCGTATGCATTTACTCCCAGGAACTGAAGCGCTGCTTTCAGGAACTCGAATACTGCAACACCGATCAGAGCGGAAGAAACTTTACCACGACCACCGGTTACAGATACACCACCGATGGTGCAGGCTGCGATTGCTTCCATTTCATAACCATAACCTAACTGAACTGATGCACCGCCGGCTTTTGCACCCATCATGAATCCAGCAAGACCATACATAGCTGCTGCTTTTGCATAAATGATAATCAGAGTTTTCTTAACCGGAACACCTGCAACTTCTGCTGCCTGTGGGTTACCACCGATTGCATACATATATTTTCCATGACGAGTCATGTTAAAGATGAACCATGTAATAATACCAACCAGGATTGCGATCCATACCAGATAGCTCATTCCAAGGAATTTGCCTGTAGCAAGTCCTGTATACTCACTTACATATCCTCCAAGAGGAGTTGCATTTGTATAAATACTGCAGATACCATAAACGATTTCCATCATAGCCATTGTGGAAATGAATGGCGGTACGTTCAGGTATGCAATGAAGAATCCTGTTACCAGACCGAATGCTGCACAGATGAGCATAACGATCAGAAGTGCAAGCCAGATGTTTAATGGTTTCATGTTTGGATAGAACTTAGCGGAATAATCCATTTTCTGAAGCAGCGTACCTGCGATACATCCGCCGAAACCGATCATACGACCTGCAGAAAGGTCACAACCTGCTGTGATGATACATCCGGCAATACCAAGTGCAATTACCAGACGGAAACTCATAGTTGCAAGAATGTTTGTCAGGTTGTTAGTTGTCAGGAAGTTTGGTCTTGTGATTCCTGTAAATACAATGAGGCAAACCATGATGATGATAACACCATAATTCGTCATGATCTCTTTAAAGCTTAATTTCTTTTTGTTACCCATTATTCTTCTCCTCCCATCATCAGAATTTTGTAGCATAACTCATAACGTGTTCCTGAGTCATTTCGTCTTTCTCTGTAAGTTCTCCACGCATCTTGCCGTTGCACATTACATAAACACGGTCAGACATGCCAAGCAGTTCTGCCATTTCTGAAGAAACCATAATGATGGCCTTGCCCTCTGCTGCCAGATCATTCATAATCTCATAAATCTCATGTTTCGCACCAACGTCGATACCACGGGTAGGCTCATCCATGATCAGGATATCCGGATCATTTGCCAGCCATCTTGCTACGATAACCTTCTGCTGGTTACCACCGGACAGGTTTGCGATATGCTCCTGCATATTCGGAGTCTTGATACGCAACTTTTGGATACTGTCGTCTACGATTGAATTAATCGTCTTATGATCAAGTACAAATCCGGCTTTCAGGTGTTTGTTATAAATGGAAACACCTACATTATCCTTGATGGAAAGACATCCAAAGATACCATTTCCACGTCTGTCCTCTGTGATCAGACCGATTCCCGCTTTCATGGCATCTGCCGGATGTTTGATATTTACTTTTTTACCTTTAATATAAATCTCTCCAGATGAGATTGCTCTCATTCCGAAAACGCCTTCCAGAAGCTCTGTTCTCTGCGCTCCTACCAGACCACCGAAACCAAGGATCTCACCTTTACGGAGTGTGAAAGATACATCCTGGAAAGATTTCTCATGGATAGAGCTTAAATGTTTAACTTCCATGACCACTTCTCCCGGAGTATTTTTTCTTTCCGGATACACATTGGTCAGCTCACGTCCTACCATTTTAGTGATGATATCTTCCGTAGACATCTCAGATGCCGGCCAGGTTCCTACATAAGTACCATCTCGCATGATCGTGATATCGTCTGCGATACGTTTGATCTCATCCATCTTATGTGAAATATAAACCATGGCAACACCTTTGTCTCTCAGATCATTCATGATCCTGAAAAGAGCTTCTACTTCGTTATCTGATAATGAGGATGTAGGCTCATCAAAGATTACCACTTTTGCATTATGTGAAACTGCTTTTGCAATTTCTACTGACTGCATCTGTCCAATGGAAAGATCCCCCAACAGAGCTTTTGGATCAAAGTCCATCTTAACTTCTTTCAGCCAGTAAGCTGTATCTTCATACATTTTTTTATGGTCAATTACCTGCAAAGGACCGAATTTCTTTGTCGGAAAACGTCCAAGGTAAAGATTTTCCGCTACTGTTCTAGCCGGAACCGGCTGTAATTCCTGATGTACCATCGCGATACCATATTTCATTGCTTCATCAGGATTGTTTACTACAATTTTCTGTCCATCTAAATAAATTTCACCGGCATCCATCTTATAGATACCAAATAAACATTTCATCAGGGTTGATTTTCCTGCACCATTCTCTCCCATGAGAGCATGTACTGTTCCCGGACGGAGTGACAGCTGTACATTGTCAAGCGCCTTAACGCCGGGGAAAGATTTGCAGACGCCCTTCAGTTGCAGTTTGTACTCAGACATGTTTCTCCTCCCTTTCCCTTTTCTCAGAGAAAATGCGGGTGTTCTTTGTGTCACCCGCACCACTCTGATTCACTGTAATTCTTCTTTGTAACTATTTAGTTAATCAACTAACCGTAAGGCCACTAAATAATTACGATTATTTTGTCATTTCTTTAATATCTGCTACGTTGTCTGCTGTTACTTTCACGTAATCGCAGCCGATGTAGTGATCATTTCCTTTGCCTGTCAGATAGTTAACAGCTGCATCTGCTGCTGCATGAGACTGGGAAATGTGATCGTTAAATACAGTACCTGTCATTTTACCAGATTCTACGTTATCAAGAGCTTCGGACAGAGCATCTACACCTACAAGGAAGATATCCTCACCAACTGTACGTCCAGCTGCTTCGATAGACTGCAGAGCACCAAGTGCCATAGCATCGTTGTTACAGAATACAACTTCTACATCATCACCAAACTGGCTTAAATCGTTAGCAACAAGCTGCTGAGCTGTAGCCTGATCCCAGTTACCAACCTGATCATCAAGCTGATTTACTTCAAGGCCTGCATCCTCAACTGCTTTTACAGAAAATTCTGTACGATATTTAGCATCAACGTTCTCAGGGTCACCTTCGATCATGATGTAATCAACTTTTCCATTTCCGTTCTTGTCGAGTGTGTCAAGACCAAGGTCAGAAATAATTTCACCCTGCATTGTACCGGACTGACGAGCGTCACAACCTACATATGTAACATCCCAGTCATTGTCTTCCCATCTCTTCTCTTCTTCTTCACTTGGCTCACGGTTGATGTATACAAGCGGAATATTAGCTGCTACTACTTTATCTGTAATGCTCTCTGCTGAAGAGGAGTTTACAGGGTTGATAATCAGTAAGTCTACACCGTCAGCGATGAAAGCATCTATCTGGTTGGACTGTGTTGCCTGGTCATTAGCACCATCCTGGATTGTAATGTTATCTTTGGAGAATCCAAGTTCTTCCAGATAGCTCTCCAGCTCACCACGGAACAGAGTCATAAAGTTATCAGAGAACTGATAAATACAAACACCAACTTTTTTGTCAGCTAATTCAGGATTAGCTTCCGGAGTTTCTTCTGCAGTTTCCTCTGTTGCTGTGTCATCAGATGCGAATACAGGCATTGCCATCATAGATGATGTAACCATTGCTGTTGCAAGTACTAAGCTCACTAATTTTCTTTTCATTGTAAAAACCCTCCTTGAATTTACATTTGAATTGTTTACTAAACACGCAGTGCCTTTGTCAACGCTCATGCCCTTGCGTGCCCGTTTGTTTTACTGTGATTGTATTATAACAATGGATTCTTAAAAAAACTATACAAAATACTTCTGTTTTTCTTTGAAATCCTTTGTTTTTTATGCAGAATAACAATGGTTTTTCTAAGGCCCAAGAATTTTATTGTTATTCTGCAAATCACTTCCTAATTATATATCTTTTTATTATATAAATTTTTTACGTTTTATTCCTTTATATGCAACTACATCCTTCAGCTGTACAGTTAATCATTCAATTTCACTCTTTTCATTTGTAACGTATGTTACAAGATTATCAGAATGAGCTTCTGTATAAGGTAATGACTCTACATCATCGAAGAGGTCTGCGAACTGGTTGGACTGCATTACAAGGTTCAGGATATTGATGGTGCTCTTCTGAAGATCGCCAAGTGTAATGTTATTTTCTTTATAAGAGCCTGTATAAACGATTGTTGTTGTTCCATCACCATTGTCTGTTACAGTTACTGCATCGCCAAGGTTACTGATCAGATCAGAAACTTTTACAGATTCCTGCTCGCCGTCTGCATTTACATTGTCGCGGACTGCTTCTTCATAAGCAGAGGTATCCACTGTCTTTTCGATTGTAACATCACCCGCTGCATCCAGAACAAATTCACCCCACTGTGTGGTTGCCCTGAGTCCACCCCAACTTTCTGCTACAGTTACTTCCGGATAAATATCATCTTCACCAAAAGTCGGTTCCTCATCTGAGAATCCGCGGATAGTAATATCCTCTACGGAATTTCCAGGCATGATCAGGTCATTGCCTGCGTGCATGGAGATGGAAGGTGTAGACTGTCCGCCACCCCAGTCAGTCATGATCATACCGTCAAATCCCCATTCTCCACGGGTGATATCAGTAAGGAGATCATAATCATCTGCTGCCGGAACGCTGTTGTTCAGGTTATAGGAGGACATGATACTCATTGGCTGGGCACCTTTGACTGCCATTTCAAAGCCTTTCAGGTAAATTTCTCTGAAAGCACGTTCGCTGATTGTATTATTTACCGCATTTCTGTTATCTTCCTGGTTATTTGCTGCAAAATGTTTGATACATACGCCGATTCCAGGATTGGACTGTACGCCTTCTGTCTCTGCGATTGCGATTGTGCCTGTTACATATGGATCTTCTGAATAATATTCAAAGTTACGTCCGCAAAGTGCATTCTTGTGAATATTCATACCAGGAGCAAGAAGAACTGTTACACCATACTCTTTTAATTCTTCTCCGAAAGCAGTTCCCACTTCTTTTACAACATCCGGATCCCATGTCTGCGCAAGGAGTGTTCCAATCGGCCATGCAGTACAGAACTGATAATATTCCTGTCCGTCTTCGCCCTCGTATTCCTGTGTGATTCTCAGACCTGCAGGACCATCTGCAAGAACAATGTTCGGAATCTTCTTGGATTCAATATAGATACCGGCTGTCTCACCTGCTGCCCCCTGTACAGAGTTCGCCTGAGCACCAATCATAGTTCCGTCGCTCACATCGTCTACATTTGCAGAAGCAGCTCCAGCTGACTGTCCAGATGCGGATGGAAGTTTATTTCCACCAATAACGATATCTGCCATTTGGGAAACAGTCAGACCGGAAACGAATTCTTCCATTGTAATCGTTCCGTCATAAACATCTTTTAAAGTATTCTGGCTGAAATCGCCTTCCAGATTCTGAACTTCCTCTTTGTATTCGCCATGATATTTGCTTGTAGGTGTATATCCAAGATTCTCAGCAAGATATTCTGTTTCTGTTGTATCGGATACATAAGCGGTTACAGTTTCATCATCATATGCTGAAGAATTATCTACTGTCTTGATGTCTGTTGCTGCCAGTGAGATTGTGGTTGCTGCTGCAATCTCGTCTGCTTCACCGTCATAAGTATAAGGTGTTGCATCTTTATTAGAAAGCTCGGTAATTTCTTTATCCGGAGCAAGCTGGTTACTTAACTGCTCGGTAACTGCCGTCTCATCCAGTGATATCACTGCTGCTGCCTTCGTATTTCTGGAGCTGTTTCCAACACGTACTACATAATCACCGGCTTCCATAATATAAGCTGCTTTTTCCTCAGAATAAGAAGACATCTCTGTCGTATTATAGCTGATCGTCAGAGTCTGACTTTCTCCAGGTGCGAGCTCATCTGTTTTTCCATAAGCTGCGAGTTCCTGATATGGTTTTTCCAGATCACCTGATGGTGCAGAGAAATAAACTTCTACAACTTCTTTTCCTGAATATTTGTCGCCTGTATTGGTAACTTTAGCTGTTACAGTAACTTTATCTGCATCTGCTGTTACAGAATCTACTTCAATATCAAATGTTGTATAAGATTTTCCATATCCAAACTCATACGCAGGTGTCACACCAAATGTATCAAAATAACGATATCCTACATAAATTCCGTCTGTATAATCTTCCTGATCTACATTTCCGTCATTTGCTCCAAAAGTTTCTGCTGTCGGATAATCGGAATATGCTGCCGGCCATGTATCTGTCAATTTTCCAGAAGGAGTTACTTCTCCGTTGAGAACTTTTACAAGTGCAGTTCCACCTTCCATACCAGCCTGAGACATCAGAAGCATTGCATCCAGACCATCGATTTCATGGAAGAAATTGGTATCAATGACACCACCAACGTTCAGCACTACAATCACTTTGTCATATGCTGCACCGAGTTTGGTCAGATTGGATTTTTCATTTTCTGTCAGATAATAGTCGCCTTCTGTCTCTGTACGGTCAGCACCTTCACCAGAGTTTCTAGAAATTACATAAATTGCTGTGTCTGTGCCGTCTGTCTGTCCTGCTGCAACTTCCTCATCTGTAAGTTCCGGATCCGGCATGGAAAACGTATCCCAGAACCCACCGTCAAACTCTGCTTCACCTTTGTCATAAGCTTCCTCAAAACTGTTCAGCCAGTCGGAAGAGGTGATATTGTATCCCGCATTTTTTAGTCCTTCCCAGACAGAAACGGTATATCTCTGGTTTACATCACCTGAACCAGTTCCGCCTTTGACAGTCTTTACTGCACCGCCACCGTATAAAGCAATATTACCGTCCACTGCGATTGGAAGTACATCATTATTATTCTCCAGAAGTACCATACCCTGAGTAGCGGCTGTCATGGAAAGCTGAGCATTTTTTGTTTCACGGTCAGACTGCTCATTCGTTGTAGCCGGTGCTGCAAAGGTAGTAATTCCGCCAGAGGTAAGGACCATACTTGCTGTCAGAGTTGCCATCATAGCTTTTTTTAACATTTTTCTGTTTCTGTTCATTACTTATCCTCCTTGTTTTTCCTGTTGAAATTATCATAGCATGAACAGAAAAATTCTCCAATTTAACAAATTTGGACTTACCAGCAGTATTTTGCCAATTGTTATGCAAAAACTTGTCATTTTGTTCTTTCTTGCCATCATACATAATCCAAATTATCTATTCCACATATTCCCTGATTTCACCCACGCTCATTCCTGTATATTTTTTGAACACTTTATAAAAATAGGTAATATTATTATATCCTGACTGTAGGGCAATTTCTTTTATTGAATGTTTTCCCTCCCAGAGCATTCTCAGCGCATTGATCATTCGGATTTCTGTAAGAATTCCAACAAAAGTCTGATTCAGCTCCTGTTTCAGAAGACGGCTCAGATAAAAGCTACTGATCCCAGAAACCTCCGCAACCTGTTCCAGTGAGATATCTTTCATATAATACTTTTCCATATACAAAATAGTTTTTTCTACATAATCTCTGCTTTTCTTTCCTGCCTGTGTATTCTTTACTGCCAGCTGTTCCAGACAATCGCATACCCACTGGCAAAGTTTTTCTTTAGACCTGCATTCCTGAGCTTTTAACCACTGTATCTGCCTGTCTTTGTTGTAACGTTCAGCAGGTGTCAATTTATCTGTCATTACCTTTTCAACATAAAAAACCGTTCCCATACTGGCGATTATCGCAGAATTCATTTCCCACTTCTCATATTCCGTGACAGTAAAACTTTTTTTCACCGCTTCTTTCGCCTTTTCCAACTGTCCACTCTCCATATCACAAATCAATGACCGGACAAGATCACGGCTCTCTTTGGGTTTCTTTTTCTTTTCTCCTGTATTATAAAAGCAGACTCCCTGTCTCTTTTGATTTCCGGCCGCTATTCTGCACTCTGCCAATCCGGTAAGCATTTCATACGGATCTTCCTGCCAGGTACTGACTCCCAGATGAAGCCTCTGATATCCTTCTCTTTCCCCACAGCGTAGAATCATGGCTGCAGTGTCTTCCATCCATTTTGTTTTTTCATTCTCCTGGATTTCCCTTCCCGGTGTGAGAAGAAAACAGATTTCATCTTTATACGTTTTTCCTACACAATATCCAAACTGACCCAGCTCCACCTGAATTTTTTCTTTCAACTCGCTTATTTTCTGTTTCATCACTATAAAGTCTAACTCAAAATTCTTCAGGCAGACGAGAATACATCCGCTGTACTCATGGTTCATAGCAGACTGTATCAGAAGAAAACTTTTTTCGTCCGGTTCTCCCAGCATCAGAGAAGACAGAAACTCACTGCCTACCATCCCATTAATCTCTTCCATATGTACCTTTGTTCTGCTTTCCTTGTCTCTTTTTTCAGCTTCCACCGATACCTGCTGTGTCACTTTCCGAAGTGTTTCCACAAACGTAGTTCTGTTTAATGGTTTCAGAATATACTCCGACACACCAAGGCTCATCGCCTTTTTTGCAAACTGAAACTCACTGTAAGCAGAGCTTATAATTACTTTCATCTCCTTATTACGAGCCCGGATAATCTCAAGGGCATCCAAACCATTAAGCCCCGGCATATTAATATCTATAATGGCAATATCCGGATGATTTTTCTCTACACTGGCAATCAGGTCAATCCCATTCTGGACATAAGGAAGGATTTCCATATCCGGAAAATCATTTCGTATCATCATTTCCAGTGCCCGGCATTCAATCACCTCATCATCCGCAATTATAATTCTGTACATTGTATTCCTTCCCCCTTATTCAACTCCTGTTCTTTCACAGGCAGACAGATACGTACTGTAGTTCCTTCTCCTTCTGTACTGTAAATCTGCACATCTCCCTGATCCTCATAAAAAATGCGCACTCTCATATAAATATTACTCAGACCTATTTTCCCTGTTTCCTGATTTTCTTTCATCTCCCTCTTCAGTTTCTGCAGTCTGTCTGCATCCATTCCCACACCATTATCCTTAATTTCAACAATTCCCATCTGTTCTTCGGGTTGATATCTGGTGCGGATTGTAATGATGGCATCATGAAGCTTCATACCAACTCCATGAGACACCGCATTCTCCACAAGCGGCTGAAGGATCAAGCTCGGCACATGGATCTGGTGAAAACACTCATCCAGATCAAACTCAAACCGGATCCTGTCTCCAAAACGATATTCCTGCAGTTCCACATAGTGTCCAAGAATTTCAATTTCTCTGGATAACGTTACAGATTTATCCGTATAATCCAAGGTATAGCGCAGCAGTCTTGCTGTACTGTCCAGAAGCGTCACTGTTTGCTCTGCGCCTTCCATATATGCAGTCTGTGAGATCATGTTTAAAGTATTAAACAGAAAATGTGGATTAATCTGCATCTGCAGTGCTTTCAGCTCACTGGTTTTAAGCATGTTTCGTATTTTTAGATTCTCTAATTCCTGGTCTTTCAGTTTCTGCTGTGCGTTTGCATTCTCCTGTATCGTGCAAATCTGCATCTGAATCCTTCGGATCATGGAATTATAGACCTGAATCAGCATCCGCATTTCCTCTTCTGCCTCCTGCTCCAGTTTAACATACTCGATCCGGCTCATATCCTTCTTTCCAAACTGTTGTGCATTTTCTGTTAAATCCTGTATTGGCTTGATCACACTATTGCTAAGTGCAAAAATACTCACTCCCTGCCTTAAAAATACAAATGTGATCACTGCAATCAAATCTGCCATCAACCAAAAATTTCTTTTTGCAGCCTGATTGTTCCGATAATCCACAGCCTCCAGCAGTTCTGAATATAGATTCTGAAACTGTGCATCCATGGCTTTATAGACTTCCTGCGTTTTATTATAATATTTATTGATAATAGCCTTACTTCCAATTGTCATTTCTTCACACAGATAGCTGTGATCATATATTTTTTTAATTCTCTGTATATACAGAAGAAACATCTGCTCCACATCTCTGACATCCCTGTAAAACTGTTTTCCCGCATGAATATCTGCAAGCTGCTTCAGTTTTCTCTGATTTGAAGAACATTTCTCGGCAATCTGTTTATAAACATCTTCATTTCCTTCTAGAGTATAGGTGTAGACATCCCCATTAATATCCTCCAGAGCATTATAGTAAGAATTTAATAACAGGATCTGCTCTGTGCTCTGTTCATATTCTTTTTCCACATGCCTGTAAACAACTAACGTTGTAATCACCAGTACCATGGAAACAATTACCGTATCTATCAGAACTCCCATTAGCTGTGATCTGATCGTCTTTGTTTTTTTCATGATATCATCCAGTTTCCCTTCCAGTTCTCCCATTCCGATTTCCAGGAATTAAAATCAAAAGTCTCATCTACATTTTGAATATCTGTATATACGATCCGTTTTTCACCTTTTCTACCATTAATGCAGTCTTTCAGATTTTTCACTGCCTGATATCCCATTTCTACTGTGTCATCCATTACAGAAAAAGAATAAATCCCGTCCTGAAGATATTCGTAAATCTGCTGTGACATTCCGAAACATACTACTTTCATGTTATCCTTGGAATATCCTTCTTCCTGCAAAATATCACCCAACATATCTGCCGCAGTCTGATCTGCACAGAAAATCGCATTGATCCGCTTATTGTCCTGCAGCATTCCGGATACCAGATTGCGTACCCGGATACGGTCAGATCGACTTTCAAACGTTTCTTCTACAATCATGTTTTTGTTTTCGTTTATGGTGGAAAGAAACCCCTCAACTCTCTGCCTCTGTCCCAGGTCATCTGTATCAGAGACAATCATTCCTATATGTGCATTTCCTTCGGTAATATCCATCATATCCTTACCAGCAAGTTCTCCTGCCTCTTTATGGTTCATACCAATATAACCGCTTCTTTTACTGTTTTCCAAATCAGACTGGATTAGAATCACAGGAATCCCTGATTCCTCTGCTTCTTCAACTGCATCTCCGACCACCCTAGAATTATTATTTCCAACAGTGATAATTCCATCTACATCCGAATAAATTGCACTTTTAATAGCTTCTGCCTGCTTATCCTCATCCAGATTTTTAAAACCTACATATTTAGTATCTGTTCCTAAATCACGGTCTGCCTGCTCCATTCCGGCAGCCGCTTCCTCCCAGGTTTGCGGACAGATAAATGTAAATCTGTACGCCAGAGCCTGCGGTTTTTCTTCCGAATTCTGATAATATTTGTTCACCGAAAACAACAAAAGCAGATTTACCAAAAATAACAGCCCATACTTTTTCATTGTTTTAACACTCCCCATAAAACACATTTTAATAATAAACTATCAGATAGTTATTTTACCACAAAATCATATATCAAAAAACTGCCAGATATCATAGATTAATAAAACTATAGTTAACTCTCTTTTTCATAAGTACTTTTTCATAAGTTTCTTTTGTTCTCACATAGATTCTGTTCCACTCCATACCAGCAAACAGTCAGAAAAAAGAATAGTTTCCCATGCATTTGCAGGGATCGTAGCAATTCTTAGGGCTTGGAGATCTGCGTTATGAGGAAAAATAGCAATCTGTCTGAGCGAAGTTTGCAACGGAGCGAGTTTTGCATTTTTCCTCATGCTTTTAGCAGATTTCCAAACCCTTAGAATTCCTAGGTCCCGAAACCGCATGGGAAACCATTCTTTTTTCTGACGTCCCTTTTCTGATATCCTTTTTATTCTATTATCTTATATTTATTCCCATTTTTGCGCACAAAAAAAACCAGCTAACTACCAGCTGGTTTCTCACTGTATCTTCAAAACTACATACATGTTGACATTTCCCTGAGATCATTACTTCCTGCGATTTCTTGGTCAAGCCCTCACCCGAT
>CAKRWH010000029.1:0-33870 GCA_934416185.1 uncultured Blautia sp. | reverse complement strand
TTCGCCAATGCATGCGGAATTAACGTAAGCATTTCCATGATGATCGTAATCCTTCTGGCAAACGTACTCCTGTCAGTGGGAACCCCGGGAATCCCGGGCGGTGCCATCGCATCCTTCGCAGCCCTGGCAACCATGGCAGGTCTGCCTGCAGGAGTTATGGGCGTTTACATCAGCATCAATACACTCTGCGATATGGGCGCTACCTGCGTTAACGTTATCGGTGATCTGGCTGGATGTGTCGTTCTGAAAGAGAAAATCAAACTGGATGATTAATCTTTTGAAATCTTTTAGATACATATTCTATATAACAATTCAACCGATAAATTATGAAACAGTTATCCGTTTATGAACAACTAACAAATGCGGATCATTTAATTTGCCTGAACAGGGCACAAAAAAGGAAGCAGAATCCTGATAATCGGTTCTGCTTCCTTTTGTTATGTATCATTTTTTATATACAGATAAATCTGTCAAACATCCGATAACCACCAGATTACAAATAAATCATCTGATTCATGATTTACTTATACTGCTCCGCAGTTTATCAGAGGGCGCATGCACACCTCCTGATACAAGCAAGTCCACACCCACCGCTTATTGCTTTTTACAATTGAAGCAAAGTACTTACTTGATTTGATTAAATTTACAGATACTGACTGAATTCTACCTTCTCTTTATTCGGACCTTCAATTGTAAAGAATTTCACACCATTCTCCCAGAATGGAAGAAAATGAATCGTATCCTGTGTGGAATTTAATCCGGCTTCATTGATATACTGAAAAATCTCTTCAATATCCCTTACATCAAGTGCAACATGGTCAATTGATCCATGCTCCATCTTAGCCTCATGATTCTCATAAGTCTCCACAACCAGAGTTCCCAGTTTCAGGAAAGCAACCTTCTCTTCCACAGCTTCAAAAGCTATCTCAAACCCCAGTTTTTTATAAAACTCTACTGTTTTATCAAGGTCATTTGTCGGAATCCCAATGTGCTGCACACCTGTTGAATAGTTCTTTAAATCCATAATTTTTTTCCCTTTCGGCTCATCCTTTTAATTTTTGTCACCCACAATGTCAGACTATTTTTTATAATCCAACTTATCCACCACTTAATATCTCTCTTTTCACAATATACACAGAAAATTATCTGATTGTCAAGCATAATCACTATTTCTTTCTCGTTATTTATTTTTCAGAATTTCTTCCATATTACAAATCTGGATACCTTCCTGTTCCAGTGCTTTTCTTACTTTTTTCGCATAATTTAACGCCATTGGACTATCACTATGTACACATATAGATTCTGCCTGAATCGAAATTTCTTTTCCATTTACAGAAGTCACTACGCCTTCTTTTATCATCCTGATAATCCGTCTTATCGCAAAATCTTCATCCTGTATAATTGCCCGTGGATCTGCCCTTGAAAGCAGATATCCATCATCCTGATAGGCACGGTCTGCAAAAACTTCGCTGATGGTTCGTAATCCCATATCTTTTGCCATTTCCAGCGTCATAGTATTTGTAGGTGCCACCAGTATAATATCCGGATCTACTGCCAGGATCGCTTCACAGATTTCCTTTGAATACTGTTCACTATATGGCATCATATTATTTAAAGCACCATGAGGTTTTACATGCTGGAACTTTGTCTCATGCATTTTTGCAAATGCGCTTAATGCCCCAATCTGATACACCATATAATTTTTCAGTTCACCGGGCTTCATCTGCATCTGTCTTCTTCCAAATCCCTGCAAGTCGGGAAATCCGGGATGCGCCCCTACTGCCACCTGATTTTCCATACACATGCCAATAGTTCTGTCCATTACCATAGGATCTCCGGCATGTACTCCACAAGCAATATTTACAGATGAAACTGTCCGAATGATTTCCTCATCACATCCTATCTGATAATGTCCAAAACTTTCTCCAAGGTCACTGTTAAGATCAAT
This sequence comes from uncultured Blautia sp., assembly GCA_934416185.1. Taxonomy (GTDB): domain Bacteria; phylum Bacillota; class Clostridia; order Lachnospirales; family Lachnospiraceae; genus Blautia_A. The sequence continues at coordinate 31,922 of CAKRWH010000029.1, read as the reverse complement.
TCTATACATATATCTGCACTCCTCTGTTTTTTCATTCAGCATAACCTTTTCCAACCATATCTGCTATGAAAATTGAGCAAAAATATAGAAATATCTTGCACATCATTCCTGCCACATTTTATAATAAAAAACAAAATTTTTGTTCTTCGAGGTACATTATGAACGAACCAATTACAATTGATACTAAACAAAAAGCGGACTTCTCCATGCATCCGGAATTTCCTGTCAAACTATATCATACAGACCTTAAACAGAAACCTGGCGGCTATAACAGCTGGCACTGGCACGATGAACTTCAATTCTGCCTGATACAATCCGGAACTGTCCTGATCACAGTGAAAAATAAACAGTACATTCTCAATTCCGGTGATGGAATTTTTATTAATCATGGTCTTCTGCATATGACCAGACCCTACAACACTTTAAATGCTGAATATCTCTGTATTAACGTGCACCCCCATTTATTTTCCTTTTCACCCGAAAGCATTATTGGCAGAAAATATTTTACTCCCTTCATTTCAAATGAAGATTTCGAAGTTTTTCCTTTATACCAAGACATCCCCTGGCAAAAGCAGCTTTTGCTGGAGCAAAAAAGTATTGAAGCATCATTTTCAGGAAAAAGCTGGGATGCGGAACTAAATATTTTTATTCATCTTTTAAAAATATGGAAAGAACTAATTTCACATATTAATACTGACACTCCGCCCAAAATTCCAGAAACTAACCGCGAAATTACTGAAATCCTTATGTTCATCCAAAAACATTTCCATGAAAAAATAACGCTGAATGACATTTCCCGTGCAGTACATCTCAGCAAAAGTTCCTGCTGCCACACTTTTAAAAAAAATCTGAATTGTACCATCCTTGAATATATAACTCTATGCAGAATCCAGCATAGTATGCAGCTTCTTGAATCTACCGATATGAGTATCACCGCCGCTGCACTTGAATCCGGATTTTCGGATATCAGCTATTTTATCAAAAAATTCCGCCAGATTACCGGGATGACTCCCCTTAGTTATAAAGAGCGCAAAGATACCTGAAATTTTCATTCATATTTTGTGCAAAATTTCCATGACATAGAATCTCAATACCTGATAGAATAAATACGACATAAAATGTCGCTTACCCATTGTCAGACGGGTAGGCGGCATTTTTGCGTTTATATGGAACTTTTTATTATTTTATGAGGAGGGATTACTATGCCAAAAACAAAATTTCAGAAATTTATCTTCACTCTTATCACATCCGGCATGATGATTTTTATCATGGGCATTTATAACGTTGCTATCCATACAGGCGGACTTCAGGCTGCTACATTCGGACATGCACTGCATTCTTTCCCACTGGAATGGTTCATCGGATTTCTGTGTGCATTCTTCATTGCCAGCAAAACATCCAAATACTTTGCATTCCGCGTAGCCAAACCAACTGACCGTCCAATCTTCATCATCCTCTGCATCCAGACCTTCACAGTCTGCACAATGGTACCACTGATGAGCCTGCTTGGAACTATCGAATCCTCAGGAATCACCTCAAACCTGATCTTCATCTGGCTCCAGACCATCTGTCTGAACTTCATCATGGCCTACCCACTGCAGATCCTGGTAGTCGGACCATTCTGCCGCTACGTATTCCGCCATCTCTTCGCATCTGCAAACCAGGGAAATGAAGCTAAAGTCGAACACGAAATGGAACAGCAGGGATTTGCGGAATAATTGTACCAGATTTCAAGATCTGTACCATAATCAGAAAACATTGTATTATCTTCTTTTTAACAAAAAGAGGGCGATTTCTCGCCCTCTTACTTTTCAGATTTTCCCTTTATGGTAAAAACTCATCAGCTTTTTAGCTCTCTCTTCATAATTAGGATTCAATAGTTTTTGAAATTTCAGATTTTTTGTTTTCAACTATATAATTCTTATCAAGCTAATTATCAGCAACCTTTTCTACGCAATTTTCGTCAAACATTAAGTCCCAAAATCATTTTGTACTTTTCCAAAATCCATGATATATTCTTATTATATTTTTATTTAATTTTACACCCCAAAACTCACTTCATACGAAAGGATTTTTACATTCATGGACTTCTACAAACGTGCCTCCATCATCTGCCAAAACATCCCATACGGTACCGTCGCCACCTACGGTCAGATTGCCCTCCTATGCCAGAAGCCAAAGAACTCCCGCCAGGTAGGCTACGCCCTCCGCACCGGAAAACTCGGCAAAAATATCCCCGCCCACCGAATCCTGAATGCCTCCGGCATCCTAAGCGGCGCCGCATCTTTCGAAACCTACGACAAACAGAAAATTCTCCTCGAAAACGAAGGCGTAACTGTCATCCGCACAGACAAAGGCTGGAAAACCAACCTCAAGAAATACCAATGGAAAACCACCCTCAGTGATGCCCTGTACTTCGAAAACCTTTTTCACCAAGCCAATATATGATTAAGAAGAAATTGGCTTCGCCCAATTTCTTCCAACAAACTTCTCTCTTTCCTATACTACCAATGGTCAGCGCGAAGCAGCATCTCTCTGCAGGTGAATTTGAAGGGGGCTTAGTAACTCTTAGGTGGGGGAAATCCGCGTTATGAAGAAAAATAGCAACCTGTCTGAGCGAAGTCTGCAACGGAGCGAGTTTTGCATTTTTCTTCATGCCTTTAGCGGATTTTCCGCGCCTTAGAGTTACTTAGCCCCCGGAACTGAACCTGCAGAGAGATACTGCTTCGCGCGTCCCCCATTGCGCTGTGTACGCTCCACGCCAACAAACTTCCCCCAAATACTTACAAAAACCTCTTGACTTTCAAAACAAACAGCGTTAAAATTGCTTTAGCTTTTTAAACAGCTAAACCTATAACGCATAAATTCAACGAAGGGAACCAGTAAAAACAGTCCCCCTGTCCCCAGAGAGCTACAGTCCGGTGAAATGCAGCGACAGACCTGTTTCGAATATCATCCCCGAGAAGGAAAGCCGAACCCAGACATAGCGATATCACAGATATCGCCGTATTCACAGTAAGCTTCCCCGGCCGCCCCCCGTTACAGGAGCCGCGTATATCGGTACGTTGCAGAATCGTACTTGTTTCAAAGGTGAAACAGGGTGGTTACGGAATATTATATGTCCGTCCCTGCGTGGGGCGGACTTTTTTTATGTCAAAAATGCCCTGACACACGAGACATACTTTCCTTTCCAGACTGCCAGTTCTGAAACCGAAACACTACTTCTGCTTTTTGAAGACAGCAGAATTCACCACAGATGAAAAATGTAAATAATTACACATTATAACCATTACACTCCATCTGCCTTGAATCTGCTCCAGTTTCCAAAAAACAGCAGCAAATTTTTTGAGAGGAGTAGAGAGCATGAAAATCTACAAAAAAATCATGAACGCACTGGCTGCAGTAGAAAAGATCGTCCTTGTGATCTCCACACTGCTGATCCTGGTGCTGACTGTGGGAAACGTATTTTCCCGTAAAGTCATCCACCGTTCCTGGTCCTTCACAGAAGAACTTGTAGTAGCGGTATTCGTACTCATCACCCTGCTGGCAGCCGCACTTGCCTGCCGCGAAGGAGAACTGGTCAGCCTGACACTTGTCACAGACCGCCTTCCAAAGAAACTGAAGAAACCGTCTGTGATCCTGATTACAGTCCTGAGCATCATTTTCAGCATCATCCTTTTCAAATACGGAATGGACAAGGTTATCACCCAGCTTCAGAACGGAAAAAGAACCTTCGTATTAAACTGGCCTGAATGGATCTTCTGGTCCTTCGTGCCCATCGGTGCAGGATGCATGATCCTTCACTTCATTGAATTCTGTCTGGACTTCTGCTGCAAAACAGGCAGCACAGACACTACTGACAGCAACACAATCACAACAGACAAAAAGGAGGGCAAGTAAATGATCAGTGCAATCTTATTTATCTCCTTCTTCATATTCCTGATCCTCGGTGTGCCGATCGGAATCTGCCTCGGACTTTCCTCCGTATGCGCGATCCTCTACTCCGGTACATCCCTGACGATCGTAGCAACCAACATGTACTCAGGAATCAGCAAATTCCTGCTTCTGGCAATCCCGTTCTTCGTACTGTCAGGAAACATCATGGCAAAAGCCGGTATCTCCAAACGACTGATCAAATTCGTTGATACCTGCGTAGGCCACAAAAAAGGCGGTATCGCCATCGTATGTGTTATCGTAGCCTGCTTCTTCGGCGCCATCTCCGGTTCCGGTCCTGCAACTGTTGCAGCCCTTGGTGCCGTACTGATCCCTGCCATGGTAGAACAGGGCGGTTTCTCCGCACCATTCTCCACAGCATTGATGGCTACCTCAAGCTCCATCGCCATTGTCATCCCGCCAAGTATCGCCTTCGTTGTATACGCATCCATCACAGGCGTATCCATCGCAGATATGTTCATGGCAGGTATCGTACCAGGTATTCTTATGGGCGTGGCACTGGTAATCGTAGTAATGCTGGAAGCAAAGAAACACAACATCAAACCATCCAGAGAAAAAGCCTCAGGCAAGGAACGCTGGGACGCTTTCAAAGATGCTTTCTGGGGATTCCTGATGCCGATCATCATCCTGGGCGGTATCTACGGCGGTATCTTCACACCAACCGAGGCCGCAGCCGTATCCGTTGTATACGGTCTCTTCGTAGGTATGGTCATCTACCGCGAGGTTTCCATCCGCGATATGTTTGACATCCTGGTAGACTCAGCAAAGACAACCGGCGGTATCATGCTCATCGTAGCAAGTGCCTCCCTGTTCTCCTTTGTATGTACCAAATTCGGTATTGCAGATGCAGCCTCCAATTTACTTGGAAGCATCGCACATAACCAGTTTACCTTCCTGCTGATCGTAAACATCATCTTCCTGATCGCAGGATGCTTCATCGATGCAAACTCCGCTATGTACATCTTCATTCCGATCATGCTTCCTGTATGTAAAGCACTGGGATACGATGTAGTAGCATTCGGTGTTATGGCAACTGTAAACCTTGCAATCGGACAGGTAACTCCTCCTGTAGGTGTAAACCTCTTCGTAGCAATCAGTATCAAGATCAAAAAAGGTCTGGAAGTTACTCTTCAGGAGATCTCAAAAGCAGTTGTACCAATGATCGCAGCCTGCATTGCAGTTCTTCTGATCGTTACATATATCCCGATCACCTCCACTTTCCTTCCGAAAGCTCTTGCAAAAGAAGGTTCCTACACAGGTGATCAGTCCTCCTCTTCCTCTGACACAACAGCCAAAGATGCAGGAGATGGCAATAACTCATTCGACACAATCGCAGATTACAGTGACCTCGACTGGCCGGAAATGACCTGGAACTTCGCATGCTCCACTACTGAAACAAGTACCTGGGCTGACGGCGGACGTAAGTTCGGTGAACTGATGGAAAAAGCCACAGGCGGCAAAGTCAAAGTCAACATTTACGCTGCTGACCAGCTGACAAACGGCAACCAGTCCGAAGGTATCCAGGCTCTGATGAATGGTGACCCGGTTCAGATCTCCATGCACTCCAACCTGATCTACTCTGCATTTGACCCACGTTTCAACGTTGTTTCTCTTCCATTCGTCTATGATTCTTACGATGATGCAGATGCGAAATTCGACGGCGAAGCTGGTGAAAAGCTGAAAGAAATCCTCAGTGAGTACGGACTCCACTGCATGGGTATCGCAGAAAACGGTTTCCGCGAGATCACAAACAGCAAACACGAGATCAAATCTGTTGATGATATGAAGAACCTGAAAGTTCGTGTAGCAGGTTCCAACCTTCTGATGGAATGCTACAAGAGATGGGGCGCTGATGCCACTAACATGAACTGGTCTGAAACTTACACAGCACTTCAGCAGAACACGGTAGAAGGTCAGGAGAATCCACTTCCGGCTATCGACGCAGCAAGTGTTCAGGAGGTTCAGCCTTACTGCTCTATGTGGGATGCAATTTATGACTGTCTGTTCTTCTGTATCAACGAAGACATCTACAACAGTCTCACACCAGAACAACAGGCAGTTGTTGACGAAGCAGGACAGAAAGCAGTTGAATATGAACGTTACATCAACCGTTCCGGAGATGACGAGATCAAAGAACGCTGGGCAAGCCAGAACGGTGTAACAATCACAGAAAAAGAAGACATGGACATCGACTCCTTCAAAGAAGCAGTTGACGGCATCGATGACTGGTTTGTAAACGAACTGAAGAGCCAGGGCTACGACGATGCCCAGGATCTGGTTGATCTTTTCACAAAGGATTCCTTCAACACAGTGGAAGATTACAGTGATCTGGACTGGCCGGAAACAACCTGGAACTTCGCATGCTCCACTACTGAGACAAGTACTTGGGCTGACGGCGGACGTAAGTTCGGTGAACTGATGGAAAAAGCCACAGGCGGCAAAGTCAAAGTCAACATTTATGCTGCTGACCAGCTTACAAATGGCAACCAGTCCGAAGGTATTCAGGCTCTGATGAATGGTGACCCGGTTCAGATCTCCATGCACTCCAACCTGATCTACTCTGCATTTGACCCACGTTTCAACGTTGTTTCTCTTCCATTTGTCTATGATTCTTACGATGATGCAGATGCGAAATTCGACGGCGAAGCAGGTGAGAAGCTGAAGGAAATCCTTGGCGAATACGGACTCCACTGCATGGGTATTGCAGAGAACGGTTTCCGTGAACTGACTAACAGCAAACGCGAGATTAAATCTGTTGATGATATGAAGAACCTGAAGGTTCGTGTAGCAGGTTCCAACCTTCTGATGGAATGCTACAAGAGATGGGGTGCTGATGCCACCAACATGAACTGGTCTGAGACTTACACAGCACTTCAGCAGAACACTGTTGAAGGTGAGGAGAATCCACTTCCGGCTATTGACGCAGCAAGCGTTCAGGAGGTTCAGCCTTACTGCTCTATGTGGGATGCAATTTATGACTGTCTGTTCTTCTGTATCAATCAGGATATCTACGACGGCCTCACACCAGAACAGCAGGCAGTTGTTGATGAATGCGGTCAGAAGGCAGTTGAATACGAACGTTACATCAACCGTTCCAGCGACAACGATATCAAAGAACGTTGGGAATCCAAAAATGGCGTGACATTCACAGAGAAATCTGATATGGATATCGATTCCTTCAAGGAAGCTGTTGACGGTGTAGACGAATGGTTCGTAAACGAACTCAAGAGCCAGGGTTACGACGACGCTCAGGATCTGGTTGATCTGTTTACTAAATAATCTAAAAGGTTACAAAACTCCATAAAAATAAAAAACACAGAGTGGTTAGGTTTTTACTTAACTGCTCTGTGTTTTTTATGATAAATTTTATTATATCATTTACAATTTATAATATTAGAACATGACGTACTTGTACATTTCTTTTCTCCATGTTATACTGAGCTAGTATAATTGAACAGACCCGGATGCGAAATTTCGACCCTTGCCCTCCAGTTCCACGAAAGGAGGGATGCCTGATGAACACAATGGAAGTCCTTACTTTACTGTTAGTAGTTTTTACGACATTGACCTACATAGACCAGCATAAAAAGAAATAAGCATCCAACTTTGGGCGGTGGGATGCTTAAATTCTTTACACATTAAATTTACCGAGGGCAACCGGAACTACCTTCCGGTCATCTTCTAAGTAGATTATACAATGGGGCACTTGAATTTTCAAGTGTCCTTTTTATAATTTCAAATTTTCAGGTAAAACTTAATTTTGTCCTCCTGCAGCCCTTCCCCGATCACGATCAGAACCTCCTGCCCTACATGGAGTGGGCGGATCGTAATTTCATTCTTGGTGGCATTTAATTCGATCCAGTGCTGTCCATTTTCCTGCGTCTGACCAGACTCTTCAGAACTCTCCCCATCATCTACTCTCATAAATCCCTTCATACGGAACACATGCCCGCATGCCGGATCAGACAGGATTTTCTCAGCAGCTTCCCGCAGCTCTTTTTCCGTCATTTTTACATTCATAAAGTACAGAGAAGTAAACGCATCCTCTGCCTCAAACTCCGGTTTTCGGTAGCTTGCCATCTCATATCCACAGGATGCGATCCGGTCAAAGTCCTCTTTCGACATCTCATCCCAGTTTTTGTGGATAACATTAGCCATAGCTGTATCTTCTTCAGCAGTTTTCGTTCTGCTACTTTGATTATCCAAACTGCCTGCATTACTTTCCTCATAATTCATTTCACAGTGAAACCTCCTGCTGCAGTGAACTTTCTCCAATGCACGATTCACATGCTCAATCGTCCCCTGGATTTCCTCCGGTGTTGCCTCCTGGCTCTTGCTCATCACAATGCACCCTGCATCCGCAACCTCCGAAGCCAGAATAAAATCCGCCTCATCTGACAGATCACTCTCCAGCTTCGAATCCACGATCGCGATCACATTTCCAATCTGATACCAGCGATTCAGCGGCTCTTCATGAAGAATGTCAAAAAACTCATCCACATCAAAAATTCCCGACGGTTCTACGATCACACGGTCATAACCGCACATTCCCATAGCGATCAGTTTCGTCTTAAATCTCCTCCTGTGGCAGTCCTTATCACATCCCCCGGAAATCATCTCCAGCTCACAATTGTCTCCCATCAGATCCTGCAGCAACATCATATCCACATTTACTGCCCCATAATCATTCTCCAGAATCCCTATATTATTTCCTGTATCCATCAGATACTGCGCATACTTCCTGATAAATGTCGTCTTCCCTGAACCCAGAAAACCGGTAATTAAATCTATCTTTACCATTTTATGTCTCTCCTTTGTTGTTATAAACCCTATAGCTATCATGAGAATAAGATTATCCTCTTCGCTGCCTACTTATTACTTTTTTTAATTAAAGTACTTCCTTGATTTAATTAAAATCTTTTTTCAAATCATAGCATTATAACATAAAAAACGCAACGCCTACAGACGTTACGTTTTCTCAATAAAAATAGTGTCATTACTGTTTTTTGCAATTGAAGCATCATGCTTAGTTAATTGTTTAATTTTTCTTTTATATAAGCAGCACCTTATTTCATATTCATCTTATTTTTCTTCCGTTTCCACAAATAGACAGATAATATTACAGCCACATAGTCAGTCAACGCCTGTGCATAGATTACACCATTCAATCCAGAAACTGCATTGAGCAGATACAACAGAGGGATTAAAAGCACCCCCTGACGAAGTACAGACAGTACAGTTGCGGGAAGAGCATCTCCCACTGACTGCATACAGTTCATATTTACAAAGAGAATTCCGACCACCGGTCCGGAAAGCATATATGCAGTGAGCATCTTCACTCCATGGTAAATGACCTCTTCATCGCTGATGAACATCTGAATAATCGGCTGACGCAAGACGAAAAACAAAAGAGTGGCAATGATTCCCACGATCAGGCAGCACTTTTTTGTAAAGCGTTCTACCTCTATAAAACGTTTTCTGTCACCGGAACCATAGTTATATCCAAACAGCGGCTGTACACCGTTTGCCAGCCCCATCTGCAGAAACGTGATAAACATATTTGCTTTAAACACAATTCCAATAGCTGCAACCGGTGCATTTCCATATACGACAAGGATCTGATTCAGTACAATTGTAGAAACACTCATTAATGCCGAAAAGATTGCAGTCGGCAACCCAATAGAACAAACTCTGGACATTACCTGATTTTTAATTGTAAAGTTCTTCAGGCTGATTGAAAAGCACTTACTTCTCTTCAGGAAGTACCAGAGATAATAAATACTTGCAAGAACATTTCCAATCGTTGTAGCAATCGCCGCACCTGCTGCCCCCATTCCAAATCCGCTGATAAATACCGGATCCAGTACAATGTTAGCAACTGTGCCGATCATGCTTCCGATCATTGCTTCTTTGCTGGCGCCCTCTGCACGAACTACGAAGCTTGCTGCTGCAGACCAGATAATAAACGGTGCACCGTAAGAAATATGTAAGGTATATCCCCTGGCAAATGCATATGTCTGTTCATTAGCCCCAAACAAATGCAGGATTGGCTGCATAAAAAACACCAGAATTAAACCAAATACCGCACCAACTGCCAATGATGCCCAGGTTACAAAAGAAGATGTATTCTTTACTCTCTTGTCATTCTTCTCTCCCATTGCCATAGATGCCACTGCACTGCCGCCCATTCCGAACATGTTTGCAAAGGCCATCAGCAAAATAAAGATAGGATTTGTCAAACTGACCGCCGCTACCTGCAGCGGATCTCCGGTCTGCCCTACAAAGAATGTATCAGCCATATTATAGACTACAGTGACCAGACTGCTGATCACGCTTGGAATAGCCATCTTTGCTACGGCTTTCGATACTTTCATACTACTCATTAACTCATTTTCATCCACTGTTTTTATCACTCCTTTTCTCAATTTTTCTTTTACTGCACATACATATATAATCAAGTAGATATTTTCAATCTGTCAGAGCATATCTGAAGTTTTCTGCATCAAAATTCTCACTATTAATTCTGTCTGTCCAGATTATCCAGCATTCTCTGTGCGATTCGCAGAAACTCCTGCTTTTCTCCCTCCGAAATTCCTTCCAGCAGTAACTTCTCTGAACCTTCAATCTCATCTTTCAATGTCTCTCTGATCGCTTCCGCTTTTTCCGTAAAAATTATCCTTTTATACCTTCCATCCTGTTCTTCCGGCACACGGCAAATCAACCCGTCTTTTTCCAGATTCTTCAGAACTTCTGTAGCCGTAGATGGTCTCAGTCCAAATTCCTTCTCTATTTCCTTCTGATAAACAGAATGGTTCTCCGATTCTACAAGGATATAATTCAGAATATTTCCCTTTGCTCCACTGATTCCTATAGACTCCTGAACGGTCCGGGATCTTCTTCGAAGACGATTGGAAATCTGATTGATCATCTTTCCTGTCTGCATGTTTTGCGTCACATCCTTTTTCATGATTTTTAGGTTTATTGACTTAATCTTTGTTTTATGCAAATAACATGTTCTTATATATTACTTCGGTTCCTAAGTATTTTAGAACTATTTGTCTGATTTGTCAATAATGTATTTCTACAAGAAAGAATCCTGCTTGCAGGATTCTCCGCCTGCGGCGGGTCGCTTCAGCGACATGATTCCTCTCCGATGCAGTGCGATCCTGCCCGGAGGGCTTTTTATGTCATAGGAACATTACGGAGTAATTTCCTATGACATAAAAAATGAGCTACGCATCCACCTTGATACACTACCTTCATATAGGACAATAAAATATAAAATCCTATATAGGGTAGCACACCATGCTGGTCACAGCTCATCTCTTATCTTAATTAATTATCATACAAGTCAAGCGGATATTCGCATTCACAACTTGCCTGATTCGGTTACTATATAATTCAGCATTCTCTGTATATATAATTGCAGAATAAATCAGCAATTTGTATCAGTATATCAGCTTTGAGCATCTTCAAATAGATTTATGATTTTATAGGAAATATCAATATTTCCACCTGGATAACTCTTTTCAAATTTCTCAATCAATCGTCCTGCCGTCTGTTCACATTTTTTCTCGGAGCACTCTACAGGCAATACTGCAAACTGCCTTGTTCCTAATTCTGTAAAAACATCTCCATGCTCAAGATCTTTCAATAATATATCTACAAATTTATTTCTCCCATTCCTCAGAGTGAATCCCTGTTTCTTTTCCTGTTTTTCCAAATCACCAGTAACAAGCGTAAACAGAATCAGATATTCTTCGTTTTCGCTCCCTTTATTCCTTCCGATCAGAAATAAACACAGCTGTTCAAAGATTTCCTGCGCACAATAACGGCCTCCCTGTTTTTCTCTGGCAAATTTCATAAGTGATCTTAATATTTTCATGGGATCCGGTTCATTAGATATGCTGGAAGATATAATATCTTTGTACAGGGAATTCAAGCGCTCCGGAAAATATCCCTGCAGTTGTTTTTTCCATACACGCCGGGCATTTCCCCACTCTTTTAATGCTTCACCTGTCTTTTTCTGTAAGATCAATGTCTTGATCAGCCAGAATCTGATATCTTCATCCAATGGTTCTACTGGCATTGCATATCGGCATAGCTGTACAAGTTCTTTATATTTATTCTCTTTTTCCAGAATTCCGGCCAGATTTTTCACTGCTTCCAGAAAAACGGATGTATAATATGTATCAATTCCCATCATCCAGTATTCATCTGTAAGTACTCCAGTAAGAGGCCTCCAGGAATAAAGAAGTTCTTTATATAATATTTTCTTTTGTTCCAGATCAGGACAATTCCTGGCATTTTCATATTGCTGTTTAAAAATTTCTACATCTACGATCACAGGAATTTCCGGATTCCAGGCATAATTTTTGTATCCTGTTGTAATATAAGGATATGGACCTATTGCTTTCAATATTTTTCTTACACGATAGACAAGATTCTTTACATATCCATCCGCATTTTCAAAATTCCCTTCCGTCTCCTGCCGAATCAGAAATTCTTCCAATTCCTGAATTGTAACAATTCTTTTTCTGTTCAGAACCAGAAATGTCAACAATTTAATTCCCCTCACAGAGCGAATATCTTTCTCTCTTAATGTTACATCTCCTGAAGATATCTGAAAAGTTCCCATTAAATTAATTCTGACCGGTTCCATATCTTGCCCTCATTTGTACTATTATATTCCATCAGACGGATAGAATCATCCGCAGTTGTTACTTACTCATAACCAGATAACTGCTCTGCAGTTCAGTTAAATCCTGTAAATATTTTATCACAAAAAAGGGAAGCATGCCAGAAGCATACTTCCCTTCTTGTTAATTTACTGTAAGTGAACAGTAACATTTACAGCAGTTTATTTCAATTATTTATCTCTTTTACGACGTTTGAAGTATACAGCTGCACCGGCAACGATCGCTGCTGCTGCAAACAATCCTACAAATGCACCAACCGGTGTTGTATCTCCTGTCTTTACTGCTGTTTTTGTTGTTGTTCCATTATTACTCGGTGTAGATGGGGTAACCACTGGAGTCTGTGTAGCCCCTGGTGTTGGAGTAATAGTTGGTTTTGGAGTTTCAGTCGGCATCGGATTAACCGGGTCTTCTGTTTCACCTGGAGTTACCGGTACCTCTGGATTCTCAGGATCATCAGTGCTTCCCTGAGCAGTTGCTACATTGTGAACCTTACCAGCTTTTGCATCTGCCTCTGTAACTGTATACTCAGCAGTAAACTCTTTGGATTCACCTGGAGCAATAGAATCAACTGTCCATGCAAGGTCTCCGACATTTCCTGTCAGTTCATCAGTTACCTGTACGTTTGTAACAGTTATATTTCCATCATTTGTTACTGTAATTTTATAAGTGATTTTTTCACCTACAGAATAAGCCTTTCCATCTGCAGGAGTGCTGGTTGTTGTTTTGATTACAGTCAGATGACTGTTCTTCTCTTCAGTTTCCAGCTCTTTTGTTGTCTCGTCTTCTACTGTCTTACCATCTTCATCTGTTGCCTTTACAGTTGCCACATTAACAATCTTGCCTGCTAATACATCCTGCTCTGTAACTGTATATGTTGTTGTGAAGATCTTTTCCTCACCAGGAGCCAGAGACTGGATTGTTTCATTCAGGCCTGTCAGCGGGTCAGATACCTGAATATCTGTCAGCTGCTGCTCACCATCATTTACCACACGGATTGTATAAGTGACAGTATCGCCTGCTGCATATCCGCCTTCCTTCTGCTCAGCTGTTTTCTCAATGGAAATGCTTGCTACAGGAGTCGGCTCTGTTATTACTGTATCTGTGTCGGTATAGCTCTGACCATTGCTGAACAATGCTGTTGCAGTATTGGTAAAGGAACCATTATCAACATCTTCCTGTGTAATAGTATAAAGTGCATTTACAGATACTTCTGCGCCTGGTTCAACATTTTCAAATACATTCGGTCCGTCAAATGTTACTCCGTTAATCTCGGAAATAGTAATTGTCTGCGGCTCAGCGTAAATATTCTTTACCGTAATTGTAAATGTTACCTGATCATTTAATCTGAATTTCTCTCCGGTATGTGTCTTTGTTATAACACCCTGCACATCCTTATCAGAAACTGTTAATGTACCAAACACAGGAATAATAATATAGTTCGCTGCCTTTGTTCCTTCAGTCAGTTCATAAGTAAACTCATTCTCACTGGAACCAACTTCTGTCTGGCTTCCGGTTACATTATAAGTTGCTCCCTCACCTTCAACAAAACCATCGCCTGTTACTGTAATCTCATCGTTGGTAAGCGGTTCTCCGTCATAAGATTTGGAATCATCCGCACTGGTGAGAGTTACTTCTCTCTGTGTGATCGTCAATGTACCGTCTTCAATCACGAAAACAACATTCTTAAAGTTCTTGTTGATGTTTGTGAAATCTTCTGGTTTTAATTCCATATTGTAGGTACCTGCATCAGTTCCTTTTACCTCTGCATTTCCTTCAAATGCGAAATCTGTTTCCAGATATTTCGGATCGCTGATACTGATAACCTCATAACCTGTTACAGTTTTCTCTGTTCCGTCATATTTTTCTGTTCCACTGTTTTCTTTAATAGTTACTGTTACTGTGTCTTCACTTGGTACAACAGTAAGATTTCCCTCAACCTTGGTAACTTTATAGTTCTGTTCCTTTGTTCCTTCACTGAAACTGTAAGTAAACGCATTCTTGCTAGTTCCTACATCTGTCTGGCTTCCGGTTACATCATAAGCTGCTCCTTCACCATCCACGAAACCATCACCTGTTACTGTAACTTCATTATTTGTCAACGGTTCTTTATCATAAACTTTCTGAGCTGATCCACTTGTTAAAGTAATCTCTCTTGGAAGAATTGAAACTGTTGCAGTCTTAGGTGCACTTTCTGCGCCATCATTTACAACTTTGACAGAAATCTGATAGGAATCTGTATCCTTATACTGCGGAAGCTCTGAAACATCATTAAACGGTGTCCATGTTCCATCTTCTGTCTGATAATAGTAGGTATCTCCCTCTATTCCGGTTCCTGCAAACTCAGCAGTATGCCATTCACCATCATATTTACCTGTATAATTTCCAACTGTAAAGTCAGGTCTGTTATAGTATACTTTCAGTACAAGTCCTTCTTTAACAGCACCGCTTCTCTCATCTGTATCAGTAATGCAGGTATATCCGGTATAGTCTTTAGGCTCTGCAGTTACCCATGTACCGATTGCTGCAGCTTCTTTATTCTCTGTTTCTTCCAGAGCATAGCTTCCATCCGGTCTCTGTTTGTAATGTTCAATTCTGTATACTGCCTGATTGGTTGTATACTTAAAGATAATTGTATCAGTTTTTCCTTTTTCAGCCTGTACAACAGGATCGGAAATTAACTGATAACCGGCAATTGCCTTATAAACTACAGTTTCTACTGTATTTCTGGTACTAACTGTCTCTGAATCTGCAATATCGTTTCCGTCAGTATCTACATATCTGATCGTATAAGTCCATGCTGCAACAGGCTCATATACAAATTTGATTTCCTGTCCGTCCTTTGTAACGATCACACTCTTGGATGTTTCTTTTGGATAATAACCTTCAATGTCCGGAGCTGTTACATTTGCAGTTCCGTTCTGAACTACTGAACCTTCCCAGCCTCTGCCAATTTCTGTCTCATTACCATCCTTATCTCTTGTTACAGCTACAATACAATAATTGTATACACTTGTATTTTTCCATTTTGCATAAAGTGTAATATCTTTTACAATCTGAAGACTTTCAACAAATTTATAATTCAGACCCGGGTCTGTATACCATCCAAGGAATTCATCATTTTCCTTAACAGTCTCAGGAATATCTCCCAGAGCCTGATGTTTCTCTACAGAAATCGGATCGATCGGACTTCCTCCGTTTGTTTCAAATGTAACGGTATAAATCGGTGCCTGCCACTTAGCGTACAGAGTAATTGTATGAGAAGGCATTGTGCCGCTCCAGTCAAATTCTGTGCCGTCTTCGCAGCTTGGTGATGTATACCATCCTGCAAAGGTATAATCACTCTCTACATTTGCAGGTGTACCCACAGATCCGTCTGCCGGTTTAAGATTATTCAGAGGAGCTTCAAACTTCACAGAAAGATCGTTAACTCCTGTACAGTTCTGGAATGTGATGGTATAAGAATTTCTGGTGTAATATAGCCAGAGATTTCTTCCATTTCTGTCAGAATTCTGATGCCAAGATTTAAATGTAAATCCATCAATCGGCATCTTATCTTCGTCTGTAAGATGCATTTCGCTTCCTGCGTCAAAAGAAGCATATACTTTTCTGCTTCCGTCCAAATCTTCAACATAGTAAATAATCTTTTTGCCGGTTTGATTATTGTATGCATATACTGTAATATCCTGTGCCGGCATATTGGAAACCAGAGTATAGTATGTATTTGACCTTGGATTCGTTGCCCACAGATACTTGCTATGTGCTGCATCATTCCACTGAGAAGAAACGTCTTCGCCATATCTCGCAGTTATAAGTAAGCTTTTATCTTCCTCCCAGTTGCTTGGTCGTCCCCACCAATCCTTTGATTTTGCCACACAAAAATGAATGCTATATGTTTTTCTGTTATAATAAACATTCTTTACTGCAGTACCGTCAGATGTAATCTTTACATCTCCGCTGCTTCTCTCAGAATCTAATTCAAATCCCTGATAAGACTTAGGAGAATAGCTGATCACATCGCCAACTGTTCCTGTTTTAGTTTCTATAGCTGCATTTCCGCCGCTGTTCTGAGCTACTTCATAAGTTCCCGGAGCCTGCAGGGATTCCTGCCAGTGGATAACCTTATACTGAGCAGTCTGGTTCGCTTTCCATATTGCTTTAACTACCAGATCCTGTGACGGCATTCTGCCATTCTCAGGCATTCCTTCCCATTCTTTAAAGGTGTAACCTAATTTTGTAGGATTACCTGGCTCATTAATCTTTGCACCATATCTGATATCTACAGGCTGTTCATAACTTCCGCCATCTGTATCCCAGGTCAGACGGTAAACATTTCTGTCATAATATACATTGACAACTGTGCTTCCATCTGCATTGATCGTTGCCTGGCTTACCGGCAGTGCTGTAAAGCCATCATAAGACTTCGCTTCTGCTGCTGTATCAAGTCCAACTGTTCCATTCTTTGTTTCTGTTGAATCAGAATCCAGAGTATATTCATCATCCTCTGCATTCTGTAACATATGCTGTACTGTATATGTTGTCTCTGCACCTGAATAGGTAACTGTAATTGTCTGATCAGCTTCTACTGTTCCACTGAATTCTACAGACGGCTGGTCCGGTGTAAAACCTGTAATTTCCGGCGATACAATAGTGTTGGTGTACTCTGTTCCAACTTCAAGCTGTGCAACCCACGGCTGACTGGCTGCAGTTCCATTGCTGAACTGATAATTAATTGTATATGTAACTTTCTCTCCGATCTTAACATATAATGCCTGTACCTTAAGATCCTCAGTTACATTGTCAAATGCTTTGTCCCATCCATTAAAGCGATATCCGTCAACATCCGGTGCTGCCGGCGCTGTTGCAGACTGACCTTCTGCAATTTTCTGGCTGGTAATTTCATTTCCATCTTTATCGAGGAATTTTACTGTATAGTAAACTGTTTTGTTTTCAGTTACTGGTTCCTGAGTATCCTGCTCCGGATCTGCCTCAGGTTCAACTGCTCCCGGCTCTTCTGCTTCCGGCTCTTCTGCCTCAGGCTGAACTGTCTCTGATTCTTCTATCTCCTGATATTCTGTATCCTCAGAATCCTGTTCAACCTCCTGCGGTTCTTCTTCACGGATCTCTGTTTCCTGTTCCGTGTCCTGCACTGTCGTATCTGCAAATAAAACGGTCTGATTACACAGTACCATCAGAGCAGTAAGTACGACTGCAAGAATTCGTTTCCATTTGGCTGTCTTTTTCATAAACTCTCTCCTTTCTGTTGCTCATTTTGCTGAACCTTTATATTCTTTCGGTATCTTACATGTAGTCTTTTGTTTATTTCAAGATTCATTTGAATCAGTTTCTCTGACACCGGTAATATATGTATAACCCTTTTCAAATATGCCTTTTTCTAAATATTTTTTTAGTTCCAGACAATAGTTTTACATAATCACAACAGATACCTTATTATTCAGTATATACTATAATGGTCTCATGGTGGTCTCATAGATATGGTTTTCTAAAATTTCGTTCGACAAATAAGGTATTCCTTGACATAAATCAAGGGCATGGCAGATTTCACCAAATCTGCCATGCCCTTATATGATCAAATTAATATCTTCAGCCTGTATCGCTGACTCCTTAAAGTGAAGCGGATAAAATCATCCGCTTCACTGCCTGCTCATAACCAAGTAACTGTTTTGCAGTTTGGTTGAACTTTTAAGACAATTCAAGCTTACCAGTATATAGCTGATAATAGGTTCCCTTTAACTTAATGAGATCCTCATGGTCACCTCTCTCAATAATCTTGCCATGATCCAGTACGATGATGGCATCACTGTTTCTGATCGTTGAAAGGCGATGGGCGATTACAAATACAGTACGGCCTTTCATAAGGTTATCCATACCTTTCTGTACAATACTCTCTGTACGGGTATCGATACTTGAAGTTGCTTCATCC
Source organism: uncultured Blautia sp. (assembly GCA_934416185.1). Lineage (GTDB taxonomy): Bacteria > Bacillota > Clostridia > Lachnospirales > Lachnospiraceae > Blautia_A. The sequence continues at coordinate 13,328 of CAKRWH010000029.1, read as the reverse complement.
AGAATCAGTACCGGCGGATTAGCTACAGCTGCTCTTGCAATAGAAAGAAGCTGGCGCTGGCCCTGAGAAAGTTCTTCACCATCTCCGCTCAGCATAGTGTCATATCCTTTTGGAAGCATCTTAATAAACTGATCTGCATGAGCCAGTCTTGCTGCCTCGTATACTTCCTCGTCTGTGGCATCCAGTTTACCATAACGAATATTTTCCTTGATGGTTCCCGTGAACAGATGAGTATCCTGGAGTACGATTCCCAGAGAACGTCTTAGGTCATCTTTCTTGATCTTGGTAATGTTGATTCCGTCGTAGCGGATCTTACCTTCCTGAATATCGTAGAAACGGTTGATCAGGTTTGTGATAGTTGTCTTTCCTGCACCAGTAGAACCTACAAAAGCAAGCTTCTGTCCAGGTTTTGCAAAAAGACTAATGTCTTTCAAAATGACCTTATCCGGGTTATATCCAAAGGTGACGTCTTCGAAACGAACATCTCCTGTCAGTTCTGTGTAAGTGACAGAACCATCTGCGGAATGCGGATGTTTCCATGCCCACATACCGGTTCTCTCTTTACATTCTGTGATGTTGCCGTTGACATCTTTTTTTGCATTAACCAGTTCTACGTAACCTTCATCCTCTTCTGGTTTCTCATCAATGAGTTTGAAGATACGTTCCGCACCTGCAAGTGCCATAACGATGGCGTTGAACTGCTGTGCCACCTGCATAAACGGCTGAGTGAAGCTCTTTGTGAACTGTAAATAGGAAGCCATAACACCAAGAGTAATTCCTCCTACACCAGTTACAGAAAGAAGTCCTCCAAGTACTGCTGTCAGTACAAACTGCAGATTACCGATGTTACCGATCACCGGTCCCATCATGTTTCCGTATTTATTGGCATTTGCTGCACTTTCGAAAAGTGCGTCGTTAAGTTTGTCAAACTCTACTTTTGACTTATCTTCATGGTTAAATACTTTTACTACACGCTGACCGTTCATTCGTTCTTCCACGAATCCGGTTACATCTGCCAGAGCTACCTGCTGACGGATGAAATATTTACCACTGTTAGACCCAATTTTATTGGTTACTTTCAGCATGATAAAGATGATCACAACTGCCAGGATTGTAAGCAGCGGACTTAATACCAGCATGGAAATAAAAGTAACAATAATGGTGAACAGTGATATCAGTGCCTGCGGGATTGCCTGACTGATCATCTGTCTCAGTGTATCGGTATCGTTAGTATAAAGGCTCATGATAGATCCGTTTGTATTCTGGTCGAAATAGCGGATCGGGAGAGTCTGCATATGCTCAAACATGTCATCACGAACGCTCTTGAGCACACCCTGTCCGATGAAAACCATCATTCTGGTATAAATAAATGTAGCAATTACACCCAAGGCAAAAATAGTGCCAAGTACTGCAAGAGCTTTATACAACTCTGCGAAGTTCGGATCCGTCTGTCCGATGAGCGGAATGATGAAATCATCCAGCAGGAATTTCAAAGACAGAGAGACTGCAATACTTGCGACAGAACTGATGAAAATACAGATAAATACAATGATAAACTGTATTTTATGTGTTCCTGTCATATATTTCAGAAGTCTTTTGGCAGTTTGGATGGTATTCTGATCTAATTTTTTCTTTTTATTCATCGTCTCCGCCTCCTTTGACCTGTGATTCATATACTTCTCTGTAAATGTCGTTTGTTTTCAGCAGTTCTTCTGATGTACCCACACCTACGATCTTACCATCATCCAGTACGATGATCTGGTCTGCATCTTCAATAGAAGAAACTCGCTGTGCGATAATAATCTTTGTTGTGTTTGGGATTTCCTCGCGGAAAGCCTTACGGATCAGGGCATCTGTTCTGGTATCTACCGCACTGGTAGAGTCATCCAGGATCAGGATCTTCGGTTTCTTAAGAAGCGCTCTGGCAATACACAGACGCTGTTTCTGACCGCCGGATACATTGTTACCGCCCTGAACGATCATGGTGTTGTAGCCATCCGGAAATTCATTGACAAATCCGTCTGCCTGAGCCAGCTTACAAACTCGTTGAACTTCTTCATCACTGGCAGTCTCATCACCCCAGCGGATGTTTTCATAAATACTTCCTGAGAACAGAACGTTTTTCTGCAGTACCATGGAAACCTGATCTCGCAGTACTTCCAGATTATAATCACGGACATCTACGCCACCGACCTGAACATTACCTCCTGTAACATCATAAAGTCTCGGGATCAGCTGTACCAGAGTAGATTTGGCACTACCAGTACCACCGATAATACCTACGGTCTGACCTGATTTAATATGAAGGTTTACATCTTTCAGAGAAAGATTTCCGCCCTCACCTGAATAGCTGAAGTCTACATGATTAAAGTCAATAGAACCATCAGCTACAGTTTTCACCGCGTCAGCTTTATCCTGCATTTCCGGAACTTCATCCAGAACTTCTGTAATACGCTCAGTGGATGCTTCTGAAATCATCAGCATAACGAATACAAAAGTTACCATGTTCAGAGACATCAGGATCTGAAGTGCATAAACGATGATACTTGTCAGTTCACCGGTTTCCATAGTTCCGAACACGATTCCTCTTCCACCAATAGCAACAATAATAATGATTACTGCATACATAGTAAACATCATAACCGGAGAATTCCATGCAACGATCTTTTCAGCTTTAGTAAACAGTGTGTAAACGTATTTGGAAATTCCATGGAACTTCTCAATCTCATGATCTTCTCTTACGAAAGCCTTTACAACACGTGATGCATTGACATTCTCCTGCACGGAATTGTTCAGGACGTCATACTCATCAAATACCTTGATAAAATGTGGGTGAGCTTTCTTTGCAATAAAAATCAGCGCGCCGCCCAGAAGCGGAACAACAACCAGGAACAGCATTGCGATTGGTTTATTGATGGTCAGTGTCATGATCCATGACAGGATGATCATAAACGGTGCTCTGGCAAGGAGACGGATACTCATCATATATGCCTGCTGTACGTTGGTGATATCTGTGGTCATACGTGTGACAAGACCTGAGGTTGAAAAGTGGTCGATATTTTTGAAGGAGAAATCCTGCACCTTATAAAAAATATCATGTCGTAAATTCTTCGCAAATCCTGCCGCTGCAACTGCTGCCATATTTCCGGCCTGTACACCGAAGAACAAGGCAAGCATTGCCATTGCAACAAGGATGACTCCTCGCTGGATAATGTAGTTCATATCACCATTTGCAATACCTGTATCGATGATCTTCGCCATCTCCAGCGGAATCAGAACTTCCATCAATACTTCCAGAATTACAAGAATCGGAGTCAGTACAGTCTGCTTTTTGTATTCCCGGACAGAACGTAAAAGTTTCTTATTCATCTTTGTCGATGTCCTCCTTAATTATAGATTTTATATAACTGTTCAGCAGTTTGACTACCTGCAAAAATACAGAACAGTTATGTTTTTTTACCATTAGCGTTTTTTAGGATCACTGCTTTGTTTTTGCTGCAGTTCTTCCAGATTCCTGTGCATCATCCACAGCACCTGCTTGCACAAAACTACATCTTCCCTTGAAATTCCTTTTTCCAGGCAGCGCTCTGTCTCATCAATATGCTCCAGAATTGCCGGAAGGATATCCTTTGCCTTATCAGTAGGTACGATTCGCTTCAGACGTCCATCCTGCTTCGCACATTCTCTATAAATAAAGCCTTTCTTCTCCATCAGCTGAAGGATACCCGTAGCAGTTGATTTCCGTATCTGAAATTCCTCTTCAATATCCTTCTGATAAAGGTCGCGGTGCAATGTCTCCAGAAGAATAAACTTCAACACATGCTTCTGCATCGCAGTCAATTCATCCGATTCCATTACAATTGACGGATTATTCCTGTTCCGCGCCATCTGATGGGAAAGAATACCGATCAGTCTTCCCATATGCATATCTTCTACTTTGATTTTCAGCTCTTCATCCACACTTCACACCTCCTTTAAGCTGATAAAGTCCCACCGACTATATCCTGCATACAAGTAAATTCTATGGGTGGAAAATTTCATAGCTCTTCAATTAGTTAGCTTCCTAATAGTTCGTTCCCTAACTTTTTACTATTATAGGGATGTATCCATGAATTGTCAACTTCTTTTTGAGAAAAATTTCCGGATAAACTTCAACCACGTCAGCACCATAGTTTTACATCAATATTACACCAGCAATTTACTACACAATTTGGGAATTGCAACCCAGATAAGAATATGTTAAGATAGTTTCATTAAGTACAGCGATAAAACGCAAAAGTCTGTAACTGTCAACAACTGCGGAACATTCCATAACAACAGTAGTTGACAAATAGATAAGAGGAGGAACTATCATTATGTATATTACATGTCTTGACGTAGAAGGCGTATTAGTACCAGAGATCTGGATCGCATTTGCAGAAGCAAGCGGAATCCCGGAATTAAAGAAAACCACCCGTGATGAACCGGATTATGATAAGCTTATGAAATGGAGACTTGGGATTCTGAAAGAACACGGACTTGGTTTAAAAGAGATCCAGGACGTTATTGCAAAGATTGATCCGCTTCCAGGTGCGAAAGAATTCCTGGATGAACTTCGTTCTTTCTCTCAGGTGATCCTGATCAGTGATACTTTCACACAGTTTGCAGCACCACTGATGGAGAAACTTGGCAGACCTACTTTATTCTGCAATACCCTTGAAGTAGCTGAGAATGGTGAAATAACAGGCTTTAAGATGAGAGTGGAACAGTCCAAGTTAAGTACTGTAAAAGCATTACAGTCTATTGGTTTTGATACAATCGCAAGCGGCGATTCCTACAATGACCTTGGTATGATTCAGGCGAGCAAAGCAGGATTCCTGTTCCGCAGTACAGATAAGATCAAAGCTGATCACCCGGAGCTTCCGGCCTATGAAGAATATGATGAACTGCTGGCTGCTATTAAGAATGCGATGAAATAAATTAATTTTTGTAAAAATCTCAGACTGAAATTTTAACCCAGTATATACAGACAAAAAATCTGCAGATAAGATACCAGTTACATGATATCTTCTGCAGATTTTTTTATTTAACTCAATGAAACAATTCCTCTCCAATTAGAACAGAAACGATTACTTTTGTATTATTCCGTCACATACGCCTTCACAAGCTCATACGTATTCTTTACCCCATCCATATGAGATCTCTCGTAATTATGAGATGCATAAACTCCCGGTCCGATCAGACCATGCCTGATATCATATCCGGCGCGGAGAGTTGCCTCTACATCAGAACCATAATGTGGATAAATATCAATCGCAAAGTCCAGATCATGTGCCTTCGCTGTGTTGACCAGCGCAGTGATGAGGTTATAGTTGTACGGACCGCCGGAATCTTTGGCACAGATAGAAACCATGCGCTCTGTGCATCCAAGGTCGGCTCCCACACATCCCATATCCACGGAGATCATTTCCTCTGTGTCTGCCGGTACATAACTTCCGCCATGCCCAACTTCTTCATATACTGTGAAAAGCAATGACACCTTACGCTTCAATATAAGCCCCTCGTCTTTCACTGCCTTTGCCAGTCCCAGCAGAATCGCCGCGGAAAGTTTATCGTCCAGGAAACGGCTCTTAATATATCCGCTTTCAGTGATCACAGTTCGGGGATCCATAGCAATGATGTCTCCCACCTGGATACCCAGTGCTTTGATGTCATCTTTGGAATCCACATTCTCATCCAGCAGGATTTCCATATTCTCTTCTTTCTGTTCCACTTTCTCATCTGCCACATGAGAAGATGGTTCTGTATTCAGCACCACTCCTGTATAAACTCTGCCATCCCTGGTATGAACCGTACAGTTCTCTCCGTCCGCAGTTCTCCACTGGTGACCACCCAGGGTTGTCGGACGGAGACGCCCATTATCCTTTATAGAGCGTACCATTGCCCCCAACGTATCAACATGAGATGCCAGAATCAGTGGATTTCCCTTACCGCCAATGTTTACCAGTACATTTCCTTTATTGGAAAGTTCCGGTTCATATCCCATTTCTTTCAGTGTTTCCAGCAGATATTCTGCAGCTTTTTCCGTATAACCGGACGGACTTGGAATCGCTGTCAGTTTCTTTAACTGCTCCCCTATAAACTCAAGATTTTTTTTCATTGCTGTTTTCCTCTCATTGTATTGTATCTTCTGTTTTATGGCAGAAAGAAAGCGCCCAGACTATTATCAACAAACAATGTCGGAAATTACATTTCAAATGCTTTCTTTATGCTGTCATAATGCAGAAATTTTCCCTCTGCTGCAAATGCTTTGATCTGATCAACTGTGGCAAACATATATCCGTCAGTCTCTTCTGTCTGCAAATGTAAATCTTTCTCATCAACATCCATGACAAAACGATATACATCCACAAAATAATTGTCACCCTCACCCGGATTCTCTCTCTTATAAGTAAATAAATAACCACCATCTGCATTTCTTGCATCAAGTCCTGTTTCTTCTCTTACCTCACGCAGAACAGCCTCATAAGATTCCTCTCCTGCCTGCGCAGCACCGCCGGATACTTCCCACCATCCTGGTGCCCATGCTTTTGTCATGACACGTTTGGTGATCAGAAAAGTACCATCGGGTCTGGCTACTACACCAAGCACAGTCAGATGATACTCTCCGTCCTTCAGACACCAGTCATTCCTTTTCATTGTACGTCCTGTCGGCTTCTTATCCTTATCGTAAATATCCCAAAATTCCATTTTCTGTATCTCCCTGTAAAATCACTGCCGTACATATTCTGCCGGATTTTATATCTCAAAATTCTCCAGATAAAAATCGCTTCAGATTATTTTCTTTCAGAAAACTCCCCTGCAGATACAATAGTGGCAAATAGTATCGATTACTCTTCATCATATCATTTAATGGTTTTTTATGCAAACATATACTGCAAATTTACTTTTTTCTTCTACCCTTTTATCATAAAAAAGTGATGGTATAAAGCAAAACAGCTCCATACAGAGAATCTTAAATTCTTCTGCATAGAGCTGTTTTTACTTTCACAAATTATGCATTTTTATACAACAATGCAAAACCACTTTCTCTGTCTCAGATCTTATTCCTGGGTTGTGTATCCGAAGAAGAAGTATCCAAGAGGTGTATAATACATGCCTTTAATATTATCTTTCAGCATGTATGGCTGTGTATAGAAGTACAGAGGAGCCAGTACATTGTCTTCACCGATAAGGATATCTTCTGCTGCATGGAATGCTTTCATACGCTCTGCCTGATCAGAAGTAGCTTTTGCTGCATCGATCTGTGCATCGTAATCCGGGTTAGAATACTGAGCATCGTTGTTTCCGCCGCCTGTATACCACATATCAAGGAATGTACAAGGATCATTGTAGTCACCGATCCATCCGTTACGTGCGATCTGGAAGTCACCATTCTTTCTGTTCTGAAGGAATACGTTCCAGTCCTGGTTGTCCAGGTTAACAGTTACGCCAAGTTCTTTCTGCCACATGTTCTGGAGTGCTTCAGCGATCTTTTTGTGTTTGTCATCTGTGTTGTACAGATATTCAACTGTCGGGAAACCTTCGCCGTCTGGATATCCTGCATCTGCAAGGATCTGACGTGCTTCTTCACAGTTCTTCTCATAATCATCTTCAGAAACGCTGTAATATTCACCGCCTACTGTACGGAAGTCATCTCCGCTTGCTCCGTCTGCATCATAGATACCGGATGGAACATATCCTGTTGCAGGAACTTCACCGGACTGAGTTACGTTATCTACGATGTAGTTACGATCGATTACAAGTGAGAATGCTTTACGGATTGCAGGATCAGAGAATACTTCATTTTCTGTATTGAAGCATACATAGTATGTTCCGATATAGTCAGCGATGTTAAGTTCTCCGGATGCAAGGTAAGTAGCAACTTCGTCTACAGGAAGGTTCTCGATGAAATCAAGTTCTCCGTTGTTGTATCCTTTAAGGATCGCGTTGTTGTCGTCCAGAAGTGCAAATTTAATTGTGTCCGGTCCAAGGTTCTCATAATCATAGTAGTTCTCATTCTTTTCCATAAGAATGTAGGAGTTATGAGACCATTCTTTCATCTTGTAAGGTCCGTTGCTGATATAAGTTGCAGGATCAAATGTCCAGTTCTCGCTTCCCTCTACCATATCTTTACGAACAGGGAAGGTTGCCGGGAATGCCATGATCTCTTCGAAATACGGGCAGTCATAAGTTAAATCGATCTGCAGTGTTGTATCATCTGTAGCTTTGATTCCAAGTGTGTCAGGATCCGCACTTCCGTCAGCTACCTCTGCATATCCTTTTACCATGTCGATCATGTAACAGTAGTCTGCTGCTGTTTCCGGGTTTGCCAGACGTTTCCAGGAATATTCGAAATCTCCTGCTGTTACGGCCTGTCCGTCAGACCATTTGATACCATCACGAAGATGTACAGTATAAGTTACTGTTCCGTCATCGTTTGTCTCTTTATCCCAGGATTCAGCCTGTCCTGGAACTGTAACAGCATTTCCTTCACCGTCGTCTGCCCATTTGACCAGACCTTCGAACATATGGTGGCACATGACAGAACCATCCATTGCTGTATTCAGTGCAGGGTCGATACTCTGTGGTTCAGATGCGATACAGAGATTCAGATTAAATCCGTCTGTTGATTCGCTCTCTGCTGCCATTACAGGTGCTGTAGCTGCCATACTTGTAACCATAGCTACTGACAGAGCCAGAGACATAATTGTTTTTGCCTTTCTCATTACTTGTCCTCCTTTATTATGGTTTTCGCTGTATGAGAAGTCAGCGATTTGTATTATAAATTCCATTATACAGGAACCAAATACCTATGTTAAGTTTTTTCTTTCGCAATTTTAGCCATAATTGCAACAATAATTTTGTTAATTATTACATATTTTCTGTTCTTTTTATCTTTGCTGCCGTTCACAAATAATTCTCATTCTACTTTCTGATATTCCGAAAGCACTCTGACAAATAATCCCAACAGAAAGATTTCACTGTCAAGCGGATAAAATTAACCAAATGGATTATTTATCCAGAAGATGACATGCTGCCCAGTGTCCAGGTTCATGTTCCTTGAACTGCGGCATCTCTTCACTACACTTCTGTGTCGCATATGGACATCTGGTGTGGAAACGGCATCCGCTCGGCGGATTCATCGGGCTCGGCACATCTCCCTCAAGGATAATACGTTTTCTGGTACGGCTCAGCTTAGGATCCGGTACCGGAACTGCAGAGAGAAGTGTCTGTGTATATGGATGGATCGGATGACGGTTCAGCTCATAGCTCTCGCCAAGCTCTACCAGAGATCCCAGATACATAACACCGATTCTGTTGGAAATATGACGTACAACTGACAGGTCATGGGCAATGAACAGATAAGTCAGTCCCATCTCTGCCTGCATATCCTCCAGCATATTTACTACCTGTGACTGAATAGAAACATCCAAAGCGGAGATTGGCTCATCACATACGATGAATTCCGGTTTTACAGCAAGTGCACGGGCAATACCGACACGCTGCTGCTGTCCGCCGGAGAACTCATGAGGATAGCGGTTTGCATGCTCAGTATTTAATCCTACTCTTGCAAGCAGGCCTTTGATCATATCCGCACGGTCCTTCTTATTTGCAGCCAGTTTATGAATATCAATTGCCTCACCGATGATCTCTCCGACAGTCATACGAGGATCCAAAGACGCTGACGGGTCCTGGAAAATGATCTGCATTTTCTTACGGTAAGGAAGCATATTTACAGATTTCGCTTTACCGAGAGGCTTTCCATTCTTATCCAACGGATTGTCAAAGATCGTCTGTCCGTCATAGACGATTTTACCGCCAGTCGGCTCATACAGTCTGAGGATGGTTCTTCCCAGAGTTGTTTTACCACATCCGGACTCACCTACCAGACCTAAAGTTTCTCCTTTTTTAATATAAAGAGAAACATCCTGAACTGCCTGAACGCCTGGTCCGTTTGTCCCTTTAATCGGAAAGTATTTACGTAAATTCTCTATCTCGACAAGTTTCTTTTCTTCATTTGCCATATCAGTTCTCCTCCTTGCCCATCAGTTCCTGAACACGCAGCCAGCAGGCTGAACGGTGTTTTTCGCCTACTTCCACATAAGGAGGCATCTTCTTCAGACAGATTTTCATGCAATGCTCACATCGTGGTGCAAATGGACAGCCTTCCGGTGGATTCAGCATATCGACCGGAGTACCCTCAATCGGGATCAGTCGCTCATAACTCTCTGCATCTACACGAGGCATGGAACGCAGAAGTCCTTTTGTATACGGATGTGCAGGTTCATAGAAAATATCATCAACAGGTCCCTGCTCTACGATACGTCCTGCATACATAACGGAAACCTTGTCACAAATATCTGCAACAACACCCAGGTTATGAGTGATAAAAATGATTCCCATCTTTGTCTTCTTCTGCAGGTCTTTCATCAGATCAAGGATCTGTGCCTGGATGGTAACATCCAGGGCTGTGGTCGGTTCATCTGCAATCAGAAGCTGCGGATGACAGATCAGGCCCATGGCGATCATAACTCGCTGGCGCATACCGCCGGAGAACTCATGAGGGTACTGCTTCATACGCTTCTCTACATTATTAATACCAACCATTTCCATCATTTCCATGGCACGCTTCTCAGCTTCTTCCTTGCTGATCTTTTTATCATGAGCACGAAGTGCTTCTACTAACTGATTTCCGATGGTGTAAACCGGGTTTAAACAGGTCATCGGATTCTGGAAGATCATCGCTACTTTACTTCCACGGAATTCTGTCATCTGGTCTTTGGTAAAAGACAGGACATCCTGTCCTTCAAAAGTAATGGAACCTCCGACAACCTTACCAGGAGACTGAAGAAGTCCCATAATGGAGTAGGCTTCCTGGCTCTTACCGGAACCGGATTCTCCTACTACTCCCATAACTTCGCCGTAGTCCAGATCGTAGGAGATGCCTCCTACTGCCTTAACTTCACCGGCCGGTGTAAAGAAGGAGACTTTTAAGTCTTTTACTTCTAATAATTTATTTTTCTGTTCAGACATGATTCTCCTCCTCTCTTATTTCTTAAGTTTCGGGTCAAGTGCATCACGCAGACCATCGCCGAACAGGTTAAATGCAAGAATCATTACACTGAGGACTACAGACGGAACGATCAGTCTGTAAGTGTATGTATACATACCGCTTAATGCGTCTGTTGCCATAGATCCAAGGCTTGGAAGCGGTGCAGATACACCAACACCAAGATAGGAAAGAAATGACTCCAGGAAGATTGCAGACGGAATCTGCAGGCAGGTTGTTACAACGATCTGTCCGATACAGTTCGGAAGCAGATGACGACGGATGATACGTCCGCCTGAAGCACCAAGTGCTCTGGCTGCAGTTACATATTCCTGCTGTTTCAGCTGAAGTACCTGTCCACGGATGATACGGCTCATAGTTACCCAGTACAGAAGACCGAAAGCAATGAACATGGAGATCAGGTTCGGACCAAGTACATTGGCAAAGGACTTCAACGGACCGCCGCCCGGAGAGTTGATATATTCTGTCAGGATCGGTTTCAGTGCAGTTGCGATCAGAAGTACGACCAACATTTCAGGAACTGCATAGATCAGCTCTACGATACGCTGCATCACTGCATCAACCTTGCCGCCACAGTAACCGGAGATCGCACCGTACAGTGCACCAATGATCAGTACGAGAAGTGCTGCAAATACACCAACTGACATAGAAACTCGTGCGCCATACATAACACGGACAAGAATATCACGTCCGTACATATCTGTTCCAAAGACATGTGGGAATACTTTCTCACCGGATGCCTTTCGCTCCAGTTCTTCTTTTGAATAGCCAAAGATATGTTTCTTGATTCCCAGTTCCTTACGGACTGTATCAGGATCTACACTTTCTTCAGACTCACTGCTAGTATCTTTTGCTGCTGTTTTTGCTTTTGCACGAAGGATTGCTTCATCTTTTTTGGTAAACTTCTCACCTTTGGATTCTGCTTCTGCCTTTGCCTGTTCGATCATCGCATCTATGTCTACAACCTCACTCTCGGTTCTGGATGCAATCTCTTCATCTACACGCTGCTGGTCTTCCAGTGTGTAATGATATGGAAACAGGTTCTCAGCACCATCGTTAAATTCATCATATCCATATGGGATCAGAACTGGTCCGACGAACGCAAACAGGAACAGGAATATAATGACTCCAAGTGCGACCATTGCCACAACATTCTTCTTTAATCTTCTCCAGGCATCTTTCCAGTAAGATACACTCTGGCGGTCCTGGATAAAGTCTTCTTTCTCCTGACTGGAAGCAGGTGCAAAATCATCCGCAGTCATTTCCTGCAGAAGGTTCTCAATATCCGGCTGAAGACTTACCGGACATTTCTTAATCTTCTTATTCTCTGCCATGATCAGTCTCCTCCCTTTGTCAGGCTGATTCTCGGGTCAGCTACCTTATAGAGGATATCTACGACCAGATTCATCAGAATAATAAATGTTGCAAGGAAAATCGTAGTTCCCATAATAACCGGATAATCACGGTTCTGAATGGACTGTACGAAATAACGTCCAAGTCCCGGGATAGAGAATACACTCTCTACTACGAAACCACCGCATAAAGTAAATGCAACCTGCGGTCCCAGGTAAGTAATAACCGGGATCAGGGCATTTCTTAATGCATGTTTGAAGATAATCTTCTTATTCTTAAGACCTTTTGCTCTGGCTGTTTTAATATATTCCTGGCTTAAGGAATCCAGCATAGCAGAACGGGTCTGGCGTGCGGTATAGCACATCGGGTAAAAGCCCAGTGCAAAACACGGAAGGATATAAGCTCTGATCCCCTGTGATGCATCAAAAAGGGACGGGAACAGATTCATTGAGCGGTCTCCTGTAAGTGTTACGAGAAGAACAGATGCAACTACGAAACTCGGCATGGAAATACCAAGAGTACAGATGACTCTCAGAATACTGTCTGTAAGTTTTCCTCTCTTAAATGCAGCAAGACATCCAAGAGGTACACCTACGATAATTGCCCATAACAGTGCAAGGGCACCTACCTTTGCAGATACCGGGAACATCTCAACGATGATATCCAGAACTGCGCGGTTTTTCTGCATCTTCAGGGACACGCCAAAGTCACCATGCAGAATATTTTTCAGATACATAAAAAGCTGAACATGAACAGGCTTATCCAATCCATATTTCGCATTCAACGCTGCCAGTGTTGCGGCAGATGGCGTTTTCTCGCTGAGCCACGGGCTTCCAGGCACAGCGTTCATCAGAAGAAATGTAAGGCATGCTACCAGAAAGAT
>CAKRWH010000028.1:0-37698 GCA_934416185.1 uncultured Blautia sp. | reverse complement strand
AACGCCGGGCTTTTCGAAGTCCGGCGTTTTGTGTTGGATATAAAATGAGCTGCCGCACGTTAGTGCGACAGCCCCTTCTTTTTTCTTTTCAAGGGGGGATTTCTGTATTATAATTATATAAATCACGATAATTTTTGAGGGGATACGGATAATGAAGAAAAGATGGACGATGCGAAAAGCTCTGCTCGTTTTGTGTATCAGCAGCGTAGTATTTGCACTGCTTTTACAGACATTTCTGTTTCATCAGTCATTGCGCAGACAAATCCGGGTGGAGAGTATTTCAGACCATGAGCTGTCGTTGAATAAAATGCAGACAGATCTGTCTGATTTTATCCATACGATACGTGGAGAAATGCTCACAATTTACAGTGAACAGGATCTGATAAGTGCTATGCGCGATGCGGCAGAGAAGGATGCCAGTCTGAAGGACTATTACTGGAGAAGCTGGTATTTTGCGAGAAGACGATTTACGAAGGAGGATCAGGTTCTGGCTATGTATCTCTATGATACGAAGGATAATCTGATCAGTACTTATCGTTATAATTCAGTTACTTATCCGAGAAATATTTATAAGGCAGATTATGATGACAATGCAGACCGGGTTTATGATTATGTACATGGGGACCGTACAGACCTGATGATCTCAGGCTATCATAATCCTGTTGCGAAGAAAGATATTATCCGTTTTGTCCTGAAGCTTCATAATTATGACGCAGACAGAAGCAGTCTGGGATATCTTGTCTGCGATATCAACAGTGTTGCATTTACCTCTATTATGGCGAAATATGTAGATGTGGAGCAGGTTTGCTTATGGCTTCAGCCATTGAATGACCAGGTAATAGCGATCACCGGTCAGGCTTCAGAAATTCAGCACAGAATCCAAAAGCAGCTTGCGAAGGTAATTGAGGACTATTATAAATCGAATGATCTGGAACAGGAATATGAAGGAAATTACCTAATCCAGGTGCCACAGGAGAATTATAATCTGGAAGCGTTTGTGCTTGTTTCACAGTCACTTCTTACAGCGGCACAGAAGGCACTGATTAGAACACTTCTTATTATAATGACGGCTATGATTTTTGCCATCATGGTGCTGGTATTGTTTGTATCGCAGTGGATGACAAAACCGGTAGAGGAAATGAGCAGTACGATTACACGGATTAAGAATGGAGAAACCACACTTCGTGTGCAGCCGGTCGGATGGTCACAGGAGCTGACGACTCTGGGTACGGAGTTTAATGAAATGCTTGACCGTATGGAGGTGATGGCACAGGAAGAACTACAGCACAAAATGCTGGTGGAGCGCACAGAATATAAAATGCTTCAGGCACAGATCAATCCACACTTCCTTTATAATACACTGGACACGATGAGTGGTATCGCGAATGCACAGAATTGTCCGTTGGTAAGTGGAATGTGCCGTTCCCTGTCTGCGATTTTCCGTTATAGTTTGAATATGGCGGACGAGCTTTCCACTATGCAGAATGAGATGGCTCATGTGAGAAATTACCTCTATGTAATGGATGTGAGAAATGGCTCTGCGATTGCATATGATTACCAGATAGACAGCGATACACTCCAGGACCAGATGCCGCGAATCTGCATCCAGCCGGTTGTGGAGAATGCACTGTCACATGGGCTTAGAAATGTACGCCGTAAAGACAAGAAGCTTTTGATACGTTCAGAGCATATAGATGAAAATCTGGTCATCACAGTTTCTGATAACGGTGCCGGAATGGATGCGGAATCTATGAACCGGTTGCTGAAACAAAATGATATGAAACGTGTGGAATCTGGTGTTTCTATCGGAATCCTGAATGTCAATGCGCGTCTGAAAAATCTCTTTGGCGATGAATATGGATTACATATTGAGAGTATAATGGGAGAGGGAACGACGGTAACGATCACTGTGCCGGCTATTGCGACGGAAAACACTGCGAATATCCGATTGACAGAGTGAAGATAACACGGAGGGGAGAAAAGAAATTGAAATCCATGAAATACAAAATTCTAGCAGCGGACGATGAATTCTGGAGCCGCGAAAATATCCGGAGTCTGATTCCATGGGAAGAATATTCTCTGGAATTTCTGGAGCCAGCCTGCGACGGTGAGGAGGTTATCGAGAGAATCCCGGAGGAACATCCGGATATTATTCTTACAGATATTAATATGCCATTCTTAAGTGGTCTGGAATTGCTGCAGAAACTTCAGACAGAATATCCGGATATTGTAACGATTGCAATCAGTGGCTATGATGATTTTGAGAAAGTAAAAGGTGTGTTTGTGTCCGGTGGCCTGGATTATCTTCTGAAGCCGGTAGGAAAAGAAGAAATGGTTAAAGTTCTGACCAAAGCACTGGGAGTTCTGGAAGAACGGGAGAATGCAAAAAGGCAGGATGAGACCAGCCGTATTCAGGAGCATAAGCTTTCATCGTTTCTGGAGGACAGTGAATACTCAGCATTACTTTCCGGAAAGCTGTATGGTCAGTCTGCGGCTCAGACTCATGTATCCAGCACAAGTACTTTCTCAGAAGTAGCTACCCTGATGGTGAAATTTTATAACATTACAGAAATTGCGGAGCGGTTCGATCATGATAATCTTCAGATGTCATGGAAGATTAAGTCGTGTTTAAAAGAACTCACGGGTGATGCCGGAAATCCGATTATTTTTAACAACAGTAATAAAATGAGTGAATTTCTAATCGTAGAGACAGCGGATGCGAAAGCGCTCAAGACACTTGCCGACAATATTCTGAAGGAATTTTCTATGGAAGAGTACGGTCCGGTTTCTGTGGTCATTCATGAACAGACCAGCTCGTTGGATGACATCGGAACGGTTTACAGAGAATTGATTTCTGCGCTGGTTACCCGTCCGTTCAGCAGAAGTCATTGTGTTCTTTTGTGTCCGGAAGATAAAAGTGGTGAGAATCAGACGATCGGGAAGTCAGCACCTGTTCATATGGAAACAGAACTGTATCATTTACTGGAGACAGGGCAGAGATCAGACACAGAGAAGCTGATCTTTAAGACTTGTAAGTTCAGTGCGTGTGATGACGGTACCTGGAGTTATCTGGATGTGAAACAGTATGTAGGCAGAATTACCGGGATTTTGTACCGTTATGTGCAGGAAAAATGTCCGGAACTTACCGCACAGGCAGAGGAAGCAATGGATAATATTGATTATTATATGAAATGTCTCAATGCACCATCTCTGTTTGCCGCGCTGAAAATTCTGCTGAACAGTTTATGGGAGAACGGAGAAGATAAAGAGTCGGATTCCAATTCCATTGTGCAGCAGGTAGAGCAGATTCACAAATATATTGAACGCTCCTATCATGAAAATATCACCCTTACTGCCTTGGCAGAGGAGTATCATATGGATGCCAGCTATCTTTCAAGGATATTCAGCCAGAAATATGGTGAGACAATCATTGCTTTCCTTACCAGAATCAGGATGGAGAAAGCGGCAGAACTTATGAAGGATCAGGATAAAAAACTTGAGACGATTTCGTTCCTGGTGGGATATGACGATTATAATTACTTCAGCAGAGTATTCCGCAAAAAGATGGGAAGCAGCCCGCGGGAGTACAGAAATAATCTTGTCTAATGATAAATGAGCTCATTTAAATATTTAAATATAGCATAGAAAATTCAGAGGAAGATCTTCTAACGCAGAAGATCTTTTTCTATGTCTGGTACATTCTGGAATATTCCGATATAGTTTTTTTATGATATAACAAAGCTGTGCGGTCAGGATTCTTTCCTATTATTATATATTGGAAAATAACAATAGCAGGATTTCAAAATTGGATAATTTAGCATCATTTTGCACAAGCTATTCATAATTTGTCCAACTTTTATATACAAACTGGTCAAGAATGTGCAACAAAATTTTCCAAATATGTCCTAACTGAACAAAGCCAAAGTATGGTTTAATAGAATCACAGAGGAACGGAAGTCCCGTGAACTTAAACTTCCGCTCACAAAAATCAAATAACCAAATTTTTTCAAGGAGGGTTTTACAACATGAAAAAAAGAATGAGAAAAGCCGTTGCTATCGCAGCAACAGCAGCAATGGTTGGTTCCTTACCAATGAGCGCAGTTACAACACAGGCAGCTGACGACGACATCACAATTGGTGTTTCCATCTGGAGCTCCACAGACGTACTTGGAAGCCAGAGTAAAAAAATCATCGACAAAGCAGCTGATGCTCTTGGTGTTAATGTAATGTATGTTGACCAGGGCCACGTATCTGAGCAGGTTACAGCTTCTGTTGAACAGCTTTGCGCAGCAGGATGTAACGGTATCGTAATCTGTAACTCAGCAGACTCCGAAATGACATCTGCCATCCAGACATGTGATGCAAACCAGGTTTACCTTACACAGTTCTATCGTATCATCTCCGAAGAGAACAGCCCGGAAGTATATCAGACAGCATGCAACTCCCAGTACTATCTTGGTGCAGTTCATGAAGACGAAGTAACAAATGGTTATACACTGGTTAACCTGCTTCTTGAGAACGGTGACAGAAACATCGGTCTTGAAGCATGGACAGTTGGTGATGCTACCTTCCAGCAGAGATGGAAAGGTTACAAACAGGCAGTTGACGAATGGAACGAAGCTAACCCGGATGATCAGGCAACAATGACAGAGCCTGTATACGCTAACACATCTTCTGAAGAAGGTGCAGCAGCAGCTCTTTCCCTTTATAACTCCAACCCTGATATGGACGCTCTGATCGTTGCAGGTGGCGGCGGTGACCCACTTGTTGGTTCCATCGGTGCTCTGGCAAACGAAGGACTTACAGGAAAGATCGACGTTGTTTCCACAGACTTCCTTGATGACCTTGGTGAGCAGCTTGAATCAGGCGGAATGTTTGCTGAATCAGGCGGACACTTCTGCGACCCGTTATATGCATTCCTTATCACATATAATGCAATCAAAGGCAACTATGTAAAAGATGAAGGATCCTTCGGATACGAGATCCAGTTCCCATACCTGTATGTATCTTCCTCTGAAGACTATGAAAACTACAAGAAATACTTTGTAGATGACGATCCATACACAGATGAAGAACTTGTTGAATTAGCAGGATACAGCTTTGATGATCTGAACAAAGCAGCTACATCACTTTCTATTGATGATGTTATTTCCCGTCACAGCAACTAATATGATGAACTTATGCTCCACTGCCTTTTCTCCAAAGGGCAGTGGAGAAACTTTTAAGAGGTAATTGTCAGTGCCCGCTCGAAGCAAAAGGCCAAACCCTGAGGAAGCGTCTGACCTCCTGCTTTTGGCGGGCGGAGAAATGAATAAGGAGAATGGTTATGAAAAAACTCAAACAAAGCCAGTATTATGGAATCGGCCTTCTGGTTCTTATGCTTGTAGTTTTCTGGGCAGTATTTAAAGTACTGGCACCGACTACTTTCGGTTCCCCGGAGAAACTGGCCACTTATATGAAATCAGCATTAATTTACGCAGTTGGCGGATGCGGCCTCTACTTTATCTGCGTAATGGGACCTTTCGATATGAGCGTTGGTGCCAATATCGTACTTTCATCCATTATCGCCTGCAATGCAAGTGAGAAATTCGGTTATGCCGGTCTTATCATTGCACCGCTGATCTGTGGTACGATCATTGGTCTCATCAATGGTGTGGTTTATATCAAATTACATATTTCTTCCCTGATCGTTACATGTGCCCTGTCACTGATATACGAGGCGTTCAGTGTATATGCTACAAACGGAAAGAACGTAATCCTTTCCACAGATTACAGAGCATTCGGTGATTATCCGGTCAACCTGATCCTGGCACTGATCGCATATCTGCTTTGCGCATTCATTCTGAAATACACAAAAATCGGTACTTATACATATGCCATCGGAAGCAATGAAGTTGTTGCAAAGAACATGGGTGTAAATGTTTCCAAATATAAAATTGTAGCCTTTACTCTTGCAGGTTTCTTCTTCGGACTTCAGGCAATCCTGACAATCAGCTTTGGTACTTCCATGACCTCAGCTTCCAACCTTTCCTCTATGAGCCGTAACTTTACTCCTCTGATGGGAACTTTCTTTGGACTGGCATTTAAGAAATACGGCCATCCGGTTATCGCTATCGTGATCGGTGAGATGATTATCCAGCTTATGTTCAACGGTTTCGTTGCACTTGGTGCTCCGACTACGATCCAGAACGTGGTAACAGGTGTTGCACTGCTGGCGATCGTTGCACTGACAACCAAACCGGTTAAAGGTCTTGTAGTAAAATAAGGAGAACGATTATGGGTGAAATATTATTAAGAGCAGAAAATATTGATAAACATTTTGGCATCACACACGCCCTGGACAACGTTTCCTTTACATTTAATAAAGGTGAGATCCACGCACTGATCGGTGAAAATGGTTCCGGTAAATCCACATTGACTTCCTGTCTCACAGGTATTTACCAGAAAGATTCCGGTAAGTTTATCCTTGAAGGAAAAGAGATCACTGCAACAAACCAGGTTGAAGCCAACCATCAGGGTGTAGCCATTATCGTACAGGAGATCGGAACACTTTCCGGACTGACTGTGGCAGAGAATATTTTCCTTGGAAACGAGGATCAGTTTACCAAATATGGTATCAAAAATACAGCAGCAATGAACAAGAA
Organism: uncultured Blautia sp.; assembly: GCA_934416185.1. Lineage (GTDB taxonomy): Bacteria > Bacillota > Clostridia > Lachnospirales > Lachnospiraceae > Blautia_A. The sequence goes on along the minus strand of CAKRWH010000028.1, from coordinate 31,054 downwards.
AGCCCAGGAATATCTGGACAGCTATGGATTCAATTATATTGACGCAACAAAAGTAATTGACGATTATAACTTCGAGGATCGTAAGCTGGTTGAGATTGTAAAATCTACCTACTTTAATCCGAAGGTTCTGGTTGTAGACGAGACAACAACAGCACTTGGACAGAAAGGCCGTGAAGAGCTTTTCAAGGTAATGCACAAAGTTCGTGACACAGGAAACTGCGTAATCTTTATTTCTCATGACCTTGAGGAAGTTATTGAGCAGTCTGATAACATCAGCGTACTTCGAGATGGTGTGAAGATCGGTTCCATCACAAAGGAGGAAGCTACACCTGACAGACTGAAAGCCTTAATGGTAGGCCGTGAGATCGGTGATAGCTATTATCGTACAGACTATGGCGAAAAAGTATCTGATGAAGTTGTTCTTTCCGCTAAGAATGTGACAGTAAAAGGACAGATTGAGAACCTGAACCTTGATCTTCACAAAGGTGAGATCCTTGGTATCGGAGGACTTTCCGAATGTGGTATGCATGAGGTTGGAAAGGCACTCTTCGGAGCTTCCTATTTCCGCCAGGGAAGTGTAACCCTGGGAGATGGCACATCGATCAATTCCATTCCGGATGCCATCAAACACAGTATTGCATATGCTTCCAAGGACCGTGACAATGAGTCTCTGGTCATCAATGATACAATTGGCGATAACATCTGTCTTCCATCTCTGGAGGATCTGAAAACGCATGGATTCCTTCGTGCAAAGACAATGAATGAATTTGCCAATAAATTTGCAAAACAGATGAGTACAAAAATGACAGGTGTTGACCAGTTTGTATCCGCTCTTTCCGGCGGTAACAAACAGAAAGTCGTTCTTGCACGCTGGGTTGGAAAGGACTCCGACCTGATCATCCTTGACTCCCCTACACGTGGTATTGATGTCAAAGTTAAAGCTGATATCTACGCCATGATGAACGATATGAGAAAAAGAGGAAAATCCATTATTATGATCTCTGAGGAAATTATGGAGCTTCTTGGTATGGCAGACCGTATCCTGATCATGAAAGACGGTAAGATCAATGGTGAATTCCTTCGCTCTCCGGATCTGAAAGACACAGATCTGATTGACAATATGATTTAAGGGGGTAAAAAAATGAGTACAACAAAAAAATCAACTGAGCAAGTACCATTTCTGGAACGTCCCATTGTGCGTACGATCCTTCCTATTGCAGGATTCGTGATCATCTGTGTATTATTTGCATTCCTCACAGACGGCAGACTGTTTCAGCCGAAAAATATATCACTGCTTCTGAGCCAGTCATACATGCTGCTGATCTCATCTATCGGCGTGTTCATGGTAATGACAATGGGTGGCCTGGATTTCTCCCAGGGCTCCATGCTTGGTGTTGCTTCCATCGTGGTCTGCTACCTTTCCCATTACAACATGGTTCTGGCAGCTCTGGGTGGTGTGGTGACAGGCGGACTGATCGGACTGATCAATGGTTACTTCAATGTTAAGAGAAAAATCACAAGCTTCATTGTTACAATCTGTACAATGTATCTGTTCCGTGGAGTTTGTGCTTATGCAACAACTAACTCACCTGTTTACGCAGTAAGTGATATTTCCAAATACAACACACTGCCATTTATGCTTACTTTCACAGTGATCATCTTCGTAGTGGCATACCTTGTATTTACTTACACAGGTCTGGGCTCCAGACTGAAAGCAATCGGAGCAGGTGAAACAGCTGCAAGATTTGCAGGTATCCGCGTAGAGACTACAAAGATCCTTGTATTCGTGGCAGCAGGCTGTATCACAGGACTTGCAGCATTTGTAAATGCCATCAAAGTAGGTTCCGTTACATCAACAGCCGGAAATCAGCTGGAAACACAGATCATGATCGCTCTGGTACTTGGCGGAATGCCGGTAAACGGCGGTGCAAAAGTTAGATTCTATAATATCATCCTCGGTGTTATGACCTACAAAGTACTTTCCAGTGGTCTGGTAATGCTGATGATGCCGACCCAGTTACAGCAGCTGATCCTTGGTGTTATCTTCCTGATCGAAGTGGCAATCTTCAGCGACAGAAAGACTGGTATGATCGTTAAATAAACAATATCATAATCAGTATTATTGCTGCAAATATTGCAGCGGACGTTGTTACAGATCTATATGGCACAAGAACCTCCGCCATATAGCTGACATAATCTCATTACTATACTTACATAAAATCCCCTTCTTCCGTAGAGTTGGATCTGCGGAAGAAGGGGGTTTTTGTATTGTTAAGGCTTTGCCCTAACAAATAAAAAAAGTAGAATCTGCATTGCAGAAACCTGTTTGGCCTCTCTGAGCTGGGATAAGCGTTCAGCGAAATTCTCTTCATTTATCATATAGAAACTCCTTTTTTTGACATTATATGACATTTGCTGACTTATGCTAGGATATTAAAAACAATTAGTAGAAAAAATATGATATATAATGACTTGATTTGAATCAAGTGAAAAAATTGCTGTTTAATGAATTGTAGATTATAATAAATAAAACTGTTTACTTACAGAAAGTAGTAAATATATTTCTGAGAAGTAAGCAGTAAAAATATATTTTGAATAGAATATATAAAATCTTAAAATATAAAAATAAAGATTAATAATATCCCAAATAATATGTGCAATTGCCAGTGAAAATATGTATGAGAAGGAAAAAAGAATGCTTTAGCAGGATAGTCAGGCGGATATTCGCAATCCGCTTCGCTACGTGGCTCTACACCAAATAACTGCTTCGCAGTTTATCAGAAAGAGCTTGCACTCTTCCTGATACAAGCAAGTCCCCACCCACTGCTTATTGCTTTTCGCAATTGAAGCAGGGGACTTACTTGATTTGGTTAAAAAACAATATAATATCTCACAAACTAAATAATCTAAGGAGGAGTGTATATATGAAAAAATGCAGTCAATGCCAAAAAGAGATATTGGATAACACAAAAATATGCCCGTATTGTGGAACTAAGCAGAAAAAGGAAGATAATTCACAGCATAAACCAATGCGTTTTTGTATGGGGTGTGGAGAGCAGTTAAAAGAAGAAGATACATACTGCCCCAAATGCCGGAAACCGGTTGATGAAAAAATGATTTCTGAATCTGTGCCTAAGCCGGTGCCAGAGCCAATACCAGAGCCGGTGCCAGAGTCAATACCAGAGCCGGTGCCAGAGCCAATACCTGAACCAGTGCCAGAACCAACGTCAGAATCAATACCTGAATCAATACCAGAGCCAATACCAGAATCGGGACCAAAATTGGATTCGAAATCAACAACCCAATCAAGTTCTGCTTCAAATGACAGAAAATCAGAAAACAAAGGGGAATCCATATCAGTTCGACTTCCGGATGGAATTCTTAAAATATATGGAATTGTTTTTGGAATTATGTATGCATATTTTGCTCTGACGTATCTCCCTTATCTTAGTTACTATGCGATGCAGGATAAGCTCTGGGGTGCTGGAATGATTGTGGCATGTGTATGGAGCTCTTTTATTCTCTTTATAATTGCATTTAAATGTCAGAAATTATATGGAATGCATTTGTTATATGCTTTGTTCGGTGGAGCAATACTGAAAGCTATTCTTCATATTATAAATATACAGAGATTAGCTCAATATCAATACTGGAATAATACTTCTTCCAGTTATCTGCCGGTAATTGGTACACTACTTATAGCATTTGGATGCTATTTCCTTATGAAAAAAGAAGAAATGCTGGAAGAGAATAAAAAACCTTTCAGTGAAATCGTCAGAGAAATACCAGAGATGTTACAAATGATCTTGAATAATTCATCACATGAGATTAAGCCACGGGAAAAAAAGGTGCCTAAGTCACCTGTCAATTTAAACTCTGAAGGTGAGAAGATCTTATGTGTGATAAAAAGTAATATATTTCTCATATTTTGTGCATTGTACACGATCAATCTTGCATATGAAATATTTTCATCGTTTGCCTTTTTTAAACTGGTAACTGCTATTTTTTCAATTTTTATGTGTGTGGCAATTTGGATGATTTACTGGAATGGCAGAAATGAAATTCTGGATGCTACAGGATTTACAATTGTCAGTGGAATTACATCTATCAGATTGGGGGTCAGAATTGCAATCTGGGTGATCATATTGCTTATTGCAATCAGCGCGGGTACAGGAGCTGCTTCATATGTGCTGGTTCTTATTTTTGCCGCATTTGATATTGGATACTGGTGTTCATTATCTAAATTATTTTCAGTAATGAAAGCAGATGCAAAAGGTGAAAATACAGAAGTGTCAGCCGGTATGTACCCTATTTTTATTCTTGGAATTAATACTGTGACCAGATGCATCGTACTTGCATGGAGCAGTTTTCTGCAAATGACTGCTAATCGGATAACAGGAACAATGAATCAGTATGGAGATGCAGCTTCATCCTCTGTTGGGCAGATATTCTCAATGTTTGGACTGGATTATGGATATGGTTACAGTCAGTCATCAGACATTATTCAATCCTTTTTGAATCCAATCACAGAATGGATACAGAATACACTTGGATTCAGCCAGAATCCTATGATAATGGTAATAGCAGTTGCAATTCCAATATTAGAAATTCTGCTTTTAATAAAAGTTCGTTCTTATATGAATATTAAAACAACAAATTCTACACCGTGATCGAATTAAGCAAGTTCTCTGCTTTAATTGTGAAGAATAATAAGCGGTGGTTGGGAACTTCTTTAATAAATCTTTTCAGTTTGAAAATGTGAAAACAGATTATATGCATTGCCCAGATATGTAATTACTAGTAAGGATACACATAGGATGTATACCTATTGCGTGTATCATTCTGAACAAGAAACGTAATATGTTGTTACTGTAGGGGATAATACTGGAGATGATGTAAATGTGGCACTTGATTCGGCTAGAAGCTATTATGCAGTTGCTTATGTTAAATATTTAGGAGACTAATTTATAAGTTGCTTAAGTTATTGTTTAAAGTATTGGAATAAAAAAGACGTAAAGATGGACAAAGCAGTGCGAGAAAAGGTTGATTATGAACAATAAGGAAAAAGACAAGATAAAGAAATTTTATCATGATATTATCGGTATAAAATCTGAAACAGTGATTCAGGAACTGGCAGAGAACTCACGAATCAGGAAATTAAATGCAAAAGATTTGCTGGTCAAAGAAAAAGAAAAAGTGGAAGAGATATCCTTTCTATATAAAGTTGGCGGTATTGTGAAAGCCTATTATAAAAATCAGAAAGGCAAAAATCAAATTCATTGCTTCGCTCATTTACCGGGTGAACCATTGGTAGGAATTATGAATCTGGATAAAAATATGGCTACTTTTTTAACTGTGGAAGCAGTAACTGATTGTGAAATTGTAAGCACTTCAGCAGAGGTTATACAGATGTTATCACGGGAGAGCATAGAAGTGGCATTGGTTTGCAATCGTATGCAGGGTATCACAGCATTGCGTGAATATGAGTATAGAAAAGTAATACTTACCTGTACTCCTGCACAAAGATATGAATATTTCCTGGATGCCTATCCGGAACTTATAGAGAAGGTAAACAAAAAGGATGTGGCGTCATATCTAAATATGACACCGGAATGCTTCAGCAGGATGTTAAAAGAAACAAGCAACAATGAGGTCTGACCCAATGTCCTCGTATAGATAAAAATGAAACGACAGAAAAAGAGTTGGAGAAATAATATATGCAGAAAATAGCGAGAGAACATTTTTTAAGAAAAGGAGAAAGCGTATGAGAGAAAAAACAGTAGCAGTTTTTTAGCAGCGATGATTAGTGTACAACCATGTGGAATGGCGTATGCAGAGGATTTTTCAGCAAATGTATCAGTGGAGAGTAGTGAAACAGAAGAACAGGATGACCAACTTTCAGATGTGGAAGAAGATACTTCAATAGTTGATGATGTTGAGCTACAGGAGAGCGAAGAAAACACAGATGATTTATCAGAAATCGATGCTTTTAGTGCAGGAGATGAAGAAGTTTATATAGATGATCTTGACATTGTATCAGAACCGAACAAAAAAGAATATGAGTATGGAACTGTAAACTCTGCAAAAGATTTTGATCTTACCGGTCTGGCAGTCAAAGTATCTTATAGTGATCTGACCGACGAAATTATTTATTTTACCAAAGATGGAGAAGTGAAAAGCGATTCCAGAGGAAATAAATTTTATTCAGAGATTGATTTCAGTGATGAAGAAGAATACAGTGGGTATTTAGGTTCTTGTTCTGTTTATATCACAGATGAAGATCGAGAGCATGGTGCATATACAGAACTTACTATTGCTATTCCTGCCAACATACCACAGTTACAGAATCAGGGAAACGGTATATATGCCGCTACTATTGCATCAAATACATATGCTAAATTTATTCCGGAAGAGGATGGAGAATATATTGTAAAACGGACTTATACAGATGATCCCGATGGATATTCAGCCACAGAAGAAATTTATGATTCTGAGTTTGAACATGTATATAGTGATATCATGGAAAATGAAAGTGTAAAATTAAAAAAAGGAGCTACATACTATCTACGGCCAGGTGCAGAAAGAAAGGTTACTGCTGAATTTGTATGGCCTGTGAAATCAGTAGAATTGGACGGACAGTTTAAATCTGCAGTATTTTACACACCGGTAAACTTTTCCAGAGATGGAAAAACAAGTAAATATAGAATTGAAAAATCACCATGGCGTACACAAAAATTGAAGATTACCTATGCTAACGGCGAGACAGAAAGTGTTGCCCTTTACAGGAGTGATCGCTATAAGCGTGTGATTAATGCTTATGTTAATTATAAAGGAAAGCAGGATGCGCCGGAGACAGGAACTTATGATGTCCATTTTTGTTTGGGCAAATCTGGTTCAGAAGCTATATTAAAAAATGGTATTCAGGTTAAAACGCTGTCTCATATGCCGGCGATTACCGGTAATGGGACAAAGGATATGCCAGTCACAGGAACTACTGCATATGTGTGCCTGAAAACTACAAGTGCTACTTCTTATACAATTAAAGGCGAACCTCGGACATATGAATACCTTACAGTTTCACAATTGAAAAATGGAAAACTGGAGCGGGTTCTTTCTGTTGAAAATGGAAAAAGTTGTACGCTGAAACCAAACAGTGTTTATTACGTTGGAATGATACTGCACAGTTCGGTGATGGATCTTGATAAAGTAAAATTTACAGTATTATCGACGGTATCTAAAACTCAGATGAGTAAGACAAAGATATCCATTGGTACGTTATCTTATACAGAAGCTAATGTGAAACCGTCAATAACAGCTAAAAACGGAAACAAAACATTACGACAAAACACAGACTATACCATTTCCTACAACAGAGATTCAAAAGTCGGTGCAGCGGTAAAGATTACGATTACTGGAAAAGGAAGCTATACCGGAAAAGTGGTAAAAACCGTTTACATTGTTCCAGCCCAACCAACCATTTCTTCTGTAAGAGCAGGAAAGAAAAACATGACAGTCACTTATAAAAAAACAGCTGGAGCAAGTGGCTACCAGATTGCATATTCTACCGATCAAAACAGTGGCTATAAATATGTAAATCTGAATAATAAAACTGTCAAGAAAACAATAAACAAACTTGTAAGTGGAAAGAAATATTATGTTAGAGTAAGAGCTTACAGAACTATTAACGGAAAGAAATACTACGGAAATTATAGTGTTGTAAAATCTGTAAAAGTGAAATAATAGCAGAGAATTACAGAATATATGATTTCAATTCAAATACAGAAGGATTCGTGTAATATCGCGAATCCTTCTGTGGAATACGGAGATAAAATTAATCATTAGCAAAGTAAAGGAAGAAGAATATGTGAAGCTCTAACAGGAGGAAGTTTGATGAAGAAAAAACTTATTGCAATGATATTAGCAGTCACAATGAGCTGCCAATTAATTATGATAAATGCCGCGGAAATTGATTTTAGTGGAACTGAAAGTATCTTTGTAGATGATGCGCAGACTAATGATTCGGAAGCGGACAATAGTATGGCATCAGCTTTAGAGGACGGTAGCAATGAAGATGAGGCGACAATTGATGAAATAGATATAGATGATACAATAGAAAAAAATTTCGGCGATGAAAATAATGTGGAAATTGAATCAGAAGATTTAGATGCTGATATAGAAAACACAGAAGTTAATGAGATATCGGAAACTGAGGAACTGTTTACTGATTCCATAGGCGAAAAGCAATTAGAAGATAGTATTTATGTAGGAAAATTGGAACAGATTTACTGGCCGCAGTCAGAAACTGAACAATTTGTATTTGTGATTGATGGATGCAAATACAATATAACAAATAATGTCAATCTTCGTATAGACCTATTTATTGGAGAACAGGTTGTATATATGCTAGAGGATGAAAAAATAGACGATATAGAGCCAATTAGTGAATTAGTGCAACCTTGTATTGCGGTAAATGCAACACCAGATTCTTTTTTCTATCAGAACGGTGGCTATAATACGGATAAAATTACAGCTGCAGTAAGAATTTATTGTAAGTATCAGGCGTATAGTGAATATTTTGGCGAAAGTAAATATACAAAAGAAGTGTTACAGAAAATATCAGGTTTAGCTATCCCGGTAAAACAGGTAAATTTAAAGATTGGGGATCATTTGAATTTTGGTACGACAGGAAAGATATTCAAAAAAGAAATTACAAAAGTATCAGAAAAGCAGATCAATTTGTCTTTGAAAAATCCAATCAGCTATAATTATGACATATATGTTGAAAATAAATATGTACCGACAGAAACAATAGAAAAATCTACACTTAGTGCAACTCTTGTGAAGGAAGACGGAACTACTGTTGAATGTAAAGATACGATAATCAGTATAGGAAATCAGGACCAGCAGCAGAAACAGCTTGTTGCTAAGAATAAGAATACTGATAAAAATAAAGCATTTACAAAAATGCAGAAAAATCTGATGAACTGTACAGCGATTGCACTGGATGCTAATTTGAATGAATACTTTTCGGCAGAACAAATCAATGAGATGCAACGATTTATTGCGGTATATATAGCAGAAATTATTAATGCTGATTATGTGGAAGATAGCAATTTCTTTCATCAGGTTTCTGATAATCTTAGAAAAAAAGTTCGTGACAGTATATTAAAAAAACTTCATGTTACTTATAGCTCATTTGTATTTTATAAATCAACTGATATTATAATTAACATGGAAGGAGAAACAAAAAATAACGGCAATGTAAAAATTAAATTTGATATTCCAATGAGTAGTTATTCTAGTGGAGATAATTCTCCTTTTGCAGCAATGGCTCAAATTAATTATTCTGTATCAACAGGTAATTCTTCACTGTTGGAGGGAACTGGCATTATAACGTATGCTAATATGGAAGCCTTTGCGAATACTATGTTAGATTATTTGCAGATAGCTTATGATGAAGCCTGGGGGGATAGGGCTAATGAAATAGCCAGCATGTTTGTTCAGGAGCCGATTAATACATTAATGGATGGTGATTATTCAGGAAAAATATATAGGCTGGCACGTAATGCAACAATGGGAAATATAACAAATGTAAAAAGTGAAGCTGCAAAACAGACTTCAAATTATATCTACAGGTATGGAAAGAAGGTACTTGTTCACTGTCCGGTAAATATATATGTATATGATAATGCTGAAAATTTATGTGCTTCAGTAGTGGATGATATGATTGTAGATACTAGTGATGAAGTATTTTTGGCAGTAAATGGAGACCAAAAATATGTGTACCTAACAAAAGATAATTATAAGATCAAGTTGGAAGGTACAGATCAGGGTACAATGGAGTACTCGGTAGAAGAATACCAAGATGGTGAATGCATAAGAAGAGTTAATATAAATAATGTTCCATTGGAAAAGGGGACGGAATATACAACGATGATTCCATCTATTCCGAGAATTAACAATGCGTCATATAGCCTTATGACAAAAGACAAAAAAGAGATTGATGTGACAAAAGATACATATGATGATAGTAATGAAGAATATAAAATTGTTGCTGAGGGAAAATGTGGCGATGATGCAAGGTATGAATTGTATGAGGACGGGCTTTTAAGAATTAGTGGGACCGGAAAAGTTATTGGGGAATGGAAAGGCGATAGTGGACATCAGAAATATCAGACAGAATATTTTAGAAATATTTATAATAAAATTCGTAGGATAATTGTAGAAGATGGAATCACAGAAATTGGAGAGTATGCTTTTTGGGGAGGAGCCGTAGGAAATCCGAAGGCAAGCTTATTTGCTAATATTTGGAGTGTGGAAGTTTCCGACAGCGTAAAAATAATAGGGGAATCTGCATTTAATAAATGTCTCAATTTGTCAAATGTATATATTGGGACGGGAATTGAAGAAATAGGAAACTATGCATTTAGTTATACTTCATTAAAGCATATAATGGTAAGCGATAATAACATGTATTTTAAAGCTTTAGAAGATGTATTGTATTCAAAAGATATGTCTGTTTTATATCGTTATTGTAGTGACAAAAGAAGTTTTTCAGTTCCTGAAAATGTACAGATTATTGGAGAGGATGCATTTGGCGGTAATAAAAGCCTGGAACGAATGGATATTCCATCTAGTGTTTCAAGGATAAAAAGTGAGGCATTCAGTGATTGGGAGAAAGAAAAGGAGCTACACTTTGCAGGAGATGTGCCAGAAATGGGATCTAGTACATTTTCTAACAGCAAAGTTAGAATATATTGTTCAGAAGATTGGAAAGCTGAAACTATATTGAAAAATTACGGCGGAGAAATTAGATGGTTTAAGCCATCGGGAGAAATCAAGTTTGTGGTTCAAGATTCAAAGCTAGTGAAATATATAGGAAATGATATAAATGTTATTGTTCCAGAAAATTTAAAGATTAAAATAATAAATAGTTTTAGTTTTAATAAAAATTTAGAAAGTATAAGGCTTCCCAAGGGGGTAGAGACAATTGATTCTTATGCATTTTGCGAGTGTGTAAAATTGAAAAGTGTAATAATACCAGAAAGTGTTACAAATATCGGACATGGAGCCTTTAAGCATTGTAATAAATTAACTAATATTGAGCTTCCCCAAAACATAAAAAACATAGAAGGATATGCATTTTTAGGAACAGGAATAAAGGCTATTAAAATAAATGGAAATCCACAAATAGGAGAGTTTTCTTTGGGGTATGATTCTCATGTGAAAAAAGTTTCTGGATTTATAATTTATGGTAAAAAGAACAGTTCTGTTGAGCAGTACGCTCAGAAAAATGAATTTAAATTTATTGATATAGACTCGCAGATATCTTCTGAAATTAAAGGTTCGCTGAATATAAAATTATCTAAAACAACACTTGCATATAACGGTAAAACACAAATCCCATCCATTACCGTAACCTACAAAGGAAAGAAACTTTCTAACAAATACTACACGGCAAAATATACCAACAATAAAAACATAGGAACAGCAACCGTCACGGTATCAGGTAAAGGAACTTATAAAAAGTGTTCAGGCAAAGCAACATTTAAAATTGTTTTAAGAACAGGTGTAATTTCCAGTCTGAAGGCAGGAAAAAAATATATTACGCTTAACTGGAAAACCATAGTAGGCAGTACGGGTTATCAGATTCAGTATAGCACCAGCAAGAATTTTGCCAAGGCTAAAACAGTGAAAATAGCAGGTACAAAAAAATACTCTGCAATAATCAAGAAGCTGACATCAAAGAAAACGTATTATGTAAGAGTACGGGCATACAGAACTGCAAACAGAAAAACAGTATATAGTGCATGGTCTGGCAGTAAAATGGTTGTTGTGAAATAACCAAGTAATACGTAGTTGAAAATAGGAGTTACGATTCAGGTGTTACTGTTCATGGGTAATGTAATTTATTTAGGAAAATTTCTTACTAAAAAAGAAAGACCTTGGATATAACAGTATCCTGACTATCTAGGCAATTTACTATAAACGAAGAATGCCTCTCAAAGAAGTATTAAGTCAAAAAAATGCAGCATTTGCGGCAATACTTGTTACCCCCTTGTCGAGCAAATGCCTATAAAATAAAGCAAAACAGCCCAAAGAGAAGAAAACAGCAGTGAGGTCTGACCTCAATGTCGCAATGTCACCCGAGGAGAAATAAAAATATGCAAAAAATAACGAGAAAATATTGTAAAATCCGAATCCTGTTTTTAGTAGTTTCATTTTTATACTTAATGCTGCTATGTACTGCGAGTGTAAACGCAGAAACAAATGATTCTTATAGTGAAATGGGAGATTCGGAAGAAGAAACAGCATACAGGGAATTTCTGATGGGAAAAGATTACTCAGCTGATATGGGGAATCTGGATACAATGATGTATGCTGTTTATGATGTGAATAATGATCAGAAAAAAGAATTGATTATAAAAGGGCTCAATACCCAAGATATGCATTATGAATATAGTTTTTATCAGTATAAAGATGCACAAGTACAATTGATCGGTGTGTTAGACAACTGGCAAAATAGTGGCAATGGTGAAATGTACTATATGCCAAAAGGTAACGGAATTGTTGTAAATATGAAACTGGCTGATCACGTGAGCTATACTTTATATCAGATAAAGGACAAAGTAGAAAAAAATTTTACTATACATAAACAATCTATTGATGTGAAGAAATTTGGTGGAAATTATGAAAGACAGTATCGTTATTCATGTGAAGATGAAAACGGAGATCCATTAGGAGAGAAAATTGATGATAAAGTGTGGGCGGAATTCGAAAGTCGTATGCAGGAGATTCCATTTTATGAATTAGATTCTTTTGAAGAAACTCCACAATATGACACTGTTGAAGAAGAGAATGACCGTCAAGATACAGACACTGGTGAAGAAGAGAAAGGCAACCAGAATGAAGATACCGGACATGAGGAAAATGCAGATTCTCAGGAAATAATTTCCCCGGATGAGATTTCTGACGCAGTCCAAATTGCTGCCAAGGTGAAAGGTTTGCAATATGCAGGAAATCAGGTATATAACTTAAGTCTGCAAAGAGACGAGAACAATTACAGTGCACTGTATCCTGACATGGAAAGTGGAATACTGGCAGCTTTTTCCATGGATTTTGATGGAGACGGAGATGAGGAGATCTTCAGTGTTTCCTATGACAGCAGCGCGCAGGATGGACTGGGAAAGGTACTGCATTTCCTGCTTCTGAAAAAGGATGGTGAGTCATGGAAAATTACTTCAGATCAGGAGGTGGTAACACTTTCCTCATATGGGGAGATGATAACCCGTAACTGTCTTGATGGAAGATGTGTAAAAGAGGAGGACTCGGTTTTCTTTCGCAAATATAAAGGGACTTATGAATTTTTCTATGAAGAGTATGATGTAGGAATCATAGCCGATGGACAGGAGTGGTTTTTCAAGGGATTTCGTCTGGAAGATGGAGAACTGAAAACCATTGATGAAACCGATGATCTTTACTTCACCGGTTCCCCAATTGATCAGCTCTGGGAAAACTTTGAGGGAAGCTACAGCAGTGAACTTGAAAAATTTTGTTCTCTTGGTTTTAGCAGCCCGGAAGTTCATTTTGAAAATATGACTGCAGATAGTAATGATTGTTTATACAATGTTCTGCGGATGGTAAGAGATACTTCCTGTTCATCAGAGGTGATTAATCAATGGATGAGCAACGGTTCGCGTGAGATACTGGATGGATTTACCTGTACGATTGAGGATCAGACAGAGGCGGTACTGGAAAGTATAGAGGAATTTCCGGCTAATTCGCATCCGATTTCAAATCAGAGCAGTTCAGAAGGAGATTCTTCAGAATATCTGATTCCGGATATTGCATCCAGATATATCAGTGAAGAAGAAATTACCGGGTTTAGTCTGGATGATATTCAGACTGCGATCAATGAGATATTTGCACGTCATGGAAGAGTATTTAAGTCAGCCGAAATTGCTGCATATTTTCAGACAAAAAGCTGGTATCAGCCGGACCCATCCAAAACGGATGATCAGATCAGTGCAGAATTTAATAACTACGAAAAAGCAAATGAAAAAATGCTGGAAAACTTAAGAGATGAATTGAGCGGTACAACAGCACAGCAATCTGAAGATACCTCATTTTACGGAATCTGGTGTTATGGAGGCAAAGAAGAAGGGGAAGCTAACTCTTATGCCGAAACCTTAAAGGCCAGCGGCTTTGATGCCAGAGTATATGTTACCACAGACTGGAGTAATCTCAACACTGAAAAATTTTACGTAGTAACAGCCGGCGTTTATTCGACGGAAAGTGAGGCAAATGCAGCCCTTACTTCTGTACAGAGCGTATGCCCAGAGGCTTATGTGAAGTATTCAGGAAACCGGAGGTAGAAAAGATTCTGGTGATTTTATAAGAAGGTGTTCATGCCGTGGAAATATTAACAAGAAAATCAATATGAAAGTTTATATAAAAAATATTACGTATGAGGTATGAAAAATGAAGAAGTGTAGAAAGAAGATATATTGTATTTTGTTAACAGTAATAATGATGAGTACAATACTTTTATCAGGTTCAGTGACAGTAAATGCGGCAATGAGTAAGACGGCTCAGCATAAGTTGTATAAGACAACTATGAAGAATTATGCAAAAAAAGCAAAAGCTTCTTGTAAAAGAAATTATTCAGATGGTATATCGAGAAGAGTGTGGTATTTGTTTGTAGATATTGATAAAAATGGAACGGATGAACTTGTTATGCGGTATGGTGGCAGTAGAAATACAGCAGTAGGTGTTGGATACGGGGAATCTACTACTATCTATACGATAAAAAATGGGAAAGTTATTACAGTGTTAGATCATTCCAATGTAGATCCGAGACGTCATGATAATTTTGTACATATTTTTAAAAACAGAAGTCGTATTGATATGGGACTTTCTCATGGATATGACGATCATATATTCTGTAAATATTCCAATGGAAAATTGTATACCAAACATAATACAATTTGGATGACAGCTACGTCTAACAGATGGAATTATAATCAGAAGAGTATTAGCCGTGTTGCTTACCAGGCAAAATATAAGTCTTTGACTAATAGTGGAAAAGGTTACATGATGAAGGCATATGATTAACACTTTATGAAACAATGTACCGAAGATTGGACGGAGACAGGGCAAAAAAGAATCAGACTGTTCGGCAAAAAATGGAACCTGAAAGGAAATGAAGGTCAAGTAAGTGCTGCTTTTAGCATATCAAAATGGAAAGGTTGTTCCGGTAAGTCTGATTAGTAACGCAACAGTGGTTAAATTGTCATATAAAGGACAATATCTGTGTTATTACAATCGAATGGCAGGATTTAACGGATATGATATCTATAAGTATTCAAATGGTAAACTGAAAAAAGTGCTGTCATTAAATTACGATAAAAAATGGAAAACAGACAATCACTTATAGAAAGAACGAAAAGAAATGTTCAAAAAAAACATATGAGAAATATCTGAAAAAATATGCGTTGGGAAAAGAGATATCTTATTAGCGTATATAAGTGTATGAGAACATAAAGTAAACAGAATCGTGGGATGGAGGAACGGTATATGCTGTTAGAAGAAATGATGCGTAATGAAAAGCTGGAAGGAAGAGAGGAAGGAAGACGAGAAATGATACTCCAATGTCTTCTTAGCTCGCTGGAATCCAGATTTTGTACTTCTGCTGAATTAAAGGAAAAAATCGTTTCTGAAACAGATCTTGATAAACTTAATGCATGGTTTCAGCTTTCGCTGAAAGCTGCTTCTATAGAGGAATTTGAAGAGAATATGTGATTTTTCTGCCATTTTTGGGAAAATGGGCAGATGTCTTTATCCCAAATCTTATACATATCTATAAATTCTATACCCATATCGGGTAAATTATCGAAACCTGTTATTATATAGGAAGAGACAGAAGAACTCTAATCTAGTGCTTTACTTGCCAAGTGTAATAAAGTGAAGAACAATTAGTGGGAAATTACTGACTTATTTATCAGAGGCAAAAAATCACTTGACTTTTTTTCATACAATCCGTATAATAACCAACGGTAAATTTAAGAAAAAGATATTTGGTTTTATTGGAAACGGTACATCCTCCAAGGATGGTTATGAACAACACAAATTTCTGGTTTATGTTATTCACATACTATCTAAGGAGGATTTTTTATGCCAAAAAACAAGTTTCAGGAAGTTATTTTCACAATTATCATGGTGTTTGTAATGGTTTATGCCATGATCTGCTACAACATTGTGCTGAACACAGGGACAATGACAAATGAGACATTTCTTTTAGCATTTCATGAATTAGTATTCATGGGACCGATTGCATTTATTCTTGATTTCTTTATCATCGGTGGTCTTGCAAAGAAGGTTGCGTTTGGTATTGTGGACATGAGAAGAGATAATCCATTTCATCTGGTACTTGCGATCTCAGCAGTATCTGTAGCATTCATGTGTCCATGTATGAGCCTTGCAGCGACTCTGCTGATCAAACATGCAGCAGTAAGCCAGATCATTCCAACATGGCTGCAGACAACAGCAATGAACTTCCCGATGGCATTCTTCTGGCAGATCTTTTATGCAGGTCCGTTTGTAAGATTTGTTTTCGGGAAACTCTTCCCTGAGAAGGAAAGAACCGCAGCTTCTGCTGAATAAAGATGATAAATATTCGATTAATATCGCAGCATTCTGATGCATTTCAGGATGCTGCTTTTTTGTACTGCCTATTAAAGATTTCCTTACTTGACAATAAAAGGAAATAAAGTTATGTTTGTAATTACAGGATAATATCTTTATCTAAGAGGGAGGACGTATCTATGAAAAAGACAAAAATTTATTTGTATTGTCTATGCATGGCAATAATGATGCTGCTGATGAGCAGTAACGTGTACGGAGCTACGCTTAAATCTGCAACCGTAAGTAAAACAAAAACTTACAAATGGGATTTGACGCATGATGGAAAATCTGATTCTGTAAAATTTGTAATTGCAAAAGATAATTACGGTATGCTTAATAAGCTTCAGATTCATGTAAATGGAAAGAAAGCTTATTCTGCTTCTAATCTGTATGTTTACAGGATTGAAGTGCAATATGTAAAAATATCAAACAGCAGGGAATTTCTTTATGTTGTTGGCAGGGGAGACAGTAATGCTCCTTGCATAAGGAAAATTTTCCGGTATGATACAGCTTCCAAAAAATTGGTGGAAGCAGCAGATTTGTCTCAATATAGCGGAGCTGTAAAGGGGATAAAAAAAGTTTCCGGAAACAGTTTGACTATAGCTTATGAATGTGGACCGGGTCTTACAGGACGTATTAAATGGAATTATATATATGAATATAATTCTGCAAAGAGGAAATTCATACTGAAAAGCAGCACTGCAGCAGTAAAATGCGCTTTTACCTATGACCCGGGTGATGGTTATACTTCTTATTTCAAAAAGAATATGTATAAAACTGCTAAACGTGTTACTGTATACAGCGATAAGCTTTGCACAAAAAATAGATCCGTGATACCTGCTGGCAAATGGTTGACTATGAAAAATGTATTTGTAAATAGGGCCGGAAAAATGAGTATACAGTTCAAATATGGCAATAAAACAGTATGGATTCCGTGCACAACAAGTGCTTATGTAAATTTTGAAGGTGTGAAAAGACGTCTGGCAGGAGGGTTCTATTAATAGGATGATAATGGGCTGTCATTTCTTGACAGCTCATCTTTTTGCTATTTTACAAGTTATTTTTTAAAAGTAAAATGATGCATTATTTATAGAACAATGAATCTTATAATAGAACATACGCAAATGCTAAAGATATAGAAATCTCAGAAAGAGAAATAAATGGCAGGAGAACAAATTTTATGAACCCACAAAAGAATGAAGAGAATCGTACAGAGAAAAACAGGATGATAACAGGCACCATCGTAACGATTGCAGGGGGAATTCTCTGGGGTGTATCCGGTGTATGCGGCCAGTATATGTTTCAGAACAAAGGCGTAACCGCACCCTGGCTGGTATCTGTGCGTCTGGTAGCCGCCGGACTCCTGATGCTGTGTTATTATTTTCTTACAGACAGAGAACAGACTCTGGCAATATGGAAAAGCAAACGAGACAGACGTGACATGCTCATTTACGGCTTGCTGGGAATGATGCCCTGCCAGTATGCGTACTTTCAGACTATCGAATGGTCTAATGCAGGTACAGCCACAGTTATACAGTACCTTGGGCCGGCATTGATCGTTATATGGGTATGTTTCCGTACGAAAAGAATGCCGACTGTTCAGGAAGTTATAGGAGTTATTCTTGCGGTAATAGGAGTGTTTCTTATCGCAACTCACGGAAATCCTACAACTCTTGCGCTTTCCGGACGTGCATTGCTTATGGGACTTGCTTCTGCGGTAGCAGTAGCTCTTTATACTCTGGAACCGGCCAGACTTCAGAAGAAATACGACACTCCGCTGATCCTGGCGTGGGGAATGGCTATCGGAGGTATTGCACTTACCCTTATTTCACGTCCATGGACAGTAAAGGGAATCCAGGTAGATACAGAAATGTTCACAGCCCTTGCATTTGTAGTTGTATTTGGAACTATGGCAGGTTTTTCCCTGTATATGACAGGTGTAAAACTGATCGGTTCCGTGAAAGCCAGTCTGTATGCATGCGTAGAACCCGTATCTTCTATGATTCTTACAGTGCTCTGGATGAAAGTAAAATTTACGACACCGGATCTGATCGGAACTTTGTTTGTAATCGCTACGATCATTATCCTGGCGATTCCGACGAAGAAACAGTAATTGGCAGTTGATAATAAAAGGTGTTTTACAATTACACGATATACTATAAAGTATGCTATAATAAACTTTGTGTAATGGGGTATGAAGACTGTCAGTGCTGCGACAGGGACTGAACAGATAAACAGGAGGTATTTTCAAATGCGATTAGAAAAAGTACAGGAAGCGTTGAAGACAAAAAATATAAAATATGAATATACAGAAGAGAACGGATGCGGAAGTCTTGATTTTATGTTCCGTGGTCTGAGATTTCATGTCTGGGAATATGAAGACCGTGTCTGGGGAGCTGAAACAAATGTATTTGAAGCAGGCAGAAGCCAGGACATTGAGGGAGATTACGAAGAAATCATTTCTAACGAAATTCTTTCATGGCCGGATATGATGCCGGGAATGCAATGATTTCATCTGTCTGAAAAAGGAGTGGGAAATACGAAAAAAAACAGTATCAGACAAATAGTGTTAACAGCAGGTGTTGCAGCCATCTGCATGTTTACAAATATCCATGCAGCAGAGGTCGCAGGTCCGCCAGGACCGGCATCTTTGACAGTGACACCGACGCCGGCAGCAACAGAAAAGTTAAAGCCAACGGAAACGCCGGAACCAACAGCAGCACCTGAAGCAGATGAACAGAATACGGCAGAACAGGGAACACTAAGTAAGCCCGATCATCCTGACACTGTTTCTGCGGACAAACTTGTGTTTATTGGAGATTCCAGAACAGAAGGTCTCAGAGATGCGGTCAATGATGACAGTGTCTGGTCATGTCTTTCGTCTATGGGTTATGATTGGATGGTATCTACAGGCGTACCTCAGGTAGAAGATCAGATAGAGGACAACACTGCAGTTATTATCCTGATGGGAGTTAACGACCTCTATAATGTAAACAACTACATTAGCTACATTAACTCAAAAGCCTCGGAATGGTCCGGGCGTGGAGCGCAGACCTACTTTGTCTCAGTAGGCCCTGTACAGAACGATCCGTATGCCAGCAACGCAGAAATTGAAAGCTTCAACTCTGCAATGCAGGCAAACCTTATTGGTGTCACCTACATAGATATCTATTCTCACCTGGTATCTGACGGCTTTTCAACTGTAGACGGAACCCATTATCCGGACAGTGTATCTGTAGACATTTATAACTATATTCTGGATCATCTGGAAGAACAGAGAAGCGGAATTTGGGGCTGATAATGGAATTGGTATTAAAAAGCCAGACTACATATTAATTGAGGAGTCACCTCAAAATTAATGTGTGTCTGGCTTTTTATTATGATGTAAATGTTAAAAGTGAAGTTTATTATGTTGACAGGATACTTATGATTTATTCGGTTTCTGTAACCGCAATCTCTTTCTGGAAGTCTTTTGTATAATGGATTTCATAGTCGGAAGTTACAAAAAATGCCTGAACATCATCTAGGGATTCTGCCAGTTTCATTCCTTCTTCAAGTCCAAGTGCAAAACAAGTCGTGCTCAAGGCATCACCATCAACAGACTGATCAGAAATAATCGTAACAGCGATCAGTCCGTTATCATAAGGATATCCCGTTTGGGGATTCAGCAAATGATGATATAAAGTTCCATCTTTTTCAAAACATCTCTCATAAACTCCGGAAGAAACCACAGATTTATCTTTAATATCCATGACAGCAATTGTCTCGCTTCGGTCTGCAAACGGTTTCTGAATCCCAATTTTAAAAGAAGAATCATCCGGTTTTCCGCCGATACATAGAACATTGCCTCCAAGATTAATAATCGCGCTTTTTACATTCTGTGAGATTAAATAGTCTTTCAGGCGGTCTGCAATATATCCTTTTGCAATTGCGCCAAGCTCAATGGCAGTATCATCTTTTTTCAATGTAACTTCATTATTATCGCTTACAGAAACATTATGGTAGTCGCATTTTGTCAATGCGTCCTGAATTAGTTTGTCTGCCGGAACCTGCGGATCTTCAGCAGTAAAATCCCACAGAGAAGTCAACGGCTCGATCGCAATATCAAAAGCCCCCTCAGACAATTCGGAATAATAAAGCCCTTTTCTGATCAATTCTGCCAGAGAATCAGACACCTGATAAGTATCAGAAGTTCCTGCGGCAGGTGTAAGTTCCCTGTGATTCAACTTATACAGTTCACTGTCACTGGCAGTCCGACTGAATATTTTTTCATATTTATCACACAGATTCATACATTCTGTAAGCAGTTCACGATTCTGAGAGTCGTAGATGGTAACCGTAACAGCAGTATTTAATTTGATCGCAGTAGCAGAAATAGGTTCCTGTGATTTTGTATCTGTATTTTCGACAGCATCTGTTTTGGGCGAGCATCCGGAGAAAACTGCTGAAGACATCACAAGAGAAAAAGCAAATAGAGAAAAAGTACAGCGTTTTATTATTTTTTTCATAGATCTATGATATAATGTCATAAGTGTAACCTCTTTATTATAAGAACAGGATGAGTGAAATTTTACTTGCGAATTCAAGTCAGGGTCAAAATACTTTTTGACCCTGACATCAATAATTTATCATTATAAGAACAAGCTTAAGTATATCAGAAAAGATAGAACTTGCACAGGCGGATCAAAAAGAAATTCAACAGGAGGAACAGGCAATGTCTGATGCAGTAAACTGCGAATATTGTGTAAATTACAGTTATGATGACGATTATGAATGCTATACATGTGAAGTAAACCTTGATGAAGACGAGATGGTGAAATTTATTACCGGGAATTTTCATCAGTGTCCATACTTTAAAATGGGGGATGAATATCGTATTGTGCGTAAGCAGATGTAGAAAATGTAAAATATCCCCTTTTATAAAGTAAGGCTATGCATTATAATAGGAGAACAGCAAAATTCCGAAAGCTTTAACTGATTATAATTACATTAAGGCAGAGCGATTACATGGAACATAAGCTACAATACAGATGTTGCTGTTCATTCTGCGCGCAGCAACACGTTTCACGATGCAGAACATAAAATAATAAAAATACAATGAAAAGAGGAAAAGGATAATGGAGAACGTTTATATCATGGACCACCCGCTGATCCAGCACAAAATCTCTATGCTGAGAAACAAAAACACAGGAACGAATGAATTCCGTAAACTGGTAGAAGAAATCGGAATTCTTATGGGATACGAAGCTTTGAGAGATCTTCCTGTAGAAGATGTAGAAGTGGAAACACCTATTGAAACCTGTATGACACCAATGATTTCCGGTAAGAAACTGGCTGTTGTCCCGGTTCTGCGTGCAGGCCTTGGAATGGTAAACAGTATCCTTACACTTGTACCATCTGCTAAAGTCGGCCATGTAGGGCTCTACCGTGATCCTGTAACACATGAACCACACGAGTACTACTGTAAACTCCCGGAATCCATCGATGAGCGTATCGCGGTTATCGTAGATCCAATGCTTGCAACCGGCGGTTCTGCAGAAGCAGCCATTGATTTTGTCAAAAAGCAGGGCGGCAAAAACATCAAATTCATGTGTATCATCGCAGCTCCTGAAGGCCTCAAACGCCTCCACGAAGTACACCCGGACGTACAGATCTACTGTGGACATCTCGATCGTGAATTAAACGATCATGCTTACATCTGCCCGGGCCTCGGCGACGCCGGCGACAGAATTTTTGGTACGATGTAAAATAACTAGTGATATAACTGGCAGCTTTCCATTATCAGCGTAAGCAGGATTCTCTTTTGCGGTGAATCTTGCAGGGAGTGTAGCAAACCCTAGAGTTCCTGCTCCCGAAACTGAACCGCAAAAGAGAATCCTGCTTACGCGTCACTTAATAAAAAAATCAAAAAACCTCTTGACAATCCAATCTCTATATGCTATTCTATGCAAGAACGCTGCCGAAGACAGTAGGTGCCGTAAGGCATAAGTTGCAAACGCCTACCGAGGACTAAGTATTCTTTATGTTTATGGAAGATTACGCAAGCCTTACTGTCATGCAGTAAGGCTTTTTCTTTACTCATTTGCAGCGGTATACAAAATCTATAAGGAGGTGTACCATTTCATGGCAAAAGTAGAACTTAAACAACCGATCGTAGAAGAAATCATCAACAACGTGAAAGATGCAGAATCTGTAGTACTTGTTAACTACAGCGGTCTTACAGTTGAACAGGATACTGCTTTACGTAAGGAATTAAGAGAAGCTGGTGTTGTATACAAAGTATACAAAAACACAATGATGCATCGTGCATTCGAAGGTACTCAGTGCGAAGAACTTATCCAGCACTTACATGGAACAAACGCTCTGGCAATTTCTGCTACAGACGCAACTGCTCCTGCAAGAATCCTTGATAAATTCGCAAAGAAGAACCCGGCTTTAGAGTTAATCGCAGGTGTCGTTGAAGGAAACTACAACGATCAGGCAGGTATTCAGGCACTGGCTGGAATCCCGTCCAGAGAAGAACTTCTTGGCAAACTGCTTGGAAGCATCCAGTCTCCGATTACAAACTTCGCTCGTGTGCTTAATCAGATCGCTGAGAAAAACGGCTCTGAAGCAGCAGCTGAATAATTTTTATTAATTGCCCAAGGGCACAAAAAGAACGAATCTAAAATAATATTATATGGAGGGAAATTAAAATGGCAAAATTAACAACAGAAGAATTTATTGCAGCAATCAAAGAATTATCTGTATTAGAATTAAACGACTTAGTAAAAGCTTGTGAAGAAGAATTTGGTGTATCCGCAGCAGCAGGTGTTGTAGTAGCAGCAGCTGGAGCAGCTGGAGAAGCAGCTGAAGAAAAAGATGAGTTCGACGTAGAACTTGCAGAAGTTGGACCAAACAAAGTTAAAGTTATCAAAGTTGTTCGTGAAGTAACTGGCTTAGGTCTTAAAGAAGCTAAAGAAATGGTTGATGGAGCTCCTAAGGTTGTTAAAGAAGGCGCTTCCAAAGCAGAAGCTGAAGACATCAAGACAAAACTTGAAGCTGAAGGCGCTAAGGTTAACCTTAAATAATTATCTTTCTATTATTATACAGTATAGAAGGCTCATTGCAGGAATGTCTACGGCATTCCTGCTTTTTGCTTTATGGCATAAATGGGATGAAATCTATTATGAAGAAGAAAATATGTGTCTGGCTTTTAAGTACGGTTCTTGTAGCCGAAATAATCGGAACATGTGGAGGAAATGCGGTAAATGTTTTAGCCGCATTGTCCGGAAGTACACTTGAAAATGAACTCGAACAGTATGATCAGGAAGCAGAAAGACAGTTGAATGATGAAGAAGATGAATCCGGAGAAATTGATTATGACTTTCAGATCAGCGAATCTTCTCAGGAGGTGGATTCCGGGAATGAGTTTGATTCAGGTGACAATACACCTGATGTACGTGATCAGGAGAATTTCGGAGAATTTCAGGATTTCACGGACAATTCTCAGGTAGGTGCTGAATTCATGGACGATGAAGATACTTTTTCTGCAGGAAATGAGTCATCCGATGGTGATGAAGAAGGGCTGGTTTATACACTGAAGGTTACAGATGGACAGGATATTACTCAGGATCTGAATGAGCTTTTATTGAAAGTAAGGGACCGTGCTACCAATATCCAGCCATGTAAAGTGGTAATTCCACAGGGTAATTATGAACTTACAGGTACTATCTGTATGTACAGCAACATTTATCTTTATGCAGTGGGGGCTACAATCAAAAAAACATCACCGCAGAAACAGATATTGCTTCGTCTGGGAAATACTGTAGAATCATCTGGCGGATATACCGGATATCAGAATATTACAATTGAAGGTGGCACCTGGGACTGCAATTATGATTCTATAGAAGATAAAGAAGGCCCTGGAGGTTTTGTGGGATTTCGAATCGGACATGCAAGTAATGTTACTATCAAGAATGTGACATTTCTTAACAACCTGAAATCTCATTTCCTGGAATTTGGAGGAGTGAAGAGAGCAAGCGTAACTGGTTGTACATTCCGTGGCTACTGGAAAGACTACGATGAGGGAGGCCAGGAGTGCATTCAGATTGATTCCTGCAAGGATAGGATTTTTCCCGGATATCTGCCTTATGACGGAAGTGTATGTGAGGATATAGAAATCAGGAACAATGTTTTCGAGGATGTTTTTGCAGGTGTGGGAAGCCATAGTATGATGTTTGACAGACCATACAGAAATATAACTATTTCAAATAACATATTCAAAAACATCACTAAGAGAGCAGTATGGTGCCTTAACTATCAGGATTCAACAGTGTCAGATAATAAGATGATTAATGTGGGCGGCGGTGTCTATGTGCGCTCTGTTTATGAAAAAAATACACATCTGCCGGATGGTCAGAATGCTACAAATAAAGGAAACCAGTATTCGGAGAATCTGAAAGTTTCCAATAATACGATTTCGGTTTCTGATATCAGACAGACATCTGATGGCCCATGGGGCAGTTTTGGAATTTCTCTTACGGGATGTATGATTAAAGGTCAGACCGATATACCGGCAGGAGCTTATCTTGTCAGAGATGTTACTGTCAATGGAAATAAGGTAGCCGGAAAGGGGCAGGGGATTTATGTAAGTTACACGGAAAATTGTACATTTACAGATAATTCAGTAAATGTTTCCGGAAACAGTTTTGGATCGAACCTGGCATTCAGTTTGAGAAAGAGCAGTTGTGATAAAGTGCAGGGAAATACAGTCCGTGGAAAAAATGGTCCTGGACTTTATATTAATGGTACAGCCGGAACTAAAAGAGCTCATCATATCTTCGGCAATATTGTAAAATCCAATGCGGAAGATGGCATTTGGGCTGAGGCGACAGTATCCGGACTTAAAATAAATAAGAATACAGTATCCGGTAATAAAGGAAATGGTATTTTTCTGTTATCTGCGTCCCAGGTTGTGCTGGAGAGTAATACGGTGACAGGAAACCAGGGAAGAGGAATCCTGATTTCAGGGTGTAAAAGCGTCCAGATTAACAAAAATTACTGTGCTTCTAACAGTAAATCTGGAATTGGTATTCTGAAATGTTCAGGAATAGCAGTAGTTCAAAATACAATGAAAGCAAATAGGTTTTATGGACTTAGTTGCAACAGTTCTTATATAAACAAGTATACGGGCAATAAATTTTTGAAAAACTGCCGCAATAAGGTATATCAAAAGAAAAGCACCATAAAAGGATTGAAAAAGTAAAATAAATATTAAAAAAATAGTTGACAGACAGATTTTGCTGTGCTATAGTGAAGAATGCTATATTATGGCAAGATGTGCCTTTATGTCTTTTGACAAAAAGGGTCAAGTTATAATAAATTTAAAGAAAAAACAGGGGTGAAACGTCAATGGAAAAAAACAGAATTCGTTCTGTAAAAACTGGAAAAAGCATGCGTATGAGCTACCAGAGACAAGAAGAAGTCCTGGAAATGCCAAACCTGATCGAAGTCCAGAGAGATTCTTATAAATGGTTTCTTGATGAAGGACTGAAGGAAGTCTTTGATGATATTTCTCCGATCGCGGACTACGGCGGAAAGCTCAGCCTGGAATTCATCGACTTTACATTTGACGAGAAAGATGCGAAATACAATATCGAACAGTGTAAAGAACGTGACGCAACTTACGCCGCACCTTTGAAGGTTCGAGTGAGACTGATTAACAAAGAAACAGAGGAAATCAACGAACACGAGATTTTCATGGGAGATTTACCGATCATGACCGTTACAGGTACCTTTGTCATCAATGGTGCAGAGCGTGTAATTGTCAGCCAGTTAGTACGTTCCCCTGGAATCTATTACGCAATTGCGCATGATAAACTTGGTAAGAGACTGTTCTCCAGTACTGTAATCCCGAACAGAGGTGCATGGCTGGAATATGAAACAGACTCTAATGATGTGTTCTATGTACGTGTTGACAGAACAAGAAAGGTTCCGATCACTGTTCTGATCCGTGCACTTGGTGTAGGAAGCAACGCTGAGATCATTGATCTCTTCGGCGAAGAGCCAAAGATCCTTGCAAGTTTTACAAAGGATACATCGACTAACTATCAGGAAGGTCTTCTTGAATTATACAAGAAAATCCGCCCGGGTGAGCCGCTTGCAGTTGAGAGTGCAGAGAGCCTTATCAACGCAATGTTCTTTGATCCGAGAAGATATGACCTTGCAAAGGTTGGTCGTTATAAATTTAATAAGAAACTCCATTTCAACAAGAGAATTGTTGGTCACAAACTGGCTGAGGATGTTGTTGATGCTTCTACAGGTGAAATCCTGGCAGAAGAAGGAGCTGTTGTAACAAAAGAAATGGCAAATACCATCCAGAACAGCGCCGTTCCATATGTATGGATCCTTGGTGAGGAAGACCGCAGAATTAAGGTCCTTTCCAACTTAATGGTTGATATCCGCCATTATCTTCCGGAAATTGAAGATCCGAAGAGCATCGGTGTTACAGAATTAGTATACTACCCTGTTCTCGAAAACATTCTGGAAGAAAATGACACATTAGAAGACAGAATCGCAGCAATCCACAGAGATATTCACGATCTGATTCCGAAGCATATTACAAAAGAAGACATCTTTGCTTCTATTAACTACAATATGCATCTGGAATATGGCCTTGGTAATGCCGATGATATCGACCACCTGGGCAACCGTCGTATCCGTGCGGTAGGCGAACTGCTTCAGAACCAGTACAGAATCGGTCTTTCCAGACTGGAACGTGTGGTTCGTGAGAGAATGACAACACAGGATACGGACAATATTTCTCCGCAGTCCTTGATCAATATTAAACCAGTAACTGCAGCAGTGAAAGAGTTCTTCGGTTCTTCTCAGCTGTCACAGTTCATGGATCAGAACAACCCGCTTGGTGAGCTGACCCACAAGAGACGTCTTTCCGCCCTGGGACCTGGTGGTCTGTCACGAGACAGAGCCGGATTCGAGGTTCGAGATGTCCATTACTCACATTACGGAAGAATGTGCCCTGTTGAGACCCCTGAAGGTCCTAACATCGGTCTGATCAACTCTCTTGCATCTTATGCGAGAATCAATCAGTATGGATTTATCGAGGCACCTTACCGTAAGATTGACAAAACAGATCCTAAGAATCCTCGTGTAACAGATGAGGTTGTATATATGACCGCTGATGAAGAGGATAATTACCATGTAGCACAGGCCAATGAGCCTCTGGACGAAGAAGGACACTTCATTCATAAGAATGTATCCGGTCGTTTCCGTGAAGAGACTCAGGAGTATGAGCGTCATATGTTTGATTACATGGACGTATCTCCTCGTATGGTATTCTCTGTTGCTACAGCTCTGATTCCGTTCCTGCAGAACGACGATGCTAACCGTGCGCTGATGGGATCCAACATGCAGCGTCAGGCCGTACCGCTTCTGACAACGGAAGCTCCTGTAGTTGGTACAGGTATGGAAGTTAAGACAGCAGTCGATTCCGGTGTTTGCGTAGTAGCTAAGAAAGCCGGTACTGTACTTCGTTCCACATCTACAGATATCAGCATCAAGAACGACGATGGTACAAAAGATGATTACCATCTGACTAAATATTTAAGAAGTAACCAGAGCAACTGCTACAACCAGAAGCCAATCGTATTCCAGGGTGAGCACGTGGAGGCTGGACAGGTTATCGCAGACGGCCCTTCAACAGCAAACGGAGAACTTGCCCTTGGTAAGAACCCGTTGATCGGATTCATGACCTGGGAAGGTTACAACTACGAGGATGCTGTACTTCTTAGCGAGAGACTTGTTATGGACGATGTTTATACATCTGTTCATATTGAAGAATATGAGGCAGAAGCCCGTGATACTAAACTTGGACCGGAAGAGATCACACGTGACGTTCCTGGTGTCGGTGACGATGCACTGAAGGATCTGGATGAGCGTGGTATCATCCGTATCGGTGCAGAAGTACGTGCCGGTGATATCCTTGTTGGTAAAGTTACTCCTAAGGGAGAGACAGAGCTTACTGCAGAAGAGAGACTTCTTCGTGCAATCTTCGGTGAGAAAGCACGTGAAGTTCGTGATACTTCTCTGAAAGTACCGCACGGTGAATACGGTATTGTCGTAGATGCCAAGGTATTTACAAGAGAGAACGGCGATGAGATGTCCCCTGGTGTAAACCAGTCTGTACGTATCTACATCGCACAGAAGAGAAAGATTTCCGTTGGTGATAAGATGGCCGGACGTCACGGTAACAAGGGTGTTGTTTCCCGTGTACTTCCTGTTGAAGATATGCCATTCCTTCCGAACGGACGTCCTCTTGATATCGTGCTGAACCCTCTGGGTGTGCCTTCCCGAATGAATATCGGACAGGTCCTGGAGATTCACTTAAGTCTTGCTGCGAAAGCACTTGGATTTAACGTTGCAACTCCTATTTTCCAGGGTGCAAACGAGCATGATATCCAGGATACACTGGAACTTGCAAACGACTATGTAAACACAGAAGACTTTGAAGAGTTCCGTGAGAAATACAAAGACATTTTAGCACCGGATGTAATGCAGTATCTGGATGAGAACAAAGCCCACAGAGCACTGTGGAAAGGCGTTCCGATTTCCAGAGACGGTAAAGTGCGCCTTCGTGACGGACGTACAGGTGAATACTTCGACAGCCCTGTAACAATCGGTCACATGCACTATCTGAAACTGCATCACCTGGTTGATGATAAGATCCATGCACGTTCTACAGGTCCTTACTCTCTGGTAACACAGCAGCCTCTGGGTGGTAAAGCTCAGTTCGGTGGACAGCGTTTCGGTGAGATGGAGGTTTGGGCACTGGAAGCATACGGTGCATCTTACACACTGCAGGAAATCCTGACAGTTAAATCCGATGATGTTGTTGGTCGTGTTAAGACATACGAAGCAATCATTAAGGGTGACAATATTCCTGAGCCGGGTATTCCGGAATCCTTCAAGGTTCTCTTAAAAGAACTCCAGTCTCTTGGTCTGGATGTGAAGGTACTCAAGGATGATAATACAGAAGTACATCTTCTTGAATCCGTAGACTATGGTGACACAGATCTTCGTTCTGTCATCGAGGGAGATTCCAGAAGACATCATGACAGAGAAGAAGACTACGGCAAACATGGCTATACAAAGCAGGAGTTTGACGGAGAAGAACTCGTTGATATTGACGAGGACGAAGATGAGGATGACTTCATTGAGCTGGATGAGGCTCTTGAAGACAATGACGAAGAGTAAGAAAGGGGAAAGAATACATGGCAGAAACAACTAACGCCAATGAAACATATCAGCCAATGACTTTCGATGCCATCAAAATCGGACTGGCGTCCCCTGAGAAAATCAGAGAGTGGTCAAGAGGCGAGGTTTTAAAACCTGAGACCATCAACTACCGTACCTTAAAACCGGAGAAAGACGGACTTTTCTGTGAAAAGATCTTTGGACCGAGCAAGGACTGGGAGTGCCACTGTGGAAAGTACAAAAAGATTCGCTATAAAGGCGTTGTCTGCGACAGATGTGGTGTAGAAGTTACAAAATCCTCTGTACGTAGAGAGCGTATGGGACATATCGAGCTGGCTGCTCCGGTATCCCACATCTGGTATTTCAAAGGAATTCCGTCCCGTATGGGTCTGATCCTTGACATTTCTCCGAGAACTCTGGAGAAAGTTCTTTACTTTGCAAACTATATCGTACTGGATCCGGCTAATTCCGGACTCCAGTACAAACAGGTACTTACAGAGAGAGAATATCAGGATGCCCGTGAGGCTTATGGATATGATTTCCGTGTAGGTATGGGTGCAGAATCTATCAAAGAGCTTCTTGAGGCAATTGATCTTGAGAAAGATTCTGCAGAACTGAAGAAAGAATTAAAAGATGCTACAGGCCAGAAACGTGCGAGAATCATCAAACGTCTCGAAGTTGTAGAATCTTTCCGTGAGTCAGGAAACCGTCCTGAGTGGATGATCATGACAGTTATCCCTGTAATCCCGCCGGATCTGCGTCCTATGGTTCAGCTGGATGGTGGACGTTTCGCTACATCTGACTTAAATGACCTTTACAGAAGAATCATCAACCGTAACAACCGTCTGAAGAGACTTCTGGAATTAGGCGCACCGGATATCATCGTTCGTAACGAGAAACGTATGCTTCAGGAAGCAGTTGATGCCCTGATCGATAACGGCCGCCGTGGACGTCCTGTAACAGGTCCTGGAAACAGAGCCCTGAAATCTCTTTCTGATATGCTGAAAGGTAAATCCGGACGTTTCCGTCAGAACCTTCTTGGTAAACGAGTTGACTATTCCGGACGTTCCGTTATCGTCGTAGGACCGGAACTTAAGATTTACCAGTGTGGTCTTCC
>CAKRWH010000027.1:0-39243 GCA_934416185.1 uncultured Blautia sp. | reverse complement strand
TGTCCGATCTTATTCTGTATAGGATCATATCCAAGGGCTGTTCTCAGTTTTTTTCTTAAGGAAGAAATGTGCACCCGGATGGAGTTACTGAAGCTGTTCACACTGCCGTCCCAGAGATGCTCGATCATTTCCTCAGGGCTGATGATCCGGTTGCGGTGAAGCAGAAAGTATTCCAGAAGTGCGCTTTCTTTCCTGGTGAGAGCCAGGGGTGTGCCATCTACACTGGTTTCTCTTGTGCGTGTGTCGAAGGTGATGTGGCTGCATCTCAGGCAGACATCCTCCTGGATAAATTTACGGCGGGTGAGGCTGCGGATGCGGGCTTCCAGCTCCTCGAAATGAAATGGTTTGGTGAGGTAATCGTTGGCTCCCAGATCCAGCCCTTCTACCTTATCCTGAATCTGTACTCTTGCGGAGAGTATGAGAACAGGAGTGTTGGTATTGAAGGTACGGAACTGACGCAGGATTTCCAGACCGTCAATTCCCGGCAGGTTCAGATCCAGAAGAATCAGGTCGTAATTCTCAGTCATACATAATTCCAGTCCCTCTTCCCCGTCAAAGCAGGTATCTGTTTCATATCCGTCCATACGGAGCCCCTCTGCTATGGAACGGCAGAGCTGTTCTTCGTCTTCTATAATTAAAATGTGCATGATAGTCTCCTTTTTGAATTTCCGGTTTCATAGTTTTATAATATCAGAATCAAAAGACCAGAAGATGGTTAGTGTTTATATGATAAAATTTTTGACTCTGATATATTATCAATTTTATCATAGCACACGAAGTATAAAATTCGTGTAAAAAAGAAAATATTTCATATTAAAATATCTGGTCATAAAGTTTTTTAACCGAATCAAACTGCGGAGCAGTTATTCGGTGTAGAGCCGCGTAGCGAAGCGGATTGCGAATATCCGCTTGACTACGTTTCAGATTTGTCTGGGATTGGTTACAAAATAAAATTCGAAAAAAGTTATTTTCTTAACACAGATTTTATTTCTCAGATGCTATAATGTGTGCATATCAATAAAACGATGTCTGTTATGCGGGGACAAAATCCAAATTTGCAGACAGACACAGGAAAATAATTAAAAGTAATATAAAAATCATAACAGTAAAAAAGGAAGGGAGCTTACTTATAATGAAGAACAGAAGAATGAGATTAATGGCGATTTTTGCAGCAGGTGTATTAAGTGTGACATCTATGGGAGGTATTGTAACTGTACATGCAGGGGAAACTCTTGCAGTGCCTGCAGAGGAGGCTGGTGCAGGTGCGGTTCAGATGGATGGAAAGGATGCTCAGGCAGCAGAAGATGGCAGTGTGGCAGCTTCCGAAGGTCTGATCGCAGGATCCTTCAAACCGTCAGAGATTGCTCAGCCGGCGCAGGATACTTATGAATATCCATTCCTTGGAATGAAATTAGGGATTTCCAAAGATCTGAAAGAGCAGATGGAGAAGAAGAACATTTCCATGTTTACAGATGAGAGATGGAATGACAATGCAGATGCAGTGACATATGCCACAGCAAGTTGGTGTACCCTGACAGATGAGCAGAAGGATGCAGAGGTGGACAAGATGGGCACTGGATATGATGACTGGCTGAAAAGTCTCAGCAGAGTAGGTGTGATTGGAATGTATGATGAGGAATCCCGGAAAGATCTGGATACGATTACCGGCTGCACAGAGCATAAAGAACTGGGTACCAGCAGTGACGGTAAATATAAATATTATCTCAGCACAAACAAGGATGCGGATGCAGACCTGTTAAAGGACGTGGAGGGGATTGAAGTAACACTTACAGAAATGACCCCATTCCAGATGCTTTCTGCATTTGACCAGCCGCAGGATACTTCTGACAGTACAGATGTAGCTGAAGGAACAAATGTAGGCAAATTTGAAACAACAGGAGTTGATGGAAAAACCTACACACAGGATATCTTCAGCAAATATGATCTGACCATGGTAAATATTTTCACTACCTGGTGTTCTCCATGTGTGAATGAAATTCCTGATCTGGAGAAGCTTTATCAGGAGATGAAGGACAAAGGTGTGGGAGTAGTAGGTGTGACACTGGATACAGTAGGCAGTGATGGAAAGCAGGATGAGGAAGCAGTGAAAAAGGCTCAGGTACTTCAGGAGAAAACAAAGGCATCCTATCCATTCCTGATTCCGGATTCCGGAATGATGAACGGACGTCTCAATGGAATCTCCGCT
Source organism: uncultured Blautia sp. (assembly GCA_934416185.1). GTDB lineage: Bacteria > Bacillota > Clostridia > Lachnospirales > Lachnospiraceae > Blautia_A. The sequence continues at coordinate 37,037 of CAKRWH010000027.1, read as the reverse complement.
TTCCCGGAAACCTTCTTTGTTGACAAAAACGGAAATATTGTAGGCGAAACTTACTCCGGAAGCCACAGTCTGGACGAGTGGAAAGAGATCGTAGAGAAAGAACTTGCAAACGTTTCTAAGTAATGAAGGATAAAGACAGACTATGATAAAAAAACTGACAGATTCAAAATGGACCGGTCCGCTGCTTGCAGTTCTGGGTCTTGCTATCATGGGATTCGGTATTTACAGAGGTGAAGTTTCAGTAGTATTTACGAAAGCCATAAATATTTGTATGGAGTGTATTGGAATTGGATAAAAAAATACAGTTAAACAAACATAAAATGAAAATCAACGAATGGCCCCGTCATGGTATCCAGGCGCTCTGGGCTTTTCTGACAAACAGCCATGTATCTGGTTTTGTCAACGGAAAAATTTACACTGGAAAATTAAAGAACGTCTGTGTTCCCGGACTGAACTGCTATTCCTGCCCGGGTGCAGTCGGTGCCTGTCCCATCGGTTCCATTCAGGCAGTAGTAGGAAGCTGGAATTTTAAAATGGCATACTACGTCATCGGCTTTCTTATTTTCATCGGCGCGATGCTTGGCCGACTGGTCTGTGGATTTTTATGTCCATTCGGACTGATCCAGGACTTGCTGAACAAGATTCCTTTTCCGAAGAAAATCCGCACATTTAAAGGTGATAAACTGCTCCGCAAACTGAAATATGTGATTTTTCTCATATTTGTTATTCTGCTTCCGATGTTCGTTGTAGATATCATGGGACAGGGGGCACCGTATTTCTGCAAACTGATCTGTCCTGCCGGAACACTGGAAGGCGGACTCCCTCTGGTACTGCTGAACAAATCCATGCGCAGCGCAGTGGGATGGCTTTACATATGGAAGAATACCATTCTGGTTATCACAATTATTCTTTCCATTATCATATACCGCCCATTCTGCAAATACATCTGCCCGCTGGGAGCTTTCTACTCTATCTTCAACTCCGTATCCGTATTCCGCTACAGAGTAGACCATAACAAGTGCATCCAGTGTGGAAAATGTGCAAAAGCCTGCCAGATGCAAGTCAACCCGGTGGAAAAACCCAACAGCCCGGAATGCATCCGCTGCGGAAGATGCCGCAAAGCCTGCCCGGTGGATGCGATTCAATGTGGTATAAAAAGAGAATATACTATTACAAATAAGGAGTGAATAGTAACGGGTAAATATTGTTTGTACCAAATAATATAATATAAAATTGACAGATTTTTTCTTCACAAGTTATAATAAAAAAGGCGTCTAGTAAATTGACTTGAAGTTATGTCCCGGATACAGAGGCCGGGATATAGGATAGATGGGAAAGATAAAAGAGAATATCGAGGGAAAACTTGAGACGAAATTCCGAAAAAAAAGTAATGCGAAAAAAATCATGCGAAGCTGTTTGGTATGTGTAGCAGCAGTTGCATTTACAGCGTTCAGCGGATGCGGGGATCAGGACAGATCTGCTGAGACAGAAACCGCAGATTTGCCGCAGATTGTCGTGGGAAGCGATGATTATCCACCGTATAATTTCGAAGATGTCAACGGAAGACCAACAGGGATTGATGTTGAGCTGGCCAGAGAAGCTTTTGGCAGAATGGGATATGAGGCGGTATTTGCCTATATTAACTGGGAAGAAAAGAAAGAACTGGTAGAACGTGGAGAGATTGACTGTATCTGGGGCAGTTTTACCATTGATGGAAGGGAAGAGGAATACAACTGGGCCGGTCCGTATATGATAAGCAGACAGGTAGTCGCAGTAAACGAGGACAGTGATATTTATTCCCTGTCCGATTTAAAAGGGAAAAAATAGCTGTGCAGTCTACCACAAAGCCGGAGACTATATTTACAGCGCACAAAGACAGTCGTATTCCACAGGTACAGGAAGTTTTTTCGTTGCAGAACCGTGAGCTGATCTATCCGTTTCTGAGTAAGGGATATGTAGACGCGGTAGCGGCCCACGAGACTGCAATTCTGCAGTATATGAAGGATTATGAACTGGAATATCGTATACTGGAAGAACCGTTGCTTACAGTAGGTCTGGGAGTTGCTTTCTCAAAGAATGATGACAGAGGTATCAACAAAAAATTGACGGCAATTTTTGCAGAGATGCGAAAGGATGGTACAATGACAAAAATTCTTGGAAAATATCTGGACGATCCTGAAAAATATCTGGAGGTGGACGTTTATGAAAAGTAAAAGGAAATCCGCCCGCAGACACAGGAGAATCTGGGTACTGGAGCTGCACATAGGTATTCTGGTTATTGGAAGTGCATTTTTTGTTGCAACAAGAAAGGATATGTCTGAAGCAGAAGAGCATTTGTCCAGTACGGTAAATTATGTAAAAGAACAATGTAATCGTTATACGTGTATAGATCTTGCGTCTGAGACAAAGAGCCTCATGCGTATCATTCAGAGTGTTCAGCAGATTCAGAACAAAATTTATTATGAAGCGGAACTGAGTCCTACATTTGAAGTTAATGAAGAGTTTCTGGAAAAGTGTTCCAGAGACAGTTATGTTACGGGAATTGTACTTCTGAATGAAAAGGGGGTTATACAAAAGCAGTATCAGGCAGATGAACTGGCTGCTGATGAGGTGGAAGGCTATCTGGACACAGAGGTGCTTCTCAGTACTGCATATTTTCCGGAAAAAACATATTCTGCACGTGTTTCCTGCAGGGACGGGTCTTATATAGATCTGGCAGCAGCGGGAATGCGTGCAGCTTCAGGAATTATCGTCACTTATTATCATACTTCCAGAAAATATATGGATGCGTTTAGTTTGTCCTATAGTTCAATGCTGTCAGGGTATAATCTGCAACATGATGGTACGATCGTAGTAAGTGAGGGAAATAATATCATTGCATCCAATGATGGGAAACTAATTGGAAAAAGCACAGATGATATTGCTGTTCTGCGCAGGATTAAAGAAAAAGCAAACAGTGACAAACTGACACATGCAAAGAATGAAGAGGATTCTTTTTTACGGCAGTTTGGTCTGATGGAGCATGGACGCGATTATTATGTGTATGCATATATGCCGGAGAATGAGGTATTTAACAGTACACTTCAGAATGTTTTTTATTCGTTGATCGTGTATCTGATCATTCTGGCGGTGATTAATATGGTACGGTGGAAAACTGCACAGGGCTACCGTGAGGATCAGCTTCGGATTCAACAGGAATATGCAAATAATCTTCAGGAAAAGAATGAGCTTTTGCGGCAGGCAGTGGATCAGGCAGATCGTGCAAATGCTGCCAAGACTAGTTTTCTGTCCAGGATGAGCCATGATATCAGAACTCCGCTGAACGGAATTATAGGTCTGCTGGAGATCGATCAGGCACATCCGGATAATCTGGAATCACATTGCACAAATCAAAAAAAGATGCTGGTTTCTGCTAATTATTTGCTTTCGCTGATCAATGATGTTCTTCAGATGAGTAAGCTGGAAAGTGGAAAGGTAATACTTTCTCACGAACCGATGGATCTGAGACAGTTGTCTAAAGAAGTTCTGATGATCGTGGAACAGCGTGCAGCAGAGGCGGGGATCACATTGGAATATGATAAAGATTCAGACCGGGTAGAACATAATATTGTTTACGGAAGTCCGCTTCATATCAGGCAGATTTTTCTGAATATTTACAGCAACTGTATTAAGTATAACAAGGTCGGAGGCATGGTTGAGACTTCCTGTTGCTGTCTGGGAATTGAGAATGGAATCGTAACTTATCGTTGGACGATCCGGGATACCGGTATTGGAATGAATGAAGAATTTCTGAAACATATCTTTGATCCTTTTGCACAGGAGCGGTCAGATGCCCGAAGCGTATATAACGGTACGGGGCTGGGAATGTCTATTGTAAAGAGTCTGATTGATCTTATGAATGGAACTATTAAGATTACCAGTAAAGAGGGTGTTGGCTCTGTTTTTGTACTTACTATACCTTTTGAAATTGCAGATAGGATACCGAAAATACAGCCTGAGAAACAGAAGGATGAGGTGGGGGACATTCAGGGATATCATTTGCTGATCGCGGAAGATAATGAACTGAATGCAGAAATTGCGAAGACTCTGTTGGAGGATGAGGGTGCGATCATAACGTTGGTACATAACGGTCAACAGGCAATTGACATGTTCAAAGAAAAACCTCAGGGTACCTTTGATGCAATTCTGATGGATGTGATGATGCCGGTTGTAGATGGTCTCTCTGCAACAAGAAGTATTCGTGCATTAGGCAGGGAAGATGCAAAGAAAATTCCGATCATTGCAGTAACAGCAAATGCATTTGACGAGGATGTTAAACGTTGTATAGAAGCCGGAATGAACGCGCATTTACCCAAACCGCTGGAGATGAATAAGGTCGTTGAGACCATTGCGAAATATTGTAGATAATATTACAGGTGTGAGCAAAAGAGGAAGCTCACACCTGTTTTTAACTGAGTCATAAATTAGATTTTGGGTGGAACGGCAGTACTGCTGCGTTCTATGATATCATAAGGAAATAATATCTTTACATGTTTTGTATGTCCGCCTTCAATACGGTCGATTAGTATTTTGGCTGCCATTTGTCCCATTTCATCAAGAGGAATATGTGTGGTTGTTAATGGAGGGGTCAGATACTGAGCGGTATCAATATCATCTATGCTGGCAACTGATACGTCCTCCGGGATGCGAAGTCCATGTTCTTTGATCGCTTTCATTGCGCCGATTGCTGTTATGTCATCCGCACAGAAGAATGCAGTTGCATCACAGCCATTGTTCAGAAGATGATGAACACCTTTGTATCCTTCTTCTGTGGAATGAACAATGTTGGCTACATATTTCTGATTGATGGAAATGCCGGCATCTGCTAAAGCAGAACAATAACCGGTATATCGGTTTTCATTTTGGGTTTCGCCTATGTAAGCAATTTTGGTATGTCCCTGTTCAATAAGACGGGTTATGACATCATGACTGATCTGCGTTCCATCACATATAATTTGATCATATTTTGCATCCAGATTATTCAGCCCTGAATAAACAACATACTGAAAATGTTTTTTCAGAAATTTCAGAAGTTCTTTATCACAACGACCCAAAACGGCAATGCCGTCAATATTGTTACTTGCAATTAATCTTAGAGTAAAAGGGTCGTCGATATCAAAAGCAGAAAAGGTATATTTTAAAATATAATTGTGACGAAACGCTTCCTGTTCAATACTTTTGGCCAATGTAGAGAAAAAATAATCAGAGGCCCCATCCGGAACCCGTGCAAAAAGACAGGCAATAGAATGAAGCTGTTCTGTGGAAGACAGGTCAGATGAATCGGAAGTATTTTTCTTGGAATGCCTTGGGACATAATTAGTACGTTTGGCTATTTCCCATATACGGTCTTGGACTTCCTTGCTGACAGGACTTTTAGTATTCTGGTTGATCACGCGTGAGACTGTTGAAATCGATACACCTGCTTCTGCCGCAATTTCTTTCAGTGTCATAAGAGAGAGCAATCTCCTTTCTTAGGTTATAGAGTAATATATTATGTCAAAAACCAGGATGCCATGTTATTATTTAACCAAATCAAGTAAGTCCCCTGCTTCAATTGCGAAAAGCAATAAGCAGTGGGTGGGGACTTGCTTGTATCAGGAAGAGTGCAAGCTCTTTCTGATAAACTGCGGAGCAGTTATTTGGTTATGAGCAAGTAGCGAAGCGGATTGCGAATATCCGCTTGATGCTGTGACAGAAATTGTACCGTAAATGTCAATCTGCTGCAAAGCTGAATCCTGTAGTCAGGACTTTTGTTATAAGTATAGCGGATTCAGAGATAAAAATACAGACGTAATGTAGAAAATGTGAAAAAATATAAAGCAAACGTTTGCTGATAAATACAGTGATTTTTTTTCAGTACGTGTTAAGATAAAAAAAGATTATAAATGTATAAAATGGGGGGAGTAAAATGAATGCATATTTGTATGTGATTTTCCTGGGCGTCAGTTTCTGTGCTTCCGTTGTGGGGGCAATCTGTGGAATTGGAGGAGGAGTACTGATTAAACCGTTGCTGGATGCATTTGGCGTTTTGAGTGTTGCATCTATCAGCTTTTTGTCAGGGTGTACTGTTTTATCAATGTCCTGCTATTCTGTAGTTAAAGCCCAAAAAAGTGGAGACTCGCTTGTTGATATGAAAACAGGAACACCGCTTGCCATAGGAGCTGCCCTGGGTGGTGTGGCAGGAAAAATGATGTTCCAATTTCTTTCAGAGCTTTCAAGCAACAAAGAGAGGGTAGGAGCTATTCAGGGAATTTGCCTTCTTATTATTACTTTTGGAACTATGGTTTATACATTAAAAAAGGATAAGATAAAAACTCACCATGTACAGAATGTACTTGCATGTATTCTGATAGGTGTTGCATTAGGAATTTGTTCTTCTTTTCTTGGAATAGGCGGAGGTCCTATTAATCTGGTGGTCCTGTTTTTCTTTTTTTCTATGGATACCAAGACTGCGGCACAGAATTCCCTGTACATCATTCTGTTTTCGCAGATCACCAGTCTTATTAATACAATAGTGACAAAAACAGTGCCGGAATTTACAGTAGGACTTTTGATACTGATGGTAGCCGGTGGAATTCTCGGAGGTATGGTTGGCCGGAAGATCAATAAAAGAATTGATGGTGAAACGGTAAATAAATTGTTTATAGGTTTAATGGCGATCATTATGCTGATCTGTGTATATAACATTTATCGTTTATGGTAGATCAAACGTTTGTGTAATATTGGATTGAAAACATATTATAATTACTATATTATTGAGTCAATTTAATAAAGCAATAAAGTAATCAGAAAACAAAGAGGTTAAAAAGATTAGTATCTTTTTTGCCTCTTTGTTTTTTATACCAGGAAAAAGTCCTGTAAAAGAGAAAAAAGGAGAAAAAACACGAAAAAATACACAAAAATAGGAAATACAAATTATACAAAATATCCAGATAACGTTTTCGTTAATTGTGCTTTTGTTTTTGCAAAAATATGTTAAGATAAGAGTACAAAGTAAAAATGAATAAAACATATTCGCAAAAAACAAAGAGCTTATTGTAAAATGCACAATAAACAAAAGAAAGGAAAACATAACATGTCACAAAATGTATTAGTGGTACATGGAGGCGGGCCTACGGCAGTCATCAATGCATCCCTTTACGGTGTGATCGAAGAAGCAAAACGAAATCAGGAAGTTGGAAAAGTTTACGGAGCGATTGGTGGAACCGGAGCAATTTTTTCAGAAACTTTCATAGATTTGACCTCGTTTGATGAGGAAAAATTGAAACTTCTTTTGCATACACCTGCTTCGGCGATTGGATCTTCCAGATATCCATTATACGAAAAAGACTATGAAAAGATGGTGGATATCTTTAAGAAGTATGAGATTAAATATGTTCTTTTGAATGGTGGAAATGGAACGATGGATGCATGCGGACATATTTATGAGGTCTGTAAAGATCAGGATATCAAAGTGGTGGGAATTCCAAAGACCATTGACAATGATATCGCAATGACAGACCATTCACCGGGATATGGAAGTGCGGCAAGATTTATTGCAGCATCTACTCAGGAAGTCGGTGAAGATGTGAAGTCTCTTCCAATTCATGTATGTATTATGGAAGCTATGGGAAGAAATGCAGGATGGATTACCGCAGCTTCTGCACTGGCAAGAAGAAAACAGGGAGATGCACCTCATCTGATTTATTTGCCGGAACGAAACTTCAATGAAGATGAGTTTCTTGAAGATGTATCAGAACTTCAGAAAAAACAGGGCGGAGTAGTAGTTCTGGTAAGTGAGGGACTTCATGATGCGAACGGAGAATCTATCGTTCCTCCAATCTTTAAATCAGAAAGAGCTGTTTATTATGGAGATGTAAGCTCACATCTGGCAAATCTGGTTGTTAAGAAACTGGGTGTTAAAGCAAGGAGTGAGAAACCGGGACTTTGTGGAAGAGCTTCTGTAGCACTTCAGTCATCGGTAGACAGAGAAGAGGCAAGACAGGCCGGTGCAGTTGCATTGAGAAGTGCAGTTGAAGGAAACAGCGGAGTGATGGTAGGTTTTGAACGAGTTCCGGGAACCGTGTACCAGATGAAAACAAAACTTGTTCCTATCAAAGAAGTTATGCTTTATGAACGGAAGATGCCAGATAACTTTATAAATGAGAGAGGTAACGATGTAACGCAGGAATTTGTTGACTGGTGTCGGCCGTTGATCGGAGAGCCGCTTCCGGAGTTCCTGAATTTCCGGGATTACCTTTAGAACGAAAAATATGAAAAACTAAAATGAAGACGTTCCATTGAAAGGAGAGTAACTATGGAAAAAAAGAAAAAAGGAGTAATGCAGTCTATCCCAGGATGGGCATGGGTATTGATTTCGCTTGCAGCAGCAATCCTGTTATGGTATGCATTATCCATTAATCCAAAAACAGCACGAAGCTTCCCGTTTATTCCGGCTATCCTTGAGGCAGCCAAACGAATGATCGATAATGGAGCACTGGGACAAGACTTTTGCAGTTCAATGATTTCAATCCTGGCTGGATTTGCACTTGGTTTTGTAACTGCAGTACCGGTTGCGTTTCTTATGGCATGGTACCTGCCGGTCAGAGGAGTTCTGGAACCATGGATCCAGTTTATCCGTAACATCCCACCTCTGGCATATGTACCGCTGGTAGTTATCACAGCAGGTGTTGGAAGAAAACCACAGATCATTGTTATCTGGATCGCAACATTCCTGATCATGACAGTTACAATCTATCAGGGTGTAAGAAACATTGATAATACTTTAGTAAAAGCAGCCAGAGTTCTTGGCGCAAAAGACAGAGATATATTTGTAAAAGTTATTTTCCCGGCAACAACCCCGTTTATTTTAACAGCTGTTCGACTTGGTATTTCCGTTGCACTGACAACATTGATCGCAGCAGAAACAACAGGAGCTACTGCCGGACTTGGAATGAGAATCCGTTCTCTGGCAAACAGTTTTGAAACAGCAGGCATGCTGATGTATATCATCATCATTGGTATCATCGGACTGGTAATGGAAAAAATCATTAAATTCTTAGAAGGAAGGTTAACAGGATGGCAGGAGAAGAGAGAGTGACAAAACTTAAGATTGATAACGTTAAAAAGATTTATCAGACCCGTAAGGGCGAGATGACTGCATTAAACGGAGTTAATCTTGATATTAAAGAAAATGAATTTATTTGTGTGGTAGGACCTTCCGGATGCGGTAAATCTACATTGCTGAATATTATCGCAGGACTGGATACTCCAACCAGTGGAGCTGTATACATTGACGGCAAAAAGATCGAGGGAACAGGTACAGAGAGAGGCGTTGTATTCCAGCAGTATGCATTGTTCCCATGGCTGACAGTTCTGAAAAATGTTATGTTTGGATTGAAACTGCAGGGCAAGAGCGATGCTGAAGCAAAAGAAATCGCAATGAAATATATCAAGATGGTACAGCTTGAAGATTTCGTAAATCATTATCCGAAGGAACTTTCCGGTGGTATGAAACAGCGTGTTGCAATTGCAAGAGCCTATGCTGTAAAACCTGAAGTGCTTCTTATGGATGAACCTTTCGGAGCTCTGGATGCCCAGACAAGAACTCAGCTGCAGACAGAACTTCTGAAAACATGGGAAAGTGAAAGAAAAACCTGTTTCTTTATCACACATGATGTAGATGAGGCGATCATTCTGGCTCAGAGGGTTATTGTCATGAGTGCCAGACCTGGACGGATCAAAGATATCGTAGATATCGATATTCCATATCCACGTGATCAGGAAACAAAGATGAGCCCAAGATTTATGGAATTAAAAAATCATATCTGGAGTCAGGTATATCAGGAATATCTGGAAGTAAGAAAATAATGAATTTTGACCGTTGCCGGTATGAAACGGTTCAGAATAAAGAGAAACAATTAAATACTACCCTAAAAATGCGGAAAAGAAAGGAAGTAGAACTATGAGAAAAACATGGAAAAAGTTAGCAGCAATGGCAGTAACAGCATCTATGGTCATTTGTGGCGGAGCGATGGGCGTAAGTGCAGCAACAGAGGAAGAAGCACCGGAAAAAGTAACAGTTAATGTAGCTTATATGCCTGATTATGCAAGTTTAAATGGTCTTATCTCTGCAATCGAACTTGGATATTTTGATGATGAAAATATTGACGTACAGCTTACAGAATTCTCCGATGGACCGACAATCATTCAGGCTATGGAATCCGGATCTATTGATGTAGGATATATCGGACAGGGAGCTCATAAACTTTGCATTAACGGTAAAGCTGATATCTTTGCACTGGCACATGTATCCAATGGTGATGCCGTAATCGGAAGCAAAGAAAAAGGAACAGATACAATTGAAGGATTAAAAGGAAAAACAATTGCTTATTCTTCAGGAACATCCAGTGAAGACATCCTGAACAAAACTCTTGCAAAAGGCGGCATGACAATGGATGATATCACAGCAATGGATATGGATGCAACAAACATTGTAACAGCAATGCTTTCCGGCAGCGTTGATGCGTGTGCAACATGGGTACCGAACTCCTTGAAAGTTCTTGAGGAACTTGGAGATGATGGTGTACAGCTGACAGATAACAAAACATTTATTGATCAAACTGTATCTCTTGCAAGTTGGATCGCAATGCCGAAATATGCTGAAGAAAATCATGACGTACTTGTAAGATTTGCAAGAGCTCTTTACAAAGGATTTGACTATCGTGCAGACCACAGCCATGATGATGAAGTGTGCGGCTGGATTGCTGACAAGATTAAACTTGAAAAAGATTCCCTTCTTGATCAGGTAGAAGTAGCAGACTGGACAACAAGTGAATTCATCAGGGATCATATGGATGATGTCAAAGGCTATTATGAACTGCAGCAGAAATCATTTGTTGAGAGCGGTGACTGTGAAGAAACACCAGTTGATAATTATGTTCTTTTCGATGTAATGGAAGAAGCTTGCGCAGAATAATAAGAAAGATTACACAGGCAGAGATGTCTGTGTAATCTTTGAGAAAAATATACACTCGTGTGTATATTAAGAAAGTCATCCGGAAAGGAACAGGACAGTGGAGAGTGGACGACAGAAAGTAACGAGAAAAGATGTTGCAAGAGAAGCAGGAGTGTCGGAAACAATAGTTTCTTATGTACTTAACAAAAATCGTTATGTGAAAGATGAAAAAAGGCAGCGTGTTCTTGAGGCTGTGGAAAAACTTCAGTATCAGCCCAACAATATTGCAAGGGCTCTTCATGGAAAAGGCAGCCTGCAGATTCTTTTTATTGCGGAAGAACTGAGCAGCGGTTATTTTTCCGAGCTGGTAAGCCAGATGAGCAGGGATGCTTACAGACGGGGATATATGATCTCTCTTTGTGAGAGCCAGGAGGAAGATGAGTTTGTAAGTCAGATTCTAAGCAGGCAGTTTGATGGTTTATTTGTCAGTGCTTCCGGTGTAACGGACAGGGAACTGAAGCTTCTGGTGAAGTCAGGGATTCCTATGGTACTGTTTTTAAACAGGGAGATCAGCTGTGATCTTCGGGATACGGTTGTGGTAGATACAGGGCTTTATGAAGGCAGCAGAGAATGTGTAAAACATCTTGTGAAAAATGGATGCAGAAACTTTGTTTATCTTGATAAAACAGGAAAACAATGTGACAGGGATATTCACTGGAAGGGATTTTTTGATCAGATAAAAGAATCAGAAATTACTTTTGCACAGGAGCAGAGGATTTCCGGATGTGAGGATATAAAAGAACTGGAAAAAAGGCTACAGTTACTGCTGGAAAAAAATCCTTCTGTTGATGCAATAGTGGCAAGATATGATGATCTGGCTGCAGTGGCACTTTCTGTGGCAGGAAGAACCGGGAGAAAAGTCCCGGATGATCTGATGGTGACAGGATTTGATAATGATTTTATAAGTAATTATGTAAGCCCGGCTCTTACTACAGTGGAGATACAGAAAGAAGAAGTGGCAAAATCTGCAATGGAAGCACTTCTGTCACTGATCCGTCATGATGAGGTGGATAAAAAAATAAGCTTTACAGCCAGACTGGTCATCAGGGAAAGCACAGGAAAAAAAAGTTATTGTAAACAGTAATGAAAAGATAAATAAATATAACCTGCCGGGAGCAGGGGAAAGAAGTGAAAATATGTTAGTTACAAGTAAGGAAATGCTGGAAAAGGCACGCAGAGAACATTATGCAGTTCCGGCGATGAATACACAGGGTGGAAACTACGATATTATCTGGGCAATCTGCAGAGCTGCAGAAGAGATGCATTCTCCTGCAATTCTGGCTCATTATGTGGCTACCGGGGCCTATTCAGGAGATGACTGGTTTGTAGAAGTATGCAAATGGTGTGCAAATAAAGTAAGCGTACCGATCGCGATTCATCTGGACCATGGGGACAGTTTTGATATCTGTATGAAATCATTAAAAAATGGTTTTACCTCTCTGATGATCGATGGATCTACAAAACCGATTGAAGAAAATGCGAGACTCACTAATGAAGTGATCAAGGTGGCAAAATGCTTTGGAGTTCCGGTAGAAGCTGAGATCGGAGAACTTTTAAGATTAGATGAAGCCGGAGTTCAGATGGAAAATAAAAATGTAGCAAATCCGGAACAGGTCCGTCAGTTCCTGGAATTGTGCCAGCCGGACTCTCTTGCTATTGGAATCGGAAATGCTCATGGATATTATAAAGGGGAACCGGATATCAAGCTGGAAGTTCTGGAAGAAGTAAAGAAATTTACAGATATTCCATTTGTTCTTCATGGCTGTACAGGCATGAGAGAGGATGTTATTAAAGAAGCTATCAAGCTTGGTGTTGCAAAGATTAACTTTGGTACAGAAATTCGTTATAAATACGTAGAACATTACGAAGAAGCGTTAAAAACAAATCATCAGGGACATTCATGGAAACTGTCACAGTTTGCGAACGATGCTCTGACAGAAGATATTAAGAAAATTATCCGTCTTGCAGGTTCAGAAGGAAAAGCCTGAAACAGGATAAAAGAATAAAAAGCAAATTCAGGAGGATATATAAAATGAAAAAAAACAGTGAACTGACTTATAAAGAAATGTATCAGCAGCCGGCTTCATTTCAGGCTGTTAATGATACTCTGGACGATATTTTTAAAACTCTGGATCAGGTATTTTTTGGCGAAAAAAAATATGACGAACTGATCTTTACAGGATGTGGAACTTCTCTTTACCTGGCTCAGGCTTCAGCAGCAGCATTTTCCACTTATACAGGAATTCCGGCAAAGGGTGTTCCGTGTTCAGAATTGTACTATTTTCCAGAAACTTATGTAAAAGAAGGTAGAAACGTATTGATTCTTCCAATTACAAGAAAGAGTTATACCACAGAAGTAAGAATGGCAATTGATAAAGTGCATACTTACCCACAGGTTACTACACTGGCTATTACCTGTGATAAAGACAGTGAAAAATATAATGACTATTATATCCTTTCACCGGATACAGCTGAAGACAGTGTTATCATGACACGCTCTTTCACAAGTATGTTATATATGGCTGTTATCATGGCTATGTATGTGGGCGGCAAAAAAGACGAGATTGCTGCAATGAAAGACTACGCTCCATATTCTGAAAAAGTTCTGAAAGAGATGGATGAACTGTCTAAGAAAATTATGAATGAGCATAAAAATCTGAATCTTTTCATCATTCTGGGACAGGGTATTTACTATGGTGTTGCAAATGAGTGTATGAATAAGATGAAAGAAATGGGACTGAGCAATTCTGAAGGATATTATGATCTGGAATATCGTCACGGTCCAATGAGCCTTGTAGATGAAAACACATTAATTGTATGCTTAAGTAATAAGACATGCAGAGATGGCGACAAAGCACTTATGGAGCAGATGAAGAGTTACGGTGCAACTGTTGCGGTCCTTGGCGGAGAACTGGAAGATACATTTGACCAGATTGCTGATTATACATACTCCATGGATAAAGGCTGGAATGATATGCAGTATAGTGCGATCATCGGATTCATCGGACAGCTTCTGGGATATTATATTGCAGAAAGTAAAGATCTGGATGCAGATTCACCGAGACATCTGACCCAGGCTATTGTATTGAAATAATTAAATAAGGTAATTATAGAACAGACCCCGACAGGAAATGCCGGGGTCTGTTTATATTATTGCGGTGGAAGATCTGTAAAGGTTTTTCGGTTTCGGTTGAGTTTTGCGCAACTGTCTCTTTTGGCAATATAGAATGGAAGCGTGATGCGCATAGGAAGACGGTGACCGCCGTTGATACGGTCAATAAGAGTTTTGGCGGTCATTCTTCCAAGGTCTTCCAGAGGAATGTGAACTGTGGTCAGCATAGGAGAAAGATATTGGGCTGTGTCGATATCATCTACACTGATCACGGATATGTCTTCAGGTATCCGCAGGTTCTTTTCTTTTAATGCGTGAATGACGCCGATGGCCGTGGTATCATTTGCACAGAAAATTGCAGAAATATCTGCTTTGTTGTGTATTAGAATATTGGCACCTTTATAGCCGCCATCTGCAGAGAGATGTACGTTGCTTGTGTTTTTCTGTAAAAATGGAAGTCCAAGTTTAGCCAGAGCCTCTTTGTAACCGCTGAAACGTACCTCATTGTTTTGTTCACCTATATAACCGATTTTCGTATGTCCAAGTTCTACGAGATAGGAAAGCGCACTATAAGAGATATCACTTCCGTCACATACTACCTGATCGTATTGAGTTCCTATTGGGTTCAGACCGGTATAAATTACATTTTTGTAATTTTGTGTAAAGAAACGTAAAAGCTGCTTTTCATATCGTCCAAGGATTACAATTCCATCGACCGGAAATTGAGAAAGCTGCCGGGATATGTCAGGATTGGCAATATCCATAGCTGTAAATGAATGGCGAATGAAATAGTTACTTTTAAAAGCTTCCTGCTCAATAGCTTTTGCAATTTGGGAAAAGAACGGATCAGAAACAGACGAATTGCTTCTTGCGTAAATGCAGGCAATAGATTTGGGCGTTGTGTTCTGGATTTGAGCCTTTTGCCCTAATTTCAGACTTCGTGCTGTTGCGTTAGGAGTATAACCGCTTTTGCGCACGATTTCCCATATACGTTCCTGAACTTCAGGACTTGCTGCTTTTGTATTCTTTTGGTTTATTACTCTGGAAACCGTAGAAATAGAGACATTTGCCTGTTTTGCAATTTCTTTTAATGTCATAATAACTCCCCGCAATCTTTAATAAGACTATTTATCGATAATTATACAGTAAATTTTGGAAAAAAACAACAAAAAGAAGGAAAACGTTTGCGTACTTTTGGGGCAAATTTATTTTGGATTTGTTGATAAAAAAAATAAAAACTAATATAATTTTTGATAAGGAAAAAACTGTAATAAACTAATTGGAGGAGCTAAAAACTATGGGAAAAACATTGTATCTGGAGTGCTATTCCGGAATCAGCGGGGATATGACGGTTGCGGCTCTGCTTGATCTGGGAGCAGATAAAACGGTTCTGGACAGAGTGCTGAAAAGTCTTCCGGTATCAGGGTTTCAGATAAAAATAAGCAGAGTAGTAAAGTCTGGTATTGATGCTTGTGATTTTGATGTCATATTGGATAAAAAACATGAAAATCATGATCATGATATGGAGTATCTGCATGGCCATCATCATGATGATGTGGCTGCGGATTTAAGTATTCATACACATGAACACACCGCAGACCATGCACATCTGCATGACACGGAATCTGCGCATGGTCATCACCATCATGAACATCGGGGACTGCAGGAGATCACAGACATTATAGAACATAGTATGATGACTGATAATGCAAAAAAGATTGCTTTAAGAATATTTGAAATTCTTGCGGAAGCAGAAAGTAAGGCACATAATCTGCCCGTAGATCAGATTCATTTTCATGAAGTTGGAGCGGTTGATTCTATTGTAGATATTGTATCTGTGGCAGTCTGT
Organism: uncultured Blautia sp.; assembly: GCA_934416185.1. Classification (GTDB taxonomy): domain Bacteria; phylum Bacillota; class Clostridia; order Lachnospirales; family Lachnospiraceae; genus Blautia_A. The sequence continues at coordinate 21,041 of CAKRWH010000027.1, read as the reverse complement.
CTGGATAATCTGGCAGTTACAGATGTAATTGTTCCTGTACTTTATGAAGGACGTGGAACTGTCCGCTGTCAGCATGGAATTTTGCCGATCCCTGTTCCGGCAGTTGCGAATGTAATAAGTAAAAATCATTTGTGCCTGAAGATGACAGATGTTGAGGGAGAACTTGTAACACCGACAGGAGCTGCTATTGTGGCAGCAGTAAAAACGAAAGATAAGCTTCCGGAACAATTTGAAATTGAAAAAATAGGGATTGGGGCCGGAAAACGTCAGTATAAATGCCCAGGAATCCTCAGAGCAATGATTATTTTATAGAAAACGTTTGCGTACTTTTAAGGCAAATTTGCATGGAATTTATTGAATAAAAAAAAGAAATCTACTATAATAAATACAACGATAAATACAGCGAAAAAAGAATAAATGAAAGGAAGAAAAGTGATATGGGACATAGTTATTATAGCTATACAAAAGAAGAGTTAGTGGGTAATGGTCCGAAACTTCCGGTAATTGTTATGGAGGATAATGCAGCAGTATTTCACTCCATGGCAGTTGAGATGGTGGATGAGATCAAAAAACACAACGAAAAGGGAGAAAAGACAGTATTTATCTGCCCTGTAGGTCCTGTAGGACAGTATCCGTATTTTGTGGATATGGTCAATGAACAGAATATTAGTCTGAAGAATGTATGGTTTATTAATATGGATGAATATCTGGATGACGAAAAACAATGGGTTTCTAAAGATCACCCGTTAAGTTTCAGAGGATTCATGCAGCGTACAGTTTACGATAAAGTTCGTCCTGAACTAGTAATGCCTGAGAACCAGAGAGTATTTCCTGATCCGAATCATCCGGAATATGTTCCAGAGCTGATCGAGAAACTGGGCGGTGTTGATATCTGTTTTGGCGGAATCGGAATTAATGGACATGTAGCATTTAATGAGGCAGATCCATCTCTTACAAATGAAGAATTTCTTGCTCAGAAGACCCGTGTTCTTGAAATTACAAAAGAGACGAGAACAGCAAATGCGATTGGTGACTTTAACGGGGCACTGGAAGATATGCCTCATTATTGTATTACTATTGGAATCAATGAGATTTCTCATGCAAGAAAGATTCGTCTGGGATGTTTTAGAAACTGGCACAGAGCGGTAGTACGAAGAGCAGCGTATGGAGAGGCAACTTCTGATTTTCCTGTATCTCTTCTTACATCACATCCGGATATCAATCTGAAGATTACAGAGTTTGTTGCAGCACTTGACTGAGAAAGATAGTGACAGACATTAGAAAGAAGGAAGAACATGAACGTTCGAATCATAAATGGAAAAGTATATAAAAATGGAACTTTTTCAGAGGAAGATCTTGTTCTGAAAGAGGGAAAGATTATTTCTGATGAAAGCGAAGAGGTGGATGAAGTCTATGATGCAAAAGGAAATTACGTAGTACCTGGTTTTATAGATGTACATACTCATGGCGGAGCTGGGGTAGATGTTAATGCAGCAGACCAGCAGGGATTTGAAAAGATCGGACATTTTTTTGCAACACAGGGAACCACATCATGGCTTTCATCTATACTGACAGACACAAAGGAACAGACACTGAAGACTATAAAAGAAGCAGTGAAGCATCAGAAGGCACAGGAGAATGGACATGAAAACTGTGCAGACCTTCTGGGAATTCATCTGGAAGGACCGTTCCTATCACCGGAATACAAAGGAGCTATGCCTGAACATTTACTGATTTCTCCTGATCTGGAACTTCTGAAAGAATATCAGGAAACTGCAGGCGGAAATATCCGTTATATTACTGTTTCTCCCGAGGTAAAAGGAGTACCGGAAGCAATTAAAGGAATGATCGATCTTGGGATGAAAGTTGCCATTGGTCATTCAGGTGCGGATTATGAGACCTCATGGAAATGTATTAATGAAGGTGCTGTGTCTGCAACGCATACATTCAATGCAATGAAACTTCTTCACCAGCATTTTCCGGCTATCATGGGAGCCGTCCTGGAATCGGACATTTATTGTGAAGCTATCTGTGATGGAATACATCTGCATCCAGGAACTGTTCGCTTTCTTCTGAAGATGAAAGGACTGGACAAGGTAATTGCCATAACAGATTCTATTATGGCAGCCGGTCTTCCGGATGGAGAATACATGCTTGGAGTTAATCCGGTTGTTGTAAAAGACGGAGATGCAAAACTGAAATATGGAGATTCCAGAGCAGGAAGTACACTTACAACGGGACGTGCACTTAAAAATCTGATCAAATTTACAGGAAGATCTCTGGAAGAGATATTACCACTTCTTACATGTAACCCGGCCAAAATGCTGGGAGTGTATGACAGGATAGGAAGTCTTGAGACAGGAAAAGACGCTGATGTGGTTATTCTGGATAAAGATTATTCTGTTGTTAATACGTTCGTAAAAGGTAGAAAAATAGAATTATAAGGAGAAAAGATTATGCCGTTAATACCATTAAGACCATTACTGGAAACTGTAGATAAATATCACTTTGCTCAGGGCGCTTTTAATGTAAATGCAGTAGCTCAGGCAAAAGCAGCAATTGAAGTTCATGAAATGTTCCGTTCCGCAGCGATTCTTCAGGGTGCAGATCTTGCAAATGGATTTATGGGAGGAAGAACAGATTTTCAGAATGCAACTCTGGAAGATAAAAAAATCGGTGCTAAAAATATTGCAGATGCTGTAAAGAAATATGCAGAGAATTCTCCGATACCGGTTGTTCTTCATCTGGATCATGGTAAAAATTTTGATTCCTGCAAGGCTGCTATTGCAGGTGGTTATACATCTGTTATGATTGATGGTTCCAGCCTTCCGTTTGATGAAAACGTAGAACTGACTCGTGAAGTTGTTAAATATGCGCATGAAAGAGGAGTATCTGTAGAAGGTGAGCTCGGTGTTCTGGCCGGTGTAGAGGATCATGTATTTTCAGCTACTTCTACTTACACAAATCCTCTGAAAGCTATCGAATTCTTTAAGAAAACAGGTGTTGATGCACTGGCTATTTCCTACGGAACCATGCATGGTGCTTCAAAAGGAAAGAATGTTAAATTAAGAAAAGAGATTGCAATTGCTATCAAAGAATGTATGATGCATGAAGGCATTTTCGGAGTGCTGGTATCTCATGGTTCTTCAACCGTGCCAAGATACATTGTAGACGAAATCAATGCACTGGGTGGAAATATCCAGAACGCTTACGGAATTTCTATTGATGAGCTGAAAGCTGCTATTCCATGTGGCATTGGCAAAATCAATGTAGATACAGATATCCGTCTTGCTGTTACAAGAAATATGAAAGAATTCTTTGCAAATCATCCGGAAAAGAGAGAAAGCCCATCTATTGGTGAGGTATATCGTCTTCTGGAGGCAAAGAAAGAGCAGTTTGATCCTCGTGCATTCCTGACACCTATCATGGACACTGTTATGTACGGCATTATTCCGGATGAAGATGTTGCAGCTCTTATGGCTGTTGTTGAAAAGGGTGTAAAAGAGGCCATTGGTACTCTGATCGTAGAATTCGGTTCTTATGGAAAAGCTCCTCTGGTAGAGATGGCAAGCCTGGATGAGATGGCAGAACGCTATCGAAAGGGCCTTTGATCAGAAAGGGCAGATAGATGTATATATTGACTGCATTAGTGGCTTTTGCAGGAAGCTTCATACAAAGCAGCAGCGGATTTGGCTATGCGATCATCTGCATGGCTGTCTGGCCTATGTTCATGCCTTTTTATACGGCCTCTATCTTGGAATCTATTGCGGCTTTTTTCATGGTAATTTACATTGCAGTAAGGCTGTGGAAGTTTATTGACTGGAAACTTCTTCTGCCGCCTGTGATCATGGCTACAGTAACGAGCTTCCTGGGAGTGAACACGCTGATGTCTCTGGATGAAGAAGTTTTGTCAAAGATTATGGGAACAGTGCTTCTGATTCTGGCTGTGTACTTTATTTTCTTCAGCAGTAAAGTTCATCTGAAGGGAGGGATTGTTTCCGGACTGGCTGCCGGTGCGATCAGTGGTTTCTGCGGAGGGTTTTTTAATATCGGAGGTCCGCCTATGGTTGCATATTTTCTTTCTGTAACAGATGATAAGGAAAAATATAATGCCACATTGCAGATGTTTTTTACAATTAATACGATCAGTATTTTTCTGATACATGTATTTCAGGGTCATGTATCTGGATCTATGCTGCCTTTAGTTGGAGCAGCACTGGCAGGAACAGCAGTTGGAACAGCAGGCGGGATGTTTTTGTTTCGACGACTTACTATGGCCGGAATAAAAAAAGTAGTATATATTTTTATGATATGTGCTGGAAGCTATCTCCTTTTATCGTAAGTTTTTATGAAGGTTATGGACAGACAGTGAAAATATATGACAAATAGCTGTCTGTAAATATTGTTAAAGAGAAAGGTAAGAATCTTATGAAACATATTTATCTGAATTTAAAAAGATTTGATGTTCCGGTGAAATTCGGAGGTGTAAATCGTTTAGCTTCAGTTGCTGACTGGGCATCCTGTATTGTAAAAAATACGCAGGAAGAATTAAAAACATATGATCCTTCGGAAGTAGAATTTGGTATGTATTTTCCGGAGGTGCATCTTTTGAATGCTGCGGCAGCAAAAACAGAAGGAAGTCCTGTTCAGATCGGATGTCAGAGTGTATTCAGAGCAGATACTGCAGTTGGCGGAAACTTTGGGGCATTTACTACAAACAGACCTGCTTCAGCTATGGTTGCAGCAGGATGTGAGACTACTATTATCGGGCATTGCGAAGAAAGAAATGATAAAGCAGGAATTCTTGCAGAGGCAGGTGTTACAGATACAGATGCTGTAAACCGTCTTCTGAATCAGGAAATCAAATGTGCGATTGCAAGAGGAATGAAAGTTCTTTATTGTATCGGTGAGAAGAGCGAGGAACAGGAACAGTGGCAGGAAGTTCTTGGAAAACAGCTGGAAATCGGACTTAAAGATGTAGATACTTCAAAAGTTGTTATTGCATATGAACCTATATGGTCTATTGGACCGGGAAAAACGCCGGCAGATAAAGAATACATAACAAAGATTGCCAGATTTGTAAAGGAAAAGACAAATGGCATGGATATTGTATATGGCGGTGGATTGAAACAAGACAATGCAGAAATGCTTGCTTCTATTGACGAGATTGATGGCGGACTGATTGCACTGACAAGATTCCAGGGCGAAATCGGATATTATCCGGAAGAATACCTTGAAATTATCCGTCTTTATATGGGTAAAGTAAATAACAAATAAAATAAGTACGTATAATGAAGGGAGATTTGCTATGAAACTTGATTTTGAATATGGACAGGGAACTATGGCTGCTGAACTGCCGGACAATACTGATATTTTTATTCCGGGGGAAACTGTAAAGGATCCGGATTACATTCCGGAAGATCAGCTGGAGGCTGCTTATCTGGAGAGTCTGGCTCATCCTATTGGAATGCCTACTTTAACAGAGCTGGCAGGACCTGGAAAAACAGTTACTATTGTTGTTCCGGACCGTGTAAAAGGTGGAGAGCAGGCTACCAGTCACAGAAAATTAAGCATAAAATATATTTTGAAAGAATTATATGCTGCCGGAGTTGAGAAGAAAGATATTCTCTTCATTATTTCCAACGGACTTCATCCAAGAAGCACGGAATCTGATGCTAAGGCTATTTTTGGAGAAGAATTATTCAATGAATTCTGGCATACAGGACAGATCATCAGCCATGACAGCGAAGATCAGGAGCATATGGTATATCTTGGAACCACTCACAGAGGTGATCCGGTATATATGAATAAATATGTATTCGAATGTGACCTTCCAATTCTTATTGGTCATGTTCAGGGAAATCCTTATGGTGGATATTCAGGCGGATACAAACACAGTGCAACAGGTATTACTAACTGGAGATGTATTGCAAGTCATCATGTACCGTCTGTTATGCACAGAGATGACTTTACACCGGTTAATGGCGGAAGTCTGATGCGTAACAAATTTGATGAGATCAGTATGCATATGGAAGAGAAAATGGGACATCCATTCTTCTGCTGCGATGCAGTACTGGATACACAGTCCAGACAGATCGCTATTTATTCCGGCTATGCAAAAGAAATGATGCCGATCAGCTGGAAACTTGCAGATAAGAGAACTTACGTACACTGGGCAGAAAAGAAATATGATGTACTTGTATTTGGTATGCCACAGAAATTCCACTATGGTGATGGAATGGGAACCAACCCAATTATGATGATGCAGGCTTTAAGTGCACAGGTACTTCGATTTAAGAGAGTTATGAGCGATAACTGTGTAATTATCTGTGCATCTACTTGCAATGGATATTTTCATGATGAGCGCTGGCCATACTTAAGAGAATTATATGATCTGTTCCAGCACGATCATATGAATACTCTGCCGGATATGAACCGCCTTGGTGAGTACTTTGCTACAAATGAGGAGTATATCCGCAAATATCGTTATACAAATGCGTTCCATCCATTCCATGGTTTCTCCATGATGTCCTGCGGACATATTGCAGAAATGAACACCAGTGCTATTTATATTGTAGGTGCTGAGGAACCGGGATATGCAAGAGGAATGGGATTAAAAACAAGAGCTACATTTGAAGAAGCTCTGGAAGATGCCAAGAAGAAATATGTTGGCCAGGAACCGAATATTCTGGCATTGCCAATGACATTCAAAAAAGCAGCAGTACATCTTTGCATGAAAGACCCTGCACAGGACTGCATGGATGAATATGGACATCGCCATCCATGCTGCTGTTAATGGGCGGAACATCATATTATTATTGTAGGGTATAGTATTTATAATATAGAGCATCCCTGTCCAGATCCAGTTCCATGTTTCGGACAGGGATGCTTTTCTATAATTTCAACAGAGGGAGAAACTGGATTATGAAAGAAAATACAGCTTTAAGAAAAAGAATTTTGGCAGCATTGTTTCTTGCAATCGGACTGATTCTTCCGTTTATTACAATGCAGATACCGGCAGTGGGAAAGATGCTTTGCCCGATGCATATACCGGTATTGTTATGTGGATATATCTGCGGATGGCCGTATGGTTTACTTATCGGAATCATTACACCTCTTTTGCGTGGCGTTTTGTTTGGGATGCCGGCGCTTTTTCCCAATGCGGTATGTATGGCATTTGAGCTCGCTACTTATGGATTTGTAGTGGGAATTTTGTCAGAAAAGATGAACAGGGATATAAAATCACTATATATCTCGCTCATAACAGCGATGCTGTGCGGAAGGATTGTATGGGGACTGGTTTCTGCTGTGGTATATGCGCTTACAGGTGGAATTTTCACATGGGAATTGTTTTTAATGGGTGCATTTATAAATGCACTGCCGGGAATTGTTATTCAGCTTGTTCTGATTCCGGCGCTGGTTGAACGCTTATGTTATATGGAAGGAGCGTTAGAGTGGAATTAAAAGCACACTGTAAGGAAAGATTTGAACCAGTGGTTCAGGCAGTCAGACAACTGCTGGAAGAAAAGAGCGGATCAGAGGAGTCACTGCTTGTTGCAATTGATGGAAGATGCGGCAGTGGAAAAACTACGCTGGGAAAATATCTGAAACAGATATTTGACTGTAATTTGTTTCAAATGGATGATTTTTTTCTGCGTATGGAACAGCGTACACCGGAGAGACTAAAAGAACCTGGGGGAAATGTAGATTATGAACGTTTTGAAGAAACGGTACTCAGACCGATTCTTCAGAAACAGACGGTTTGGTATCAGCCGTTTAGTTGTCAGAAATGGGGGCTGTTGGAACCATATCCCGTTTCTTACAAAAAACTAAATATTATAGAGGGTTCCTATAGTATGCATCCATACTTTAAGAACCCCTATCATATTCGTGTCTTTTTAAATATTTCTCCGGAAGACCAGATTGAAAATATAAAAAAACGTAATGGTCTGGAAAAGGCAAAACAGTTTCAGAATATGTGGATTCCGAAAGAAGAGGCCTATTTTGAAAAATTTCATGTGATAGATAATGCAATACAAATTATGTGGGACCTGAAATCTGAAAAATAAAATCCTATTCTATCAGAGAAATTTCAAGATGGTATGTTTTCTCCTTTCCAGGTGCCAGCGAGAGGATACCGTGTTTGTGTGCCAGAATATCATCATCCTGATGGAAAATGGCAGAACCGTTCCAAGGCTCCAGACAGAGAAATGGAGCCTTTCCTCCGATTGGTGTCCAGATCGCAAGGGATTCAAAATCAGGATAGTACATAGATACACCTTTTCCTGTGGATGAATTTAAGAAAGAAACGCGGTGTGAATTCGTGCATTCAAAGAAAACAGCATCCTGATCAAACATTGAAATTGTAAGCGGAAGTGTATTGCCGACTGCTTTTTGGGATACTTTATGGTTCATATCAAATTCTAAATTTTTCAGATTATATTCATAAGAAATAAACTCTTCTTCTTTTTCAAATCTAAGAATACAATTCTCGATATTTTCTCCATCACTGACAGGAAGCATAAATCCAGGATGTGCACCAATGTGATAGTACATAAATTCGGAATCGTTGTTTATGATTTTATAATTCATAGACAGAGTGTTGCCGTTCAGAGTATAAGTCAGATACAGTTCAAAAGAATAAGGATAATGTTTTAAGGTTTCATCATTTGCTTTTAATAGAAAAGTGGCGGAGTTTTCGGTCTGTTCTGTTACTTCAAATTCAGATTCTTTACAGAAACCATGTTTGGGCATCTGGTAAATATGATCTTTGATAACAGTTTCTCCATTACGGACATTTCCAACAACAGGGAAAAGAAGGGGAGAAGACCGAAGCCAGTAAGCCGGATCAGAATTCCATATATATTCCTTTCCGGCCGGATTGGAATAGGACTTTAATTCGGCTCCAAGCGTGTTCAAAAGTACATGATAATCGTTGGACTGTAATTCAATTTGCATAATAAAACCCTCCATAATAAATAGAAATAGTATATTGCTGCCGGTAAAGAAAAAATTAACTAAGATAAGCGTATCATAAAAAAACGGCAATGGAATTAAAATTTAGACAAACGTTTGTTTTTTTGTTGTCAGAAACGACTACAGATACTTTGTTAAATAATGGAAAAGTGTCTGTTAAACGTCTGGAAACTCTATTGTTTTTTAAAAATTCGGGTGTTATACTGCACGCGACGACTGAAAAAACAAGAATATCTTATGATTGAAAAGGAGTCTAATTATTATGAAAAGAAAATTAATCGCAGGTCTTTTAACAGCACTTTCAATGACTATGGTTTGTCCGGTGGCTTATGCGTCTACAGATCATTATATGGACAGCAGCGTGGTTGGTGCTGATTCCGGATGGTCTGACTGGGATGCTGCCTGGGAAGAAACAGCGACAGATTTTACAAAGGTATCTCTTACACCGGGTGCTGATGCTACCCAGTTGAACTTTGCATGGTACAGCGAAAAAGGTGACAGTGATGCAACACCTGTAGTTCATTTTGGAACAGATAAAGATAATCTTGAAACATTCGAAGGAACCGCAGGTGATGTAGATCAGAGCCTTACCGGAGATACTGCGTATGAATATAATCATGTAACAGTTACCGGTCTGGAACCAAATACAACATATTACTATACAGTTGAGAAGAATGGTGAACAGACAGAGGTATGTGAATATAAAACACAGGGTACAGATTCTGTAAAGATTCTCTATGTAGGTGATCCGCAGATCGGTGCTTCCAAAGGTCAGACACAGAATGGAGCAGAGCTTACCAATGAGTCAGGTGCGGCAAACAAAGCAGCAGAGAATGATGGTTTTTCATGGAATCGTACTTTGAATACAGCACTTACAGAAAATCCGGATATCAACTTTGTGATCTCTGCAGGTGACCAGGTTAACAAAACAGGTGAAGCAAAAGAGGAAGAGTATGCTTCTTACTTAAGCGCGGATGCTCTGAAGGGACTTGCAGTGGCAACTACAATTGGTAACCACGATTCTCTGAATGAGGATTATATGTATCACTTTAATAATCCGAATAATACAGATAATGGTAAAACTCAGGCTGGTGGAGATTATTATTACAGTTATGGAGAGGGACTCTTCATTGTTTTAAATACCAACAATTATAATGTAGCAGAGCATCAGAAAACAATTGAAGAAGCTGTCAAAGCTTATCCGGATGCAAAATGGAGAATTGTAACGATCCATCAGGATATTTACGGATCAGGTCTTGACCATTCTGATACAGATGGTATGATTCTCCGTACACAGCTTACTCCGGTATTTGATGCAAATGATATTGATGTTGTTCTTCAGGGACATGATCATACATACAGCCGTTCCAAAATGCTCTATGGTGATGGACAGACTCATGGAAAATATGAGTTCAGTCTGAATGAAGATGGAACAGATTATGACTGGGATCATGCTACAAATGTAGATACACAGGAACAGATCGCACTTGCTCCGGAAGAAGGAGATACAGATGCACAGGCGGCACTGGATGCATTCCATCAGGACAACGACTGCTATACAATCGAGGATGTTGACGGAGATACAGTTACAGATCCAAAAGGAATCCTGTATATGACAGCAAACTCCGCTTCCGGTTCCAAATATTATGAGCTTCTTTCTACTCAGCAGGATTATGTGGCAGCCCGCAGCCAGAACTGGCTTCCAAGCTATTCTGTTATTGCCATGACTGCAGATACATTCTCTATTGAGACTTATCAGATTACAGATGATGGTAAAGTTGAATCAATTGATGATGCATTTACAATCCAGAAAACCGATGCAGGTGCAGATTCATCTGATGCATCCACAGACACTACAGACACTTCTGCAGACACCACAGACAGTGCTTCTGAAGAAACAGCTTCCTCAGATAATACAGATGCATCCACAGATAATGCAGACGCTTCCGCAGATGCAGCAGCTGAAACATCTGAGAATTAAAAGCAGGGTCTGAGAAATCAACTCCATGAAAAATACAAAATTTACCGGGCTGCTTACTAAAAAGAAAACAGTCCGGTATCTTATTTATCTTTTACTTGTCTGTGTGTTCGCTGTTTTCGTCATTAAATTGAATCAGGTGGAAAAAACAGAACTGGTGGTCCGGACAGGACAGACATTTGAGAAAGCAAAAGTAGTGAAAGTACTTGAGGATAATCTTCAGGAAAACGGAACCCGTGTAGGGGAACAGAAGGTACGGGTTCATATGCTCACAGGTGAACGAAAAGGACAGGACCTTGATATTACAAGCAGTTCCGGATATCTTTTTGGTGCAGCATGTAAACCGGGAATGAGAGTCATTGTTATGCAGAGCGTTGCGGGTGATTCTACAGTTGCCAGTGTTTATACCCAGGACAGAGAAGGCGTTATTTATATATTTGCTCTTATCTATCTGCTGGCGCTTTGTCTGATAGGCGGAAAACAGGGAATCAAGGGATGCCTTGGGCTGATTTTTACATTTTTCTGTGTGATTTTTGTTTATCTTCCACTGGTATATCTGAAATTTTCACCGTTTTGGACAGCAGTATTTGTATGTTTTATTACTACACTGGTTACCATGTATCTGATCGGAGGTCCGACGAGGAAAACATGTGCAGCGACATTGGGAACTCTTGCCGGAGTTGTCCTTGCTGGGATTTCTGCATGGTGTTTCAGCAAAGCTTCCGGGATTTCCGGTTTCAATGTTTCGGATATTGAGACTCTGATGACTCTCTGGAATACAAATCGTATTCAGGTTGGAGGATTGCTTTTCTCCGGATTACTGATCTCATGTCTGGGGGCAGTTATGGATGTAGCCATGTCCATCAGCAGTGCTATTGATGAGATTTACAGACAGAATACTTCTTTGACTCGAAAAGAACTCTTTAAAGCCGGGCTGCGTGTAGGCAGAGATATGATGGGAACGGACAGCAATACGCTTATCCTGGCATTTGCAGGAAGTAGTGTAAGTACGCTTCTTCTTGATTATTCCTATGATCTTCCGTATCAGCAGATCATTAATTCAAATAATATCGGTATAGCGATCATGCAGGGACTGGCGGGAAGTTTTGGGATTGTACTTTCTGTACCGTTTACGGTGCTGATCTGTACAGTGCTTTTTCATAAGAGTAAATAATTAGGGGAAAAAGTACTGATAAGGGAAGAAAACAAGATATGTATAACAAACAGGTGCAGGTCACATACTTATGACCTGCACCTGTTTGTGTATATATTGGTAAATATTACCGTATTCTTTTCTTTATCATTGGTCCGATGATCATGGCGATGACCATTTTTACCAGGTCGGCCGGGATAAATGGGATTACGCAGACTGCAAGAGCTGCTTTGAAGGTGTAATGTGCAACTATGCAGAACCATATGGTTCCGAAAAGGTAGCATACAATAGTTCCGACGATCATACCGATAAGCTGTACCAAAGGTTTATGACAGTTATCTATTACCAGTCCGGCAATGACAGCCATGACGATAAACCCGATGATATAACCGCCTGTAGGACCTGCCAGTTTTGCAGGACCGCCTGTGAAACCGGAAAATACCGGAAGACCAACGAGTCCAAGCAGAAGATAGATTAGATAACTGATAGTTCCTCTTTTCCATCCGAGAAGATACAGGGACAGGTAGATTGCCAGGTTCGTAAATGAGATAGGAACCGGGCCGATCGGAATGGACAGTGGGGCAAGAATGCAGGTAACCGCTGCCATCAGTGCGGTCATGGTTATTTCGTAGGTTTTGCTGCGAGGTGCAGTAATGCTTTGTGTCTGGTTCATGTTTAAAATTCTCCTTCTAAAATTTGTCAGTCATGTGGATAAGACTATCCGCAGTCGGCTAAGTGTTGTTCTGATTATAGATAAGTATTGAGATAGATTACAGAAATTCAGCTATAATCAGGCATATAATTATGCGGTCATGCGGACTCAATCTCATAAGTAAATCCTGCATCCGTGATAGTTTTCAGAGTATCTTCGATGCCTTGACCGCCTTCTGTCAGATAACCTGAGGCGAAGATGGAATCAACCACACTGAGCAGTTTCTTCTCTTCCCCTTTGAAATATACTTCTCTTCCGGCAGCACAGCGGATATCTGCTTTTGGCACAAGAAGTCTTGCAAGACAGAGGATTTTCATGCAGTATTCTGTTGTCAGAACGGAGATATCGGCATCCCCAAGAGGAGTTCCCTTGATTGGTAGGAGGAAGTTGATCGGTAATGCTTCCGGCTGGATTTCGCGCAGTTCGAGAAGCATATCAACTACATCTTCTTTGCTTTCACCCATACCAATGATCCCGCCGCTGCAGATTTCAAATCCAAGTCTCTGAAGCATGTGGATATTCTGTACACGCTGTTCAAAAGTATGTGTACTGCAGATGTTGTGGTAATAGGACCGGCTGCTGTTCAGATTGTGGTTTATTCGGTCAAGACCAGCTTCTTTTAGCATTTTAGCCTGTTTCTCTGTCAGAAATCCGATGGAGCAGCAGAGATGTGTTCCGTGCTCTTTCATCTTACGGATCCGGCGGGCAAGTTCTTCGATTTCTTTATCTGTAAATTTCATACCGCTCAGGCCGATACAGTGTCTGGATAAATGATAATCATTTACGAAATCATTATCCTGATACAGTTTATCTTCATCTACCCATTTGTATTTATCAATATCTGCAGTAGAACGACAGGACTGTGCGCAGTAAGCGCAATCCTGAGAACAGTTTCCGCTGCGTGCGTTGGTAAGAATATGAATGCTTACACGATTTCCCTTATATTTATATCGTAAACTCTTTGCACGATCGATCAGTGCATCGATTTCCTCATTCGGAGTATTTAAAATAGCAATTGCATCCTCTCTGGAAAGAACAGGTGCCTCTTTTTCATATAATTCGGAATTCATAGTAGTACCTTCCTGTGATTTTTTTGTACGGGTATCACTTTAACATATAAAAGTGTAAATTGTCAACTTAAATTTAAAATAGGTTTACAATTGAAACCTGGCGGGAAGATAGAAAAAAACAGCGGATTGCTTATCAGATAAGCAGTCTGCTGTTTTTTTGAATTCTCTGTATTGACTTTTTATTTCTGTGCGCCGTGGTAAGTAGAATCACCTAATCCGAGGATCAGCATGATGCTGATGATTCCTGCAATGATACGAAGCAGGGAAACAATAGCAAGGATCATTGTGTTGTTGCCATCCGGAGTAGCAAGACCGCTTACACAAGAAGCAACGATCCTAAAATAAAAGGAAAATGTGAAGAAATTGTGAAATTAGCACTCACCTCTTGATAATGGAAGTCGATTTTTGTCCTGTCTTGTGTATCCCGGAAGTGGCTGTTTTACAGGCTTTCCGGGGTATCAGCCATTTTGTCTGGTATTGTAAAGCAGTGTCAGATTTGTCGTAAATGTCGTAAATTTGTGGTCAAAAAATGATGAGAAATGGAGAGTGCTAATAAAATGAAATTAACGTACACGAATGTAAATGGATATCTGATCTCGAACCTTACTTATAAGTCAGGTGAACAGATGGCCTGGGTAAGAGCTGCTAATCAACACAAAGCGATTGCGGAAGAGATTATTCTCAAGGAATTGATTTATGTTTAAATGAAGGCGATGAGGTCGTGGATTGCGACATCATTATTATATGTGAACATGAAATAGCAGTAGGCAGAATGAAAGAGTTGGGGTAAAATAAGAACATAGATTTTGGCGATTTAAAGAAATCGTTTTGGGGTGTCAATCTGGAACTTCAAAATGGAAAAGTTGCGACAGTGTCGCAACAATTATCGAAAAGGAGGTTGCTTTGATGAAAAAAAACATTCTGAAAAAGAAAAAACAAGTTTGGATTCACCGAGTCCAAAATTAAATAAAAGTATGATTGCTTACCATGAAACAGGAGATTTATTTGCTGATACATGCGAAATCGTGGAGAGTGCATAAAGTATTGCGTATGCGGCTGTCGATACAATTCTGGTTCAAAGGAACTGGTTGTTGGGAAAACGAATTGCTATAGAGTGTCTGAATGAAAATGGAAAAGCGGACTATGGCAAAAAAACTATGAAAAAGCTATCAGCAGAATTAAAAGAAAAATATGGTAAAGGTTTTGATTTTAGTAGTCTGTATAAATATGTGAAATTTCATCAGGAATTTCCTCAAATTTTGGACTCACTGCGTCCAAAGTCTGGGCGTCCCTTGTCATGGACACATTATAGAATTTTGCTTCAGGAAACATCAGCAGAGGCACGGGCATGGTATGCAAAAGAAGCACAGGAGCAAACATGGTCAGTTCGGACTTTGCAACGGAATATTTCTTCACAGTATTATTACCGAATGCTCATGTCTCAAAATGTAGAACCTGTTGAAAAAGAAATGAAAGAACTGACAGCTTCTTATCAGGCTGATAAGCTGGAATTTATCAAAAATCCAGTAATAGCAGAATTTCTTGGATTATCTTCTAATACAGACTTTACAAAAAGCGAATTGGAGCAGAGAATTATCACGCATATTCAAAAATTTCTCATGGAGTTGGGAAAAGGATATGCATTTGTAGCGAGACAACAGCATATTCGAACTGAAAAAGAAGATTATTACATTGATCTTGTTTTTTACAATTACATTTTGAAGTGTTTTGTATTGATTGATTTAAAAACGTCGAAAATTACACATCAGGACGTGGGACAGATGGATATGTATATTCGTATGTATGATGAAATGAAGCGAAACGAAGGGGATAATCCAACATTAGGCATTATTTTATGTTCTGATACAGATGAAGATATTGCAAAATATTCTATATTGCATGGGCACGAACAATTATTTGCATCTAAATATAAAACCTGCCTTCCATCAGAAGAACAGCTTCGAGAAGAGATTGAAATTCAGAAGAGATTTTATTATTTACAGAAAGAAGAAGACAAAGAAAATAAAGATTTTTAAAATATGAGTAGAGAAAGGCGTGAGTCATAAAATGTGGCTCGCGTCTTTTTCTGTCTGGAAAGGAAGTGAAATAGAATGGCACAGGTCTTTCGTGTAGAGAGAAACAAGAACTTTACGGTAATGAGCAACCATCATTTCAAGAATAAAGATTTGTCATTAAAGGCAAAGGGATTATTATCCTTGATGTTAAGTCTGCCTGAGGACTGGAATTACAATATGCAGGGACTGGCATCTCTGAGCCGGGATGGAATTGACTCTGTTCGGTCAGCACTTAAAGAACTGGAACATTACGGGTATGTGAAGCGAAATAAGGTCAGAAATGAATATGGGTTTTTTACGGATACGGAGTATATTATCCGGGAAATTCCAATCGGGTAGGAAAATGAGTAGTCCATATTGGGACATCAGTCCAACGGAAAACCAGTGTTGGAAAATCCAATATTGGTTTTTCCAAGGCAATAAATAATATATGTTATCAAATACGAATTATAAAATAACCAGTTAATAAAATATCTATCTTATCAATTCACTTAAGTATTAATAGTGTTCGATGAGAAAAGAAAGAATGAGGTATGATTATGCGAACAATGAAAAACAACAATAATGAAACAGTTATGGTGATCGGGATTGATCATGGGTATGGAAACATGAAAACAGCTACCAGATGTTTCCCGTCCGGTGTAGTCAGATATGACAAGGAGCCAATCTTCCAGAATAATCTTCTTGTTTACAATGGCATGTATCACCAGATCGGAGAGGAACACAAGGAGTTCTGTGCAGAGAAAACGCAGGACGAGGATTATTATGTGCTGACACTGGCGGCTATCGCAAGGGAACTGGATGGGAAAGGAATGAATCAGGCAAAGGTACACATTGCAGCCGGACTTCCCCTTACCTGGGTGGCTACACAGAAAGAGGATTTCCAGAAATATCTTCTCCAGAATGAAAGCGTGGATTTTACATTCCGTAACAAAGACTACCATGTAGAGTTTGCAGGAGCTGATATTTACCCACAGGGATTTGCAGCAGCCTTTTACCGCTTGCAAGATTTCAAAGGAATCAACATGCTTGTTGATATTGGAAACGGAACTATGAACATCATGTATATCAACAATTCCCGTCCATTAGAGAAGAAATGCTTTACAGAGAAATATGGAACGCATCAGTGTGTGCTTGCTGTAAGGGAA
Source organism: uncultured Blautia sp. (assembly GCA_934416185.1). Lineage (GTDB taxonomy): Bacteria > Bacillota > Clostridia > Lachnospirales > Lachnospiraceae > Blautia_A. The sequence continues at coordinate 3,929 of CAKRWH010000027.1, read as the reverse complement.
TCCTTGCTGAAAGAACTGGGAACAGTGGTGGACGATCTGGTGATTGAGCAGGTGATCCGTACCGGGACAGCAGATATTGGTGAGAAATATCTGACAGTCATTCGTAAAGCTGCCGGAGATTATACGAAAGAAATCTTCCATAAGCTGAGAGAACGGGAATACAATCCAGAACTGATGCGTCTGTATGTGGTCGGCGGTGGCGGTTGTATGATCCAGAATTATGGAGAATATGACAAGAGCCGGGTGACAATTGTACGGGACATCTGTGCCACAGCGAAAGGCTATGAAGCAATGACCGTAAGGAAAATCCAGAGAAACGGAGGGATGCTTGTATGAGAAAAGAACGGAAAATCATCAACACAAATATCCGTTTGAACCTTTGTGATGAACAGGACAGGCAGGCATGGGAATATTTGCAGACGATGGACAGGGAAAAATATAAATCGTACACCAGAGCAGTTGTAATAGCTTTGAATGATTATTTTTCCAGAGAGTACAGGAATGAAGCAGATCCGTATCTGGAAACCAGTAGAAAGGAGGAATGACCGTCTATGGCAGAAAACATTGAAAACAATGGCTGTTCGCAAAGAGATAATGCGGAACATGAAGGGTATGTGAAAGCGTCTAGGTCATTCAATCGGATATGGAAAGAAAGAGACAGTGCACAGCCGAGACTTTTGGAAGCGATACTGTATAAAGACAACTTTAACAGAGCGTATAAGAGAGTTAAGGCAAACAAGGGAGCGCCGGGAATTGATGGCATGACCATTGAGGAGGCTCTTCCATATCTAAAGGAACATCAACAAGAGATAACCGACCGCATTTATCGTGGAAAGTATACTCCGTCTCCAGTAAGACGAGTTGAGATTCCCAAACCAGATGGTGGTGTGCGAAAGCTTGGCATACCAACAGTGATAGACCGTACACTTCAACAGGCAATAACCCAACAGTTAGTGCCAATCTATGAACCGCTGTTTGCAGATGGTAGCTATGGCTATCGTCCGAACAGAAGTGCAAAAGATGCAATACTTAAGGTTAAGGAGTATGTCGAACAAGGCTATACATTTGCTGTAGTCCTTGACTTGTCAAAGTACTTCGATACTCTTAATCATGAAATTCTCATCAATCTTCTCCGGAAGAATGTAAAAGATGAACGTGTGGTACAGTTGATAAAGCGCTATCTGAAAAGCGGTGTAATGGAAAACGGAGAAATCCGTATACGGCCTACGATTCCGGATGAATGGTCCTGCTACAGACTGGAAAAAATAAAATGCCAGGAAAAAGAACTGAGCATTATCTATGATAAAACCGGAGAAAAATATCACCGGGAAAAAGGATTCCAGGTATGGTGCAATGGAGAATGTATCCATAAATCTTTGTATCCGGAAGAAATAAAAGTTGCAAGATGATAAAACGGCTACAATGCCCATTGATATGTTATCACATATTTACTGGGTTTGTAGCCGTTTCTTTTGGGGTGAAATCATGTTGTCTTTTGCACTCTGCTGAACTGTCTCAAATGCATTAATTAAGAGGATTGCTATAATTATATTTATGCATCCGCACATAATAGCTGATGCATAAGATCATAGTGGCTCCGCTCCATGCTGCGATCTCTGCAAAGAAAATACCGTCCTGTCCGATGAAATGGGGAAGGATCAGTGCAGCACTGATACGCATGACAAATTCAGCCATACCACTTACCATAGGCATTAAGGTATCTCCCAGCCCCTGAAGTGCAGATCTGTACACGTACAGAAAGTACAAAACCCAGAGCATGGCAGCCATAATAGAAAGGTATTTAAAAGCAATTGCCAGTACCTGCTGTGTCTGCTGCGGTTCACCTGAGATGAAAAGTGAGAGAATATTTTTTCCAAATAAAAACATGGCAGCAGAAATGATCAGTGAGGTAAGCAGGGAAAGCAGCATACTGCTGCGGACACCTTTCCTGATCCTGTCAATCTTTCCGGCTCCCAGATTCTGTCCCACATAAGTAACGATGGCATATCCATAGGAAATAGCTGCCATTTCCAGCAGACCATAAAGCTTATTTGTAGCTGTAAATCCTGCCACAAAAAGGAAACCGTAGCCATTGATCACATACTGGACTACCAGACCGCCCACACCGATGATGATATTCTGGAATACAACAGGAATGCCAAGCTTCATCAGGCGGGCATTCATGCCGGAGGCAGGCATAAAATCTGTTTTGGTCAGATGAACGATATCAATTCTGCGTAAAATCAGGAAACAGTAAACAGCAGAGAAGCTCTGTGCGATTACAGTTGCGATTGCTGCTCCTGCAACACCCCATCCGAAGCCTGCCACAAAAAGGATGTCCAGTGAAACATTCAGCACAGATGCGATGATCATTGCAGTCAGTGGTGTTTTGCTGTTTCCCATAGCCCTTAGGGCAGAGGCAAACATATTATAGGCGGCTGTGGCCGGGATTCCACAGAAAATGATGCGCAGATATAACAGAGACATTCCGATAATATTGGAAGGTGTATGCAGCCCTGTTAATATCAGTGAAGCAAAGGACTGGCTGAGAATGAATACTCCCACTGCGATGAATGCGGTCAGCCGATAACTGTGTGCCAGAGATTTACGCAGATTTTCGAAATTCTTTGCCCCATAATACTGGGAAAGCTGAATGGAAAATCCCTGGGTGAGTCCGGTGGATATTCCTGTGACAACCCACATCAGAAAGTCAACAGCGCCCAGTGCTGCAAGAGCCTCTACACCTGCAATCTGGCCAACGACCATGGTATCCACCATTGTATAAAGCTGCTGACAGATATTCCCCAACATCAGGGGAATTGCAAAAAGAATGATCAACCGTCCCGGCGAACCGGAGGTCATATCCTGAATCTTGGTTTTCATTGGTATAAAAGTTCCTTTCCGGAGCATATTTGAAAAGGATTGAGAATGATTTTTCAAATATGCTCTGATATTTACATTGATAATTTTATATCATTAACGTGAAAAATGAAATATAATATTTCATCCGGATGATATAAATTTATCTGTTATTGTAGATATATTAACTGAATCAGTTAAGTCCCCTGCTTCAATTGCAAAAAGCAATAAATTATGGATGGAGACTTTATATTTGCAGCAATATATTCTGTAGAGACAATGGCTATTTACAAATATGACCACCACTTTACAACTTTTTCATAAAAAAATATCGTACAGGGCTTTCTGATGTATAATGAGTTTGCTCCAAAACATTACAAAGGGAAGTGACCCTGTACGACAAAGACATTATACAATGAAAAGACTCTGACTGGTAGACTTCACAAATATTTTTTGATTTATTTTGAAACTTTTTTTGCTCCAACAGCAGATACTTTGTTTTTACTCGTTTTATCAATACTAACATTGGAATCTGTACATTCCATTCGATTTTTATATCAGCACTTTTTGTCTGGGATTACCACAAAATCCCTCAATACCTTTTACCACGCATGTTCCTATGCAAAAGTTGATTATTCCCACTTTATGAATATCACAGCTAAAGTTGCTTTGAGAATGATACCGGATTCACTGGCAACACAGCCGATATTTCTTTGTGTGGATGATACCATGGTAGCAAAGGCAGGAACTCGGTTTGAGAATGTTTCAAAACGGAAAATGTGAAGAAATTGTGAAATTAGCACTCACCTCTTGACAGTGCTAATAATGCGTGTTATATTACATACAGAACAAAGGAAGGGGAACAAAAAGAGAACAAAGAAATAAGTTCTATGAGATTCCTGATCACCTAAGTTCCAAAGAAACAAGGTAAAGATGCATAATTAAAAGCTCAGAAGATGAGCGGTATGAAAAAAGGAGAGATGACTTATGTTGATGCCTAGTATTTTTGGAGAAAATTTATTTGATGACTTTTTTGGAGATTTCCCATTTTATTATGATGACAGAGCAAT
>CAKRWH010000026.1:0-41385 GCA_934416185.1 uncultured Blautia sp. | reverse complement strand
AACAATCGGGGATGAAGAAATATGCTGGATGGTAAAAGAAGGATTTGAACCAAACGACCTGAAGTTTGTTCTGGATCAGATGAGCATCTGCCAGATTCGACATTATCTTGTGAAACAATCAGAAAAATCCGGGGATGATATCAGCCATGTGCTGCAGGTGTGGAACGATTATCTTTCTATGGCAAAAAGACTGGGAATGGATATACATGATTCAATTATTTACCGTACCAGAGATCTTCAACTGCGCCATAAAGAGGCGGTTTTGAAGATAGAAGAAATGAAACGCGGAATCCGACGCAGGGAGCTGGAAGAAAAGTATGTCGGATTTCAGAAACATCTCATTGATTTGAAAGAAAAATATGAGTTCAGTGACGGTGAATATCAGGTCATTGCGCCAAAGAGTATCGATGACATCCTATATGAAGGTGATACGCTTCATCACTGTGTAAATAAGACGGATACTTATTTTGACCGGATCGTTTCAAAGGAAAGCTATATCCTGTTTTTGCGGGAAAAAGAGAATCCGAAAGTACCGTTTTATACACTGGAAGTTGAACCAGATGGAACCATCCGGCAAAAACGTGCGGAATTTAACCGTCAAAATAAGGACATTGATAAGGTGACTTCTTTTTTAACATTGTGGCAGAAGGAAATTCAGAAGCGATTAACCAAAAAAGATCGTAAGAGCACAGAAGAAAGCAGGAAGCTCAGGCAGCAGAACTATCAGGAGATACGTGATAAGCATGTAGTTGTCCATGGCGGAGCATTTGCTGGGGAACTTCTGGCTGATCTTTTAGAGAAAGACTTAATGGACCTACCAGTGGAATCGGCAGAAGACGAAGGAAGCCTTACTGAAATAGCGGCGTAAATAAAAGGATAAAGTGGATGCGGCAGGGAGTTCCCCTGCTGCATTTGAGCAGAAAAGAGAAAATGACATTATATGCAGCAGAAAATGAAGGAGAGGACGGAAATGAATAAAAAAGAATTGCGTAACATGAAATTGCTGGAAGCTACGGATGAACTGATAAAACTTGCAAAAGAAGATGTGCCAGTAAGAGATAAAGGATACTATACGGAGCAGCTGATTTATCAGAGGGGGCTATATTTACGTGCAGAAGTAGAAAACAATATTTTAAAAGTAGCATTTTATCTGGCAGAATATCTTTCCATGGACTGTCGGAAACCTGTATATACATTATATATTGATAAAAAGAACGATGTTTTTAAAGGGTATGATTACCGGACAAAGAAATGGTCAGATAGTATGCTGGATAAGACCATTTTCTCAAAATGGTTATATCAGGAAAATTCTTATATGAAAGAGGCGGATACAGCGTTGATCCAAAAGTATCTTGAAAGTGAATATGACGATGCTTTTTATGCACTGTATGTATATCAACGTGAGCAGAGACACCGGAGGCTGGGAATGAAATATGAAAAAATTCTGACAAGCTGGGATCAGTGTATGGATAGACTTCCAAAAATTCCGAAAGACTGGCTGAGATGGCAGAAAAAAGTTGGAATTACCCAGAATTTTATCTTTTATCATTACAGCCGCAGGAAAGATCAAACAGGATATTGTAGTTGGTGTGAAAGCGAAGTTCCAATCAGCCATCCTCACCATAATGCAGTGGGGAATTGCCCAAAATGCAGACATCAGATTCAATATAAAGCATTAGGCCGGGCCAAAAATATAGAAACCCAAAAAGAGACTGCATACCTGCTTCAGACCTGTGGAAATAATGTGTTTGTTTTGAGAGAATTCCAGCTTCAGATGCTCATAGTAAGCAGCTCATATAAAAAACCAGTATATTCTTTCTTTGAGCGCCGGAGAATCCTGTATGATGAAAAATTAAATACGAAAGAATATTATTTCGGCCGTCATCATTGGACAAAAGAAAACCGATGGATCCAGGGTAAATTACAGGTTCCACTGTATCCAGGTTACGGTGGCTATATGACATATGAAAAATATAATATGGGAAATATTTATGGAAAATCACTGTATGGCATTAAAAACAAGACATTCCGTAGGACAGGATTCTACGAATATGCAAAAGTCAAAAGGTTTTTAGATCCGGTAAGTTTTTTTGAAATGGTTAGAGAAAGGCCCTACCTGGAACGGCTCATTAAAGCAGGACTTTATCATCTGGCAGAAGACATTATGGATAATAAAGCACATATCTATTGTGAAGATTCCGGAGAACTTGGAAAAGCACTGGGAATTGACAGATTCCGCTTAAAAAGGCTGCGTACAAACAATGGGGGAGAAATTTTCCTTCAATGGCTGTTACTTGAAAAAGCCCAAAACAAGCTGATCCGTGACGATGTGATTTCGTGGATGTGCCGGGAAAAGCTTAAACCAGCGGATCTTATGTTCATTATGGACCGTATGGCTCCTTTACAGATCAAAAATTATCTGGAAAAGCAGGCAGCAGAAAGTGGGGAATCCGTGAAAAACCTGATCAAAACATGGAAGGATTATCTCAATATGGCAATTCGTGTCGGAGTGAATGTGCAGGATTCTGTTATTTACCGTGCACGAAAGCTCATGCAGAGACATAATGAAATGATAAAAGAGATAGAAGCAAAAGATTTGATTTTAAGAGCCGGAGAGCTGGAAAAAAAGTATCCGGGTCTGAATCGTATATGCAGGGATTTGAAAAAATATGAATATGCAGACAAAGAGTATCAGATCGTTGTACCGGAAAAAGTGGATGACATTTTGTATGAAGCAAAACTGATGCATCACTGCGTAAATAATACAGAAACCTATTATGAACGAATGAGCCAGCAGGAATCCTATATCCTGTTTTTGAGAAAGGCAGAACAACCAACGGAGGCATACTATACGCTTGAAGTGGAACCGGATGGAACCATAAGGCAGACACGCACTTTTTATAACCAGCAGAATGAAGATATTGAGCTTGCAAGGGATTTTCTTATAAAATGGCAGAAACAATTAAAAAAGAAACTGGCAAAAGAAGATTATAAACTGGCTGTAAAAAGTCAGAGTCTTAGGAAAAAAGAGATTGAAGAACTCCGCAGCAAAGGCGTTCGTGTAAACGGTGTTGGGTATTGCAACAAATTGCTTGCTGAAATTCTGGAGGAAGATTTAATGGAGGCAGGGAATCGGGAACTGGAAGAACAGGCCGCATAATAGCAGATTGATATATCACAAAAGTAACTTCAAAAGTAAAAATGAAATTCCTGTGAAAGTTTGGGGATATTTACAGAAACAGCTCTGAAATTCTCTTTTATTTAAGTATAAGGGATTTTATGGAATTCCTTAAATATACTCGAAACGGAGGATGAGATTTGGAGGAAAAATTAAAGTTGCTTTGGCTGATATTGATCTTTGTTGATTTTGGGCTTATGTTTGTTTCATTTCCAATCTTGATTTATGTGATTTTTTGTATGACATGAATACAAAAAGCCTTCTGTAAGTGCCCTTTTCCGGTGAAAAGACCGGAGGGGCATTTACATGTATGCAACAGTTTATGTATGTATTCGCAGGAATACGAGTAAAATACTACGCAGCTGCTACTGTTTAAAGCCTGTAGTGAGATTGACATTAAATATCTGGAATGATACGATAAAATTGAACATTTTGCAAGGCAGATTGCACAAAATTTTATTCTGATACGAGGTCAGAATTTTATACTTTATACCGCGTCTGCGGATCAACCGATAAAGACACAAAAAGAGTAAAATGGACTCTTGGAGTGTCTTTTTTTGTTTGGCAAAATGTTTTGACATGTATCAGATCCAATCACGCCAAAAGGAGGAAAGAAGTTTTTATGCCACGTAAAATCAGATCAAATTACATGGAGAAATTCAAATTTGTGTACAATGGCAGAACTTTTGAAAGTAAGCATAAATGCTGTGATTTTTATGGAATATGTTACCGTAGTGTAATGGCGTATCAGAATCAATATAAATGTAGAACTGAAGAAGCGATTACACATTTTATTGAATTGAAAAAAAGTAAAGAGATCATATTCCGAAATCGAAAATGGGCCAGCATTAAGACTTGTTGTGAATTTTATGATATAAACGAAGCTTCCGTTAAAACAGATATGTGGAATCGAAAGTGCACACCACAGGAATCAATTGAACGGGCAATAGAATGGAAAAAGGCACATGAAATCACATATCATGGAGTGAAGTATCCATCACTTCCTCAATGCTGTGAAGAATTGGGAATAAATCCTATATCCGTACGTTTGTATATGGAAAAGAATGGAGTTTCTTCTACACGTGCGATTACACATTACATTAAATCTAAAAAGCAAAGAATCTTTGCATTCCGGGGAAAAGAATACAATAGTTTCACGGAATGTTGTCTCGCGTATGGCCTGAACCCCAAAATTGTAAGAAGTGCTGCCTATAGAACCAAAAGCTCCTTGCCAGAGACGTTGGAAAAAAATGTTTCTCATATGGAAGGTTGCGTGCCACAGGAATCCACCGAAAATGATGAGAATTCTGGAAACAAGGTAATATCAAAAAAAAGGCACCGCGCAAAAGAACCATTCTTTTATGAAGGGGAAAAATATGTTTCCCTTGGACAGTGTTGTGAGATATACGGAATTAATGAAACCAGTGTACGGGCCAGAGCATGGCGGATTCATTGCACCTGGGAAGAGGCTGTAAAACATTTTATAGAAAAAAGCAATGCGGATGAACTAAAAAAGATATTTGTATATAAGGGAAAAGAATATCAAAGTGTTGCTGAATGCTGCAGAAAGTATGATGTTCGTGCCGCCAGTGTCCGTAACCGGGCTTCCTCGACTGGATGTAGTATAGAAGAGGCCCTGGATCATTTCATAAAGAAAAAAATAGTGACAAAGAAAAATGAATTTGTATTCCGAAATAAAATCTATGAAACGTTGGAAGAATGTTGTGAGGTTTATGGTGTGAATGCAAACAGCGTATCTTCAAGAAAGTATAGATTAGGGTGCAGCACAGATGAATCGTTGGAACATTTTATTGCAAACAAAGAGATAATCGAAGAAAGGATACAGAAGTTTACATTTAAGGGGACGGAATACCCCAGTCTCCGAGCATGCTGCAAAAAATATGGCATTGAGGATGCGTGTGTAAGGCAGAGAGCCAGAGATAAAAATTGTTCCATAGAAGAATCATTTGAGCATTTTATGACAAGAAAAAGAAAAAAGATGCTAGATAATCCTGAATTTGATTATCATGGAACCCTTTATCCATCGCTTAAGGAATGCTGCGAAAAACTAAAGATAAGTAAAAATAGTGTAGTAAGCAAAAGTCGTCGGAGCGGATGCAGCTTACAGGAAGCGGTAGAATATTATGTAAAAAAGCAGCACAATAAATAAAACAAAATCACAGGGACTCGCAGGAAGTCCGTTTATAGAATCCATAGGAGAGGAGGAACAGCCAATATCATCTGCCTGCAGATATTGGCTGTAATTATATATGATACATAAAAAGAAACAACCGGCAGCAGATAACGATAAGATTCTTATATCAGTTAAGGAAGCCTGTGAACTGACAGGGCTTTCTGAGAAAACAATGCGAACACTTATGAACAATAATACCTTCATGGTACGAATTGGGCGAAGAACCCTGATTGATAAGAAAAAATTTCAGAAATGGATAGATCGGCAGTCTTGAAAGGTTTTTGGGGTTGTGTTAAAATTAAGTCCAGTGCCATGCATGATCATCTATTGTTATTAGAAAAAGGATGGTAATGTTATGGGAAAAAATCTAAAAGGAAAAGAAATAGGTAAGGGAATCCGACAAAGAAAAGATGGGCGGTATGAAGCCAGAATCACAATTAAGGGTTCTGGCAAACCGCCTTTTTCTATCTATGGAACAAATCTTCAGCAAGTGAGAAAGCAAAGAAGCATGTATTTAGCGGAGGTTCTCCCAGGTGTTCCAGGCTTTGATTCGAGTATGTCCGTTTCAAAATGGTATGAGAAATGGATGGAACTTTATAAGGTTCGGAATCTTAAAGCAACCACGATAAGAAATTATGAAGATGGTTTTAGAAGAACAGAAGAATACATCGGTTACATGAAACTGGTAGATATCAAACCGGAACATATTCTTGACATGATTAAAAAATTGGAGGATGAAGGATACGCTCCTACATCAATCAAGCAATCATTAAGTGTCGTGCATCAAATGTTTGAGAGGGCAGCAGCCAGTAAAATGATTCCATCGGATCCTACAGCAGAAGTTAAGCTTTCCGTTGAGACACCGGGAGAAGTGTTGGCAGAACCTACAGAAGAAGCTTTGGATGTAAAAGAGAATTGTCTTAGTACAGACGAAAGCCATCGCTTTTTGGAAACCATTAAAGGAGACCGTTATGAGGAACTTTTCTTGATTTTGATGCATACGGGAATGCGTATAGGCGAAGTACTTGCCTTACAATGGAGAGATGTCAATTTCGATGAAAAATATCTTCGTGTATACAAAACGCTAAACAGAGTCAAATTGTATTATGACAAGCAGGGAAAGAAACTTGCTGAGCCGTATTATGTTACACAGATTACATCACCGAAAAAAAAGAAAAGTGTCAGAATAATTCCGCTGCCAGATATTGCAATTGAAGCTTTTTTGAGTTGGAAAGAAAAACAGAATCAGGACAAAAAAGTGTTAGGCAAGAAATGGGGAACTGGAAATGATCTTCTAAAAAAATATCCTGGACTGATATTTACAACATCAACAGGAATGAGTTATCTTCCTGGCAATGCTGAAGATGAATGTGAGCGAATCAAAAATATTGTAAATAAGCAAGAAGCATTAGAGGCTGAAAAAGAAGGTCGAGAAGCAGAAATGTTAGATGTAACTCCACATAGCTTTCGTCATACTTTTGTAACAAGATGTGTACAATCTGGAATGAAACCGGCTACGGTAGGTAAAATCAGCGGTCATTCTACTCAGAAAATGACAGAGTATTATACGCATCTTGAACAGGGGTATGTAAAAGATGAATACAAACGGTATGATGAAAAGTATGGAAAAGAAAGCTGATTTTGCTGATGAAATGAGATTTTAGGAAGAGGTTTAAATATTTGGAAAAAACAAGAAACACTGAAGAAGAAAAAAAAATGGGTCAAAAGTGGGTCAAAGAGGAACATAAAGCATCTACAAGCCGCGTAAATACAGGGTTTCCAGTTAACACAGGGAAATTATCACCGATGATGCAGGAATACTGCAAGACAAAGGAACAATATAAAGACTGCATTTTATTCTACCGCCTTGGGGACTTTTATGAGATGTTTTTTGATGATGCATTGCTTGTTACCAAGGAACTGGAAATTACCCTTACAGGAAAAGATTGTGGATTAGAGGAGAGGGCACCCATGTGTGGTGTCCCTTATCATGCTGCGGAAACTTATATCAACCGCCTTATTGAACGCGGGCATAAAGTGGCAATCTGCGAACAGGTAGAGGACCCGAAGAAAGCCAAAGGACTGGTTAAACGTGAGGTTGTAAGAATTGTAACCCCTGGAACCACTCTGGATGCTGCTTCCCTTGATGAGACAAAGAACAACTATCTGATGTCTATCGTGTCTATCGAAGAACATTTTGGATGTGCTATTGCGGATATTACCACAGGTGACTGTTTTCTCACAGAAGTAGACAAACCACAGAAACTTCTGGATGAGATCAATAAATTTGTACCAGCTGAAATTATCTGCAACGATTCTTTCTATATGTCCAATATAGATACCGATGATCTGCAGAACCGCCTGGGAATCTGCGTCTTTTCACTGGATTCCTGGTATTTCGATGATGAATTATGTCGCCGTACACTGAAAGAACACTTCCATGTAGGATCTCTGGAAGGACTTGGAATCGGAGATTATGACTGCGGTATCATTGCAGCAGGTGCTCTTTTCCTTTATCTGAAAGAAACACAGAAAACAGCTCTGTCCCATATGGCAACGATCCGTCCATATGCAGCAGAGAAATATATGCTTATCGACAGCTCCAGTCGCAGAAACCTCGAACTTGTAGAGACTCTGCGCGAAAAACAAAAACGAGGTTCTCTCCTCTGGGTACTGGACAAGACAAAAACAGCTATGGGAGCTAGGACTCTCCGTGGCTATGTAGAACAACCACTGATCGACAGAGATGAGATTGAGGAACGTCTCGAAGCACTGGAAGAGTTAAATAAAAACGGAATGTTGCGTGATGAAATCAGAGAATATCTCGGACCGATTTACGACTTGGAGCGATTGAGCAGCCGTATCAGCTATAAGTCAGCGAATCCGCGAGACTTGATCGCTTTTGCATCTTCACTGGAAATGCTTCCTTATATAAAACAGGTATTAAAAGAATTTAAAACCCCTTTACTTCAGAAGATTTATGAAGACATGGATTCTCTGGAAGATGTAACTGATCTGATCAAACGTGCTATTGTAGAAGACCCGCCGCTCGCCCAGAAAGACGGAGGCATTATTAAAGAGGGATATAATGAAGACGTGGACAAATTCCGCCGTTCCAGAACAGACGGTAAGAAATGGCTTTCTGAGCTGGAAGCAAAGGAACGGGAACGTACCGGCATCAAGACCATGAAGATCAAGTACAACCGTGTATTTGGCTATGCGCTGGAAGTCACCAATACATTTAAAGACCTGGTACCGGACAATTATATCCGTAAGCAGACCCTCACCAATGCAGAACGCTACATTACTCAGGAGTTAAAAGAACTGGAAGACCTGATCCTTGGTGCAGAGGATAAACTCTATGCTCTGGAATATGAATTATTCTGCAATGTACGTGATACAGTCGGCAAAGAGGTGGTGCGTATTCAGAAAACGGCCAAAGCTGTGGCAGCGTTGGATGTGTTCGCTTCCCTTGCATTGGTTGCGGAACGCAATCATTTCGTCCGTCCGAAGACAAATACAACAGGCGTGATCGACATTAAAAACGGGCGTCATCCGGTTGTAGAGCAGATGATCGAGAACGATATGTTTATCGCAAACGATACATATCTGGATAATAATAAGAAACGTGTATCTATCATCACAGGTCCGAACATGGCAGGTAAATCTACCTACATGAGACAGACTGCATTGATCGTTCTGATGGCACAGATCGGAAGTTTTGTTCCGGCAGAGAAAGCAAACATCGGAATCGTTGACAGGATTTTTACCCGTGTAGGCGCATCTGATGACCTGGCAAGCGGTCAGAGTACGTTTATGGTAGAGATGACAGAGGTTGCCAATATTTTAAGAAATGCAACTTCAAAGAGTTTGCTGATCCTTGATGAAATAGGACGAGGAACCAGTACATTTGATGGTCTTGCAATCGCATGGGCTGTGATCGAACATATCAGCAATACCAAGCTTTGTGGTGCCAAGACTTTATTTGCCACTCATTATCACGAGCTCACTGAGCTGGAAGGCAAGATCCCGGGAGTTAATAACTACTGTATCGCAGTCAAGGAAAAAGGTGACGATATCGTATTCCTGCGTAAGATCGTTCAGGGCGGTGCAGATAAGAGCTATGGTATCCAGGTTGCCAAACTGGCAGGTGTTCCGGATTCCGTGATTCAGCGTGCCAAAGAACTGGTAGAGGAACTGAGCGATGCAGATATCACGGCAGCAGTAAAAGATTTAACAGCGCCAAAGAAGAAAAAGCCGGTATATGACCAGATGGACATGGCACAGATGTCTCTGTTCGATACCGTAAAAGATGACGACATCATTGAAGAGATTAAAGGTCTTGATATGGGAAATATGACTCCTATCGAGGCAATGAATACACTTTATAACCTGCAGAACAAGATTAAGAACAGATGGTGATAAAAGTTGAGAAAAATTGCAGTATTAGACCAGCAGACCATAGATAAGATTGCTGCCGGTGAGGTAGTGGAACGTCCGTCCTCCATTGTAAAAGAGCTTGTGGAAAATGCCATTGATGCCGGGGCAACTGCGGTAACAGTGGAGATCACAGACGGCGGAAAAAAGATGCTACGTATTACAGATAATGGCGGGGGTATGGAACGCGACCAGGTACCCCTGGCATTTTTGCGTCATGCCACCAGTAAAATTGAGAAAGTTGAGGATTTGGAACACATTGCTTCTCTGGGGTTCAGAGGTGAAGCCTTATCCAGTATCGCCGCAGTTGCACAGGTAGAACTGATCACGAAGACTCCCTCTGCATTAAGCGGTGTACGCTATGTGATCAACGGCGGCGTAGAGGAATCCTTAGAGGATATGGGAGCACCGGAGGGAACTACATTTCTGGTAAGAAATCTTTTTTATAATACACCTGCGAGAAGTAAATTTCTGAAGTCAGATACAACGGAAGGGAACTATGTCAGCACACTGATGGAACAGCTGGCATTATCCCATCCGGAGATTTCCTTTAAATACATTCAGAACAAACAGGTGAAACTTCACACATCCGGTAATTACAGTGTAAAAGATGTGATCTATAATATATATGGAAGAGATATCACCAAGGCACTTCTTGAGGTATCTTATGAAAATGATTTCATGAAGATTGAGGGATTCGTCGGAAAGCCGGAAATCTCCAGAGGTAATCGTACCTTTGAGAACTATTATATTAATGGACGATTTGTAAAGAACCGAATTATTGCCAAGGGAATTGAAGATGCCTATAAGGGATTCCTCATGCAGCATAAATTCCCATTTGTTTCTCTTCATATTCAGATGGAAGGAAATGATCTGGACGTGAATGTACATCCGAGTAAGATGGAGGTGCGATTCGCCAGAGGAACTGAAGTTTATGATGCGGTTTATGAAACTGTCCGCAAGGCACTTACGACACGGGAAATGATTCAGAATGTTCCTTTTGGAAAAGAAGAAAACGCAAAAAAATCAGCAACAGCAATGAAACCAGGAGATGTACCGGAACCATTTGAAATGAAACGCCGCGCAGGAATGCCGGAATATCGCACTCAGGTAGCGAATACTGTTAATCGCGTTTCTGATAGAGCTTCTTATACTTCGCTTCCGCGTGGAACGATCACCATGGCGGAACAGGCAGTTCGTGAGCAGAGGATCTATCAGACAAAAGATCCGTTTACAAAAGCAGAGGAACAGTTATTTGAAGGAACATTAAGTGACAGTAAAGATGCAGCTTCCGGAGCATCTGAAAAAAACACAGATGCATCTATACACGCGGTCAAAGATACTGCCAGTGCTAATGTATCTGAGAATGAATATATAAAACAGATAAATCCAATGCAGAATGTAGCAGGACAGGAAAATGCCACATCTGCAGAAAATAATAAATATGCATCTGAGTCGAATCAGAACAGATCATCTGAAACAGCTGGGGTATCCACGGGATCAACAGAAAAAATCGGAAATGCAGACAGCGAAGGAATATCAGGCAACGTAGCAAATGCAACAGAAACTGGCAGCCAGTTTAAACCACAGCAGCTCGAACTGTTCGAAGAAAAACTCCTGACTCCGGAGTCCCGCAGCCGTCATCAGCTAATCGGACAGATTTTCGACACCTACTGGCTTGTACAGTTCGAAGACAGATTTTTTATCATCGACCAGCACGCGGCCCACGAGAAAGTCTACTACGAACGTTTCGTAAAACGTTTTCGTGAACAGACCATCGAATCCCAATATCTCAGCCCACCACTTATCGTATCCCTGAATCTTCAGGAAGAAGCACTTCTCGAAACAAACCGTAAATACTTCGAGGATTTCGGTTTCGAGATTGAACCATTCGGCGGCAAGGAATACTGCATCAACGCAGTACCTACCAATCTCTACGGCTTAGACGAAGAAGAACTGTTCCTGGAAATGCTGGACAATCTTGCTTCCGAGAAAGATAAAGACCCGCTTGGCATCTTTGCATCCAGACTTGCAACTATGGCGTGTAAGGCAGCAGTAAAAGGAAATCATCAGATGTCCACTCAGGAAGCAAATATGCTGATCGATGAACTTTTAACACTGGACAATCCATACCATTGTCCTCATGGAAGACCCACCATCATTTCCATGACCAAAACAGAACTGGAAAAGAAATTCAAACGTATTGTATAAGGAGATATTATGAAGAAGCCACTGATCGTCCTCACCGGACCAACTGCAGCAGGTAAAACTCATCTCTCCATAGCACTTGCGAAAGCAGTAAACGGAGAGATCATTTCCGCAGATTCCATGCAGGTCTACAAATATATGGACATTGGCTCTGCCAAGATCCGCCCGGAAGAAATGCAGGGAGTGAAGCATTATCTGGTAGATGAACTGCTGCCGGAGGAAGAATTTCATATCGTAAAATTCCAGCAGATGGCAAAAGCAGCCATGGAGGAAATCTATGCCAAAGGAAAAATTCCGGTCCTGGTAGGCGGAACCGGATTCTATATACAGGCAATCACTAAGGATATTGATTTCACTCAGGCAGAACAGGAAGACGGCTACCGTCAGGAATTAGAGCAGCTTGCAGCAAAAAAAGGAAATGAATATCTTCACCAGATGCTGCAGGAGGTAGACCCGGTCAGTGCAAAGGAAATCCATGCGAACAATGTAAAACGTGTGATCCGTGCTCTGGAATTTTATCATCAGAATCATTCTCCGATTTCAGCACACAATCAGGAACAGAAAGAACACAAAACTCCATACAATCTGGCATATTTCGTCCTGAATGTTCCAAGAGAACTTCTCTACAAACGCATCGATGACCGAATTGATGAGATGCTGGATGAGGGACTCCTTGATGAAGTACAGAAATTAAAAGATATGGGATACCACAGGGGAATGGTTTCCATGCAGGGACTTGGATATAAAGAAATCCTTGCTTATCTGGACGGTGAGTATCCGCTGGAAGAGGCAGTGAGAATTCTGAAAAGAGATACCAGACACTTTGCCAAACGTCAGCTTACCTGGTTTCGCAGAGAGAAAGATACGATCTGGATGAATAAAGATGAGTTCGATTATAACGAGGACCTGATTTTGGAAAAGATGTTGGCAATCTGTAAAGGCAAGAATATTCTCTAAGAAAACAGGTTAGTAATCTACATCCTGATTTTTTGGAAACTAGATGTAGATGAAATCATACAGATATCTATACCTGATAGCTAGTTTACAGCTTAGCTAAATCCGGAGTGGGCGTCAAGAGTCAATATAAAAAGCCTAAGACATTCATGAATAAAACATGATAAATTTTAACTGGATATAGAGATTAATAATAGAAATAGAAAATCAATAAAATAAACGAGGAATAAATAATTATGAAAGAAATGTACGCACAGCTTGGAATCTCCTCAGAAGTATATGACTTCGGTCATAAAATCAAGGAATCCTTAAAAGAAAGATTTGAGAAATTTGACAAAACCGCAGAATACAACCAGATGAAAGTACTTCTTGCCATGCAGAAGAACAAAGTAAGCGCAGAGTGTTTCGGTAGCTCATCCGGTTACGGCTATGATGACATCGGTCGTGAAACACTTGAGAAAGTTTATGCAGATACGTTCCACACAGAAGCATGTCTGGTACGCCCACAGATTACATGCGGAACTCATGCACTGGCAATTGCCTTATTCGGAAATCTCCGTCCAGGTGATGAACTTCTGGCACCTGCAGGAAAACCATATGATACTCTGGAAGAGGTAATCGGTATCCGCCCATCCAAAGGCTCTCTCGCAGAATATGGCGTAACTTACCGTCAGGTAGAACTTCTGGAAGATGGAACTTTTGATTACGACAATATCCGCAAAGCTATCAATGAGAAAACCCGTCTTGTAGAGATCCAGCGTTCCAAAGGCTATCAGACCCGTCCGTCATTCTCCGTAAAGCAGATTGGTGAACTGATCGCTTTCGTTAAGAGTATCAAACCTGATGTGATCTGTATGGTAGACAACTGCTATGGTGAGTTTGTAGACACTATCGAACCTAGTGACGTAGGCGCAGATATGATAGTCGGTTCTCTGATCAAGAATCCGGGCGGCGGACTTGCACCGATTGGCGGATATATCGCAGGTACAAAGGAATGCGTGGAGAATGCTTCCTACAGAATGACCTGTCCTGGACTTGGCAGTGAAGTAGGTGCCACTCTTGGAGTAAACCGTTCATTTTTCCAGGGATTTTTCCTCGCCCCAATGGTTACCAAGGGAGCATTAAAAGGTGCCGTGTTTGCAGCAAACGTTTATGAGAAATTAGGGTTCCCTGTAATCCCGAATTCCACAGAGGACCGTCAGGATATCATCCAGGCAGTAAGCCTTGGTACATCGGAGGGACTGATCGCATTCTGTAAAGGAATCCAGGCAGCAGCACCGGTTGACAGCTATGTAGATCCAGAGCCATGGGATATGCCGGGATATGACAGTCAGGTAATCATGGCAGCAGGAGCATTTGTACAGGGATCTTCCATCGAGCTTTCTGCAGATGGACCGATGAAACCACCATATGCAGTATATTTCCAGGGCGGACTTACCTGGGAGCATGCAAAGCTTGGCATACTGATGTCCCTGCAGAAAATGGTAGATAAAGGTCTTATAACCTTAAAATAATAAATTATTGAGTTGAGGGTGGATTATGAAGAAAAGGCAGGTAGTGATTATAGGAGCCGGAGCTTCGGGAATGATGGCAGCGATCATGGCAGCCAGAAACGGGGCGGCAGTCACTGTTCTGGAGCAGAATGAAAAACCGGGAAAGAAAATCTGCGCAACAGGAAACGGCAAATGTAATTTCTCCAATCTTACAATGCCGGAAGATGCATACAGAGGGACATATCCCAAATTTATAAAAGATGCATTTGCGCAGTTTTCCGTCAAAGATACAGTGGAGTTTTTCAAAGAACTGGGTATTTTTCCGCTTGACAGAAACGGATATCTCTATCCGCGAAGCAATCAGGCACAGAGCGTTGTGGATGTATTGTGCATGGAAGCTTCTCATCTGGGTGTAAAGATAAAGACAAATGAGCAGGTCACTGCCATAGAAGCTGCAAAGAATGGCAGAAATTTTCAGATACTGACCAAAGGATGGCACTACGAAGCAGATGCACTTATACTTGCCAATGGTTCAAAAGCATCCTCTATTTCCGGCTCAGATGGAAGTGGCTATGAACTGGCAACGAGCCTGGGACACCGTATCATCCCGGTCTATCCGGCCCTTACTGCACTGAAATGTAAGGGGCCTGCATTTAAAGCATGGGCAGGTGTTCGTACAGAGGGAACGATTTCCTTATTTATAGATGGTAAATTCCGCAAATCTGAGTGGGGCGAATTGCAGCTTACAGAGTACGGCATATCCGGGATTCCGGTATTTCAGATCAGTACCTACGCGATCCGTGCAGTGCATGAGGGAAAGAAAGCAGAACTTCATGTAGATTTCCTGCCGGAATTAACAGAAGAAGAAACCCGCGGATTATTACATGCAAGGAAGAAAGCCTGTCCGTACAAGAACGGAAAAGAACTCCTTGTCGGTCTTTTTCCTGAGAAGCTGAGTAAGGTTCTCACTTCTCAGAAACATCTGATTTCTGCAATAAAAGAATTTTTGCTGGAAGTTCAGGATGGAATGTCCTTTTCCCAGGCGCAGGTGTGTTCTGGAGGTGTGGATACCAGTCAGGTAGATGCACATACTATGGAATCCAAACTCTGCAGACATCTGTATTTTGCAGGGGAACTTCTTGATATTGACGGTACATGTGGTGGATATAATCTGCAGTGGGCATGGAGCAGCGGTGCAGCAGCAGGCGTCCATGCTGCAAAGGAGGACAGAACATGATTCGAATTTCACAGCTTAAGCTTCCAATTACACATACACAGGCACAGCTTGAAAAAAAGATTGCAAAGACTTTAAAGAACCCCGGAAGCAGTTTTTCTTATGAAATAAAGAAGCAGTCTCTGGACTGCAGACACAAAAATGATAAGATTTTTGTATACACAGTAGATGTAAAAATTAAAGATGAACAGAAAATCGTTAAAAAGGTTAACAATAACAACATTATGTTAATCAAAGAAAAAATATACCAGTTTCCGCAGCCAGGTGAGACCCCGCTGGCTCATCCGCCGGTGATCGTTGGAAGTGGTCCTGCAGGACTTTTCTGCGGATGGTATCTTGCCAAAGCAGGATACTGCCCGGTAATCCTTGAGAGAGGAGAAGAAGCAGATAAGCGCCAGAAAACTGTAGAGAATTTCTGGAAGAACGGAGTCCTGGATCCAGAATCCAACGTACAGTTCGGCGAAGGCGGAGCCGGTACATTCTCCGATGGAAAACTGAACACTCTGGTTAAGGACCCTTATGGACGTAATCACGAAGTATTAAAGCGCTTTGTCGCAGCAGGAGCTCCGGAAGAGATTATTTATCAGCAGAAACCACATCTGGGAACAGATGTCCTGGTGGGAATTGTCGAGAGAATGCGTCATGAGATTGAAGATATGGGGGGTAAATTCTGTTTCCGTTCCAAAGTGACAGATCTTATCTTTGAGAATAACAAATTAAAAGAAGTTGAAATCAACAACAACGAAAGGATTCCCGCAGAGGTATGCGTACTTGCGCTTGGTCACAGTGCAAGAGATACTTTTGAAATGCTTCAAAAACGAAGCATTTATATGGAACCAAAATCATTTGCAGTTGGACTTCGTATTGAACATCCACAGGAAATGATCAATATGGATCTCTACGGAGAGCCTGAGAATGAACTGCTGGGTGCAGCCAGCTATAAGGTGACTCATAAATGCGAAAATGGCAGAGGCGTTTATTCATTCTGTATGTGTCCGGGAGGATATGTTGTAAATGCATCTTCTGAGCCCGGACGCCTTGCGGTTAACGGAATGAGCTACCAGGCCCGTGATTCAAAAAATGCAAACAGTGCTATGATCGTAACGGTTACACCTGAGGATTTTCCTGGCGAAGGGCCACTCAGTGGCGTAGCATTCCAGCGCGATCTGGAGAAGAAAGCCTGGGAACTTGGAGAAGGTAAGATTCCGGTGCAGTTGTTTGGAGATTTTTGTCAGAATCGGACAAGTGAAGTGCTTGGCAAAGTGACACCGTGTATGAAGGGCGAATATACACTGTCCAATGTCCGCTCTATCCTTCCGAAAGCAGTAGGTGATTCCATTGAAGAGGGTGTAAAATCTTTTGGAAAGAGAATTAATGGTTTTGACAGAGAGGATGCACTCCTCAGTGGTATAGAAAGTCGTACTTCTTCTCCTGTAAGAATTGTGCGGGATCAGAATCTTGTGGCAAACATAGAGGGAATTTATCCATGTGGTGAAGGCGCAGGCTATGCAGGCGGCATCACAAGTGCAGCTATGGATGGAATCAAAGTTGCCGAAACTGTATGCAGGAAATATGGAACTACATTTCGCGGAACAGCCATGTGTGTATAGTAACATATAAAGTTCACATAAAATTTTTTGAGGAGAGTGTACATCTCTCCTCTTTTATGTTAGAATATAATTTGCAATTTGCCAGAAAGCTTTAGAGAGCAGCTGGTAATATATGAAAAATACCAATAATATCATGAAGCAGCTGCCGGAAGAACAGCGTCCTTATGAGAAATGTTTTACTCAGGGCGCGGATGTATTAAGTGACAGCGAACTGCTGGCGGTGATCCTGCGCAGCGGTACTCATGGAAAGAATTCGATTGTACTTGCACAGGAGATTCTGAAATTTATGGAGGAAACTTCGTATTCCGGTCTGATGGGGCTTATACATGTATCTGTACAGGACCTTATGAAGATACACGGAATCGGTCAGGTAAAAGCTGTTCAGCTAAAATGCATTGGAGAACTTTCCAAGAGAATTGCAAGAACTGCTGCCAGGCCGCAGATGGTTATGAACAATCCATCTTCCATAGCAGCTTATTATATGGAAGAACTCCGCCATGAAGAACAGGAGATTGTAATCTGCATGATGTCAGATGTAAAGGGACATTTTCTTGGTGACAAAGTTCTTACAATGGGAACTGCGACCGGATCCCTGGTAACTCCCAGAGAAATATATATGGAAGCATTACGTCGTCATGCAGTCAGCCTGATTCTGATCCATAATCATCCAAGCGGCGATCCCACACCGAGCCCGGATGATATGCAGATTACAACCAGAATTTATCAGGCAGGAGAATTACTGGGTATACATCTTCTCGATCATATTGTGATCGGAGATCAGAAATACTGCAGCTTTCGGGAAGAGGGTTTGTGGGATACATGTACAGGATAAAAAGCTATTGTTTACAGGCCATTTTCGGTAAACAATAACGATAAAGGGGCAGATATATGCTGTTTGAGAAAACATATGGAATAGATTTGGGAAGTAGTTCCGTAAAGGTCTATTCTTTTTTTAGGAACAAAACTTATATTGAAAAAAATATGATTGCATCCAAGGGGCGCAAAATTATTGCGGTGGGGAATGAAGCATATGAGATGTTTGAGAAATCACCGACAGATATTACAGTTACTTCTCCGATGACTTTCGGTATGATCGCAAACCTGGAACTTCAGGAAATTGTTCTTTACAGTATGATACGTAAAATTGATCATATCCTTGGAATTGGTGCTGTAATGTATTTTACAGTTCCGTTGGATATGACTGCTGTTGAGAAGCGCGCTTATTTTCACGTTGCAAATGGGCATTGGTTAAAGAAAAACCGTGTATTTATGGTGGAAGCACCGATTGCAGATGCACTGGCTATGGGAGTAAATCTGGAAGATCCGGTGGGAAATATGATCGTGAATATTGGTGCCCAGAGCACGGAGGTATCGATCATTACCGGTGGAAAGATTATTATCAGTAAAAAAATACCGCTGGGCGGCAGACAAATGAATGAATCTATTTGCAGTGAAATTCGAAAACGTTACAATCTGCAGATAGGAACACGAACTGCTAAGCGACTTAAGATGGTAATGGGACGTCTCAGTGATCAGAAAAAGGGAGTGCGAAAGGTAGTCGGTATTGACTGTATCTCGGGACTTCCAAGAGAAGAGATTATTTCATCTTATGTGGTAAATGACGGGATTATAAACTGCCTGAATGAGATTGCAGCAGAAATGAAAACATTTCTGGAACGAATCCCTCCGCAGATTTCCTATCATATTGCGAAACAGGGCATTTACATAACAGGCGGCAGTACCAGACTTCCGCATATAGATAAATATCTTGCGAGTTATACAGGATTTACCTTTAATTTGTCGGATCTTTATGAGGCTTCGGCAGTTACAGGTCTTGAAAAAATTATCAGAGATAAAGATCTGCGTAAATGGGCAATACCAGTTACGCAGAGAAAACTATAGTTTTTAGGGGTGCATAAATGAAAAACCTGAAAAAGAAAGTACGTTTTAAGATTAAATTAAAAAGTAAACATCTTTTAGCAATTATGACAATCTTTTGTATCAGCTGCATTGCTGCTACATTTGCATCCGGGGTTACCACAGCTCCGCTGCAGGATGCGGCCGGGATCATTATTGTTCCGTTTGAGAACAGTATTAATAAGATCAGTTCTGTTCTTACAGGAATGCAGGACCGCATGCGTGATAAAGAAGATATCCTCAGTGAAAATGAGAACCTGAAAGCGCAGATAGACAGTCTCACAGAACAGAATAATAAACTGATCCAGGATCAGACCGAATATGTAAGATTACAGCAGATGTATAATCTGGATCAACAGTATACAGAATATCCGAAGATTGCCGCAGAAATCATTTCCAAGGATCCCGGAAACTGGTATGATACATTTATGATCAATCGTGGTTCTGCAGATGGAATCCGTGTGGATAATAATGTAATTGCTGATAAAGGTCTGGTAGGAATCGTAACAGAGGTAGGTACGCACTGGGCAACTGTTCGCTCTATTATTGATGACAGCAGTAATGTCAGCGCCATGACTGTCAGTACGCAGGATAACTGTGTTGTAGAGGGAGATCTTGAGCTGATCGATGAAGGAAAATTAAGTTTCAGCCAGTTATATGATCAGAATAATAAAGTAACAGTTGGAGAACGTATTGTGACTTCCAATATCAGCGAGAAATATGTGGAAGGGCTGTTTATCGGATATGTCAGTGAAGTTCAGCAGGATAGCAATAATCTGACGAAAACAGGAACAATCGTTACACCTGTAGATTTCCAGCATCTTAAGGATGTACTTGTGATTACAGTAAATAAACAGGATTCCGTTAATGATGGCGGCCAGGTATCTCAGGAGGCGTCTGCGGATGAAGAGTAAGATAACATTATTTTTTATGATTTTTATCAGCTTTTTGCTTCAGTGTACGGTTATGCATGTGATCTCAATCGGTTCTATAACACCGAATCTTATTCTGATCTTATGTGTATCCATGGGACTGATGAGAGGCAGAAAGAGCGGAATGTGGACGGGCTTTTTCTGTGGATTTCTGGTAGATATGTTTTACGGATCTGTATTTGGTTTTTATGCATTGATCTATATGTATATCGGTTTTTTAAGTGGATATGCACATAGGATCTGTTATGATGATGATCTTAAAGTTCCGGTAATGCTTGCAGGATTTGGTGATCTGTTGTATGGACTTTCTGTTTATGCATTGCAATTTCTGCTCCGCGGCCGTTTAGGCCTTGGAACATATCTGTACAGAATCATTTTACCTGAGATTTTTTACACAGTGATTCTTACACTGATTGTTTATCGGTTGTTTCATTATATTAACTATCATTTCATGGATAATCCATCAAGGAAAGAAAGTGAGTCTATTTGGGTACTAAAATAAAGAGATTTTTTAAGAAGATACGAATCAAACGTACCACAGTGCTGGTACTTGTTTTTGTATTTATGTCTGCGACTCTGGTAAGGCAGCTTTTTGAGCTGCAGATTATCCAGGGGCAGGATTATATCAGTAAATTTGAATCAAGAACGACTAAGAAGCGTGTAATCAAGAGTACACGCGGTAATATTTATGACAGAAACGGAGAAGAGCTGGCAACG
The DNA here is from genome assembly GCA_934416185.1 of uncultured Blautia sp. GTDB lineage: Bacteria > Bacillota > Clostridia > Lachnospirales > Lachnospiraceae > Blautia_A. The sequence continues at coordinate 20,511 of CAKRWH010000026.1, read as the reverse complement.
AATGTGCTGGCTTATTCTGTAACTTTTGAAGATAATGGAACTTATGATTCCACCAGAGAAAAAAATCTTACATTAAATGGTGTTGCTTATCGTGTGCTTAAAATTCTGCAGTCAAATGGAGATTCTATAAGTACCAGTTTTCACATTATAGTAGATGAGAATGGAAATTATGCATTTGATGTAGATGAGGGATTTACACTAAATCGTTTCAGAGCTGATATTTATGGAGAAGCGCTGATCGATAATCTGACAAAGAAACAGAAAAATGCTACTGCCGATGAAATGATTGAATATATGAGCGGCAGCAAGGGATTTTCCATTGTTCTCTATGGAGATAATGCCTATACGAAAGAAGAACTGGAATCTCACGGACTTCCGGAAAGCCTGTCAAAGCAGGATATTCTTGATCTGGCAAAAATACGCTATGCATTAAGTACCAACAGTTTCAAGAAATATATGGCTGTTACTATCGCTACAAATGTAAGTGAGGAGTCTGTAGCTGCACTTAAAGAAAATCAGCCGGAGCTTCAGGGAATTGACATTGTAGAGGATTCTATCCGTAAATACATTGATGACGTAAGTATGGGACCAATTTTGGGATATACAGGACAGGCCTCAGCCGAAGAACTGGAAGAACTGCGTAAAAAGAATCCGGAATATTCAAATGATGCTATCATTGGTAAAACAGGTATTGAAAAATATATGGAAACTTCTCTGCAGGGAACAGATGGAGAAGAAACAGTTACTGTTGATAATCTTGGTAAAGTACTTAAGATTGACAATGATACAAGAGTTGAGCCGGTTGCTGGTAATGATACATATCTGACCATAGACAGCAGCTGGCAGTCCGCAATCTATCAGATACTTAAACAGCGGGTTGCCGGAATCCTTTTGTCCAAAATAGAAGCAACAAAAATGTATGATTACAGCATTCAGGATGCTGCCCAGATTAAAGTTCCAATCTATGACGTATATAATGCTCTAGTGTCGAACAGTGTCATTGATATCAGCAAATTCAGCGATGCAGATGCTTCTGATACAGAAAAAAATTTATATGCCAAATTTCAACAAAAGCAGCAACAGGTTTTTGATACAATAACTAACAGACTTACAGGTGAAAATCCTCCTGCTGTCAAAGACGAAGATGAACAAATTCAGGAATATCTGACATATATCTGTGATGATCTTTTAAGAGATACACTTGAAATTATTTCAAAGAATGCAATTGATACCTCTGACAGCACTTACCAGGCATGGACAAAGAATAAAGATATCAGTCTGAAAGATTATCTGACATATGCAACAAGCCAGAACTGGATCGATATCTCGAAGTTTTCAACCGAGGGTGATTATCTGGATTCAGATGAAGTATATAAAGCACTTACAGATTATCTGATTGATTACCTGAAGACAGACAACAATTTTTCAAAGATTCTGTACAAATATATGCTTCAGGAAGATACGATTTCAGGAAGAGAAATCTGTCTGGTATTGTATGAACAGGGAATCTTGTCAAAAGATGATGATTGTTATGATGCTTTGGCTTCCGGGGCAATGACAGCATATGATTTTATGGTCAATAAAATATATACTCTGGAAATAGAGCCGGCACAGCTTGCACTGGAACCGTGTTCAGCATCGGCTGTGATCACAGACGTAAATACCGGAGATGTTTTGGCATGTGTTTCTTATCCTGGTTATGATAATAATCGTTTGGTAAATAACATGGATACAGATTATTATGCGAAATTATCGCTGGATCAGTCCAGTCCGTTTTTCAATAAGGCAACACAGCAGACAACAGCACCTGGTTCTACGTTTAAGATTCTTTCCACTATTGCAGGCATGTCTGAGGGAGTGATCGATGACGGAACTTATATTAACTGTACAGGTTCCTTTGATCTTGTAACTCCTCCGATCAACTGCTGGAATAAACAGGGACATGGAGACATTGAAATCCGAGAGGCAATTGAGCAGTCCTGTAACTACTATTTCAATATGGTAGGTTTTAAACTTGGACAGGATGCAGAAGGAAATTTCTCTGAGAACCGAAGTCTGAGCGTGCTGCAGAAATATGCTTCTGAGATCGGACTTGACAAGAAGACAGGCATTGAAATCACTGAATCTGCACCGCAGGTGTCAAATTCTCTGGCTGTACCGTCTTATATTGGTCAGGGTACTAATGCCTATACCACCAGTCAGCTTGCACGTTATGCGACAGCAATCGCTACCAGCGGAAATGTTTATGACCTGACTCTGCTTGACAGACAGACAAACTCCAGGGGTGAAACACTCAAAGAGTATGAACCGGAAATCATTAATACCATTGATGTATCTTCAAATGTGTGGGATGATATCCATGATGGTATGTATCGAGTAGTTCAGACTCACAGCCAGTTTGACGGATTGGGTGTGGATGTAGCGGGTAAGACCGGTACAGCTGAGGTCGATGGTGTTTACCATCCAAACCATGGTATGTTTATCGGATACGCACCAGCTTCTTCCCCACAATATGCGATTGCAGTACGTATTGAGAATGGTTACAGTTCCGGTAATGCGTGTCTTGCTGCTGATGATATTTTTAAATATATTTTTGAATTGCAGGATGAAAAGTCTATTCTTACAGGAGTTGCTGCGAGTGACACCAGTGATACTTCTAATGACTAAAAGTTACTGTTCACAGATAATATTCCGCGAGATGTTTTGGTAAGCAAAAATTATATGAAATCCGATACATGCTTACTGCATCGCGAAGTGCATTGCTGGTTATAAAATGAACAGCAGTGACTAAGCTACAGTACAGGAGAATACCAGAAGAATGGAAAATTTTTCAGGAGGAATATAACTATGAGTGAGGTTATTGTAATCACTTCCGGTAAAGGCGGCGTAGGAAAAACTACTACTGTTGCCAATATCGGGACAGGCCTGGCTATGCTTGGCAAGAAAGTTGTTGTGGTAGATACAGATATAGGTCTGAGAAATCTGGATGTTGTCCTGGGACTGGAGAATAGGATTGTTTATAACCTGGTGGATGTAATTAATGGAAGCTGTCGTCTGAGGCAGGCACTGATCAAAGATAAGAGACATCCTGAATTATGCTTGCTTCCATCCGCCCAGACTAAAGATAAATCAGCAGTTTCTCCGGAACAGATGATTAAGCTTACAGATGATCTGAGAGAACAGTTTGACTATATTCTTCTGGATTGTCCGGCAGGAATTGAACAGGGATTCAAAAATGCCATTGCAGGGGCTGATAAGGCTTTAGTGGTAACTACTCCTGAGGTTTCTGCTATCAGAGATGCTGACAGGATTATTGGTCTTCTGGAGGCAAATGAGATTCGGGATATCCGCCTGATCATTAACCGTCTGCGACCGGATATGATTGCAAGAGGCGATATGATGTCAGTAGATGATGTGACAGAGATTCTTGCAGTTGATCTGATCGGTACGATCCTGGATGATGAGCAGATCGTCATTGCCACAAATCAGGGAGAACCGCTTTCAGGAAAGTCTTCTCAGGCAGAGGAAGAATACATGAATATCAGCAGACGTATTCTCGGAGAAGAAATTCCGTTTGCTGATATCAGCAGGAAACAGGGATTTTTCCGGAAGCTGGGCAGTATTTTTAAAAAATAAATAATTTGTAGTTGTTCAGAACTTCTCTGTTTGCTGAACAGCTGCCGCAAATGAATTTATAGCTAATATTTATTTTATAAGGAGGTAATCTGTGTGAAAGCTTTTTTTAAAGAAAAGAAGCGTTCAGCCGGATATGCCAGGGATCGTATGAAACTTTTGCTGATCTCTGAGCGAATCGACTGCTCTCCACAGATGATGAAAATGTTGCGGAATGATATGATACATACCGTAAAGAAATACCTTACCATTGATGAAGAACAGGTAAAGATTCAGATTACGCAGGAACCGTCAGTACTTCATGCGTATATCCCTGTTTTAAATAAAAAGGACAGATAAATTATGTTAAAGCAATATAAATTAAGATTTTACAATTTCAGACTGATCATTTTCTTACTCTCAATCAGTCTGATTGGAGTTACCTTGGTGGGAACTGCTGCTTCAGATCTGAAATCAAAGCAGTTTGCCGGAGTAGTACTTGGGCTTGTGATCATGGTGATTCTTTCACTGATGGACTATTCCTGGATTATGAACTTCCAATGGATCATGTATGGGTTTAATATTGTTATGCTGGTTGTTGTACGTATTGCCGGCGACAGCGCCAATGGTGCTGCCAGATGGATCGGTATCGGATCTTTTCGATTCCAGCCAACAGAGCTGTCAAAGATTATTCTCATTATATTCTTTGCCAAGTTCTTTATGGATCATGAAGAAACGTTAAATACATTAAGGACGCTTGCGTTATCGGCGGTGCTGCTGGCAGTACCATTATTTCTTATTCTGGAGCAGCCGGACCTGAAAAATACAATTACAGTTATAGTTATTTTCTGTATTATGATCTATATTGCGGGGTTAAGTTATAAAATTATCGGAGGCGCTCTGCTTATTGCAGTACCGTTACTTATTATCTTTTTGTCAATTGTTGTTCAGCCGGATCAGAAACTGATCAAGGATTATCAGAGAGACCGTATCATGTCTTTCCTTTATCCAGAAAACGAAGAGTATTCGGATGATATTGAACAGCAAAATAACTCTAAAACAGCAATTGCATCAGGAGAGTTAGTTGGAAAGAAATTAAGTGGCGATGATACCACCACTTCCGTAAATGAGGGAAACTTTGTGTCAGAGAACCAGACAGACTTTATTTTTGCTGTGGCAGGTGAGGAATACGGATTTATTGGATGTGTAGTAATTGTGTTGTTACTGTTGGCGATTTCTTTTGAATGTATTCGTATGAGTCTTCGTGCAAAGGATTTGTCAGGAAAAATCCTTTGCTGTGGCATGGGCGGCCTGATCGCGCTGCAAAGTTTTATTAATATTTGTGTTGCTACAGGTCTTGCACCGAATACAGGAACTCCTCTTCCTTTTGTAAGTTACGGGCTTACATCACTTGTAAGTCTGTATATTGGTATGGGAATTGTGATTAATGTAGGACTTCAGAGCAGTGCATATAATAAAGAAATCGTACAAAAAGAGATTGACAGAAGAGAGGATTACTTATGAGAACAGGAAGGGAGTCTTCCGGAAAAGCTGCCGGAAGGAAATCTGCTACTCCATATAAATCTGCAGTTCCATATAAACGTATGGAAGAAAGCAGAGGAGGTATGGGCAAAAGTGCCAGACCCGTGCATACGGTAAAGCTTTCTAAAGCGCAGATGCCGTCCAGACAGACAGAGGAACATAAAGCTTTACAGCGCGCAAAATATCAGAAAAAGAGAAGGCGGTTAATGCGTATCTTTAGAACTTTGGCAGGATTAATTGCAGTACTTCTGGTTGTTGGCGGGGTTCTTTATGGATGGAATATTTTAAAGGGAAATTATTTTGGAATTCCGGAACAAGCTTTTGATTCTTCAGAGGTATTTACCAATACACTTGCTTCAAAAGAGAACATGCGAACGCAGTCTTTTGCACAGAAACTTTGTGTTTCTTCCAAAGGGAATGTTGACCGTATCAAGAATGCCACATTAGAAGAAGGACAAAAAGGGTTGTTATTTAACCTAAGTAATCATAAGGTTTTGTACGCTAATGGAATTTATGATAAAGTATATCCGGCCAGTATTACAAAAATTATGACTGCAATGTTGGCATTAAAGAGCGGAAAATTGGATGATACAGTTACGATTACGCAGGATAATGTTACTCTGGAAGAGGGATCGCAGGTCTGTGGATTTGTGGCTGGGGATCAGGTTACTTTGGATCAGCTGATTCATTGTTTACTGGTATATTCCGGAAATGATGCTGCTTCTGCTATTGCCGAGTATGTTGGCGGAAGTACAGAGAACTTTGTACAGATGATGAATAGTTATGCAGCACAGCTTGGCTGTACAGGTACACACTTTACTAATCCACATGGTCTCCAGGATAAGAACCATTATACAACTCCATATGATATTTATCTGATGTTGAATGAAGCATTTACATATCCTGAGTTTACTGAAATTACAGAAATGTCTTCTTATACAGTAACTTATAATGGAGCAGATGGAACTGAACACAGTACAACCCTTACTGCAACAGACCATTATCTTACTGGAGAGGCTGCTGCACCTAAGGATGTTACGATCCTGGGTGGAAAAACAGGAACAACTGCATCTGCCGGTAACTGTCTGGCAATCCTTACACAGAATGCATATGGAAAACCATTTGTATCTATCGTGATGGGAGCTTCCAGCAAAGAACTTCTATATCAGGAAATGAATTCTCTGCTTCAAAATATTAACAATTAAATAGCAAATATAAATGCCGGGTGTGGATTTATCTATACCCGGTTTTGCATTGTACCTTAATCGAATACTCTGATAACTTAATCGCTGAGTCATTCGTGAATTGTATATTTTATGATTTGATGACCTTTTAATATGTTTTTAATCCATTATATTCACTTTTATGGTAAAATACTAACAGTAACTTTAAGCTGCAGGTTTAGTTAATACCTTGTGTGATTGAAGTAGCAAATTTATTAAGATAGTAAAAGAATGATGAAAGATATATTTAACAAGTAAGGATGATAAGAACATGAGAAATATAGAAGAATTGAAAGACCTAAGAGAACAGGGACGAAATTTGATTGAACGAAAACGAGATGAATTTGTACGAAATAGTATACTTTCCGACGAATTTCTTGAAATGCTTGAGAAGAATAAGAAACCAATGGATCTGTTGATGTCGTATTATAAATGTGCAATTATGGAAATAGAGACAAAGTTTAAGGTTCTGAATCAGGAATATTCTCTCCAATATGATAAGAATCCAATTGAAAGCATTAAAACCAGGGTAAAATCGTACGATAGTCTTCTGAGAAAAATCCGGAGAAAAGATATTCCCCTGACTCTGGAATCCATTGAAAAAAACATTAATGACATTGCTGGAGTCCGTGTCATCTGCTCTTTTCCGGATGATATTTATGAGATTGCAGAGAGTTTTCTGAATCAGGATGATATTACTCTACTTGAAAAAAAAGATTATATTAAGAATCCAAAGCCAAGTGGATACAGAAGCCTTCATTTAATTGTACAGGTTCCGATTTTTTTGCAGAATACTAAGAAACTTGTAACAGTTGAGGTGCAGCTCCGGACAATAGCCATGGATTTTTGGGCAAGTCTTGAGCACAAAATGAGATATAAGAAGAATATATCCCCGGATCAGGTAAAATTTCTCCAGGATGAGCTTTCTGATTGTGCAAAACAGAGTGCGGCACTGGATGAACGAATGCAAAATATTCGAAATGTAATTATTCAAAACTCTCCTGATGAAGACGATGAAGAGAGTATTTTTCTTCCTTTAGGACTGCCCATTACACGGGAGAACAGGAGGAGACAGTTATGAGTGACTGTATCACAACCTATACTGGCAGACACATTGATCCGGTACATCCGGATCCAAAACTGATCTGCATAGAAGATATTGCACATGCGTTGTCTTTAATCTGTCGTGGAAATGGTCAGGTACAGACTTTTTTCTCTGTAGGTCAGCACTGCATTAACTGCGCCAGAGAAGCTCTTGCCAGAGGATATTCTGAACGTGTAGCATTTGCCTGTCTTCTTCATGATGCCAGTGAATGCTATTTGTCTGACGTTCCAAGACCATTCAAAAAGACTCTTACAGGTTATAAAGAACAGGAAGAATTTTTGCTGAATGTGATTTATCACAAATATCTCGGGAGCTCACTGACACAGGAGGAAGAAGAAAAGTTAAAAGAAATAGACGATGATATGCTCTGGTTTGATCTGACGTACCTTCTCAATGAGCCACAGACAGTAGAAAAACCACAGATACATATTCATGTAGATTATAAAGTACGTCCGTTTGAAGAAACGGAAAAAGAATATCTGAAAATGTTTCAGTATTTTATGAGCCAAAAAAACTTGATAATTTAATTAATATTAAGGAGCATAATATGAAGAAGAGGATCAAAGGATTAATAATTGCTGCTTTGTTGCTGGTTTGTATGGCAATCCCAGTATCAGCAGCTGTAGGGAAATATGATTTTCAACAGAAGTCAGTATCCGTGCAGGTCGGAAAGAGCAAGAATCTTTATGTCTGTAATAATGGTAAAACAATAAATCCAAAGAAATTTCACTGGAAGAGCAGTAATCCTAAAGTTATATCAGTGACTAATGGAAAAATTACAGCCAACAATTGGGGAAATGCAAAGATATATGCGATTAGCAACGGACAGAAGATACGTTGCAATGTATATGCTTATAGGGAAAGCTTTTCAACAAGTTTTAAAGGATATAGTGAAGGAGCCTCAATAAAGATAAAAATAGGAACTTCAATTCGTCTTCGACTTCTTAGACATGGCAATGTAACAATTTATAAAGTGTCTAATCCCAAAATTGCATCAATATCATCAGACGGCGTTTTGAAACCCAAAACAACCGGAACTGTAAAAATATCATGTATATCTTATGGAAGAAATAAATATTTTGCAACAGCCAAGATTACTATTGGAGCAGAATTAGCATCTGTCATAGCTCCGAATGAAATGGTGATATGTACTGGCGAGAAAAAAAGTATAGGTGTATCATTTCAACCGAAAAATGCATATGTAAAGTCAATAACATATATGTCCTCAAATGAGTCAGTTGTAAAGGTGTCAAAGGATGGACAGATTATCGCCCAGGCTCCTGGAATTGCAAAAATAACAGTTATAGTAAATTCTGGAAAAAAGATAAAAAAGAGTATACAAGTATATGTTCGGGATATAAATGCGGATATTTCAGATATGCCGCTTGACGGAACATCGAAAAAGATTTTACATAGAGGCTTAAGCTGGCAGGCGCCGGAAAATTCTCTGCCTGCTTTTGAATTAGCAGGACAAATGGGAGCACAGTACATAGAAACTGATGTACGTGAGACAAAAGACGGCGTGTTTGTTATATCTCACGATGATACACTAATGCGTATGTGCGGAGTTGATAAGAATATATCAGATCTCACATATGAAGAAATAAAGCAATACCCGATTATTAATGGGCCAAATGCATCTTCATATCAAAATAATATTATTCCGACTCTGGAACAGTATTTACAATGCTGTAATAAATATTCTGTAACACCTGTGATTGAAATAAAGGTAGATTTTAATGAAGCGGAGATTATAAAATTTAATCAGACCATAAAAATGAGCAGCAAAAATCCGGTTGTAATTTCTTTTTATGAAGAGCCATTAAAAATTCTTAGACAGATGAACAAAGCAGTAGATATACAATTGATTATTCGAAGTCAAATAACAGATGCAATATTGGACGAATGCTGCAGATATAAGTTTGATATAAGTGCTAAATATAAATATACTGACAGAAATATTATTAGAAGAGCTCATTTAAAAAACATCAGAGTTGCATTGTGGTTATTTACGGATTTACAAATGGCAGATTGTTATAAGCAATGGGGCGCAGATTATTTAACATGTGAAAATTTCTAGTGTAGCAGCAAATTATTTGTAAACGAGAATATATACAAGAAGTTTGTTGGTGCGAAATAAAATCAAAGAAGAAGAAATAGTATGAAAAACAAAATGATACGGCTATTATTAACAACGTGTATGGTTACTACATCAAACACCAAGCCGAAAGATGATACTATGTAATATTGATAATATCATTAAAAGTGCAGTAAAATCAAGGGAAAACGGGTGTTGGGCAAGTGTAACTACACCAAATTTACACCACAGAAAAAAGCATTACATCTATAACAATAAAATAACATTTGATGAAGAAATGGCTTAATGGTTTTGCGTACACGATATTTATACTGGGATGTGTAGAAAGTTGTATTTTAGCATATTATGGTGGTGTCCAGGAATATGGTTCTTACTATACTTATTATGACAGAAACTGGGTATTAACAATTGGTATTTTCGCAGGATGCTTTATAGCACAACAGATATATCAATTATTCTTTGGGGATTAGTCGAAATTCTGAAAAATCAGGAGAAAATTATGAACGAACGAACATAATGAGACATTAACTTCTATTCAGGCATGTCAGGATATAATTGCTGATATCCAAAAACAAATAGCAACAAGCACTGTAGAATCAACAGAACAATAATTTTATTACATAGACCACTGCTATAGTCAAATACTGTAGTTAGTGGTCTGTTTTATAGATGATAACCACTCACACAGAATCAATTCTATCCTGTAAATCCTTTAAATTTCCAACGGAAACCATTCACCCTTACAACTTTACCATCGAAGCATTTGCGTTGAAATTTACTGGTTATTTCTTTTGTATATTTACGAAGAAATGAACATAATACGACTGCTGCTATACCGATATTTATATCTGTTCTGCCAGAAGTAGAAAAATAAGTTGCTGAATAAGTATCACTTATATTATAATGAAGCTATAGCAAAACTCACTGGAGGTGATAACATGCCATTACTGAAAGAAGAAACTTATACTATAGATGATATATATGCATTACCAGAGGGAGAAAGAGCAGAACTAATTGACGGTCATATGTACATGATGGCTCCACCAAGCCGGAAACATCAGAAAATATCAATGGAACTTTCCAGTATCATCCGTGAATATATCCGTTCACACAAAGGAAAGTGCGAAGTATATGCCGCTCCATTTGCCGTTTATCTGGATGAAAGAAGTAATACCTATGTAGAACCGGATATTTCTGTAATTTGTGATTCAGACAAGCTTGATGATAGAGGATGCAAGGGTGCGCCTGATTGGATTATTGAGATTGTGTCACCTGCAAGTAAGAAGATGGACTACCTGTTAAAGCTTCTGAAATATCGTTCGGCAGGTGTCAAGGAATATTGGATTGTTGATCCTGAGAAGAATCGTGTTATTGTATATAATTTCACTGGTGATGAAAGTGTTAATGATTATACCTTGCAGGATTCTATTAAAGCAGGAATTTATGATGATCTTGTAATTGATTTCGGAAGTATGGATATCTGATATATGAAACCTAAAAAGGGGAAATTTCATAAAATAATAAGCTTACACCATTTTTAGATGAAAAATGGCTAGCTTACACCAAAATTAACATTTTTGTAACAAATAGCTTACACCAAAATGGTCATAAGATGTCTCTCATACACCATTCTTACACCAAAAACACATCAATATATAAGAAATTATAAGAAAATACATCAAACACAAAGCCCAAAGATGATACTATGTAATATTGATAATATCATTAAAAGTGCAGTAAAATCATGCAAATTTTAAAAATTCAATAAAATTTCACAAAAAAGTGTAAATACCACTTGTGTTTTTGAATAATATGCACTATAATATAAAACATATTAATTGAAGTTTTTAGTCAAAATTAATATTATATGTGTCTAAGGAGGAAAACAGCATGGTTGAACTGATTGTAGGAAAGAAAGGCAAAGGCAAAACAAAAGTACTGTTAGATAAAGTAAATGGTGCAGTAAAAGAGGCAAATGGAAGTATTGTCTACTTAGACAAGAGCACAAAACATATGTACGAACTCAATAACAAAGTACGTCTGATCGATGTATCCGGATTCCCAATTAAAAATGCAGATGAGTTTGTTGGATTTATTTGTGGCATCCTTTCTCAGGATCACGATCTTGAGCAGGTATATCTTGACAGCTTCCTTAAAGTAGCGAAGTTGGAAGAAAAAGATATTACAGGTACTCTGGGACAGTTAGACGAGATCGGCAAACAGTTTAATGTTACTTTTGTAATCAGCGTATCTTTAGACAAAGAAGAAGTTCCTGAAGCATTCCACGATAAAATTGCTGTGGCTTTATAATAAATAAACAGGAAAACAGTCTTTTATTATTATAACTTGATACTAAAAACTACATAGTGTACATAAAAGGATATCTGCCAGTATTGTAATCGCGGATATCCTTTTTAGTTGCATTTTGTTACTGTACCTGTTATTATGAAGAAACAGTGTATACGAAATAAAAGGAGACTAACATGGAAGAATTGTACAGAGCAATTGAAAAGAAAATTAAAGATGCCGGATACCCAAGAGCTATTTCAGGTGAAGCAGTTTATGGAGATATCTGTGATCAAATTGAGGGAAAAGAGAACGGATCTTACGTTTTACTTTCTAAATTTGAGGATGACGTTATCTTTGAATATCACATCACAGTTATGGATGATGAGTTTAATCTCGGAGTACTGACAATGCGCACTCCAGAGGGTGTTTTTGAAACAGATTTTGATAAATAAAGAGAGTTTAAAATGATTTTTTAAGGAAATAGCCAAAATAATTTCAAAGTACAACAGACGAATTTTGTTCCGTCTGTTGTACTTTGAAGAAATGATATGGAAAAGTCAAGCGGATAAAATCATCCGCTTCGCTACGTGGCTCTACACCAAATAACTGCTCCGCAGTTTATCAGAAAGAGCTTGCACTCTTCCTGATACAAGCAAGTCCCCACCCACTGCTTATTGCTTTTCGCAATTGAAGCAGGGGACTTACTTGATTTGGTTAAAAATATAAATTTGTGAATAAATTACTCCAATCAAAGAATTAAAAATTTATAAATATGGAATTAGTCTTCACGCAAATGTACTGCAGTAGCTGCTTTACGGCGTCTGGCATCGTCCATAGCTGCATAATGTTTCTTAGTGGTATTTACGTCTCTATGGCCTAATACATCGGCTACAAGGTAAATATCGCCGGTTTCCTGGTACAGAGCAGTGCCGTAAGTACTTCGAAGCTTATGTGGGGTGATTTTTTTTGTAGTTGTGATTGCACGAGAGTATTTCTTTACCAGATTTTCAACGGCCTGGATCCCGATTCTTTTTCTCTGGGTGGAATAGAAGAGAGCGTGTTCATGTCCAGCTATTGGAACAATATTTTCACGGACTTCAATATATTTCTTCAGAGCTTTTTCTACTTCACGACCAAAATATACAACCATTTCATTGCCGCCTTTTCGGGTGACTTTAATTCCATTATTTTTAAAATCTACGTCTTCAACATCCAGTCCTACGCACTCAGATACACGGATTCCAGTTCCAAGCAGGAGAGTAACGATTGCCAGATCACGTTCCTTAGTCTTTTCATAATAAACACGTTTCTGACCGGTAAGCTCATCGCCACAGTGTTCTATATAATCCAGAAGCATAGCGACTTCATCGGCATCAAGTCGGATAATGCTTTTTTCATGGGTTTTGGGAACGTCGATAAGAACAGTTGGATTAGTCTTGATAAATTCATGCTTGTAATAATATGCATAGAAACTTCTCAATGCAGAGATTTTTCTTTTTAATCCACGTTCACCATTTGTCTCAGTTTTGTCGCCATTTTTGTAGACTTTCAGATATTCCTGATATTCTTCAATATCAACCGCTTTGATCTGATCCAGAACATCCACAGTAAAATCTTTCATAGAGCAGTCCTTAAAAACAGGATTCTCATCCAGCAGAAACTGGAAAAAGATGCGGATATCATATGCATAGGAAATTCGTGTTTTGGTGGTAGTAAGCGGATCCATAGCACGGAAATAATCCCTGCAGAAATCCGGAAGCGTTTTTAATACAGCTCGAAGCTTAAGAATATTCAGAATATCAGTTTGTTCGTGGTAAGTGACTTTTTTATTATCATTATAATCAGTGTAATTGTCCATTGAAAACTCCTTTAGAAAATATTATAAATAAATGATTTAGCAGGTTTAAAACATGGATCATTTAATAATTGTTTGAATTATTGTATATGAAATATTTAAAAATTAAAATGCTGTATGTAATATAAAAATAAATCATAAAATTCCAGATCTGTAGTAGTAATAAAAATTATTATATATAAAAAGTAAAAACGTATATAGAACAAAACTAACGATTACAGAACAAATAAACCTGTTAATAACGAAATTATACCACGAAAGTAGTTTTTGGGCAATATCTATATGAAAAACTCGCGTTTGTCGTATAGATTAAACACGCTCTACTTTAACTTGGAAATAAGAAAATTATAAATACACAAGGTTTAAAAATGCAAATAAAATGAAACAGATACGATAAATTTTATATTTTTTATTTATCGTATCTGCTGGTAAATAGATTAGATTATTTCAAAATATCCTCTTTTTTATCTAAAATAGCTCCGCCTGCTGTGCATGCCGGACAAATACAGTATTTAGCGCCATTTGTTTTAGCTGTTTGCGCCTGAGAAACCATATGTTTGGCCTGATCTGCACCAAAAATCTGTTCCCCCTTTTCTGAACCGGCAAACGCGATTAAAGAATCAATGGATAAAACATCTGCCTCCAGTTCATTAAGATATTCCTGAGTCACTTTTGCCTCTTCCGGTGTGTTCTGAGCATCTATCCATCTCTGAGCTAAATCTTTTAAGCCCTGATAACAGGAAGGCGCATTAATCAGTTCTTTTGTTTTTTCTTCTACGTATTTTCGGGTATTCATATCCATAACGAAATCCTCCTTTGATTAATAATTTGTTTTTATTGATTCTATTATAGTACAATTAATGTATACGGACAAGTTTGTTTTAAAATCGATTAATTCTGTTAATTTTTAAAATGATTATAAACAGGTAATACAAGTTTTTAATTAATTCAAAATAATAAGACGGATGTTTTATCCGCAGATCTGAATATGTCCTCCATGTTTGCAAAAATCTTTTTGTATTTCCTCTTCCAGTTCACTGTCTGTCAGAATAAGTTGGTAATCTTTCACTTCATTATATCGGATCAAATTCTTTTTCCCAAATTTTGTATGATCTGCCAGCAAATAAGATTCTGAAGCTTTAGTTTGTTCTGGTAAAGTTTTTCCTGTCTTGCGCTAAAGCTTGGAAATCCGGAATGAGTATTTCGTAAAGAAGCCCCGCCATAATGAATAGTAACCAGTCCCTGCTCTTCCATTCCATGGAAATCTCTTCGAATAGTCATTTCTGAAACACCAAATCGTTTGGCCATATCTTTTACTGTTGCCTTTTACTGTTCTCTGAGTATTTCCAGCAGTTGTCCTCTTCTGCTTATGGAAGTTAATTCATTTTCATTTTTCATATCATCTGTTCCTTATTTGTTTAATTTTAAAAGTTTACAATAACAATGTTATGTAAATTAAAATTTAAAATATCTTAATTAAATCTCTCTGATTTAACTGCCAAACAAATGGCAAAAATCCATTTTGTTAAAATAATAATGTTTGATTAAACATTATTATCTGTTACTATATCACAAATCAAACATAATATAACATTTATTGATGTTTATTTATGTGATAAACTTGATTTATGAAATTGAATAAAAACAAAGTACTTTATGAAGGAAGCACTTGTTTAACACCAAATGCTAAAATAAGATACATATACGAAAAGGAGCTAAAACAATGAAAGAAAAATATATAGTCAAAGCAGTTTTCAGTGATATTGACGGTACTCTCCTGAATTCACAGCATGTAGTTACAGATCTCACCAAACACACCAGAACCACTATTCACAGGATTACAGACAATGGTATTTTGTTTACGCTGGCATCTTCCAGAAGTCCTGCAGGTATTGAACCTATTGTAAGAAAAAATGCTTTTAACTGCTGTATGATCGCGTTTGGCGGAGCGCTGATTATGGATGAGGGGCGAAATATTATTTATGAAAAAGGAATGGATGTAATTACTGCTGGAAATGTAATAAACTTTCTCGAAGAAAACTGTGAAGATGTTACCTGGAATATTTATACTTCTGATACATGGATTGTAAAAGACAAAGAAGATCCAAGGGTACAGCATGAGGAACAAGTGGTAGAGGCATGTGCGCGTAAAGGAGCAATAAATGATTTGAAGTCCGATGCCTGTATTGATAAAATTTTATGCATGTGTGCACCAGAGAATCTGATTGGAACAGAACAGACAATCCGTCGGGCTTTTCCGGAGCTTTCCATAGCCAGATCTTCGAATACATTATTGGAAATCATGGAAAAAGGAGTTACTAAAGCTGATGCAGTAAAAAGATTGTGTGCATTGAAAGAAATCCATATGGAACATACTATGGCATTTGGAGATAACTATAATGATCTGGAAATGTTGGAAACTGTAAAATATGGGATTGCAATGGGAAATGCACCTGGTGAAATACAGAAAAAAGCCAAAACCCTAACCAGAGATAATGAACATGATGGAATTGCCTGTGTACTTAAAAAAATTTTATAATATAATAAATAAACAGGAGTCAAATTGATTGACTCCTGTTTATATTACATACAGCTGATTATTGCACGATCCAAATCTGGAATTTCTTTTTTTAGAGAGATCAGTTTTCCTTCTTTGAGAAAACAATGTCTGGAAGATGCAATTGTGCAGATTTCGTTTTTCGAAGCATTAAAAAAGTCATAATTGAATTCCAGACTGATACTGTTATATTTCTTTACGCTGACACGGATTTGAATTTCATTATCAAAAGAAACCTGCTTTTTATATGAAACAGAGATATTTACAACAGGAGAAATAACTCCAAGCTCTTCTACTTTTCTGTAGCTGAATCCCATCTGGTCCATATAGCTGATTCTGGCTTCTTCCATCCATTTTACGTAATTTGAATGATGGATAATTCCCATTTGGTCCGTTTCGTGATATTGTGCTTTTCTGTAATAAGTATAATATGTTTGTGTTGCTTCCATGATCTTTCTTCCTTTGATTAAGATGGTTTCTTAACATAATTTAAAGGGTTCTGATTGACTCCATTTACCATAACTCCGAAATGAAGATGAGGTCCTGTGCTGTTTCCGGTACTTCCTACATATCCGATGATATCACCCTTAGAGACTTTATCACCTACGCTGAGTTTCGGATTAAATTTGGACTGGTGCATATATTCGGTAACAAGTCCTTTGTTGTTATGTTTGATTTTAGTATAATATCCAGCACCGCCTGAAGCTGATGGAGATAACATGGCGATAATTGTTCCTGAAGCTGCAGCATAAATAGGCGTACCTGTAGGTGCAGGAATATCTATACCTTTATGGTTAGTGGAACCAATCCCTCCAGGAGACTGACGGTTTCCGAAATAACTGCTGATATAAGAATAACTGGAATTTAATGGCCATCGAAATGAAATACCACTGTATCCGGGAATAAGTGCACCATTTTTTCCAACATAATTATCGTCATCAATCCACTGATTTGTAACGAGAACTCCTGTAGAAGAATTCAAGTAGTACTTTTCTCCATCTACTGAAATCCATCCTGATTCACGTGCACAGGTCGATGGATTCATGTAATATTTTTTGCCATTTACTGTCAGCCACCCTGAAGCCAAAACACCATTAGAGGTAGAATAATAATGTTTATTATTCTTAGTAAACCATTTGCTGCAGAAAAGTTTTCCGTCAGATCCAAAATAATATCTTTTTCCGGAAGAAGTTTTCAGAATAATATTATCATATCGAATTCCATTTTTCTTTTTAAAATAATATTTATATCCATTGATCGTCTGCCAACCGGTAACCAGCTTGCAGTCTGACTTACGGAAATATCGATAATAGGAATCAGGTTTATAAAAACCTGTTACAAGTTTTCCATTGGCAGCTGCGTAATAGTAGGAACCATCTGTTTCCTTATACCATCCGTTTCTGACAAGACGACCGGTATTTCTGTTAAAAGAATACCATGTCCCCCTGACTTTCAAACGTCCTTTGGCAAGGGTTCCATTTGCCTGAAGATAATAAGTAGAACTTCCGTTTTTGCGGAAGCAGTTTCTGTACATTTTACCTTTGGAACTGAAACAATAATATACATTATTTACTTTATGAAAACCTGAACGGATGACTCCGTCATGCCAGAAATAATATTTATTTCCTGCAGCAGTGGTAATCCAGTTGGTGTACATATATCCTTCTTTTTCATCAAAAAAATAGGTTTTACCATTTACTGTCTGCCATGTGGTAAGCATTCTGCCTTTTTCATTAAAACAATATTTTTTGCCTTTAATTGTAAGTATTCCAGTTTTTGCAGCACCGGTTTTTCCGAAATAATATTTATTTCCTGCAGTATTCTGGTACCATCCGGTTACCTTTTTTCCATTTTTGTCATAATAATACCAGCTTCCACCCTCTTTTACAAAACCTGTTTGTTTATTAGATGTTTTACTAATAGCAGCCTTAACGGATATAGCGGAATACTGTGGAATTCCAACGCATAAAAGGAGTGTCAGAATACAAAGAATAACTGACATCCGAAACTTTTTTTTCTTCATATATTCTCCTTGTTGTGTTCAGGCTGAACTGTTGCCTGAACGCCTATAAAATAGCTTCATCAAGAATAATAGTAAAAGGACCGTCATTTTCCAGAGACACTTTCATATCTGCGCCAAAAATACCATGTTGTACAACAGGGACTTTCTTCTGTGCCTCTGAAATCATATATTCGTAGAGTTCATTTGCCATGTCGGGAGCTCCTGCATTTGTAAATCCCGGTCTATTTCCTCTTTTACAGTCTGCATATAATGTAAACTGAGACACCATAAGAAGCTCTCCATTTATATCATCCAGGGAAAGATTAGTTTTTCCATTGGCATCTTCAAAGATTCGAAGTCCGAGAAGTTTTTTCAGATATTTATCAGCAATTTCTCTGGTATCATTATGCCCTACCCCGATAAAGACCAACAGGCCTTTTCCTATTTTGCCACATATTTCGCCGTCTACAGTTACCTGCGCGTGATTTACGCGCTGAATCAGTAATTTCATTTGTTTTTCTCCTGTCTTGTTTTAAATTGATAATATTTATTCTTTAAAACAGTCCATACTTTTTTCACATATTTTCCTATAAAATGAAGAACCTGTAAAATATATTTCCATATGATCATAACAATCTTTGAAATAGGAGTCCATATTTTCATAAAGAAATTATTTCTGTTTTCTGCCAGTTTCTCGGCTGATATTTTCCGCTTTTCTTCTTTTGGAAGAGGAATTGCTTTACCAGTCTGGGTATCCAGACAATCAATATTTACATAAATATCCTCTTCTACAGGCATCTTTCTGTCATTTAATGAATGACCTATCAGACGCCATATCATAGCATAAAGAACGGCAAATACAGGAACTCCTGCAATCATGCCAGGAATGCCAAAAAGACCACCGCCGATCAGAATGGCTACAATGACCATAAAACTGGAAAGCCCTGTGGTCTCGCCAAGAATTTTCGGACCAAGGATATTTCCATCAAACTGCTGAAGAAGCAGAATAAAAATGGCAAAATACAGGCCTTTGATAGGATCTACTACCAGAATCAGAAAAATACATGGAATAGCACCAATATAAGGACCAAAGAACGGAATGACATTGGTGACACCGATAATTACGCTGACCAGGATTGGAAACGGCATATGCAAAAGCAGCATGCCTATATAACACAAAACTCCAATAATGGCCGAATCTACCAGCTTTCCATAAATAAAGCCACCAAAAGTTTTATGAGTAAAGCGCATGGAATGAATCATCAGGTTTGCCCATTTATGTGGAAATATTGCATATACCAGCATTTTGCTCTTGGCAACAAATTTCTCTTTATCCGCCAGTACATATAAGGCAACAATTGCACCGATCAGAAAATTCTTCATAAAAATCAGGATATCAAAGATACCAGCAGAAACATTTTTAAGCATATCCTGCATCTGCGGCAAAATATTAGTGGTAAGATAATCCTGTGCTTTAGCAGAATACTGATTGATCATATCAATCATATCAGAATTCATGTTCCAGCCATGTTCCACAAAAGAATTCAGCCATTTTTCAATAACCTTCACATAGTATGGAAAACTGTAAATAATACTCATGATACTTCGGATCAATTGTGGAAGTACCATCATAATTAATGCATAAATAATAATCCAGAACAAAAACATAGAAAAAAGAACACATGCCCATCGTACGGCCCGTCTTCCTTTCTTCTGTAACTGGATATTGTGCTTTGATAATTGCGGATAGATCAGTTTCTGTTCAAAAAGATTGATCAGAGGGCTGAGAATATAGGCAAGGATTACTCCATAGATAATAGGTGCCATAATTCCCAGAAAAGTCTTGATTCCTACAATCAGTGTCTTCATATGAAAAATGCCATAATAAAACAGCATACTGGCGGCAATTACCAGAAAAGCGGTTACACCCCAGTGTAAATAGCGGTTATCCCAACGAAATTTCATAATGTCCTCCTTTTTAAGATGGTACGATTATAACATTTTTTTTACTAAATGTCTCTCGATTTCATAAAAATTTAATAGATATTAGAAAAATGTTACTATCATAGTAAAATCCATATGTTAATAAAAGATAATATAGTATACATAACATATTTATCGTAAACTTTCAGATGGAAAATTTAATGCAAAAAGGGGCTGTCGCACTAACGTGCGGCAGCTCATTTTATATCCAACACAAAACGCCGGACTTCGAAAAGCCCGGCGTT
>CAKRWH010000025.1:0-51360 GCA_934416185.1 uncultured Blautia sp. | reverse complement strand
CGTTATTCGCAAATCACTCACTGTCTGAGCGCAGCGAGTTTGAGTTATTTGCGAATGCTTTTAGCAGATTTTCCAGGACTTAGCTTTTCTTAAGGCCCGAAACCGAGCCGAAAAGAATGGTTCGCGCTTGCGTCCCCTTTTACCTGATTTCCCAGGACTTAGCTTTTCTTAAGGTCCGAAACCGAGCCGAAGAGAATGGTTCGCGCTTGCGTCCCCTTTTACCTGATTTCCCAGGGCTTAGCTTTTCTTAAGGTCCGAAACCGAGCCGAAGAGAATGGTTCGCGCTTGCGTCCCCTTTTACCTGATTTCCCAGCCTTAGCTTTTCTTAACCCCCGAAACCCAGCCACAAAGAATGCTTAGAGCCTGCGTCCCTCTTTATACAAACTTCAAAATATCCTCTGTCCCTTTTCTTTTTGGTCGATTAGGCTGTTCCCCAGGAACACCCACCGCGATCACAGCAACCACTGTTTCCGTTTCCGGAATAGAGCAAACCTCCCGAATCTTATCCGCATTACGAATCCCCATAATAAGAGTCCCGTATCCCAGATCCTCGGCCTTCAATATCAGATTCTCATTCTGGAGTCCCAGGTCATAGCATCCCCATCCATTTCCCAGTTCATTATCTGCAGTCCCATCCTTCTGAAATCCCGCTCTGTTGTGAACAAAAGTACTGATAATCAATACCGTATTTTCACACTTCCCGGCATTCATTTCCGGCAGACACTCTTCTCTGAACTGACTCACATCTTTCTCATCCATAATGCAGTAATAACGTCCTGTCTGAGAATTCTTCCATGAAGGTGCTTCCTGAGCCGCCTTTACCATAGTCAGAATATCCTCTTTGCTTACCGTATTACCCTCTGAATATTTACGAACCGTTCTTCTCTTCTCGATCAGATTCTGAAATTCCATGTTTGCGTCCTCCTATTCCGTCTTATTCGTGTTTCTTATCTCTTAGCTTCGTTTTAACCTTGCTTCCTTTTTCTTTTCCATATTGGAAACGATCATACAACAGCTTGCATCACCAGTGATATTTACAGTTGTTCTTCCCATATCAAAGATTCGGTCAACGCCTGCAACCAGCGCAATACCGTCTACCGGCAGACCAACAGATGTAAGTACCATTGCCAGCATTACCATTCCTGCTCCCGGAACTCCGGCAGTACCGATAGATGCCAGTGTCGCAGTCAGAATAATTGTCAGCATCTGTGGTAAAGTAAGATGAATTCCATAACATGCAGCAATAAAAATCGCACAAACACCCTGATAAATCGCAGTTCCATCCATGTTAATGGTAGCGCCCAGCGGCAGAACAAATGAAGTAACCTCTTTAGAAGCTCCCATCTTCTCCACACATTCCATATTGATAGGCAAAGTACCTACAGAAGATGCACTGGAAAAAGCAAACATGATCGCCGGAAGCATCCCCTTAAAGAATTCCAACGGGCTTAAGCCGCCCATAGCCTTTACTGCAATAGAATATACAACTACTGCATGAACAATATAGCAGATATATGCTGCCAGAAGCACCATTGCCAGAGAACCGATAATTGCCGGTCCATTGGACGCGATAACCGGACACAACAGACAGAATACACCGATTGGAGACAGCTTCAGGATCATCTCCATACATTTCATAAATACATCATTCAGATCATTACATGCATTTACGACACGTGCATTCTTTTCTTCCCCGATCATAATAATGGCAAATCCCAGTAACAGTGCCATCACAATAATCTGGAGCATATTTGCTTCTACCATAGGAGAAACAAAATTAGATGGAAAAATATTCACAATCGTATCCATAAATGACGTAGCTTCTGCCGCCTCATAAGTCAGGTCTGTAGTAGCAACCTTTGGAAAAAGTCCTTTAAACAGGTTTCCGCCGATCAATCCGATCGTAATCGCAAATGCAGTTGTGCATAAATAATATACAACTGTTTTCAGACCGATCGATCCGACCTTCTTGATATCACGCATGGAAATAATTCCACACATAATGGAAAATAATACGATTGGAACAACAATGAACTTAACCAGATTCAAAAAGATCGTTCCAAAAGGTTTGATGTACGACTGTGCAAAATCCGCATACTTCTGCATCAACAGTCCTGCCACGATTGCCAGTACAAGCGCAATAAAAATCTGCATGGCCAGTGACATTTTTTTCTTCTCTTTTGTCATAAATAGCCCTCTCTTTCCCTCATAGATGTGTTGTATATCTCCATGTCACCTGGGCTGTACAGAAGATATGAATTAATTATATCATACCTTTCTTCTATACGGGGCAATTATTTGCATCGATTATTCTTCCCATACGAAAAAAGCCGATAACATTGCAATGCCTGTTACCAGCTTTTTCGAAATGATATTTTATCCTTAACTGTTGTTTAATATCTTCGCTGAACAGTTATAATTCTTTAATAGATGATGATCGGATATCCTCCATCAATCGTATTATAGATCAGTGCTGCCTGATCTTCCGGCAGATTGATACATCCATGACTTCCATGTCCTGTTTTGTAACGGTCACCGCCAAATGCAGACTGCCATGGCGCGTCATGAAGTCCCTGACCATAAACAAACGGCATCCAGTAATTTACAGTCTTCGCATAACCGTATTCCTCACTGCTCAATGTAAACGGACTCGCTTTATAAGCAATCGGCCATGCACCCCTGTACGTCTCGCGCTTCGCAGTAGGTGCCCCACTGACAATATCTGTCTCTGTAACCAGAGCTCCATCCTTGTACAGCCATAAATGCTGAGCATCCAGGCTGACCTCTATATAGCTGCCTGCCAGATCATCTGTACCGTTTCTCTGCATACCACTGCTGCTGTATACAGGTTCTCTTGATACAGCCTCTCCGCTCTTCAGGTCCTCCAGCAGCTGTGTAAGTTCTCCTTCCTGATCAATTCTGTATCCATACTCATTATCAGAAACCGTGATATCTGCTCCCCCGGATGTATGAAATGTACGCGGCACATAAATCGTATTATATTTATTCGCCATATCTGAAATATAAGCAGCTGCCGCATCTTTATCAACACTGATTCCGTTATTCTTAATCTTCAGCCAGGAATTGATCGTATCGGAATCCAGAATCTGAGTTTCTGAGCCAAAAACATATGTAACCGTAGTACTGCGATACTTCTTCAGCTGAGAATTCAGCTTCTTTACCTGCTGCTTCATTTCCCCTGACGCTTCAATATCCGGTTGCCTGTAAACTTCTTCATTCAACACGATCTGTACGTCCGAAGCAAGCAGTTCTGTCCTGAATTTCTCATCCAGAGTTTCATCTACATAACTTAACAGCCTGCTTTCATCTATCTGATTTCCTACAACCTGCTTCACCAAAACATATTTTTGTTTCTTCTTACTGTATCGAATATGAGCATCTGTGGAATCTGTTCTTTCTTTGTTATCAAAATTCTCATCTGCAAGTGCATTCTTCTCCTGTGCCTCATCCCTGATAATCTGATAATCTATTGCATAGTCTTTCTGCGATGCAAGTAACTGAAACTTCTGGCTTCTCTGTTGCTGAAGTGCTTTCAGCGCATCCTTCAAAATATCCTGATCCAGACTATATCCCATCTGTGCCAGGGAAATACTGTAAATATCCTCGCCATCTTCATTCAGCGTTACTACTTTGTTCTGAAACGTCTCCGATATCTTCTGCTGCGCTTCCCCTACAGTAAGCTTCGATACATCCAGACCATACACACTGATTTTTCTTCCAAGTGTAGTAGTATCTATATGATATATATAAGCCAGCAATCCGATTCCTGCTGTCACAGCTACTACAATGCACAAGGCAAGAAATACCTTCAGTTTCTTTTTGTTAAAAGCTTTTTTCTGCTCCATCGTTTGTTCTCCTGCTGCTTTTTGCTATTCTTATTTTTCAACATTATTCTATTATATAGAAACTAAAAAAGCAATTTGTAAAATCCGCTTCGCTGCTTGTTTGATTTGATAAAAAAACGTGCAGACACATTTTTTATCGTGACAATACTCAGATTGAGCACTATTTGCCGATTTCAATGTTTCTGCACGTATTCTATATTTTTATATATACTATTACATCGTTTTCGAAATAACTATACCATTCGCTTGTCTGCGAATCCGGCTGTACAGGTATAATATTCTTTACAAAGCCTTATAATACAATTCCACAATATCCTGTTTCCTGGAGGATCTTGGATTTACTGCGATATTTCCGCTCTTCATAGCATCATCTGCCATGGCATCGATCTTGCTTTCAATCTCCTCATCAGAAATCTCTTCTCCCTTCTTTGCCTGGCGGATGGCTGTGGTCAGGTCTTCCGGGATTCCGATATCTTCGTTTAATTCCCTGATGGCATCCACCAGCATCAGTGGTTCGAATTCATCCTCATATGCAGGGATCGGACTAATATAATTATAAATCTTCAGATATCTGCCATGATCTGCCAACGCATTATATTCTGCAATTACAGGGAGAAGAACTGCATTTGCCACTCCATGTGCCACATTAAAGAAAGCACTTACCGGATGGCTCATTGCATGGACATTTCCAAGTCTTGCAAAGGAAAAGGCGATTCCTGCAAAGAGAGAACCTGTAAGCATTGCTTCTGCTGCCTCCAGATCTGTACGTCTTGCCACAAAACGGCGGATATTTCCACCGATCAGCTCCATTGCTTTCTCTGCCATTGCGTCAGAGAATGGAGATGCTGCTGTGGAAACATAAGCCTCCTCCGCATGGATAAATGCATCGATTCCGCAGGCTGCTGCCACAGATGCCGGAGCAGAGGTGAGAAGCTCAGGATCCAGGATCGCATATGCAGGAAGAAGCTCATAACTGAATACAGTCAGCTTATAATCTCTGCTGTGGTCAGTGATAACAGAGAATGCCGTAACCTCTGAGCCGGTTCCCGCTGTAGTCGGGATTGCGATCAGCGGAACAATTTTTCCGGGAACCTTATGCGCTCCCTCATATTCTGTAATGCTTCCGCCATATTTAGCCGTAACTCCCACTGCTTTTGCCACATCCATGGGAGAGCCACCGCCCAGCGCAACGATGAAATCTGCACCGGATTCCTTATACGCTTCTGTCGCTTTTTCTACTGTGGTAACAGATGGGTTTGCTTCTACATCTGTAAAAATATCCACTGCCATTCCGGCGTCTTTCAGATAATCTGCCGCCTTATCCACAACTCCCATTTTCCGGAGAGTAGGTCCGGAGATCAGCATTGCATGAGAACCTCCAAGCTTTTTGGCACATTCCGGAAGCTTTGCCAGAGTACCTGCACCGACTGTAATATTCTGAGGAATAAAAAATTCAAATGGATTCATTAATTTCTGCCTCTTTTCCTGTGATTTTTCAATAATTTTTTCAATATTGCAATGTGCAGGGCATCTACCCTGCACAAATTCAAAACTCTGTTACCAGAAATAATTCAGAGCAATAATTGCCATGTCTTTTACAGCGTTATGCCATAGAAGAAAGCACCCTGTCAATGGCTGCATCAATTACCACATCAAGCTCTTCATCATCAGCCTCCGGCATAAGACTTGCTGCATCCTCATCAGAGATCAGCTCAATAAGTTTACCAAAGTCTTCTTTATATTTACGTTTACAGATTACATAAAATACAACTCCAAGTAAACTCCAGCCACCTACCATAATCCATTCCTGAAATACCAGACTTCCACCGGAACCCGGAATACAGTAAACCAGAAGCATCAGCCCTGACATGACTACTGCCATAAAGCCTACAAATTTGTAATGGCCTACTTTGTAAGGTCTTGCCATATCCAGTTCCTTTTTACGAAGGATCAGGAAAGAGATAGAGACCATGCAGTATGCAAGACAACATCCGAAGTTACCTGCATCACAGATCCAGACCATCATTGTTCTTCCCGCAAAAGGAGCCAGCATAGTCAGGGCACCGATCAGATACAGAGAATTAACCGGAGTTTTGTGCTTCGGATGAAGCTTTGCAAAAAACGGAGGAATCATGTAGGATTCTGCCATAGAGTACATGGCACGGGAACCACCAAGGAGGAAGGAGTTCCAGGATGTAATAATACCGCACATTCCACCTACAATGATAACCTTGGCCATAACCTTTGTCCCAAAAGCCTTGGCCATGGCATCTGCTGTTACAAGTCCTGTTCCCTGCTGAGACTCAACGATCTCTGCCGGATTCAGGATATAACCTACTGCAAGAATCACCAGTGAATAAAATACAACAGCTAGCACAACAGAGAGAATCATCATTTTACCGATTTTTTTCAGCGGAACATTGATTTCCTCTGCTGCCTGTGGGATAACGTCAAAACCAATAAAGAAAAACGGAGTGATAACTGCAACCTTAATAATATTTTTCATTGCTTCGCCGGTACCGTTTCCAACAAACATCTGTCCCTGAAGGTTATCCACACTTCCTGTAACCACAGAAGCCACGATCAGAATAATTCCGGCACCGCCGATAATACAGGTAAGAACAGTCTGCAGAACTGCTGCAGTCTTTGCCCCATTAATGTTGATCATCATAATAAGAAAAGCAATCACGATCGCCACGATCAGCCAGGATGCATAAACATCAAAGCCTGCAACTGTATAGAGATATCCTTTCAGGAACCCCGGCCACAGATAAGTGATGATCGTTGGGAAAGCACATGCCTCAAAGCAGGCAACACTTACATATCCAAGAATGATCGCCCAGGTACAGATAAAAGAACCCGTCGAACCCATTGCCCTGTAGCTGAATACATGCTCACCGCCACACTGAGGCATGGCTGCTGTAAGCTCTGCGTAAGTCAGACCTACGAAGAAGATCATAATTCCACCGATTACAAATGCAATAGCTGCACCAAGTACACCACCGGATTCAATCCAGTTACCGGAGGAAACTACCCAACCCCAGCCGATCATGGCGCCAAATGCAATTACAAGTATGTCCCATGCGCCAAGTACTTTGTCAAATTCAGATGTTTTCTGTTCCATAGGTCAGGCCTCCTTTTTTCCGTATTTTTTTGCGATCAGGTCTTCCAGATATTCTGCTGTTCCCTGAATTCCCAGAAAATCACTGTTAATAAGAATATCCCTGTTATGTCTGTCACCACGGTTACTTCCTGTCAGTGCCAGATGTCTCTTATGATAACGTTTATCCTTCTCATCCAGCAGAAGCTTTGCATCCTTTTCCGAGAGATTATGACTTTCCATAATGTTGTGGACACGAACATCATTAGGTGCATAAATAAATGCTCTCACCAGTCGGATTCCTTCTGTATCTTTCAGAATATAATCTGCAGACCGTCCGATGATCACGCAGGCTTCTTTCTGAGCCAGCTTCCGGATAATCTGCTTCTGTACATGAATGGCGCGGTCTGTCAGATCCGCATATTTGGAAAAAGAACCTCTCACATCTCCCTGTGCGCCCTTACCTGCGATGGTTCCACCTTCCTCTACTCTGTCCATAATGTCTGTAGGGATGCCTACCTCTTTGATGATCTCATCCACAAGATCGCGGTCATAAAACTTAATCCCCAGATCCTGTGCGATCTTCTTACCGATGGCATTGCCCTTGGCTCCATATTCGCAGCCAATTGTAATTACCAGATGTTTCATGCTCTTCCCTCTCACACTCAAATTTTTATTTATAAAGATGTTAGGGTCAAAAAGTATTTTGCCCCTAACTTGATATCTACGAATTGCTCCGCTGCGAAGCAGCTCCCGCAATTCTCAAACATTCGAAATCCGCTGATTTACTACGTAAATCGCTACTTTCTCATGTTTGGCGGGTCCCAAGTTCAAAAGTCTTATCGTGCAAGCACGAACGACTTTTTGACCTTTTGACCCTGATATCATATCATAAAAGGGCGCACGAATATAATTCGTGACGCCCTTGTCCTTTTACTGTATCACTCCGTTGCCGGATTTTATTTTTCCAGCGATTTAATTGTATCTTCGATGATCGCTACAGCTTTGTCGCACTCTTCTTCTGTAACAATAAGCGGTGGGATCATACGGATGATATGTGCTCCAATGGCTGTGATCAGAAGATGTCTGTCAAGGCAGCCATGTTTTACATCCACTCCGCCGATAGTATCATCAAATTCCACACCTACCAGAAGTCCCTGGTGTCTTACTTCTTTTACATGAGGAAGCTTCTCAAGCTTAGCTGCAAAGTAATCGCCGACCTTCTTTGCATTTCCAGCCAGATCTCTGTCCAGAAGCTCATTCACCTCAGCCAATGCAGCTGCACAGCTTACCGGATGTCCGCCGAATGTAGTTCCATGGGAACCTGCTGTGAAAGCTTTGGCAACCTCTGCTGTTGCACAGATGGCACCGATCGGCATTCCACCGCCCAGAGCCTTTGCCATAGATACGATATCCGGTTTGATACCATAATTCATATAGGACATAACAGCACCTGTTCTGCACCATCCTGTCTGTACCTCATCGATCAGAAGAAGCATATCGTTCTCATCACAGAATTTACGAAGTCCCTGCATGAATTCCATTGTTGCAGGATGTACACCGCCCTCGCCCTGTACAGGCTCAACCATAATGGCAATTGTGTTCTCTGTACATGCATCCTTGAAAGCCTGAAGGTCATTGTACGGTGCATAGGAGAAACCATAAGTCATAGGTCCGAATCCAACCTGGCATCCATTACCCGGCTGACCTGTTGCAGACATGGCACCAAAGGTTCTTCCATGGAATCCCATCTTTGCAGTTACGATATGATAACGGTTTGGACCATACTTTTCAATACCATATTTACGGGCCATTTTGATCATTGCCTCATTGGCCTCTGTACCTGAGTTCTGATAGAAAATCTTGTCCATTCCGATTGTCTCACAGACCTTCTCAGCAAGCAGTGCCTGCGGGATTGTGTATGGATAGTTGAATGTATGCATGATATCATCTAACTGATCCTTTGCAGCAGCCACAACCTTCGGATTACAGTTTCCTGCGCTGTTTACTGCAATACCAGCGTAAAAATCAAGATATGGAGTTTTATTCTCATCATAAATGTACATGCCCTCCGCTGTCTCTGCAAGGAAATCAAATCTCTCATAAGTCTCGATCATGTACTTGTTTACTTTGTCCTTAATGTCCTGAAAAGTTAATCCTGTGTCTTTTAATTTCATAGCTGTGTCCTCCTGCATCCTTAAGATAATAAAAAAAGCAAAGACAAACTGACCCGTGTGGGTAAGCGCCTTTGCTTAACTTTTTCTGTGTATTATTTTGTACATCCTTACAATATCACTGCCCTTATGATTTGTCAACATGTTTTTTTGAACATTTACATTTTTTTATACAAAGCTCTGTGTTCTCCTTATTGCATATCCAATATTCCCTACATATTCGTGCGATATTATAAAGGTTTCTAAACAATTCATAACATCACAGCCTCTTCATGAAATAGCAGACTGACAAACCATTACATATATTCTTTCTTTTCAGATATTCATTTTCTGGTGTATCTTTTTCATTATTTTGTGCATTATATTATACACTTTACACTCATACTTCGGATAAAATCACCTGCTCCACTACCGCTACTCAGTTCCAGACTATGGTAATTCCAGCAATCACACAGGAAATAATCCTGCAAACATGATTCTCCGCCTGCGGCGGGTTGCTTCAGCGACAGAATCCCTGATACAACTGTATCAATGATAATCCAGAAAGAAACAGGTACAGCAGGCTTTCTCCTTCCCTGTGTTCCGATAGACATGCTTCTGATCCGTTTCAAATTTAAACACCTGATCTCTGTGGATTTCATACTTCTCGCCATGGCATTCCAGAGTAAGCACCCCCTCCATAACAGCCAGATATTCTCTTGTCTTCTCCCCATGACTGCCGCTGATATAAACACCACCCGGTTCCACCTCAATCCGGTACACCTCCACCAGACGGGTATCCTCATAAGGCAGACAGGTCCATACCCTGTACTGTCCTGCTACCTCCTTGGTAGGAACCAGCTCTGCCGGCGTCACCAGACAACAGTCCACTCTCGGCGGCTGTATCAGCTCCTGAAACTCAATCCTCAGACCACTGGTGATCTTCCCCAGCACACCCAGAGAAGGATTGGCAGTCCCTCTCTCAATCTGAGCCAGCATACTCTTACTCACCCCCGTCTGCTCAGACACCTGATCCAGACTCATACTCTTGGATTTCCGAATCCTCTTTAGATTCACCGCCACATTATTTGATAAATAATCCATGAATATTTCCTCCATCCGACACTGTTCTTGTATCTTATAGCATATTTAAAAAATCATTTCCACAATCTGCTGCCTGTCAGAAAACTACGTTATTTCTTCTTTATATCAGCACAAAAGAAATCTGTCAATTATATAAATACATTTTCTTATCCGGATTTTCTTTGTGGATTACCGAAAAAACTAACCAGACTTGAAAGAAATGATGGTGCAGACTGATAGCAGCACCATAAGCACAAAAAAATCTCACACCGCAAAGGATGTGAGATTTTTTATTGCTTATGAGGTTATCATCAAGCTTTGTTAACTGATCCGAATAATTCCATTTTTTCTTTAACAGTAGCTTTGATTGCTTCGAAGCCAGGTGCAAGAAGTTTACGTGGATCGTATCCTTTGCCCTGCTGGTCTTTGCCTTCTTCGATGTATTTACGTGTAGCTGCTGCGAAGGAAAGCTGACACTCTGTGTTAACGTTGATCTTGGATACACCAAGGTCGATAGCTTTCTTGATCATGTCTGCAGGGATACCTGTGCCGCCGTGAAGAACGAGTGGCATATCACCTGTTAACTGCTGGATAGCGTCAAGAGTTTCAAAGCTTAAACCTTTCCAGTTTGCCGGATATTTTCCGTGGATGTTACCGATACCAGCTGCAAGGAAGTCAATGCCAAGGTCTGCGATCATCTTGCATTCCTTAGGATCTGCGCATTCGCCCATACCTACAACACCGTCTTCTTCGCCACCGATGGAACCAACTTCTGCTTCCAGAGACATTCCGTGTTCAGCAACAATCTTAACCAGTTCTTTAGTTTTTGCAACGTTCTCTTCGATCGGATAGTGAGATCCGTCGAACATGATGGATGAGAATCCTGCTTCTACGCATTTTAAGCATCCTTCATAGCTGCCGTGGTCAAGGTGAAGAGCTACTGGAACTGTGATGTTCAGTTCTTCCATCATTCCGTTAACCATGCCAACAACTGTTTTATAACCAGTCATGTATTTACCAGCACCTTCGGATACACCGAGGATTACAGGAGAGTTCAGTTCCTGAGCTGTTAAAAGGATAGCTTTTGTCCACTCAAGGTTGTTGATGTTGAACTGTCCAACTGCATAATGACCAGCTTTTGCTTTTTTCAGCATTTCTGTTGCACTTACTAACATGATAAATTCCTCCTAATCTGTAGTAACTGTCTGTTCACTGCTACTGTTCATCACCTTCTCAGTATGATCGTGATATATGAACAATAACTGTTCTTTCGCAGTTACTCTAATCAATCTTTGATATGGAATTACATCTATATCCAGATATGGTTATATTACCAGATTTCTGCTTTTTCGTCTACTATTTTGCTAAAAAAATGACAAACAAAATTATACAGATTTATGAAAAACTCCATGCTGTGTGAGAAATCTTTTAATTTTTTCAGATTTTTTGAAAAAAGTTCTTGCAATCTGATTCTGTTTCATATATAATAAGTTCCGGTTCAAGGATGGATTCCCGAGTGGCCAAAGGGGGCAGACTGTAAATCTGTTAGCAACGCTTTCGAAGGTTCGAATCCTTCTCCATCCACTTAAGACTCAGACATTTGTCTGAGTCTTTTTTATATCATAAGAAATTCCCCCATCAATATCCTCATGCCATCACTATATCCCATTTTATTACCACTGCTTCAATAAATCAGCGCAGAATAATATTTAATTTGGGTGCATTTGCAGGCACCTTAGAGTTTCTTATCTGCCAGAAATCTGCGTTATGAAAAAATGAGCAACCTGTCTGAGCCTTCAGGCGAGTTTTGCTCATTTTTTCATGCTCTTAGCAGATTACTGACAGATTAGAAACTCTTAGATGCCGAAACCGCACCCAAATTAAATATTATTCTGCGCATCCCTTATACCAATACACAAAAAAGCAGCCTCCTTTCTCATTTCTAAAGAGGCTGCCCTTCCAAATCAATTCTTATGATGTAAAACCACCGCGCCAAATGCCGGCATTGTAAGTTTGAGGATTCCGGCGGAGGCGGTGTATTCTGCAGGTTCTTCGGTGAATCCGTCTGCAGATGTCACAACAATACGCTCCAGCTTGGTATCTGCCAGACGGCTGATTCCGGCCTGCCACAACTGAATTTCTACTTCACGACTCTCTGCCTGGTTATTCACGATCACGATCATCTGCTCTTTCTGTGAGAATCTTGCATAGCAGAGCCCCTGATAGTCATTCCAGAGGAATCCAAGAGAACCTGTCTTTAAGACTTCATAGCTCTTGTGGATACGGATCATTACTCTGTGGAAATCGATCATCTGGTAATCTTCACGTCCCCACGGATACGTACGTCTGTTATCCGGATCTGTGAATCCGCAGAGTCCGGCTTCGTCTCCATAATATACGGTCGGTGCGCCCGGCCATGTCATCTGTATGGCTACGGCTTCACGCATAACTGCAGGATTTACTCCTTCAGATGCAGCTTCTGCACCTGCGTAGGAAATTCTTCCTACTCTGTGGTTGGTTCTGGTCAGGAATCTGGAGTGGTCATGATTGGATAACTCATTCATTGCTGTCTGAAGAGCAGACATATGAAGCGCACGCATGTGATTCTTCATTGCCCCGATAAAAGCTTTACTGTTTCCAAGCAGATCTTCTCTGTACTCATCACTGTGTTTCTCCATACCAGTCAGGAACCATGTCAGCGGTTCCATGAACGCATCATAGTTCATAACTGTATCCCATTCATCACCCTGGAGCCATCCTTCCGGATTACCATAATGTTCAGCCAGAATGATTGCATTCGGATTAGCAGCCTTAACTGCTTTGCGGAAATCTTTCCAGAATTTATGGTTAAACTCATTGCTGTGACCCAAGTCTGCTGCCACGTCAAGTCTCCATCCATCTACGTTGTACGGTGCAGATACCCATTTCTGTCCTACATGAAGAATATAGTCATAAAGTTCCTGAGAACCTTCATAATTCAGCTTCGGAAGTGTATCGTGTGTCCACCATCCATCATAAGTCGGATTGTATGGCCATTTATTCAGATCATTAAAGGAGAAGAAATTTCTGTATGGACTGTCAGCGGAAATATAAGCTCCTTTCGGATATCCCTCCTGGTTCTCATAAATGCGCTCTCTGTCCATCCATTTATTAAAAGAACCGCAGTGGTTGAATACACCATCCAGAATGATCTTCATTCCTCTTCTGTGGATCTCTGCAGTCAGTTTGGCAAACAGTTCGTTGCTGGCCTCCAGATTCTTCTTGTCTGTGACACGTTTGATATATTTCCATGCATGGGAATTATCGCCGTCATCCCCCAGAAGGATTCCCTCATTGCAGTCCTCTACGATCCTGCCGTAATGCGGGTCTACATAGTCATAATCCTGGCAGTCATATTTGTGGTTACTTGGTGATACAAAGATTGGGTTCAGATAAATAACCTCTACACCCAGATCCTGCAGATAATCCAACTTGTTCATGATACCCTGCAGGTCGCCGCCGTAGAATTCACGCACGCCCATCACTGCCGGTATCTTGTTCCACTGTTCTACCTGTACACTCTTGTCTCCAATGTAGTGATATTCTCCGGTCACTACATCATTGGTCGGATCTCCGTTCAGGAAACGGTCTACATAAATCTGGTACATAACTGCACCTTTTGCCCACTTTGGTGTATCAAAACCCGGATAAATTTCAAAATCCATTCTGCCTTCATGTCTGGTACAGACTCCAAGATTATTATAATAACAGGTTACCCAGCCATACTGTATTTCAAAATAATAACGGAAGATGTCCTCTCCAATGGTTATCTGCACAGAATAATAATCAAAACCATTCTCTGTATCACAGATCTGCATCTGCATACGCTGCTCACCACTTACAAGATATACAGAGTCAACATTGTTTCTCTGTGTACGGAATTTAATCGTTACAGTGTCCCCGGCCTTCGGTTCTGCCGGATTTCTGTAAAATTCTGTTCCATCACTGAAAAGCGCCTCTTTATTAAATACAGGACGCATGTTTAAGATATACTGCATTTTTTTTCTTATATCTACTTTTTCATGTTCCATTTCCGTCTATTCCTCTCTGTCATTTCCATCCATTTTCCAAATCTTCCAGGAGAAGTTTTTTCTGCTAATATTAATATATGTCAGATCCACTCATGTCAATCGGATATTCGCAATCCGTTTCTCTGCAGTCAAATGAACAGTCTCTTTTTTCATCTGTATTATTTTATCTTAAAATGAGTCATCTGACAACCGTCCGATTTTCCTAAATTTATGTACATATTCAGTGATTCTGTTCACTATATACCGCGCATCACTTTTTTGTTTTTTAGATAAAGTAAAAAAGCCAGCGGGATAAGCTGGCTTTTTTGGAGAAGGTATTTCTTCTTATGGGGTGTAGCAAAAACTATATAATGTATTGGGGGGTTTTTACGATATATATAATAGCATGGGGCAAGAAAAAAGTGTGCACAAACTTCACAAAATTCGGCACACTTTTTTGGTTATATTATATATCAGTATTTTCTGTTTCTGGATTTTCTGTTGTAAAAAGTGCTTCAAACTCGTCTCTGTGCACCTTTTCCTTCTCAAGAAGAAGTGCTGCGCACTTGTGCAGAACGTCCTCGTGTTCCAGAATAATCTTTTTCGCCTGGTCATGGCATTCTCCGATAATACGGCGGATTTCTTCATCGATTGCCTTGGCTACATCTTCGCTGTAGCTTCTGGTGTGAGCCAGATCTCTTCCGATGAATACCTCGTCATCGTCATCTCCATAAGAGATGAGTCCCAGCTTATCAGACATACCATATTTCATTACCATGCTTCTGGCTGTTGCAGTGGCACGTTTGATATCATTGGATGCACCTGTGGTAATATCTCCAAAGATGATCTCCTCTGCTACACGTCCGCCCAACAGAGTCATAATATCCTGAAGCATTTTTCCTTTAGTATTAAACATCTCGTCATTATCCGGAAGCGGCATTGTGTAACCTGCTGCGCCCATTCCTGTCGGGATAATGGAAATTGTATAAACAGGGTCCATATCCGGAAGTACATGAAACAGGATCGCATGTCCGGATTCATGGTAAGCTGTGATCTTCTTCTCTTTCTCAGAAATCACTTTGCTCTTCTTCTCAGCACCGATGCCTACTTTGATAAAAGCACCCTTAATGTCAGACTGACGGATAAATCCTCTTCCCTGCCTTGCAGCTTCAATAGCAGCTTCGTTTAGAAGATTCTCCAGATCCGCACCTGTAAATCCTGCTGTTGTCTTTGCGATCTGAGCCAGATCCACATCCTCACCAAGCGGTTTATCCTTGGCATGAACATGGAGAATTTCTTCTCTTCCCTTCACGTCCGGACGTCCTACTGCGACTTTACGGTCAAAACGTCCCGGACGAAGGATTGCCGGATCCAGGATATCCACACGGTTCGTTGCTGCCATTACGATGATACCTTCATTCACACCGAAACCATCCATCTCTACAAGGAGCTGGTTCAGTGTCTGTTCTCTCTCATCGTGACCGCCGCCCATACCGGTTCCACGCTGTCTGGCAACCGCATCGATCTCATCGATAAAAATAATACACGGAGCATGACGCTTGCCCTCTTCAAAGAGGTCACGCACACGGGATGCACCTACACCGACAAACATTTCCACAAAATCAGAACCTGAAATAGAGAAGAACGGAACTCCTGCTTCCCCGGCTACTGCTTTTGCCAGAAGTGTCTTACCTGTTCCTGGAGGGCCTACAAGAATCACGCCCTTCGGAATTCTTGCGCCGACTTTTGTATACTTCTGCGGAGATTTCAGAAAATCTACTACCTCTACCAGATCTTCCTTCTCCTCCTGCAGTCCTGCTACATTATCAAAAGTAACTTTCTTATTGTCATCCGGAGTTGTCATTCTCGCACGGCTCTTGCCGAAATTCATCATCTTGGCATTTCCGCCGCCACCGCCGGACATCTGACGGTTCATCATCATGATCAGAAAGATCACAAGTGCTCCGGTAAGAAGAACCGGCAGCAACGTTGTCAGGAACAAATTATCTCCCGGTACATTCTGAGTTGTAACATCAATGTTATATTTGTTCAGCAGTTCGATCGCCTGATTGACATCTGTCACATAGACTTTTCTCTGTCCGTCATCTGTTGTGTCTACGATCACAGCACCTGTCGGAACTTCTCTGTTCTGCTGAATCGTTGCATCAACCACCTTGTTGTCTTCAAGAGCCTGCTCCAGCTGCTTCTGTGTGTAACTGCTCTGAGACACCACCTGATTATTGAGATAGAAATAACCGGCTACCAGAGCAATGATCAGCACCAGATACAGACCAATTCTGCTTGGCTGTTTGTTCACTTAGTTAAATCTCCTTTCAGTCTTCCCCCAGTTCTACTACTCCGATGAATGGAAGATTCCTGTATTTCTGCGCATAGTCCAGACCATATCCAACTACGAACTCATCCGGAATGTTGAAACAGCAGTAATCAACTTTGACATCTTTGACTCTACGTTCCGGTTTGTCCAGTAGTGTACAAAGGCGGATACTGTTAGGATTTCTCTTCTTAAGAATATCGATCAGGTAGCTTAAAGTTCTTCCTGAATCAATGATATCCTCTACGATCAGAACATCCTTGCCTTCAAGCGGCTGGTCAAGGTCTTTGACGATCTTTACAACACCGCTGGATTTGGTATCATCGCCATAGCTGGATACAGACATAAAGTCAAGAGAAACCGGTACTGTGATTCTCTTGGCAAGTTCACATGTAAAGAACACACCACCCTTTAATACACAGATTAAATGGATCTCTTTGCCTGCATAATCCTTGCTGATTTTTGCTGCGATCTGCTTAATGCGGGAATCTACTTCCTCTTCGCTGAGTAAAACTTTGATTTTCTCACTCATTTTCGTGTCCTCCTTGGTAATTTAATACTAACACCTTCCTGGTTTGGGGGTTAATTTTATACCTCTCATTCATCCTGCTTCCTACCAGCCAGAGAATCTCATTTCCGCATGCGATCAGCGGAATCTTATCCCGCTTCTCTGACGGGATCTTCTCATCGATCATGCATCGGTTCAGTTTCTTTGTGTTTCCCTGTGCGTTGATGACCATGTAATCCCCTGTCTGTCTGGTTCGAATACACGGATTCTTTTTTATTTTATCATAATCCAGCCATTTCGTATACTTCTTTTCTTCAATCTTCTGACCTTCATAGGAAAATATTTCCGTTGAAAAAGTGCCCAGCGGGCAGATAACAGTTCCGGGAATCCTGATTTCACACTCCATCTCTGCAGCATGTGTTCTATAATTCTTCTCCTCTGCTGCGGAACCTGCACTTTCTCCGCTATCCTGACCTGTCCATACTGACCTTCCTATGACTGAATCTTCTTCCTGTAAAAAAAGCCGTACTCCTGTGTAATCTCTTCTGGCCTCCATATGATACGGCAAACTTACCCTTCTTCCGGTCTGCATCTCATAAAGCGTCAGAACCTTCTGAAAATGTACTGCTGTCAGGTCCTTCCGTCTCCCCGCCAGATCTTCCATTGCCTGCTGCAGCGCATATGTCTGAATGATCTGAGGCTCCATAAAAAATTTTTCTGTAAAATAATACCCATTATCTGTCCTGTAATCTTTCAGAACCTGACTGCTCTGCTGTGTCAGATATTCCTCTGCCTGAGATATCCTCGCTGCAGTTTCTGCCATATGTGCCGCTGCCTTTATATTTATCTGCTGCTCCAGCATAGGCAGAATATGATGGCGAATGCGGTTTCTGGTATATTCATCTGACAGATTGGTGCTGTCCTGAATATGGGAAATATTCTCTTCTTTTAAATAATCGGCAATTTTTTCTCTGCTTAAACATAAGATCGGACGGATGATCTCCCCGTCCACAGGACGCATGGTGCAGAGTCCGCGAAGACCGGTTCCACGGCAAAGATTGTGGATCATGGTCTCAGCCAGATCCTCCTGGTTATGTGCCAGCGCGATCCTGATCCTGGTTTCCGGATTCCAGGCACTGATTTCTTTCTGAAAAGCTTCTTTCCTGACGATTCTTCCGGTTTCTTCCTCACCCAGCTTCCACTTACGGCTCAGTTTCGGTACATCATAATAATAAACCATACATGGAATCTGCCATTCCCTGCATATGTTTTCCACAAAACTGCTGTCCCTGTCAGCTTCCTGTCCACGTATTCCATGATGTACATGAACAACACGCAACATAAACTTCAATTCAGGCTGCAGTTCTTTCAATATCCGCAGCATTGCCATAGAGTCACTTCCCCCGGACACACCGGCAAGGACCACATCATTTTTTTCAATCATTTTGTTTTGCTTTATGTAAGCAAGAACTTCTCTTTTCATTTTTTATCCTTTTTGTCTCTAATACTCTTTGTCAATATAACTTTGATTATTTCTTCCATACACCTGCTACAAGTACTGTCATATCATCCCGGGCACGATAATCGCTGTATCCCAGCACTCTTTCCAGGATTCCCCTGCCGAAGTCTTTAGGTGACTCCTCATGAACATCCATGATGATCTCCTTCATAGTCTCTTCCTCTTTCTGGCTTGGAAGCGCATCCAGAACTCCGTCCGTCATCATAACCAGATAATCCCCGTGATAAAGCTTTCTGGATGCAGTCTCAAAGTCAATCTGCTGTACCAGTCCTGCTGCCAGACTTTCAGACGTGATAGACTCCACCCAATGGTCTCTCTTTATAAAAGTTGATGCGGCCCCTGCTTTCAGGAAATTACAGATTCCTGTATACAGATCTACCGCGCAGATATCCACAGTAGAGAACATTCCCTCCTGCCCTTTAAGCACCAGTGCGGAGTTAACCATCTTGGCAGCCGTCTCCTGCGAAAATCCTGATTCCAGAAACTGCTCCAGAAGTTCTACGACAGTTTCGCTCTCCCTGCAGGCTTCCATCCCGGAACCCATTCCATCCGAAAGACACATAACAAATCTGCCTCCGTCTTCCTGTCTGCACACATAGTTATCGCCGGAAACTTTTTCTTCTTCCCTGGTCAGTCTGGCGACTCCGTAAAGTATCTGATAACTTACATCTTCAACAAAATGAATGGTATGATATTCTCCGTTTACAATACACCTGCTTCCATTCACAGGCACCATAGGACTCCCACAGGCACCTGAGAGAAGCTGTGAGATTTCTGTCATGGAAATGCATTGTCCACTTCTTGCACGCATAGTAAGAAACACCTGCCTGCGGCCTTTCACCTTGTCCATCACCCACGCCTGACGCAGAATCACATGGCTTTTGCGCAGATTTTTGCGCAGCTCTTCTTCAAACTGGGGTGTGCCTCTTTCCAGATCATACAGATTACTTGCCACATTCTCCATGATCCGCGAAACTTCCATGAGCTGCTGTGCAACTGCCAGCCGGTTCTCGATCATACGGTTATCCCACATCAGGTTCTGCTTCTCTCTCTGAAAATTCTCCACAACCGCCTCATAATACTGCACGGACCGCGGACATATACTTGTCCAGTCACTGCGGATACTTCTGATATCATCCTCGTTTCCGCTTTCCATAGAGCGTACCAGTGCTTCCACACCTTTGCCAAGTTCCTGACTGTGTTCTCCCCAGCAAATCTCCCTCTGATAACATCTGCTGCATACTTTTGTATTTGTATCCTCAATGATCCTCTCAATCTGCCTGCTGCTCAGATAATCTTTACGGTATGGCATCCCATAAAAAGTATCTGCCAGTTTCTGAAAAGACGCCGCATATTTCTCCACGCGTTCTTTCTGCGGATGATTCTCCTGCAAAGAAAGCAGTTCTTCTGTATCCGGCAGATTTTCCGCTAAAATAGTTTTTGCCATGTCCCGTATGATCAGCATAATGCTGATAACGAGCATGGCAATCATCCATTCCTGCATATTCTCCCCTCCCCTTATAAATTCCCCTTATAATTCTTATCAGAGGTATTATATGGAAAGGGCTCTGAAATATCTGTCAAACTCAGACGAAAAAGTCTTAAAAGTTTTCGACTTTTTAACTGTTAGTATTTCTGCTACTGCTGCTTCTTAAAAACAGTCTCATTGTCCTTCACAAGTCCCAGTTTCTCTCTGGCAACTTCCTCAGCATATTCGTCTGTCTCCATGTATTTCTTTAATTTATCGATCTCTTCTGTACGGTTCTGCTCATCTTCTATCTGCTGCTGAAGAGTGGCGGCCTTAGCATCATATCCTGTGAGGCGTTCCTGAAGGTCATTGCTTTTAAGCATAAGTCCTCCCAGAAGAACTAAAACAACCAGCGCAATCGCAAGCATTCCAAGAGATTCGTAGCCTACTTTTCTTTTCTTCTTTTTTTTCTTAGAACTACCCAATTTGCCAGCCTTTCTTTTATAGCATATTTACACGTTTTATACCTCAGAAGTTTACATCTTTTGACCGGAAATAGCAACCATTTTATCAAAAATTTAATAATTATTACAGGAATCTCCAGGAGTTTCGTACAGCATTTTACAAAAATACCGCCAAGCGTCCTGTGGCAGACATATGCTCCCAGCAAGAAACCGCAAATCATAAAAAAGCGCAAAATTCCTTCATTTGTTCTGTAAATCTCTGAGAAAACAAAAAATGCGCAGCACAGCCAATACAAAAGATCTTCTACTCCTGCAGCCCGGTCTGTATGTGCCAGGACATTTCGAAATGCGATAAGCAGATCATAACATAAAAGGAGAACCGCTCCTGCAGCCACGGTCCGTACCAGAAGTAGTAATTCATGATGAATAAATGTACTCATCTCTTAACGAAACATCCTTTTTAGAAAAGATTCATCTCTGTTATCTGTATTCTTTGACAGATAGGTAAGACTGTCCACTTTTCCTTCCAGATCTACTTCTCCTTTTTCCAGATCGAGCTGCTTCACATGAAGCTGTTCTCCTTTTATTACAAGTCTGCCTGCCTGTGTAAAAAGCAGGATTTCTTTTTCATCAAAGGATTTTACATCCTTTACTCCGGTGATTCTGCCGCCCTGACGGTTCTCCAGCATCAGGCTGTGTGGTGAAAGTACCTTTTTTTCTTCCATCGCCGCCTCCCGGTCACAGCTGCCCGGAGGCTATGACCTTTTGATATATCGCTTATCAGTAGTTTATGTTTAAAACTCCTGAAATAGACAATAAAATGAGTAATTACAGATATTTGTACATACTCTCTACATCTTCTTTTTTTACAGTCTCTTTGACATCCAGTACTTCCACTTTAACATTCCTGCTTCCAAACTGGATTTCAATGGTATCTCCTGTCTTAACCTGTACAGATGCCTTGGCCGGTTTATCGTTTACAAGAACTCGTCCTGCATCACAGGCTTCATTCGCTACTGTACGGCGTTTGATCAGACGTGACACCTTTAAGTATTTATCTAATCTCATATTCTACTCCTGCTAATAAATGAATACTCACGGATTGTTCTGCTCCGCTCTCACAATCCTACAAACATCAAAAAGGGGGAACTTTCGTTCCCCCGGTTATCGTTATTGTCTTAATTATTTACCGTTAACCATATCTTTTAAAGCTTTTCCAGCTTTGAATTTCGGTGCTTTAGAAGCTTCGATCTTCATTGTTTCACCAGTCTGAGGATTTCTTCCCTCTCTAGCAGCTCTTTCACTTACTTCAAATGTACCGAATCCAACTAACTGGATCTTTCCGCCATTTTTCAGTTCTTTAGAAACGACATCAACGAAAGATTTCAGAACATCTTCTACGTCCTTCTTGGATAAGTTTGTCTCTTTCGCCATAGCTGCTACTAATTCTGTTTTATTCATGGTGTTTCCTCCTCTAATGATCTCTTTCTTGTTTGGTGGCATCTGCCAAAAGCGACAGAGCTCTATCCTCTATATATATACCTTTTTACCTATATTGTCAAGGTTTTTCCAAAGATTCAGGCAATTCCAGATACCTGAAATATGCCCCTTATAACACGTACTATATTTTTTAAAAATCAGCAGGATAATCCTTAAAACACTTTTGTCCAAAATCCTTCCAGTTTTCTCTCTGTCTGATGAGATTCTGAAGCTTTTCCACATTTTTCTCAGAGATCCACACCTTTTTATGTGAATAATAATGATTTGCAAGCTTCCAGTATTTTTCGGGATAGGTAAAACGTACTCTCAGATTCTGCCATTCTGCTTTTGAAATCGGGCGGATTCTGTGGTATTCCCGCAACATTTCCTGTGCCAGATTCAGGTTCCAGTTATGCTTTTCCAGAATTTTTCTCATAAAACGATACAGATCTGCCATCTGGATATCGAAATTCCAGCGGCTGAAATTAGTCACTGCAACTGCTTCATTATCTCCCTTCAGCATCAGCACATTGTGCTGATTATATTCTCCGTGACAGACCTGCCCTTCTTTCCATGCCTGTTCCCTGAGACTGTCATATTCTGTCTCATCCAGAAGCTCTGCCGCATACTGGGCTCTCTGCAGGAACCACTCCACACTTGCCAGATAGTCTTTCTCAAATACACAGGAAGCTCCCTTTTTCCTGATAAATTTGCGAATTTTGCGAAGCTCCTGATTATGCCGCAGATATTCATCCCGCAGGGATCTTTCCCTGTATTCCTCCACAGGTTCCATTTTCATTAAAATATGTAACCTTGCCAGCGTCCGGACACTTTTTATGATATCATCCCTGGATTTGGTATCGCATTCCCGTCCTTCATACCAGTGCTGCAGAGTAAAAGTCAACTGATCTTTATCCCTGCTGACCAGACTTTCCTGAGAATTCTGCAGAAAATAGTCAATATTCATTCCACATTCCCTGAGATGAAGCAAAAGCTCCTGCTGTTTTTTCAGCTTTTTTTCCGAACCGTGAAACTCCCTCAAAATCAAAAGTCCCTGCGAAGTATAACAAAGCAGGGCCCCCCTTGTCCTTGCAGAACGGTCTGCTGTCAGCTCATACTGAGCCAGAGTGCCTAGTCCG
Organism: uncultured Blautia sp.; assembly: GCA_934416185.1. Lineage (GTDB taxonomy): Bacteria > Bacillota > Clostridia > Lachnospirales > Lachnospiraceae > Blautia_A. Next base: position 28,200 of record CAKRWH010000025.1, on the reverse strand, counting down.
TAATCATACAATGACATATCCCCCTCTTATTTTGATACTTTCTATACATATGAAAAAAATCCGGGGGATATACCCCCGGATTTCTGGCTATTTATTTCATATCAAGCATGCCCAGCAATATTTCTTTCTGATTCTTCTGCGGATCAGCAAGTACCTCTTCCAGCAGCCGGTTCAGTGTCTCTCCGATTTCGCGGCCCGGCTTATATCCTGCCTGGATCAAATCTTTTCCCGTAACTGCCAGAGTCTTCAGTGATACGCATTGATGCTCATTCAGAATCACTTCATAAGCCTCTTTCACCTTATCCAGACGCTCCTGTTTCTCAACACGTCTGTATTCACTCTGTGCCAGCATATCTGCCTGCTGCACTTCCAGATAATATGGAAAAAGATCCTCACCGATGCGATTCACTGCACGACGCACAGATTTCGTCGTTCCCTCCGGTCTATCATCATGCCATTTCACAAGGCGGGTGACTTTGCGGATGGTATCATTGTCAAATTTCAGCCTGCGCAGGATCTGACCTGCCATCTTTTCTCCTGCATCCCCGTGGGTTTTGAAATGGTCTCTTCCATTCTCATCCGTTTTTCGCACCACAGGTTTTCCAATATCATGAAGCAACATGGTAATACGCAGAACACGGTCCGCACGCACATAATCAAGACTGTGCAGGATGTGCTCCCCAACTGTATAACAGTGATGAGGAGTATTCTGCGGAGTTTCCATGCAGGCATCAAATTCCGGCAGAAATTCTGCAGTGATCCCCGCCTCATAGGCTACCCTGAGATAATCAGGATGGGGTGACATAAGAAGCTTCACAAGTTCCACCTGAATACGCTCTGCGCTGACATGCTTCAGATTCGGCGCCAGAACTTTCAATGCTTTACGTGTCTCATCCTCAATGGTAAAGCCAAGTTGAGCGCTGAACCGTACAGCACGCATAATACGGAGCGCATCTTCTGTAAAACGCTCCAGCGGATCACCTACGCAGCGGATAATCTTTCTGTCAATATCTTCCATTCCGCCGAAAAGATCAACAAGTCCTCTGGAAGGATTGTACGCCATAGCATTGATAGTAAAGTCCCGCCGCTTTAAGTCTTCCTCAAGGCTTGCGGTAAAGGTTACTTCTTTCGGATGTCTGCCGTCCTCGTACTCACCGTCCACACGATAAGTAGTGACCTCATAGCCTTCTTTTTCCATAAGAACAGTCACAGTTCCATGCTGCAGACCGGTATCTACAGTTCTGTGAAACAGTGCTTTTACCTGCTCCGGCTTCGCAGATGTAGTGATATCCCAGTCATCCGGGATACGCCCCAGAATAGAATCGCGGACGCATCCGCCTACTACATAAGCTTCATAACCTGCATTTTCCAGTATGTGCAAAATTGTCTCCGCGTTTTTGGGTATTTCCAGAATCATATGACCATCCTTATCTGTTTATATTTATTATTGATTTTCTGCCTGAAAGTTTTTAGTTTCCTATAATTAATAAATCAAATTCCGAAAACCGGCATCCAGATATGTCTCTGCTGCCGGTTTTCTTTATTGTTATTTCTTCTGAATTAGTATGCTCTTCCCCAGTAAACCATCTTCTTAGCCGGTTTTCCGCAACATACGCAGACATCACTTAAATGTTCCTGTTCAAACGGCATACATCTGGATGTAGCCTGAACATCTTCTTTGATCTTGTCTTCACATGCACGGTCACCACACCACATAGCTTTTACGAAGCCTGGTTTGTTGACGATCGTATCTTTGAATTCTTCGTAGTTTGTAGCAACATAAGTATGAGCATCTCTGTGTGCACGTGCACGCTCCAGCATATCCTTCTGGATTGTTTCCAAGATCTCCTGTACTTTCTCTACAAGCTCTTCGAATTTAACTGTGTATTTCTCTCTTGTATCACGACGGCAGATCACAGCCTGACCATTCTCGATATCTTTCGGGCCGCACTCGATACGAACCGGAATACCACGCATTTCCTGCTCTGCGAATTTGAATCCCGGGCTCTTGTCTGTGTCGTCTACTTTTACGCGGACTCCTGCTGCCTTTAATGCTGCAAACATTTCGTCAGCTTTCTCCAGAACACCTTCTTTTCTCTGCTGGATCGGGATGATCACTGCCTGTGTCGGAGCAATTCTCGGAGGCAGCACCAGACCACTGTTATCACCGTGTACCATGATGATGGCACCGATCATACGTGTTGTCATTCCCCAGGATGTCTGGTGTACATACTGAAGTTTATTCTCTTTATCTGTATACTGGATGCCGAATGCTCTTGCAAATCCATCGCCGAAGTTATGGCTTGTACCGGACTGAAGAGCTTTTCCATCATGCATCAGAGACTCAATTGTATAAGTAGCTTCTGCACCGGAGAATTTCTCTTTATCAGTCTTCTGTCCCTTGATAACCGGGATAGCAAGTACTTCTTCACAGAAATCTGCATACAGGTTCAGCATCTGGATCGTACGCTCTTCTGCTTCCTCTGCTGTTGCATGAGCTGTATGGCCTTCCTGCCATAAGAACTCACGGGAACGAAGGAATGGACGTGTTGTCTTTTCCCAACGTACTACAGAGCACCACTGATTATATACTTTCGGCAGGTCTCTGTGGGACTGGATCTCTTTTGCATAGAAATCGCAGAATAATGTCTCCGATGTCGGACGTACGCACAGACGCTCCTGAAGCGGATCCAGACCACCGTGAGTTACCCATGCAACCTCAGGTGCAAATCCTTCTACGTGATCTTTCTCTTTCTGAAGAAGAGATTCCGGGATAAAAATAGGCATATATACGTTCTGTACGCCTGTTTCTTTGAATCTTCTGTCCAGTTCATGCTGGATGTTTTCCCAGATCGCATATCCTGCAGGTTTGATCGCCATGCAGCCTTTTACGCTGGTATATCCGCAAAGTTCAGCTTTCTTTACAACATCGGTATACCACTGGGCGAAATCGTCTTCCATGGATGTGATGGCTTCTACCAGTTTCTTGTTGTTTGCCATGATTGTTTCTCCTTTTTATGTGATTGTGTTGATCCTGACAGAGCATCAGGATATAGTCGCGGCGGAATGCATACTCTTCTCATTTTCTGCTGTATACAATCTTTCGGTATATCCGGCAATATCAGCCGGAATACAAAAGACGAAAAAAAGAAGCCCAGCATCCCTCACAAGGGACCGAAAGGCTTCGGCGGTACCACCCTAATTAGCACTGTGCCCAAATGCCTGCACACTGCTCGCTCTTCTTCCGATAACGCAGGAAAAAACGCCGTACTTCAATTGTACGGAGCTCCGAGGCCGGTTCCATAACTCGCGCACAGAATCCTTCCACCAAATGAATTCCTCTCTGGGATTGCTCCTTATGTACTATTCTCTTCATCGCCGTAAATATTTGCATTTGATTTTATTTTATTTGAAATGTACGATTGTGTCAAGAGTTAAAATTACACACTTTGAAACACTCGCGGGATATTACCCGTGAACAGTAACGATCACACTTCTACACTTCAATAGTAATCTTCCTGCCTGTCCTGTTGTACTTATAATACCTGACTCCCGCAGCGTCCAGCATTCTCTTGGACGCGATCACTGCCGGTGTGTCTGCATATTTGTCACAGTCATAAACGATCGTCTTGATGCCGGCCTGAATGATCGCCTTCGCACATTCATTGCACGGAAACAGTGAAACATAAAGCTTCGCCCCCTCCAGACTTCCGCCTCTGTAGTTAAGGATTGCATTCAGTTCACTGTGAGTGACATAAAAATATTTCGTGTGAAGATCATCCCCTTCTCTTGCCCACGGAAATTCATCATCTGAACATCCCTTCGGAAATCCATTATACCCCATAGAAAGAATTTTGTTGTCTTCACTTACGATACAGGCTCCAACCTGAGAGTTCGGATCCTTGGAACGCATTCCGGACATCATGGCAACTCCCATGAAATACTCATCCCATGATAAATAATCTGTACGTTTACAATTTTTATCCATATTTCTGTGCCCCCTGTTAAAGATAGCCAGAGATTATTCTGTCTCCATCTGATTGATTCTTCTGATATGTCTCTCATCATTGGAGAATGGTGTATTTAAGAAAGTATCTACAATCTTGACAGCAAGTCCAGGACCTACAACTCTTCCGCCAAGTGCAAGGATATTTGCATCATTGTGAAGTCTTGTAGCCTCTGCAGTAAAACAGTCTGTGCAGACTGCAGCTCTGATTCCTTTGATCTTGTTTGCTGTAATAGAAATTCCGATACCGGTTCCGCAGATCAGGATACCCTTCTCGCATTCACCGTCAAGAATTGCATGTGCAACCTTCTTTGCATATACCGGATAATCTACGGAAGCAGTGCTGTCGCATCCATAATCTTTGTACTCAATTCCTTTCTCGTCCAGATATTTTCTGATCTCCAGTTTCAGTTCATATCCTCCGTGATCACATCCTAAAGCTATCATTCCTTTTTTCCTCCTGAAATTAATTTATTTATATTTCCTTCTGACCTTTCTCTGTTTTTATACGATACTTACCCGTTACGGTTTTCTTCATGATCAGTAATACTTATTCCCCTACTCGAATTATCTTATGACCTGCTGCCTTCAGCAGACGGTTCATAATAGCCTGTCCCATTCTCGGTGTATAAAATGCTTCTGAATAAATGGACTTAACCGCGCTCTGGTCAAAGTCACGAAGCACTTCATACAGATGATGAGCAATCGTCTCCTCTTCTTTCCGGCTGCCGATACTTACTACCAGTCCCTCCGGATATCTGTCTTTCGTTTCATCTGTCGCAATGATACCAACCTGTTCTCCGCGGGCTTTCGCCTCTGCTGCCAGCTCATTGATCTTCTTCACAACCGCTTCTTCTGTCCCCTCAACGATTGCCAGATCAGCTTTCGGCGCATAATGACGATACTTCATTCCCGGTGCTTTCGGACGAATCTTACTGTCAGCTGCGATCAGCCCTTTATCCATCCGTACATCACCCAGCGTCTCCTGAAGCATTTCCAGAGAAATATAGCCCGGACGTAAAACAACCGGAATATCCTCTGTGAAATCCACGATCGTAGACTCAAGACCAATTCCCACCTGGCCTCCGTCAATGATCATCTCAATAGTTTCACCAAGATCCTCTTCCACATGCTGTGCAGTTGTAGGACTTGGTCTGCCGGAAGTATTCGCGCTTGGTGCAGCCACATAACCGCCGGCTGCTTTGATCAGTTCCTGAGCGATCCTGTCACTTGGAAAACGAACAGCCACACTGTCCAGTCCTCCTGTAGTCTCCCTCGGCACCAGATCAGACTTCGGTAAAATCATAGTAAGCGGTCCCGGCCAATACTTCCTGGCCAGAATCTTCGCCTTCTCCGGAACTTCCGCCACGATAGGTGCCAACTTATCAAATTCCGCAATATGCACGATCAGAGGATTGTCTGACGGTCTGCCCTTGGCTGCATAAATCTTCATAGATGCCTGCGGATTCAACGCATCTCCTCCAAGACCATATACAGTCTCCGTAGGAAACGCAACCAGACCACCCTGTTTCAAAATTTCTCCACCACGCTGAATGGCTTCCATATCAAGCTTATCCGCAGTCATGGATACAACTTCTGCTTTCATTATTTTCCTGCCTTCTTTATATACGTAATTTGTTTGTAACTATTCAGCAGTCCACTGTCCAATGAAGTACTCTGACTCATAACTGTGAAGGTAATGAACAGTTACATTTATTTTATTATTCCACAAAAGCTATTGTACACGATTTTTCCACTTTTGTCTCTACCTTTATTTCCATTTTCCACTGTCATTTCCGTCTGGCGGATATTTACTGCCTTCCATATTCGCAGCTTGCTTAACCCTGGTCAAGCGGATATTCGCAATCCGCTTCGATTAAAATCTGCCAAAACAAAAGACAAGGTCCGAACTATGTTTCGTTGTTTAGACCTTGCCTTTTCAGTTAAATATTTAATCTTTTTCTTCCAACGCCGTTTCGGAAATTACCTCACGATCCCAACCATCCCTCCCACACCGAAATCACTTCCGGTTCAGGAACAATGATTGTATGTTTATTTTAAACATATTTGGAAGATATTACAAGCTGTGACTGGTTTTGTGCAAAATATGGCATGTTTTCTGTCACAGTTTTTTAGCTATATCCTGTCGATATATTGTCTGAGTAATCCCAATGTTTCTTCCTTTGAGTAAACCATAGGGCTGCCTGGCAATCCCTGAACAAAATCTGAAAACATTTTACATATTGAAGTTTCCGCAATATGAATATCACAGCAATATGCACCATAGATAAATGCATTCGTAGTATAAATGTGAATTCCTGTTTCCGGAGCCATATAAAAACTAAGATAATCCGGTATTTTAAGATATGTCGGGCGAACGATCAGTCCTTCAACTGTACCTTTATCAATTTCCTCATACAATGACTGAAGCATGCTTTTAATATCAGCAGCATCCAATGGAGGAACGTATTGCGGCGGCATATCCTGAAGTACACAGCTCCGGATCAAATCTTCCAGCCCTTTTTCCGTAAAGATAGTCACATAATTCTTTTCGATCTGACGCAAAACTGAAAAATGATTTTCCACAAGCTGATACATCTGGTCATACGGCATATCATCACTATTCAGGTATTTCTGTATTACATTTTTTGTAATGTACCGCCCCGGACATGGCTGTGACATAATCACCTGTAAAGCATCCGGAGATGTACCCCTTATATATTCCATCAGCACTTCCATGATATTGGAGCTGCATCGTGCCAATGGATCAAAATTCTGAATTAAAGTTTTGAACCAGTTACTGTAATATATTATAAGTTCCGGATCATTTCGAATCTGAGCAGTAGTCAGGTCCTCTGAAATCTGTATCAGATAATCAGGTGTAATAATATAATGGCACATAGGTGATACCCCAAGCGCGCCAACTGCTTCTGTAAAATAATAAGGCTTATAATTTCCACGCGAAGCCAGACACAATGGAATCACAGAACTTAATTTCTCCAGGTTCTGCCTGTTAGTAACATTACGCACAGAACGCAACGAAAGAAGCTCCGTAACCTGAAAATGTCTCTCATTCAGCCACAGCTCCATAAGTTCCATCGTAATATTTAACTTGTCCGGAATAAATAATAAAAACTCAGGATCTGTTATATGAGACGTTTCATAAATCAATACCGATCGTATTGCGCTATGTACTGCATGTTCACCTCGAATAAGCTGTCCGGTCATTGAAATAGAACTGACCTCCGGCGGCGGAGGCATTATTAAACTAAGGGATGATAATGTGTTTAATAACTCACAGACCGCCTGCCGGTTTTCATAAGCTTCCTCTCCCTGAAGGTGAATATCATATAACCGAAAGAACTCCTGTCGTTCATCTATAGGCATATTAAGGTAAGCAGCAAGAGCCCTGACTGCCGGATACGGCAACGTCCTGTCCCCGGTCATAGCCTTGTGTATCAACGTTCTTTCAACATTAATATTCCTCGCTATTGCAGATACGGACTCACCGCTGTTATTGATCAAACTTTTTAGGTAGTTGCTGAATTTAGACATATGTATAAGTTTCTCCTGTTCAGAGTATTTTCAATTTTATAAAGCCCAAAACACGGCTTATATAAATAACAGTATAATGTATAGTGCTCTTTTACGCAAATTACTTCTTTCATTTCCTCTGAATGTATAATAATTTGTTGCTGTTCACTCCGTGCCCAGTAACACGCTTCGCGATGCACAGAATTTATGCTAATCGCATAAATTCGCGCCGTATGTCTCGGGATTTTGGCATATTCATGCCAAAACACCTCGCGGAACAGTTGCGTGTGAACAGTAACAATAATTTACCCCTGCAAACTGACAGGAAATCAATATCCCAATCTGTCAAGCAATACATATACCCTTTCCTTTGTGAGTTCTGCTGCCTTAATAAGAGCATCTGTCTCAGACACATTTCTGATAGAATTTATAGTATTCTCCTTACTGTTAATCCATTCTATTTCTTCTTGCGTAAGAACATCCATTTCTTCTGATGGAAGCGTATTCTTTAAGTCCGCCCACACATCATTTAGAACCTTGTCCCAAAGTTCATACAACTGGTTTAGTTTCTGTGTATATTCTTCATCAGATATACCTGTATTTTCACTTATTTCTGCCTCAATAGCAGCTGCCTGTTGTTCTGTTTCTTCTATTTTAGTCTTTTCCTGTTGTGTGGAAGATATTTGCTCTTTTTGTTCTGCACTCTGTATGGAAGATGTTGTTTCAGTTTGTCCATAGTTTCCAAAATTGATTTCTTTCAGCAATATATATGGAATATTCATATATGTATATTTATCAATAAAAGTTCGTGCCTCTTCTTCTGAAACCGGAGTGGAATAATCTTCTACCGTACTCGTTGTGGTATAAAACCAGGGATTTTCCGGATGAGTATAAGCATCAAAAAACACTCCTTCTTTTAATTCTAACTGACCAGAAACAAACTCATAATAATTCCAAACAGAATTAGATGCACCGCCAGACCCTTCATTTGCAATCGTATAATCTTCACATACATAATATCTGTCACGTTCTCCGCTCGACGCAACTAATACCCTTTGTCCCTCAACGATTGTATACATATCAAAAAACATTCCGGTATATGGATTATCACCCGCATTTCCTATTACCAATTCATCTATACCGTCTCCGTTAATATCCATAAGACAGTATCCTAAATTGTCTGCACCGCTCATTTCCAAACCTGCCAGATAACACAAATTTTTTTCACTAAACTCATTCATAGACCACTTCGAAATCATTCCCTGATAATATTGACGTATTATTTCATCATACTCAGGATAACCGGTAACTGTACCATTCTGAGTTTCCGCTTCAGTTCCTGTATCTTTCGTTGAGTTCAATGACTGCAAAAAATCTAATATTCCCTGCTTATCTATCTGAGTTGTTTCTGGGTCACCCGACATCTCCGCTACCGCTTTCGTCATAGTACAATTATCATATAGATTAGAAATTTCTTCATCATACTCACTCATTGTCAGCTGTCGTTCTTCATTATTGGTATAAGCTGTATAGATAGCCTCATTTTCATCTTCAGTGCCCCTTTCTTCATACAAAATAATCTCATTCCAATCTTCATCATAAAGACTGTCTCTTAAATGAAAGTTACCATCTGCATTTCCCTCATGAATTACGATTCCTGTTTTTCCCGTTACAGGATCTTTATATCTTCCAGCCTCAGTTCCCCATCCGTTAAAAACACATTTCACCTCCCCATCTGAAATATCCAGAATTCCGGCGATATAATTAGCAGCTGCCGCTGGACCTACGATCCATACTTCTGCACGATTATCACCATCGAAATCAGCCACTTTAATTTTTCCGGCATATATATTATCATAACTTGTTATATCACCGAAGATTCCCTCTGTTCCATCCAGAAAATCCCTCAGCTCATGGCTTTGCACATATTGATAATATAACTCCATATCATTTTCAAAATATGGATCTGTACTTGCATCATATTCCGCAATGGCATCCCCCATTGCGTAAATATCTCTGTTCCCGTCCGTTCCACTCATAATTATGCCAACTGCCGCTGCCATAACAATTGTTAACTTTAATATTTTCCTTTTCATAAGGTATTCTCCCATAAAAATTACTCGAACAAATTTTTTTGTATCTCACACGTCTTCCCGTAGACTTATCATACATGGCATCAAACATATGCGATACTTTTCATCCAACAACCTTTCTCTTTGTTTTCCAAAATAATTATTTAAAGCATTTCCTACTATCCATTTTATCTAACATTGAAATCAACAGCTTTTTTCATATACATGCGAATCTTTTTATTATATACAGATCGATTCACCTTTTTTCCATTAACTTTATATCCACTCTCAAATTTGCCATTAAAAGCTTCTGCTCTAACTAACCTTTTAGATTTCAGTCCATTAATTTTATATATCTCTTTAATACTTCCTCCTGTATTAGCACTGTTTAACATTACCGTATGACACTTTTTTGAATATGTAATTGGTAAATTATATCCCTTCCCATATGCAATTGCCCCCAAACGTACTCTCTTCCCAGTTTTTGGATTATATGTATAAATTTCATTTCTCCACGTATGCGTAAGTAGCTCAGGTATTCCATTTCCATCTATATCTACAATCTTATACCGTCCGTTTTGCATTCTCATGTATCTACGATAATTGGATACTGCTTCATTATATTTCGATGAAGCAGCCATTGCCGGTGTCGTAGTTGTCATACAAAGTGACACAATCAATATAATACTAAACCATTTTCTTATTATCTTTTTCATTCTCTTTTTTCTCCTATTAAACAATCAGAAAGATTCATAAGTTATAGACACAAAATTTTTCATATAAACCTATATATTTTCCATCCCCTTCTGAATTTTATCAACGAGATTCATAAGATTTTCCCTTTCCTCATCTTCAAATCCTTTATAGACTACTTCACTTATTGCCTCATGATTAAAAAGATAAGTACTCCCCTGTCCAATAAATCCTTCCGGATAGGGAACTCCTAAGTAATCATATAATTTATCCGGCTTTTCCTGATTATATTGTAAAATTCCTATAATAACTGTTTTTCGTGTTCCGCCTTCAATTTGCACTACACTTCCAATTGGTAATAAATTCTTCATTTTCTTCTTCCCATCATTTATTTTTTACCAAAATTCTTAAATCTTCCGGAAGTTCCATAATCGCCATATATAAATGATGGTACCGATTCTCCTCAGACAACCTTTCATTATCCATATAGTCTTCATATGGAACAACCTTTTTCTGTTTTCGAAGAATCCCCTTACATTCATTGATCAATATCCTGGTAATCCATGTTCGGAAGAACTTCTCTTCTTTTAACATGGGAAGTTTTTCATATGCTTTTAAAAGAGTCTCCTGCACAGCATCACCACAATCAGAATCATTTTTCAAAATAGACTTTGATATATGATACAACATTATCTCTGCATTTCGAATCTCCCTGATAAATGCATCTTTCGTCATAATCTGCTTTCTCCTTCTCTCCGGCCGGATTTGTACACGTGTTTATTTTTTCTTTTACACTAATTAGATGCATATAAAAATAAATCGGTTCTCATAATAACAGATTTTTTTCTATTCAGCTATAAGCAAAAAAATGAGAGGTATCTGTGTTTACCTCCCATTTCTACATCTGTATTCTTATGTATTATTTCTGATCACATTCATACAATATTTATAAATTCTTTTATAAGTACGCGCAGAATAGTGAACGCCGTCATCTATATTTCCCCTAAACGCATTATAGGTACTGTAACCATTTTTCATCAGATATTTATAGGTATCTATCCATTGAAATCTGTTATTTAATCCGCTCTGCAATCTGTTATTAAAGTAACGTAACTGTGCTTCTTTTCGGGTTGGTTTCATTGCTGTATTTACCGGATTTACAGACATATAAAACAATCTGCAGTTACTTCCAAGTTCATCTGCCAGAGTATTCATATATGCAAGATATGCATTTGCCACACCTTTATAATCAACCCCATTCCCTGAATTATGATTCGAAAGATCATTCACACCAAGATTAAAAATAACTGCTACAGGCTTATCTGACTGCAGGCGGGCAATTTCATTTCTCAGCAGTCTCTCCCCTGTCGTTTCAAACCAGTTCAGGCCTTCCCCTGACTTGCACACAAATGATACCTTTGAAACTGCGTCCTTACCATATTCCTGAAGAAGAGTCTTCTGCAGAAAATATGTTCTGGAATCTCCCACAAAAATAGCTCTGGAATACTCCGATAACTGAGCAGACAGATTATTGACCCGCATATCTGGCTCCTGCTTCCAGTTATACATGACTGCATATAAATGAGTTTTCTTCCTTACCTGTATCACCTGTCCCGCCTGATACTGCGGATTCTGAGTTTGACCCGGTTTTGTACTCCATCCAAGAAAAGTGTAGCCTGTCTGATTTCTTATTGCCGGAAGTGTCACTTTTCCATTACTGGCTGCTTTTTTTGTTATCGTAGAACCATCTGCCTGATGAAAAATAACTGCCTTCTGAGAAGCAGATGAACTTATTCCTGTTCCCTCTGATGGAGCCAGTGATTCATCCTTTTTACTATCCGAATATGTAAAAGATGTGAAACTTGTAGTTCCTTTTTCCACATCATAAACCCTTACTTTACTGATTTTCGCAAAAGCAGTTTCGCAAAAAAATGAACTACAGCAAATTGCTCCTGTCAACAACATAAGCATCATTTTTTTGCTATAATGTCTAACCTGAATTATTCGTTTCCTCATTTTTAAACTCTCCATTCCTGTCATGTGAATATTCACGATCCTCACTTACTCCTTATCGATACAATGTCATATCTTCATTTTTCCACTATATCAACATATTTTTCTTATATGATGTTACCCATCATATATCATCATAATACAATTGCAATCTATATCTGTAATTTTACTTTTCTCCTCTTTACCGCCTAATAATTACTCCCCCAACCATTCCAGCCAATAACCAGCGTTAAAAAATATTTCATTTCCTGTGCATTTGCAGGGTTCTTAGATATTCTTAGCTGGTAAAAATCTGCGTTATGAGCCGACCGTCTCACGTGTCTGAGCGAAGTTTGCAACGGAGCGAGTTTGAGAGGGCGGCTCATGCCTTTAGCAGATTTTTGGCGGCTTAGAATATCTTAGTGCCCGAAACCGCACAGGAAATGAAATATTTTTTAACGCGTTCCTCTTGACTGTAAGATTACCCAAAAACGCAAAAATGGCGGCACAACTGCCGCCATTTTCTACTCTCTTACTTATTAACTTTAAGAATATAAGTACTATACACCTCATCCTGGAACACAACTTCTCCCAGTGATTTCAACACTTCTTCATTCAATGCCTCCCCATATTTCTCCCTCTCTTTCGATCCGACAAAAATATAAGAAACATCATACTCATCGAGCAATTCCTTTACCCTCTCTTCATCTGTAGAAGTATAAATCTCCTCAATATCCGCACTCTTCTCATTCAGGTCCGCCGTGTCATCACGCCAGAGCCACTCATGTACATACCATCCAAGCACAGTCGGCAGTCCGGTCATTGCAGAAACACGTTCGTATCCGCTGTAACTGTCCCCGTTCGCCTCAAGCACAACCGGTGAACCTTTAACGTTTTTCTTGAGCCACTGAATGCCGGATACATCCTCTGCGAAATCATTCTCCAGGAAAGAAGTTGCATTCAATCCCTTATATTCTGACGGATCCCAGACATTTCCGAACCACGCATGTACACTGTTTCCGAAATAGCCAAACGTCCAGCAAAGCAGTACCAGACCGATAACGGACAAAATCTTAAATATTTTCTTACGCGCATCTGCCAGCATACGGAAAATCCCATATCCCATGGTCATTCCAAACAGCATATATGCCTGGTAAGTCAGCTTAAACATAGTATTTGCCCTGGCATTTCCATTTTCATAAATATCTCTTACATAAACAAACTCCGGAATCGCGATCAATCCTATGGCACAAAGTCCCATAATGATCGTAAAGAGATCCGGCACTGAAATTGCTTTCATCAGTCGATAAAGACTTCTGTTCGCTCCGCCGCGAAGTTTTTCCCATATAATGCAGATGATCAGCAGCACTGTCAGGAATACCGGCAGTCCCCAGAGAATCAACAGCTGATGGATCATCGAATGATTCTGCGCGATTCCAACACCCTTGAACATACTGTCAAACTGTAAGGTAAACGGCAGAGCAACCACATAAGAAATCACAATGATCTCTACGGCCTGCACCACAGTCACTCCCAGTATCTTCTTCACTTTTCCGTTAAACTGAACAATATTGGTAAAAAGTACTACTCCACCGGTCACTACGAAATAAATAATAAAGTCCCAGAAATTCGTAAAACGAAACATGCCGATCATAACTGCAGCCAGCAGAATATGCGGAATCAGCAGTTGTTTCTTCCAGAATTCCTTTTGTCCCGGCTTTTCGATCACTGCTTCCCGCATACGCACGCTTCGCATCCATGCATAGAGAAGTCCCACCAGGAACAGCACAAACATCACATTGACCACATGCGCATGTAAATCTCCCAGTACAAAAGAATAACACGGAAATTCATGAATCGTCTTATCCGGTACATCCGGATTATATCCAATATATCGGGTAGCATCCGGGAACCAGTAACTGTCCGTTTCTTTTCCCTGAAGTCTCTGGATCCACGGAATGATCTTGCTGTAAACTACATAATGCATATTTCCCGCAACAGATACAGAAAGTCCTGCCACAATTCCTGCCACAGCCGGCACACATCGTTTCTTCCCTGTCAGTTTTCCTTTTAGCCTGTCCACTGACATCTGATAAACCAGTGAGAACGGAAGCACAAATGCAAATGCCGCCACAAAAGTACGCATCAGATTGTAAGTAAGTTCCACTCTGGTTCCAGTCAGCTTTGTAAGAAATACTGCGAAATATTGTCCGCCATAATAATAATTGATCGTGCCTTCCGAGTACCACAGATCTCTTGCAGGAAGTGTAGTACTGCGCATCATGGTCTCCATGAAACCGTAATCCATAAATTTCTCAGTTCCATAAGCCTGTGGACGAAATCCTGCAAAATATGTCCACATCATAAAAAATATAAAAAACAGGATTTCTTCCCAGTAAACCAGATCTCCTTTTCCAGCCGGGATACAATCAATGCCCTTTTTTATCTGAAAATGATACAGAATCCCACATCCAACCGCACATACCAGTGACACTCCAATGCAGGTAACAGCCGTAAACGGCAGGATTTTCACAGTCACAAGCAGCCAGGTAAGAAAACCAGTTACTGTAACTGCCAGTACTTTTGAGAACATCCAGCCCTTATCTTCAAATCCTGCAAACAGCCGCCCGGTTACAGGCATGGCAACCATCCCCATCAGAAACGCCAGTATCCACCAGGTCCAGAATGTCCAGACATCTCCCTTCATCAAAAATGCAGACAGCCCTGCAAGAGCTGCTGCCAGAAGCACTCGCGGTGCCCATTTCTTCATCAGTATTTCCTCCTCTTCCCTCTTATTTATTCATTAATCTTACTCATTTTTCCTTTTGCCCTGTAACTTATCGATTACCTGTGCCAGGTTGTCAGACTATTATTTCCGCCCGAATCACTCAGATGTCTTATAAATCCGTATTCTGCCATCTTCTGTTTCATATACCTTCTCATATGTGGCAGCTATCGTGTCCTCCACACATTGCTGCTGCTCAAATTCCGATCCCTCTTCAAACAGAATATAAGTGATCCGCTCCTGTTTTACCACTTTTTTCAGCTCCTCGCTGTCCATTGTAGTATAAATAGTCACAGCCTGTGCAGCCCGGTAATTGGTATCATACCCTGCTGACCACGCATAATATGGCCATCCGCAGTAAAGCATCACTCCCGACATCGTCACTTCATTCATACTATACTCCGGAGTCAGCAGCAGATCATCTTTATCCAGATTATCTGCCAGCCATTTTGTCAGATCACTATCCATATTTACAGCCACACGTCTGCCCGGACCGTTTCCTCTTACAATTACTGCAAAATCATAAATCCCCGTTGCACTGAGACAAATCGCTAATACTGCTGCCAGAATTTTCCCATAAATTTTCCGATTCCACAGGCTGCATATCGCCCATGCCCAGAAGATTGCCAGAAACGCATAGGAAATCATGATATATTTATGATTCACATTAATATCCGGTGTCATCAAAAGTACAAAAGCAAAGATCGTCGGAAAAAGAAATCCCAGAAGAATCATCCGTTCCCGTCTCCGCACAAACCATACCAACACCGCCAGACCGAGAAAAAAGATTCCGCTCATCCAGAACAGATATTTCACTACTCCCCAGACTGTCTTATCCTCAGCCAGAAATCCCAGATAAATCTGAGGACTCATAGCACTTCCTGAAATAAAAATCTTCGTCTGGAGATAGGAAAAGAAAATCGATACTGCTGCAGTAATAGCATAATCAATTTTTCCATCTGAAAAAATTGCAAATCCACACAGTATCAACAATCCACCGATCACTGCCGCTCCGTTCCAGAACGCACACAGTCCCAGAAACATTCCCATAAGCAGTGCCTGCTCCGGATTTCTGCTTTTCCATCCTTCCTTTGAGAAAAATCTCCCTTTCATCCAGAGAAGTCCTTTTTCCTCATGTGCGGTTCCTGCTTCCAGCCAATCCATAAACAGATACAATGCCAGTGTTACCAGCAGAAGCCCAAATGCCAGATGTCTCTGATTCAGATACACATTAAAATTCCATAATCCCCAGTTCTCATTGGTGGTATATCCGATGAAAGATACATTTTCGCTTAATGTTTCCAGCAAATCTCCTGTCTGAATATGTTCCCACACAAATCTGAAAAAAGCCATTCCACTTCTGAAAAAAAACAGAAATATCGTCACTGCTCCACAGCTTATTTTGCCTGTGATCCGTAATGCCAGCTGATAAAGCAGCATAAGAAATCCCACAAGTGACGCAGAACTTACAATATTATAGGCAATATCCATCCGCAGTCCCAGGTATTCCAGATTTCCAGTCAGAAACTGAAACATAAAATGATACTTCACATCTGCACCGCCGTAATGCGGATACTGAGTAGGAAAATTATTCCCCATAGAAAAGGAACGCATCATCGCTGTATGCGGTGCATAATCTCCATATACAGTCAGGCCGGAATACAAGACTCCGTCTCTTATATAGAAAACGTAATACATCATATATGTAATGAATACTGCCAGCAGGCCAAACAGAAGAACTTCTCTCTTAAAACCTTTCTTATTACTTATCAGCTTTTCTGCCAAACCTGTTCTTATATTCTTCTGACCTCCGTCAGTTCTTACTGCATTCTTCTTATATCTCAATACTGCCGCAAAGATAAGAATCAATGCTGCGCCAACCATACTTATAGTATTTCCATACAGCAATGGATTCTGTGATTTTCCCACCACGCTGAAAAACCACGAAATAACATACACAGCCCAGGTCAGCAAAAGGGTTCCAATTCCGAATGAAGCCGGAAGTATCAGCCAGATACGGTTAACACCCTGTATACTTCTCCCTTCTTCTGTCAATATCTTTGAAGTTTCATATCCCAGCATTCCTGCCAGGAACAGATAAATAATTCCAAGCATAATCTCTCCCTGCGCTCTTTCTCTTTAAAATCAAGCGGAGCGAGCTTGTACTCCTCCTGATACAAGCAAGCCCCTACCCACTGCTTATTGCGTTCGCAATTGAAGCAGGAAACTTACTTGATTCGGTTAAACCGGTATCAGTATAGCAAAAATCTTTACTTATTAGAAGTGTGTTCACATAAATTAAACATTTTATTATCATGTGATTTATATATACATACACAAATTCTTCGAGAACTCTTTCACTTTTTCAAGTATCCTTCAATTCCCCTGGCTACTGCCTGCGCCACCTTATTCTGATACTCATCTGTCTGAAGCAGTTCTGCTTCCTGTGGATTAGTCAGGAATCCGCACTCTACAATATTCAGCACACTTTCACTTCTCTTCAGCAGATAATAGGTCTTATTTCCTTTTGCCACTCTTGGACGCTCCACTTCCAGTCCGGTGTTCAATTCTGACTGGATCAGTTCTGCCAACTCTTTACCCTGAGCAGAATCTTCATAATAAAATACCTGAGGACCATAGACTGCCGAATCCTGATAACTGTTCTGATGAATGCTGACACACAACACTGGTCTGCACTCTTTGATCATTGCGATCCGTCGCTGCATATCCTGTGCTTTCTGATTTCTGCTGTCTTCATCGTAGAGTCCTTTATCCTCCTCACGTGTCATGACCACTGTATATCCTTTAGTTTCAAGAATCTCTTTCAGCTTCAGGGCAATCTGCAGATTAATCCCCTTTTCCTCAAGACCGCCTACTCCGATCATTCCCGGATCTGCACCGCCGTGTCCCACATCCACCAAAATTGTTCTGGAATGCTCAGCAGTACTCATGTTTCCAGCCACCTGTGCTGCCTGCTTCGACAGGATCAGGAAACTCACCAGTAACAGACATGCCATCAGCAGCTCCATGCCATACTTCTTCATATAGCTCATACAAAAAAACACCTCCGGACATATTTACAGTTTCCGGGATTTTATATACTTCTCCCCGGATTACTATACTTAATATATGTCTCAGAAGGTGTTTTTAGAGCCTGCGTCCAGAAACTCCCGCAAGTGTTTTATTTCTTTAATTCAGATTATCGGAAATTACCTGCCAGATTCCGCTGTTTTCAAATCCAAGTTTCCATGCAGAAACACCTGCAAGGTTATATTTGGATACCAGTTTCACTTTCTCTGCGATGGACTGGGAATCCTCCAGCCAGATCTGATAGGTCGAATTATCAATATCATAAGTTCCATAATTCTGAGATGTTGTCTTATCCCAGTAAGTTTCTACATTATTCTCGGCTATTACCTGTTGTGCCTGATCCATACCAATGGCTTCGCTGGTCACATTTCCGCCGGTAGTTCTCCACAGCCTGGTGTAGAACGGTACCGCATTGATCACACGCTCCGCCGGAACTTCTTCCAGTGTATCCTGCACACCTTGTTCAACCCATGGAAGAGATGCTACAGAACCAGCCTCAGAACCTACGTAATGTTCATCATAGCCCATAATGATAACATAATCTACAACACGCCCCTGTTCAGCACGGTCGTAATGACTGGTGAAATCCTCAGGAACCGGATTATCTACTGAAAGAACCAGATTGTTCTTATGACATTCTATAGAAAGTTCTCTCAGAAATTCAAGGAAATGAATTCCCACATCTTCGCTCAGTGACTCAAAATCTACATTAATACCATCCATTCCCACATTTGTAGCAGCCTGAATCAGCTGACTGATAATATTCTGTCTTGCAGAAGTGCTGGAAAGTGTTTCTGTTGTACTTACATCCTGAGTAAAGTTATCAATAAGTCCCCAGACCTGAAGTCCCTTATCATGTGCCTGTGCCACATAATCTGCACTTGCAATATTTGCAATATTTCCGGCTGTATCTGTCAGATAGAACCAGGTAGGTGAAATTACATTCACCCCTGTCATATTAGCTGTTGCATCTGCAAAATAAGCATTCGCATCTGTAGAAGTCACCTGATGCCATACCATATTAACCTTCTTATCCATAGTCAGATAAGAATACTGCTCACCATCAAAGCTTCTGTCAAAACTCGTATCCTCTGCTTTTCCTACTGCTTTCCTGTCAACATAACCAATATATCCGTCATCTGTAGCAACCTGGTCCCAGTTATCCAGTTCTTCCAGCAGACGAAGCTGTGTTCCCTTCTTCACAGAAGCAATAACTGCTGATTTGATTCCGCCGCGGTAACGTACACTGGTGTTCTTCTTAACCTTGACCGTTTTAACATTGTCAAACTGATACTGAACAGCGATACGATATGGATCTTTATAAATATATGCATCAATATCTGTGTACTTCTGAACATAGGAAAGATTCAGATATACTGTATCATCCTTAAGCCAGACCTGTTCTCCTGCCTCAGCAGATGCAGCTTCTGATGTAAGTTCAGAAGGTGTGGCATAAAGTACTTTCTGATCAGCTGAATCCCAGTAATATCTCTGGTTCAGATATGTATTTACCACATCCAGCGGCAGATATACTCTGTCACCGTCAACCAGTCCGCGTTCATCGAGCTTCTCGGTTCCCATGACCAGTGCGATCTCCCCGTCCGCCACCTGTCCATAATATTCGTTCAGGTCCATCTTCTCCCGGGACGGCACATATTTTAGCACTATATGACTTACAATCCCAAGAATGGCTACGAGAAAAATCAAAACCACGACTACAGCTATTGGTTTATAATTTTTTTTCATTTTTTTCTTCCTTTCGGTATTCGATATACTCAGATATTGTTCTGATCCTGAACAACACCTGTGATTGCCGTCGTTCAGTATAAGTATATCATAGATTATTACAATTGTATTGCAAAAAACGACTTTTCATAGAATTTTCATATTGTCAGCTGCCCGAAGGCATCAGGAACATCGGGGGACTGTTTCAAAATCTATTCGGGCAGCCTTCCTTATCTTCTGTTATTTTTCCTGGACGAAATCAAAGTCTACACGGGCGATCCGTCCTTTTTCATCTTCCACGTAATCCCGCATATAGCCACCACCTTCTGCAATCTGACAGGCTTTTGCAATTGATTTCGGGTTACTGAGCATACCGTCAAGATACAGGGGAATTCCCTGATCGCGGTAACCTTTGAGTTCATTTTCCAGTGGTTTACGCAGGGCTTTCTTTTTTGCACGTGATATATTTTCCGTAAGCTTACCTCCTTTCTCCTGAAAATCATGATTTTAGAAAGCACCTTATCGGCTGTTGAAAAAACAATATCCCTGCTGTACTTATCTTATCCTGGGAAACATACCTCTGTACACTGCCGCGGCAGGAACGCCGTCTGAATAACTGGCAGTGAGGTTTAGAAAATAGTTATGATCATGGGTTAATGTTCTGAATTTCTTTTAACTTCACTTATATGAACCGCAGGTTCATTGTTTCTTCTGCCCTTTATTATACCTGCTTTCTGCTTTCGCGCAAGTAGTTTTATGTATTTATGTAATTTTTTCCGTTTTGTTTCCAAAAATTTAATATTTAGGAAGATTACTTATCTTTACATTTTGCAGTTTTCTGTTATATAATATAGTGTATAAAATTATATTTGTATGAATACATTTTGTAACACAATAATCACAGCATAAATACTTATTATATTTACTCTGCTTCTACAAATATAATAATGATGTCAGGTTCAAAGGGTATTTCGACCCTGATATCATAATAATACAGATATTTTTAGATATCAGGATTAAAATATCTTTTGTATTCTGTATAAATAAAGTATTAATTTTTGCAACGTTATTTAGAATAGGATGTGACAACATGAAAATAGAAAAAATCAATGACAACCAGATACGCTGCACCTTAACAAGAGAAGACCTTGAGAGTCATCAGATCCGTATCAGTGAATTAGCCTATGGCACAGATAAAGCCAAGAAGCTTTTCCGCGATATGATGCAGCAGGCTCAGATACAATTTGGTTTCGAGGCGGATAATATCCCGTTAATGATAGAAGCCATTCCCGTAAGTACAGAGAGTATTATCCTGATCATTACTAAGGTAGAGGATCCTGAGGAGCTGGATACCCGATTTTCTAAATTTGCCCCGTTCAAGGGTAATGAGAAAACAGATACCGTTCAGCTTGACGGCGCAGATAATATCATCGATATTTTCCAGAAGCTTTATGAAGCCAAGGTAAAGAGTGCTCAGAACAAGGAGAAAAGCGCTTCCAGAAATACACCGCCTGCCGATAAAGACAATGCTCAGATGCCGGATGTGAATCTTATCCGTCTCTATGAATTCGATACACTGGATGATGTGATCGCTGCAGCCCATGGACTGAACGGCTATTTTACAGGTATCAATACTTTGTATAAAGATCCTGCCGACGACATTTACAAACTGGTAATTCACCAGTCATCCATCTCTCCGGAAGAATTCAACAAAGTATGCAATATTCTCACAGAATATGGACGCGGAAGAGCGTTCACACTCTCAGGTGAAGCTTATCTGACAGAACACGGTGAATTGATTTCCACCTCTGCTCTGCAGCAGCTGGTACAGTTATAAACAATTTTATACATTCTAAAGAGCATTTCCACATTCTGCCGCAGGCAGAAAAAAGAAATGCTCTTTTTTTCGGACAAAAAAGGATGTCCTGAACGCATTCAGAACATCCCATTTACATATCAGTCTATTTGCCGCCTGATTATTGATTATTCTCCAAGAAAATCATTGATCTGCTTAACAAGTACATCTGCATCCAGTCCATGAACCATAGCAGCCTCTTCCAGAGACTCCATCTGAGAAGACGGGCATCCAAGGCAATGCATTCCTGCTCTCATAAGAATTGGTGCGATATTTGCGTCAATCTGAAGAAGCTGACCGATCAGCATATCTTTTGATACTTTAGCCATTGTAAATTTCCTCCTTAATTTTACTCAGCATTTATCGTTTCCATATTTCCTGCTCTGCATTCATCCTGCACAACATCCGCATACGGGCACTTTCTGCTCAGCTTTATATAGCTTCTGATATTATAATACTATTTTACTCTGGAATCAACATCAATCTCCGATTTTTATTATCTTTCTTCCCTGAAATATGGAAGTCCAAGTGCAGCCGGCGGCTGATGTTCTTTCTTCTTTCGGAAACTTGTAAATACAAGTACGATAATCGTTACCACATATGGCAATGCCTTAAATACTTCCTGCATGCTTCGGCCAAGTCCCGGAATATACAGATACAGGATATAAAGCGCTCCAAACAGGAATGCTCCCCAGATTGCATTCAATGGTTTCCAGAGCGCAAAGATTACCAGTGCAACTGCAAGCCAGCCGCGGTCTCCGAATCCATTATCAGTCCAGGTTCCGCCTGAATATTCCATTACGAAATAAAGTCCGCCGAGTCCTGCCAGTCCTGCACCAATACAGGTTGAGAGATATTTGTACTTGATAACATTGATTCCGGCAGCATCTGCAGTTCCCGGATTCTCACCGATAGCACGGAGACTTAAGCCTGCTCTTGTCTTAAACATGAAATAGGATAACACAACTGCTGCGATAATGCAGAGATATGTCAGAAATCCATAATTAAACAAAATGCCTCCAATGACCGGAATCTTTGATAATACCGGGATTTTCGCCGTATAGGCACTTCCTGTTACTTTTACGGAAATCTGTCCTACACCGCCTGCAAGCTTGGAAATGGAACCGCCGAAGAAGTTACCAAATCCAGTACCAAAAATTGTAAGGGCAAGACCTGTTACATTCTGGTTTACACGAAGTGTGATCGTCAGGATACTGTAGATCAGTCCACCGATCGCAGCACATGCAAATGCACATAAAAACGATATCAGAACACCTATAAGTGCATTAGGGTTTGGGTTATCTTTTTCATAAAGGAAGGCTCCCATCAGACCGGAGATGCCGCCCATATACATAATTCCCGGAATACCCAGATTCAGGTTACCGGATTTCTCTGTCATAATTTCGCCAAGCGCACCATACAGAATACAGATGCCCTGGACAATTGCTTTTTGAATAAAAATGGTCAGTACACTCATTGCATCTACCTCCTATTTCTTTGCACGCTTTACTCTGTAGTTGATAAAAAATTCTGCACCGATCAGGAAAAACAGGATAATTCCCAGAAGAACATCGGAAGCATTCTCATTCAATCCATACTGAGTTGCGATCTGTACAGCACCCTGATCCATAAATACAATGCCAAAGGAAACTGCGATCATGATAAATGTATTAAACTTGGAAAGCCATGCAACAATGATCGCGGTAAATCCACGTCCGTCTGCAGTTGCTGTGGAGATTGTATGGCTGGCACCGCTGACGATAACGAAACCTGCGATACCACAGATTGCACCGGAGATCGCCATTGTACGGACAATGACTTTTCTTACCTGAATTCCTGCATATCTGGCAGTGTTTTCACTCTCACCTACAACTGCAATCTCATAACCTTGTTTACAGTATTTCAGGTAAATAAACATTCCTACTGTCAGGATCAGAACGATCACTACATTCCAGCCATATTTCTGACCAAACAGCTCCGGGAGCCATCCGGCTTTTGTTGCCTGATTGATGATACCAACGGTATTGGAGCCTTTTGGATTTTCCCAGAATACGATGCAGTATGTAACAACCTGCATGGCAACATAGTTCAGCATCAGGGTAAACAGTGTCTCATTGGTATTCCAGTGTGCTTTAAATACTGCCGGGATCATTCCCCAGATCATTCCACCGACTGCACTTGCCACAAACATCACGATCAGAAGCAGTCCTGTCGGCATTTTATCTCCTGCATAGATCATAACAGCAGCGGAACATGCACCGCCGATCAGGATCTGTCCCTCAGCACCGATATTCCAGAATTTCATTTTAAATGCAGGTGCAAGACCAATGGAAATGCACAACAGAACCATCGTATCTCGTATTGTCTGCCAGAGACGTCGTTCCGAACCCATCGCACCATCCCAGATTGCTTTGTATACATCCACAGGATTCATCTTTACCAGTGCCACGATCACCGCACCGCATACGATCAGTGCCAGGATCAGTGCAATAAAACGGATCAGAAGACGCTCCTGCCATCCAGCTTTATTTCTTCTTTTACTTATTTGTAAAAAAGGTTCTTTCTTCATGCCTGTGTCCCTCCTTTTTCGTGTTTCGTCATAAGAAGGCCGATTTCTTCTTTTGTTGCAGTTCTTCCATCTGCAATTCCGCTGATCTTTCCGCCGCAGAATACTGCAATTCTGTCACACAGTTCAAGAACTACATCCAGATCCTCAATTACGCAGACTACAGCGACTCCTTTTTTCTTCTGTTCATTCAAAAGTTTATAAATTACATGAGAAGTATTGATATCCACGCCTCGGGTAGGGAATGCAACCAGAAGAACCTTTGGATTCTGCGCAATCTCTCTTCCAACCAGAACTTTCTGGACATTTCCGCCTGACATCTGACGGACCGGTGCGGAAATACTCGGAGTCATGACTTCAAGCTGTTCTTTGATTTTCAGAGCCAGAGCTTTCGGACCCTTTCGATCCAGGAACGGACCTTTTCCATTACGGTAGCTTCTGAGCATCATATTATCTGTCATGTCCATATCGCCTACAAGTCCCATACCGATACGGTCCTCCGGAACAAATGCAAGACTGATTCCGGCTTTGTTAATAGAAATGGAGTCCATTCCGGCAAGTTCCATACCTTTACCATTATCATCAAGAAGACTGATAGAACCACTCTCTATTTCCTGAAGACCTGCAATTGCTTCCAGAAATTCTTTCTGGCCGCTTCCGGAAATTCCGGCAATACCAAGGATCTCACCTGTATTTACATCCAGATCAATATCATCCAATGTTTTTACATCGTCTTTGTTCTTACAGTTCAGCCCTTTGACCACCAGACGTTTCTTTACATCTTTTGGCTCCGGACGGTCAATGTTCAGATCAACTCTGTTTCCTACCATCATCTCTGACAGACTCTGTACATTTGCCTGCGCTGTTTCAACTGTATCTATGTATTTACCCTTTCTGAGGATTGCAACACGGTCGGACAGTGCCAGCACTTCCTGCAGTTTATGAGTAATGATCATAATGGAACATCCGTCTTTACGCATATTTCTTAAAATGTCAAATAAACGGTCCGCCTCCTGAGGTGTCAAAACTGCTGTCGGCTCATCCAGAATCAGGATTCTTGCTCCGCGATACAACATCTTTACGATCTCTACTGTCTGCTTCTGGGAAACAGACATCTCATAGATTTTCTGTGACAGATCGAGTTCAAATCCATATTTATCTACCAGTTTCTGAATATCTTCTGTGATCTTCTTCATATCCAGCTTTCCTTTACCCGGAAGCCCCAGAATGATATTCTCCGCTGCTGTCAGCACATCTACCAGCTTAAAGTGCTGATGTACCATACCGATTCCCAGCTCATAGGAATCTTTTGGCGAACGAATAGTTACTTCTTTTCCATTTACAAAAATATGTCCTTCATCCGGATAATAAATTCCATAGATCATATTCATCAGAGTGGTCTTACCGCTTCCGTTTTCCCCCAGGATCGCAAGAATCTCTGATTTTCTCAGTGTGAGATCTACATGGTCATTTGCCTGGACCGAACCAAAACGCTTGGAAATATCTCTAAGTTCAAGTGCATAGTTTTCTCCCACTATTGTTCCCTCCTTTTTTCCGGCCGCAATATCTGATGCATCTGCTGATGCTGATGGCCCTTGTTCATATGTTACCGTTCACTTTGTAACCAACAACCGCTTCACACTTGTATGTCTCATTTTTTCTGTTGCCATGCCTCTGTAAAAAACTGCCAGTGAACAATAACATTATACTTCTGAATTATGGAACAACCATTACAACCCGAAAGTTTTCCATAATACAGCAAAAGAAACCTCCTGCCAGGAGACTTCCTTTGCACGTATGATATGAAAAAAAGCAGAGCTGCCGACAAGCAGCCCCGCCCGTTTCATTGCTTATTCTGTGATAGATGTAATACCATCGATCGCTACATCAAATGCCGGTGCTGAACCATATTCAGATTCATGGAAGTATCCGTCAGAAACATATTCTGTTCCGTCTTTCTCATATGTATCAAGTTCTTTGCCGTCTACTGTAAATGTAGAAGTATCAAATACATGAAGAGAACCATCACTGATCGCATCTTCTACTTCTTTTACTTTGTCTTCTGTACCTTCTGCTACAACTTTGTCATTGAGAGGTGTGATCTTATCTGCGCCTTCTGCAAATCCTTTACACCAGTCAGTATCAATTGCAGTACCATCGATCATGCACTGTACAGCGTATGTATAATATACACCCCAGTCCATAGATGCGGAAGTAAGTGCTGTATTAGGAGCAACAGATGTCATATCAATATTGTAACCTACACAAGGAACACCAGCTGCTTCACATGCTGTAGGAGCACCTGTTGTATCTGCATGCTGGCTGATCAGTACACATCCGTCAGAGATCAAAGCATCTGCACACTCTTTCTCAAGGTCAAAGCTTGCCCAGCTGTTTGTATATTTTACTTCCATTGTTACGGATGGGCATACGCTCTTTGCGCCAAGATAGAAAGAAGTATAACCGGAAATAACCTCTGCGTATGGGAATGCACCTACATAACCGATCTTGCATGCATCCTCTTTAACTGTACCGTCTTCGATCATCTCATTCAGTTTCAGACCTGCTACCACACCGGATACATAACGTGCTTCGTAGATATTTGTGAAGTAATTATGCATATTGGAAAGTCCGCTGGATGCCGCCTGAGTTCCTGTTGCATGACAGAACTGCACGTCCGGATACTCTCCTGCTGCTTCCAGGATATAAGTCTCATGTCCGAAGCTGTTTGCAAAAATAATCTGGCATCCCTGGTCTGCCAGGTCTGCTGCTGCATCATAACATCCCTCATCTTCACCGATCAGAGTTTTCTCAATAACCTGTGAATCATCAAGGCCAAGGTTCTCTACCATTTCATCGATTCCTGCCATATGAGCTGCAGTATAACCTTCATTCTCATCACCGATATAGATTGCACCGATCTTCAGATCCTCTTTCGCAATCCCTGCACCACTTTCGCTGTCATCACTTGCAAATACCGGTGCACTCATAGAAACTGCCATCACTGCTGCAAGTCCAATTGCCAATGCTTTTCTCATTCTTCTTTCCTCCATTCTTTTACTGTACTCTGTCTCCTGTTACGGAATAAAAGAGGCACAACCTTGTCTGTTATGCCTCTTTGCAAGTATCTTTACTATACCTTTCCATTTTAAAATTGTCAATAAATTCAAGAAAAACGTACTATTTTTTTGACACTCTTATTTTTTTTGTATATTAACAGACTATTATTCCTGAAAATAAAGTAAGCGTAAGCTAACTTGATATTATTTTATAATGTATCTGATTTTATACTTGTAATTCCGACAAAGATATATTAAAATGAGTCTAGAACCCAAAGGGGTACTAAAACGTTATTATAATAAGGAGGATTATAATTATGGCATATGTAATTTCAGACGAATGTGTAAGCTGCGGAACATGTGAAAGCGAATGTCCAGCAGAAGCTATCTCTCAGGGAGATGAGCATTTCGTAATCGACGCTGACGCTTGCTTAGACTGTGGAACATGCGCAGAAGCCTGTCCAACAGAAGCAATTCATCCAGCAGAATAATTAACTGGTACATAAAAGATCAGCCTGTTCCTTTCGGGACGGCTGATCTTTTTTTGTTTACATTTCACTCTGCTTCCGGTACGTATCCGGTGACAAATCTGTATAACACTTGAACAGACCGGAAAGTCTACATGACTTCCGGTCTGTTCTGAATTACTTCTTTTACTGGTTTGCTAATTAACCTTCTCTGTACACATTTTTATGGATATTGATCTTCGGGATTTTTCTGTATTTTTGCGGTTTTATTTTGCTTTCACTGATTTTACTGCAGAATAAGGACCGTATACTCTCTTTCCGTTTACTATACGGTATGCACGGATTTTATAATAGTA
>CAKRWH010000024.1:0-51410 GCA_934416185.1 uncultured Blautia sp. | reverse complement strand
ATCGGGTGAGGGCTTGACCAAGAAATCGCAGGAAGTAATGATCTCAGGGAAATGTCAACATGTATGTAGTTTTGAAGGTGCAAACCTTTATTCCTCCTTAGCTCAGTCGGTAGAGCATGCGGCTGTTAACCGCAGTGTCGTTGGTTCGAGTCCAACAGGGGGAGTTTTCGGAAGCATGAAGTCCGATACTAAATTGAATTTTCTACCAGGCTCCATGGTCAAGCGGTTAAGACACCGCCCTTTCACGGCGGTAACAGGGGTTCAAATCCCCTTGGAGTCATTATGTAAGAAATCTTACATATAATAAAGTAAATATGGTGCCATAGCCAAGTGGTAAGGCAAAGGTCTGCAACACCTCTATCCCCGGTTCAAATCCGGGTGGCACCTCTATTAAGCCTCAGATGATGTGAAGTTATCTGAGGTATTTTTTTGCTTAAACAAGTAGGAGATATATTGCTTTTGAATATTGGCTTGACACATTTTCAAACTGTGATACAATAAAGCGTAAAACAAAAAATGAAGAGGTGTTTTTGTGCGAAGAAAAAAATTAGTAATAATTACGGGAATACTGGCATTTGCTTTAGCAGGATGTAGCGTGACCGGATGTGGAACAACATCGGGCAGGATTCGTTTTGGAGCTGCCGGTCTGGGTGGAATGTATCATGCATTTGCAGATACATTTACAGATATTGTTCAGGCGGAGAATGAAGATTATAAGATGGAGGTAAAGACGACTGCGGGATCTGCAGCAAATCTGCGGCTTTTATCTGAAGATTATGTGCAGCTTGCAATCGCTCAGGCAGATCTTTCGAATGATGCTTATTACGGCACTGGAATATTCGAAGGAAAAGAATATCAAGGTTACAGTGCAGTAGCAGGACTTTATACAGAAGCTTGCCAGATTGTAGTTCGAGACGATTCGGATATAAAATATATAGATGATCTTCAGGGTAAGAAAATAAGTATAGGTGAAGAAGAGTCCGGTACAGAACAGAATGCAAATCAGATTCTGGCAGCATATGGTTTAACAGACCAGCTGGTTGATAAAGTAAATCTGGATTACACAGAAGCAGCCAGTGAATTGAAAGATGGGGAGATTGATGCTTTCTTCTGTACAGCAGGTATACAGACTACAGTGATAGGAGAACTTTCCAAACAGTGTGACATACGTCTTCTTAACCTGGATGAGAAGGCGAAGGATAAGCTGTTGAAGGCTTATGATTTCTATACAGAATATGAGATTCCGGCGGAGACATATACAGGTCAGACGGAAGCAATAAATACAGTAGGGGTAAAAGCAGTTTTACTTGCAAGCGATAAACTGTCAGAGAAGACAGTAGAAAATCTTACCCGGGCATTATTTGCACATAAACAGGAATTACAGTATTCCCTGTCGGCAGATATTACATTGGACGAAGCAGATGCAATCGAAGGAATTTCGGTTCCATTTCATAAAGGTGCTGTCAAATATTATGAATCTGCAGGTGTGGATGTAACAACAGAGAAAGGGAGCAAATAAGCAGAGCAGGGTAAGAGGAGATGAAAATTGAGTTAGATATGTATCAGACGATAGCTGTTGCAGTTGTCGTATTGATGTTAGGAAAATTTTTAAAAAAGAAATTCAGCATACTTGAGAGATTTTGCATTCCGGCGCCGGTAATTGGTGGAGTGCTTTTTGCAATATTTACCTGCCTGTGTTATGTGACAGGTATTGTAGAATTTTCTTTTGATGACATTCTCAAGGAAGTATGTATGGTATTTTTCTTTACTTCTGTAGGATTTCAGGCAAATCTGAAAGTATTAAAAAGCGGTGGAAAATCACTGATCATATTTCTGGGACTTGTTATTGCATTAATTCTTTCACAGAACTTTCTGGCAGTAGGGCTGGCAAAACTTCTGCATATCAGCCCGCTGGTTGGGTTGTGTACAGGTTCTATTCCAATGGTCGGAGGTCACGGTACTGCGGGCGCATTTGGCCCTGTCCTCGAGGATTTCGGCGTTTCGGGGGCAAGTACTTTATGTACTGCAGGAGCTACATTTGGGTTGATTGCAGGAAGTATGATGGGAGGTCCCATTGGCAAAAGATTAATTGAGAAGAGAAATTTGATGGATACGGTAGTTCAGGAAGACGATAGTCTTCTGATAGAAGAAGAGAAAAAGCATGAGCGTCATACCAGTATGTATCCATCAGCAGTATTTCAGTTGATTATTGCAATCGGTATTGGAACCATTGTATCCAAACTTTTGTCATTGACAGGAATGACTTTTCCGATTTACATTGGTGCGATGATCGCAGCTGCATTTATTCGTAATATCGGAGAATATTCTGGTAAGTTTACGATTTATATGGGTGAGATCAATGACATTGGTGGTATCAGTCTGTCTCTGTTCCTGGGAATCGCAATGATCACACTGAAACTGTGGCAGCTTGCGGATTTGGCATTACCTCTGATTATTCTGCTTGCAGGTCAGACTGTCCTGATGTTTGTATATACTTATTTTGTAGTATTCAATGTGATGGGAAGAGATTATGATGCGGCGGTTCTTTCTTCAGGCGTATGCGGATTTGGTATGGGGGCTACACCAAATGCCATGGCGAATATGCAGGCAATCTGTGAGAAATTTGCACCATCTGTAAAGGCATATCTGTTAGTTCCGCTTGTGGGAAGTTTATTTGCGGATTTCCTGAACAGCCTTGTGATTACATTTTTTATTAATTTTCTTTAATAACTTTTTGACATTCGTATCAGAAGAGGTTAAAATTTTAATCGAATCAGGAAAGTCTTTTATTTCAATTGCGAAAAACAACAGGCAGTACTTCCCTGAGGCTATCAAAGGAAGTGCTGGATAGGACAATCATTGATGGATGAGGAGCGAGGAAGATGTTTGGTAAGAAATTATTTGCAAAAAAGGAAAGAGGAAAAACTACAGAATACAAAGTAGAAAGCGAAAATCTTGCTGTGCCTGAGATACATACCCATAATATTCACTCAGAAGAAGCTTCAGAAGATGAACGAAACAATGAACCAATTACTTATGAAAATGTAGCAATTCCTGAGATACATATTAAAAAGAGAAAAAAATAAATATAAATTAAAAAGTCAGGCATGGAAAGTAATTTTCAGTGCCTGACTTTTTGGTTGAATCAAGTAAGTCTCCTGCTTGAATTGCGAATATCCGCAGAGAAACCTGTCTGTAAGTTTCTCTACGGATATATGAGGTGGAATATACAAATTAAAGAAAAAGGCTTAGTCAAAAACTTTTAATGCATTTGTGAAATCTTTGATCAGGTCATCTGCATCTTCGATTCCGGTGGAAACTCGCATCAGACCGCCGGTAATGTGCATTTTTTTACGGTCTTCTTCCGGAACATGCATATGTGAAGAAAGAAGTGGATAAGAAAGTGTTGTGCGGATACCGCCAAGGGTTGGAGCGTAGTGTGCGATATGAAGCTTATCCATAAATGCATTGATCTTTTCGCGGTCATCCGGCATTTCGAAACTGAACATACCAGTTGCAAGATACGGGGAAGAGAAGAGCTTCTTTCCGAGATCATACTGCGGATGCATGCTTACTGCAGGATGATTAACGACGGATACATGTGGGTTATCTGCCAGAGCCAGAGCCAGTTTTGCAGCATTTTCACACTGCTTTTTGATACGAAGCTCGGCGGTATGGATACCACGGAAAATCAGGAAGGATGCAAATGGGCATCCGGAAGTTCCGGTCAGCATTCTTACAGTATGGATTTTTTCAAAAAGAGCCATATCTTTGACGGTTATGGAACCTGCAAGTGCATCGGAATGTCCATTCAGGAATTTTGTCAGGCTGTTGATTACGATATCAGCACCAAGAGTAAGTGGTTTGATACAGATCGGAGTAGTAAATGTGTTATCAACCATAAGAAGTGCTCCGGCCTCGTGTGCGATTTCTGCAATAGCAGCTACATCACACAGACGGTCTGTCGGATTGCTGGCAACTTCTGTATATAACATTTTTGTGTTTGGCTGAACAGCAGCTTTTACTGCATCCAGATCATCAAACGGAACAAATGTGGTAGTCACTCCATAGTTTTTCACCAGAGAAGTAATCGCATCGAAGGTTTCACCGTAGATGTTTTCATTGCAGATCATATGGTCACCAGGCTGGAGAAGCGCGAAATAAGTAGTAGTGATCGCACCCATACCAGATGAAAAAATCAGAGTATCTTTTCCCTGTTCCAGATAGGTAAGAACATCAGCCAGAGCTTTTCTGTTAGGGTTCCTCGTACGGATATAAGTGTATCCTTTCGTATCGTAGGTGTGTTCTACATCATCAAGATTTCCCATATTAAAAGCACTGGTCATAAATAAAGGAAAAGCTTCAGGTGCCAGATCCATACCGTTTACATGATGTCCCTCGTAGAGAATTCGTGTATCTTCGCTGAAAGAAATGTCATCAAATTCAAATTTTTCCATAATAATTATCCTCCGTTTTGTGAAATAGTGTTACTGATCTGCAATAACGAAATAATTACCGTAATCAGTAAACTGAAATCGCTTTGAAATGTGTTACTTAATGTATAAACCTTGTTATAGAAAGAGAGTCAAGCACTAATTTAATTTTTTTTCACAATTTTTTTCCATAAAATCCGGAAACAGATGTATTGTCCGATAAAAGTAACACCCCAGGAAATCGGATAAGACAGATACAGGGATTCAAGAACAGGATGCACCCGAAAAACAGTCAGTACCCACAAAATACGAAGTCCGCTGACACCGATCACGGAAATGATCATAGGCGGAAGAGAATGCCCGGTTCCACTTAATACAGCACCGACGACTTCCATGAATCCGCACAGAATATAAGGAAGATTTACCAGGCGCAGCCGCAATACTCCCACTGCAAGGGCTTTTTCACCGGATGTGTAGAAATGAAGAAGCGGGATACTGTAAATATTTACCGTAATGCCCAAAAAGAGTGCTGCTATGGAAACATAAATCATACATATGTGAAAGGCATGAATGATACGGCCATTTTTTCCTGCTCCGTAATTCTGACCGGTAACAGTAATAAGAGTCTGCTGGATAGATTCCAGAACAGCATAGATCATGTTTTCCAGGCTGACTGCTGCAGAATTTCCTGCGATGACTACAGCACCGAAGCTGTTGACCGATGACTGGATCAGCACATTGGAAACAGGCATGGCCACACTTCTCAGGCCAATAGGAACTCCAACTTTAAAAATTTCATATCCATATCTGGAAGAAAAATACAGATTTTTCCAGGTAAGCCGAAAACAGCCTTGATCTTTCCTAAGCCGGTTGATAATAAGCAATGCGGAGATATACTGGGAAATTACCGTTGCCAGCCCGGCCCCTGCAACACTGAGATGGAAGGCACCTACGAAAAGAAAGCTTAGAAGTACATTGACCAGTCCACAGAATGTGAGATAATATAATGGATGCTTGGAATCACCGGAAGCACGCACAAGGGCACTTCCGAAATTGTAAACCATAAATGCGGGCATACAATAGAAGTAACAGCGTAGATACAGGGCTGATAGATCGATAACATCCGCAGGAGAGTTCATAAGGACAAGGATCTGACGGGAAAAGAACTGTCCGATAAAGAGCAGCAAAATTCCCAGAAATACAGACATGATAATAGAAGTATGGACCGTTTCGGAGACAGCGTCTTTATTGCGTGCTCCATAATAATTGGCAGCGATTACTCCGGCTCCTACAGAGACTCCGTTAAAAATACTGACGATCAGTGAAACAAGAGAAGACGTGGAACCAACAGCAGCCAGAGCCTGGTCACCATTAAATTGTCCTACGATGACCATCGCGGTAGCATTAAAAAGAAGCTGAAGTACATTTGTTATGATCACAGGGATGGAAAACAGCAGTATTTTTGTTAACAGAGATCCGGTACAGAAGTCAATCCCTGTTTCAGGGGAAGCTTTTTGAGAGTTAGATGGGTTACGGGAAAATAATTTAATAATACTCATAGTGATTCGCCTCCTGGATTTTTTGTATATTTGTATCTGTTATACAATCTGTTACAGAGTGAGAGTCAAGCATATTTTACAAAAATAAAATTCGCCCTTGACTCTGTTGCAGGAACAGAGTTTATGATAAGCGTGTCGAAAGCAAGAGATGAAAAAAGATAGTGCTTGACAGAAATAAAAAGTTTGTAATAATATGTAAGAAATACGGCAAAGGCGCCTTAAAAAAGGCGTACTTTGCTTTTTTTATTAAGAAAATCAGCAAAGGAAAATCGTTTCTTATATGTATTTATTGCGGACGATATCATACAAGGAGGATTTTGCTATGGTAGGTAGAATTGAAGAAAGCTGGCAGTTTGGGACAAAGCTGCTGAATGAAGGAGCTTATTTCAATCTGGAAACAACCCATCCGGAAGCGCTTCCTATACACATGTCTACTGCACATAATGTAAATGATCTGGAAGATCTGCAGAGAAGATATGATGTAAGCGGATACTGCTATAACAGAAACCGGAATCCAAACAGAACAGCATTAAATGAATTGATCACTTGTCTGGAAGGCGGGGAAGCCTCTGTTTCCTGCTCCTCAGGCATGGCAGCAATTTCAAGTGCGATTATAACGAATACAAAAGCCGGAGATCATATTCTTTCAGACAGAACTTTATATGGAGAATCCATTGAGATATTTGAAGATATCTTAAAGAAGTATAAAGTGGAAACCTCCTATGCAGATTTCACTGATCTGGAAGACGTAAAATCAAAGATTCAGCCGAATACAGTAATGCTGTATACAGAAACAGTATCCAATCCGCTGGTGGAGGTTCCTGATCTTAAGGCAGTTGCAAAGATCGCACATGAGAATCATGCAATACTTATCGTAGACAACACATTTATGACAGGTGCTCTGGTCCAGCCCTTGAAACTGGGAGCTGATATAGTAGTAAACAGTCTTACGAAATTTGCAAACGGCCATTCCGATGCAGTATGCGGGGCAGCAACAGGAAGTGCAGAGATGATCAATAAGATCCATGATCTGCAGGTGCTGCTTGGTTCACAGTCAGATCCGTTCTCATCATGGCTGATCTGCAGAGGAATCCGCACACTGGATCTCAGAATTAAGAAGCAGAGTAAAAATGCGGCAGCTCTTGCAGCAGCACTGGAGAAATCACCTTATGTAAAGAAAGTAAATTATCCTGGACTTGCTTCTCATAAAGAGCACAGCATTGCAGAGAAAGAATTTGGACCATATTATGGCGGAATGCTCAGTTTCGAAATTGATGAAGACAGAGATAAGATGAACCTGTTTCTGAGAAGTATGAATCTTGCACATTATGCAATGACACTTGGAGGATACAGAACAACCCTTTCTTATCCGCCGCTTTCCTCACACGAGAATGTTCCTGAAGAGGAAAGATTAAAGATGGGAATTACCAATGGACTGCTTCGTGTTTCCGTTGGTATTGAAGAGGAAGAAGATATTATTCATGATTTCCTGAATGCACTGGAAATCGCTTATGGTAAATAAATATGGACATAGAAGAAGTCGAAGATGACACCCACGAGGGAGACTCCGGCTTCTTTTTTTACCGTAGAATATCCCCGAACAGGGGGCGGTATAGAGTCACAATCATTAGTGGATAAATCCCATTTATCCCGAAAAAAGGATCAACGAGGAGGAAACGATTATGAAGAAAAGATTATTTGCAGCATTAATGGCTATGATAGTAGCTGTGAGCATGCCTGTATACGGCGCATCAAAAGATGACGATTCCAGTAGTGATGTAATTAAAGTCAGAGTTGCAGGAACCGCAGACTATGAGCCATATACATATGTAGATGAAGATGACAATATTACCGGTTATGATATCGAAGTGATCAAAGCAATCGATGAACTGGCACCGGAAATCGAATGTGAATACAGCTACACACAGTGGGATACTCTTCTTCCTGGTCTTGATGCAGACAAGTTTGATGTGGTAAGCAACCAGCTTGGTGAGACAGATGAAAGAAAAGAAATGTATCTGTATCCCAAATATCCATTCCTTTTTGCAGGATCTGCAGTTATTTCCACTGTTGATGATCCAATGGACAGTTTTGAGGATCTGAAAGGCAAAAAAGTAGGTGCTATCGTAGGAAGCTCTTTCACAACACAGATGGAACAGTACCTGGATGAAAATCCGGATGCATTTACACTGGAATATCTGGATGGAACTCTTCCGCAGATGCTTGATGAGATCGTCAACGGTCGTGTAGATGCAACTGTAAACGATCCGTCCGCAGCATATTCTAAAGCGCAGGTTGCAGGAATTGAAGACAGACTTCATATTTCTGATGATATTTACAACGGTGGATTCTCCTATTTCCTGTTTGCAAAAACAGACAAAGGACAGCAGATTGCAGATATTTTTGACAAATATCTTCCGGAACTCTATTACAACGGAACTTTATCCGAACTTGCAAAGAAATATCTGGGCAGTGACAGCGGCGTAACCAGCATGGCTGAAAATGGTTTCTTTACAGAAGATACACTGGAAGATTTTCAGGCTGCAAACGAATAAAAAATAATCAATAACAGAGGAGGATCTTATTTATGAAAAAAAGAGTATTGGCACTTATTATGGTAATGGCAATGGCAGGAAGTTTAACAGCAACCGTATATGCGGCAGATGACAGTAGTTCTGAATCCTCTGATGATGTGATTAAAGTGAGGGTTGCCGGATTACCGGAATATAAGCCATATACATATGTGGATGAAAATGAAAATCTTACAGGTTATGACATTGAAGTTCTGAAAGCAATTGACGAAATTGCACCGGAGATTGAATGTGAATTCAGTTACACTCAGTGGGATTCTATGCTACCTGGACTTGATGCTGACAAATATGATGTTGTCACCTGTCAGATTTACAAATCAGATGAACGTGAGGAAATGTATCTGTATCCCAAATATCCTTTCTTATATGCAGGATCTGCGATCATTTCCAATAAAGATGATCCTATGGACAGCTTGGATGATCTGAAAGGCAAAAAAGTTGGAGCAATCGTGGGGGATTCAACAGCAGCTCTGGAAGAAGAATATCTTGAAGAAAACCCTGATACTTTTACGATAGAGTATATGGATGGAACAACTCCACAGATGCTGGATGGAATTATAAATGGACGAGTAGATGCTACAATAAACGATCCATTTGCGGCCCGTTCCATAGCAGAGGAAGCAGGGATTGCTGACAGACTCTATTTTTCAGATGAAATGTGTGTCGGTGAATTTGCATATTTCCTTCTTGCAAAGACAGATAAAGGACAGCAGATCGCGGATATTATTGATAAATATCTTCCGCAACTGTATTACAACGGAACACTGGCTGAACTTGCAAAAGAATATCTTGGAAGTGACAGCGGTGTGACAGGTATGTCGGAAAACGGTGTATTTGAAGAGGATACACTGGAAGATTTTCAGGCAAACGAAAAATAAGAAACAATAAAAGACGGTAAAGGAGATGACTCTGATGAGCGAGGTAATGGTGAAATGTTCGCAGGTACATAAATCTTTCGGAGATCTTGAAGTACTGAAAGGAGTTGACCTGGAAGTAAAGAAAGGAGAGGTAGTGGCAATCCTGGGCCCCAGTGGCTCAGGAAAGACCACTTTCCTCAGATGCATTAATTTTCTGGAAAGAGGAGATGCGGGCACGATTAGTGTCAATGGCTTCACTGTTCCATGCAAAGAAGGAACAAAAAAAGAGGTTCTGGAACTCAGAAAAAAGACAGCGATGGTATTCCAGAACTACAATCTTTTTAAAAACAAAACAGTGATCCAGAATGTTATGGAAGGCCTTACCATCGTTCAGAAAGTCAACAAACAGGAAGCATATGAAAGAAGCAAGGCAATGCTTGAAAAGGTCGGACTTGGACAGAGACTGGATTATTATCCGATCCAGATGTCCGGCGGCCAGCAGCAGAGAGCAGGCATTGCCAGAGCACTTGTGCTGCAGCCGGACGTTATCCTTTTTGATGAGCCAACTTCAGCTCTTGACCCGGAACTTGTAGGAGAAGTACTGGAAACGATGAAAGAAATCGCAGAAACCGGAATTACTATGATCGTTGTTACCCATGAGATTTCCTTTGCCCATGATGTAGCATCAAAGGTTGTTTTTATGGACGGCGGAGTGGTAGTGGAACAGGGAACACCGGAACAGGTGATCGATCATCCGCAGAATGAACGTACAAGACAGTTCCTGAAAAAGATAAAAGAGTAGGAGTGAGGAAAGATGAGAGCATTAGATATTCAATATATGTGGCAGTGCCTGCCGGAGATTATGAAAGGTATTCCCTATGCATTACTGATCGCAGTGGTAGCACTGATCTTTGGAAGTATTCTTGGACTTGTAACTGCTTTGATCCGTATCTTTAAGATTCCGGTTCTGAAGCAGATTTCAGCTATTTATATTGCGATTATCAGAGGTACTCCTCTGATGGTACAGATCCTTGTAACTTATTATGGAATTCCGCGGCTTCTGGAGTGGGTTAACTACAAATGGGGTACTAATGTAAGCATTAACAGCATCCCTGCTATATATTTTATGTTTTTCTGTTTCTCACTGTATACAGGTTCCTACATGTCAGAAATGTTCCGAAGCTGTATACAGGCCGTTGATCCGGGACAGCTGGAAGCCTGTTATTCAGTGGGAATGACAACCAATCAGAGTCTGATAAGAGTGGTACTGCCGCAGGCATTTTCTACAGCATTACCGAATATCGGAAACCAGTTTATCGGACTGATCAAGGATGCTTCTCTTGCGTTTGCAGTTGCAATTCCGGAGATTCTGGGACGTGCGAAGATCGTGGCAGGACGTTCATCCAAATTCCTTGAGGCATATATTGTCGCTGCGATTATATATTTTGTGATCTGCACGATCTGCCAGTTCGTTCTGGATTACATTGAAAAGAGAAATGGAAAATATACAAGACGTAAATAATGAATTATGACAGGAGTGGTTGGAAATGGGTAAATATGTGGTAACCATCGCAAGACAGTTCGGAAGTCTGGGACGTCCTATTGCAGCTAGAATGTCCGAGATTCTTGGAATTGAGTATTATGACAGAGATATCGTAGACGCAGCTGCGAAAAAAATGAAACTTCCTGTATCGACGATCAGTGATGCAGATGAAACGGTATCTAACGGTCTGTTTCAGATGATGTTCCCTCTGGGACAGAGTGGCATTCGAATGCAGCATGATGTATTTAATACACAGAGGGAAATTATCCTGAACATTGCAGATAAAGGGAGCTGCATCATAGTGGGAAGATGCGCAGATTATATTCTGGAAAGTGCGAAGAATCATCTGAGAGTTTATATTTATGCATCGTATGATCAGCGTTTGAAAAACTGTGTGGAGACGTTAAAGATGACAGAAGAATCAGCGAAACGTATGATCCGTGAAGTAGATAAAGCAAGGGATGCATACCACAGACATTACGCAGGATATGCTCCGGCAGATGTAAATTACAAAGATATCCTGATCGACAGCGGAATGCTTGGAGTGGAAGGAACAGCACAGTATCTGGCAGAGCTGGTAAGAAAGAAATTTGAAATTGAATAAATTTTCAGGAAGCGGACAAAATCAGAGTCCGCTTTTTCCCGTGTTATGAATTCATATTACAAAAAGATGAGGTGACAGACAAATGGAAAAAACAACAGAAAAGCATTTATATTCAATAGGAGAAACAGCAAGAATGATGGGAATATCAGTGCAGCAGCTGCGAAATTATTCCAATGCCGGTCTGCTGACTCCCTATGTGGTAGATCAGGAAAGTGGATACAGATATTATTCCTTTGAACAGTTTCATTACATAGACAGGATCCGTTACTTAAGAAGTCTGGATATGCCTCTTCCTGACATAGAAGAGATACTGAAAGAAGGAACTGTAGATAAGATGCAGGAACTTCTGGAGAAACAGAAGAAAAGAATCGAGGCAGAAAGAGATCGCATTAATGAGATGTATGAAGATATTGTCTGGTATCAGAAATATTTTTCTTATCTGAAACAATATGATTTTGAAAATGTCCCATATCTTGTACAGTTGGATAAAAGATATATCCTGACAGTAGGTTATGAAGAAGATGATGATGTAGAATCTGTAGAGACCAGACTTGCTACATTAAAGAACAGCGAAGGTCTGAACCAGTCACATTTCAGAAGACAGTATGGATATCTGGCAGACTTTGATGCCCTGTTTCGGGGAGAATTCAAACCTCAGAAATATTTTGTATATCTGAAAGATAAACTCTTTGACCATCCAAATATCATGGAACTCCCGTCAGGAACCTACCTATGTTTCAGATCAAGAATATGTGCCGGAGAATGGGACGTAAATGAATTCAAGAAATACATGAAAAAATATAAAAAGACGGCATATGTCATCGCAAATGAATATGAAGATAATCTGGTAGAATACCACCACTGCCCATATGAGGTCCAGATCCTGCTGGAAAAAGAATAAGAGAAAAAATTAAAAACTCTACTTGACTCTAAAGTTATTTTAGACTTTATGATATACCTGTACAGAAGATATATGATCATAAAGTAAAGATAGGGAATTCCGACAATCATTATAAAAGTGGAGGATCAGGATATGGGAAAAATCAGAGTTTTGAATCAGCAGGAAATTATGTCAGTGCTTGATATGCAGAGTGTGATCGAGGCAGTAAAAAAAGCATTTTATTACAAAAGTCACAGCCAGGCAGAAGTATATCCACTGATATGCAAAATGTATGAAAATGGCGGAGAATTTGACATAAAGAGCGGAGAGTGCGCAGGGGCAGACGTGTTTGGACTGAAACTTGTATGCGGATTTCCGGAAAATGTCAGTCTGGGTCTCCCGAGAAGTAATGGAATGATCGTTGTTTATGATCTGAATCATGGACTGGTACAGGGAATTGTAGATGGTGTTTATATTACGAGAATCCGAACAGATGCAGCCGCCGGAATCGGTGTAGAGTATCTTGCAAGAAAAGATTCAAAAGTTCTGATGATCCTTGGAACCGGAAGGATTGTTCCCTCACAGATCGCAGCGACGCTTGAGGTAATGAATGAAATAGAAAAAGTGATCATCTGTAATCCACGCCATCCTGAAAAAGCAGAACAACTGGCAGGAAATATAAAGAAGCAGCTGAAAGAAGAATTTATTTCTCTTTATCAGGGAACAACACATTACGAGGAAATGTTGAAGAAAATAAATATAGAATTTGTGTCTGAAGCATCAGTGCAGAAAGCATGTGCAGAGGCAGACATCATTATTACAGCTACCAATGCCAGAGAGGCCGTGATACAGTCCGAATGGATAAAACCTGGTACACATCTCTCCTGCATGGGCGCTGATATGCCGGTAAAACAGGAGATTGATGAGATGCTGACAGCCAGGGCATCTCTGTTTGCAGATGATATTGAACAGGTTACAACAGTAGGAGAGTGTAAGATTGCCTATAAAAAAGATATGATCACAAAAGAACAGATAACAGAAATCGGAAAGGTGATCGCAGGAGAACATCCAGGAAGAAAAAGTGAGGAAGAAATTACCATATTTGACAGTACTGGGATTGCGATTCAGGATTTGCTGACTGCAGATACTGCCATTAAGACAGGAAGAGAAAAAAATATAGGTCTGGAGATTGAATTATGATCGGAATAGAAGAAGTAAAAAGGGCGAAAGAAGTAATTAATACATGCATTATAAAAAATATGATGCATGACACCCCTCTGATCAGATCAGCATCAATTTCAGAGATTGCAGGAACAGAAGTATATCTGAAATGCGAAAATCTCCAGAAAACAGGTTCTTTTAAGGTGAGAGGTGCATTCAATCATATCAGCACCTTGTCTGAAGAACAGAGAAAAAAGGGAGTTGTATGTGCATCCACAGGAAATCATTCACAGGCAGTAGGATATGCTGCATCAATGCTGGGAATGAAATCATGGCTGGTTATGCCGGAATATACAACTATGATCAAGCAGGAATGCAGCCGCAGATATGGAACAAAGGTAATTATAGCCGGCAGTGCATGGAAAGAGACTTATGAAAAGGCACTGGAGATCAGCCGGGAGTATGGATGTGATTATATTGATCCCGGAGAAGATGAAAGCCTGATCGCAGGACAGGGAACACTGGGAATTGAAATACTTGAAGCATTGCCAGATGTGGATGCTATTTATGTTCCGGTAGGCGGCGGAGGAATGATCGCGGGAATCGCCATTGCAGTAAAAGAAATATCTCCGGATACCAGAGTAATCGGAGTGGAACCGGAACATATGAATGCAATGTATCGTTCTTTTCATTCAGGGAAAATTGAAATAATTAAAAGGATTCCATCGGTTGCAGACGGACTTGGCGGAGTTTCCCCGTGTGTTCTCCCTTATGAAATTGTGAGCCGCTATGTGGATGATATGATTACTGTCTCAGAAGAAGAGATTAAAGAAGCGACCAGACTGATCCTGCAAAGAACAAAAATGCTCGCAGAACCATCAGGAGCAACTGCACTTGCAGGTCTGCTTTCCGGAAAAGTTTATACAGGAAAGAAAAATGTGTGTATTGTTTCCGGCGGAAATGCAGAACCAGAAGTGCTGGCAGAAATATTAAGTTCAGCGTGCTGTAAATGAATCGATAAGAAACTGTAATTCATAAGGGCAGTATCGGAAATCTTCCAGATTGTCTTCGTATTCATCAGCAATGACAAACGGTGGTACCTTGTGATCAGGGAAAATCTTTCTTAAGGGACTGAGATCAAGTTCATCCAGATGGCGCAGGCGGAACGTGCAGCAGAAATAATCTCCTTCAGGGAGAACAGAAATATCTTCTTCTTTATATTGGGAAGGGAGTTGTGCAAGATAGATAAAATGCTTGTACGGCTCCCATTTTTTATCTAAAACAGAAGAATAGGGAAGAAGATAACCAAACTGCCGCAGGTAACTGGCACCGTATCTGGAATATTGGGTTTTCAGACTGGTAAGACGTACTTCAGTGGCTTCTATATCAACAGGAGAGGAAGAGATATCGGTACTGAGAATGAAGCGCTGTTTCAGATGTCTGATATGGGGATGCTGATTACAGGTATCACCGGTATAATATCTGAAATAACTGGAATACCATTCCAGATCCTGTTTCTTTTTCTGAAGAAGCTGTATCTGATGTTCAAGATTTACAGCCTGCTCAGAAAGAAATTCAGTGATGGCAGCAGGAGAACTGCTGGAAATCAGTTCACGTATCTGAGGAAGAGGAAGATCAAGACTTCGCAGATATTTGATCCGGTCAATGATATGAAACTGATGAAATGCAAAATAACGATATCCGCTTTGTTCATCAATATATGCAGGCGTGATCAGACCGTCGTTAGAGTAATTACGCAGAGTCTGAATGGAGACACCGGTAATCTTTGATGTCTCACCGATGGAATAAAGTTTATTTTCAGGCAATCTTCAACACCTCGATTTTCTTACGCAGGGGAACTGCTTTCATAGCAAAAGCTTTCTTTCGTTCGTCACTGTCTCCGGGATAGCCGTTTTCGTACATGCATGCCAACCGGTCAAGTGCTTTGGGGGACAGATTTACATCGTGGACGCGTGTATACTGACCGATACGAAAGCTGAAAAGTTCTCGAATATCATCCTGGTATTCGTAATCTTCATAAGTTTTTCCGCAATGTTCATAATCGTAGAAAAGTGCCTCTTCAAAGTGGAAATCATAGGCTTGTTTCAGTAATCTGTGCTGTTCATCCTTAGTGTGATACATTGCCATTTCAAAAAGAGCAGCACCAACAGGAAGTTTACAGAGATCAACAGGGGAAGAAATATGTGTTCCGCCATCAGAAGTACCTGCATTGGAATAGTCACAGCAGATATTGAAATCATCCGGTGCCAGAGAAGAGTGGAGTTCGACCACATCGTTGAAAAGCTGATATGCAGCGTCCGGATCAGCAACTGTTCCCAGACCGTGGCGGAGAAGAAAACCACGTCGAAATAAAGATTCTCCTTTGGGAAGATATGAATTTTCCGTATCTTCAACGGAATAATAGTTCCATGCATTCTTATAGCAGAGTTCCATGATTTTTGCATCAGATATATTCTTACAGCCGGAATTTTCCTGATATCCGGAGAAGAAATCAGCCGAAATTTCAGAATCGATCAGATCCAGGCGCAGGCATTCTCCGATATCAAACCATGCCTGCTCTACACCATCAGACAGAGCAAGTGTGAACCAGTGAAATGCTGCATTAAAATCTTTCAGGCGATAATGGTAACGTCCGAAAAGATATCGCTGCACAGGGGTGATCGGTGGATGATCGATCCAGTATAAAGTATCTGTAAGAGCAATTGCATGTTCTGCTTCTGTATAAACACTCATAAGTATTCTCCTCCCGACTATAAAATAAATTTGCGGATAAACTTCATTTGATTAAACTGTGAAGTGAATGATTTTGTCCGATTGATCTATAGTGAATATATTGAATAATAGAAAGAATATTCGATATTAAAATCCCTTCAGTGCACACGGACCCAGAGAACACTGCGGGCAGCCCTGCTGCCAGTCATGGATATTTTTTCCTTCAAGATAGGC
The DNA here is from genome assembly GCA_934416185.1 of uncultured Blautia sp. Classification (GTDB taxonomy): domain Bacteria; phylum Bacillota; class Clostridia; order Lachnospirales; family Lachnospiraceae; genus Blautia_A. The sequence continues at coordinate 34,815 of CAKRWH010000024.1, read as the reverse complement.
ATCGCATCTTTTCTTATCAATAGTCCCGTCCGGAGAAATAGCTCCGGATGGACAATTCATGATGCATACCTTACATTTTCCATTCTGATGAAACAGGCAGTACTGATGATCCGTACGTCTGGTAGGCGTAATATACGCGTCAGTGACAAGACTATTCATTCTGCCTAGACAGCCTCTTTTGGTGATCAGCAGATGATTCAGTCCAAAAGTCCCGATCCCTGCGATTACGGCATTGGATTTATGTCCCCATCGTGCAGTTTTGGATACGTGGTCAAAATTCTCAGTAGGTGGTTCAGTGACACTATGGTAGCCTTTCAACTCAAGAAGATTCTGAACCTGGCGCATGATATGATCCAGCAGTTCATTGGTATGCATATAGGCATCAGACCAGACGCTGGAGGTTTTGCACTCACCTTTAATATCTTTATAGATTACTTCTGAATAAGGCAGAAACAGCACAAGCACAGTCTGCGCTCCATTCAGCATATCTCTGGGATGGATCTGGGGATTTCCGATCAGATCATCTAACTGATCATAAAGAGGATCAGATGCACTGGCAAAACCAATCACCGGTTCACGGTAATAAGCAGATTTCGGGTGATTTTTTACCATTACACAGATCAGTTCCCGTATTTCTTCCTCTAATGTCATGGGATCACTTCCTTAAAATAAATATGAATCTATTATATAATCTGTTCTTGGGATAGAGTCAAGGGAAAACCAGACTTGGCATCTGTACAAAAAAGCGGACTTTTAATCCGAAAAACCAGAATAATGTACAAAAACGGAGCAAAAAAACTATTAAAATCAGGGTTGACTCTCATTCTGAGATAAGGTTTATCTTGTATGCAAACAGTAATAAATAAAACAGATCAGGAGGCAGACCGATGAAAAAAACAATAAAGAAAGTAGTTGTAGCAGGTGGTGGACTCATGGGAGCTGGGATCAGCCTGATGTTTCCGGAGTATGGGATTGAGACAGTCCTTTACAGTGTAGCAGAGAAAGATTTTGATAAAGCAGGAAAAGTGATTGATAAAAGTCTGGCAGCACTGGTTGAGAATGGACGTCTGACCAGTCAGACTGCAGAAGAGATAAAAGAAAAGATCCAGTTTACAGTAGATAAGAAATGTTTTCAGGACGCAGATCTGGTCATCGAAGCAATTCCGGAGATTATGGATCTGAAAAAGAATTTCTATGAGGAAATATCAGAACTTGTACCAGAAGATACGATCCTGGCAAGCAATACATCCGCAATCTCAGTAAATCAGCTCAGCGAATTTGTAAAATTCCCGGAGAGATTCTGCGGAACTCATTTCCTGAATCCGCCCCATATCATTCCACTGGTAGAGATCACAAAAGGGGATAAAACAGATCAGACAGTATGTAAAACTCTCTACACTCTCTTCAAAAATATGGGAAAAGAACCTGTACTTCTGAAAAAAGATGTAAAAGGATTCCTGTCCAACAGACTTCAGTTTGCGCTGCTTCGTGAAGCAACCTATCTGGTAGAACAGGGGGTGGCAGATCCGGAAGATATCGACCGCACGATCAAGTACGGAAATGGATTGCGCTATACCTGTTCCGGTCCATTCAAAATCGCGGATCTGGGAGGCTTGTCTGTCTTTAATTCTGTGGCAAAATATTTATATTCAGATCTGTCTGATGAAAAAAGTGAAAATCATCTTCTCAATGAGCTGGTGCAAGAAGGAAATAACGGAATCTCCACAGGAAAAGGGTTTTATGAATATCAGGAATCAGATCTGGCTGATGAGGAGAAAACAAGGGATGCAATGATTCTTGGTATTTTAAAAACAGAAAAGGAGCTGCTGGCGTAAATCGTCTAGAAGCTCCAGATAATTGCTGATGATTTTATTGTGGTGAAAATTTCGGCGGCTTCTGATCTGACTGATGTTCACCGATAAGTTTTTCCATCCACACCATGTTATACCAACGGTGAAATTTATATCCACATTTATAGAATTCTCCAACAAGACGGTAGCCCATATGACTATGGAATTCTACGCTGTTTTTGTCAAGGTATTCGTCTTCTTTTGGGGGATAGGCGATGCAGGCATTCATATTCAAGATTCCCATATCCTGCAGGGCATTTTCAAGTGCATCGTGCAATTTGCAGCCGATACCACGATGTTTGATGTTCTGGTCAACGTAAATAGATGTTTCTACTGCCCAGTCATATGCTGGCCTGTCGTGAAAAGGACTGGCATAGGCATATCCGAGAAGCTTTCCGTTTTCCTCAGCGACCAGATAAGGATATTTTTGTAAGGTATGCTCAATTCGGGAGATAAATTCTTCTGTAGAAGGAACTTCATATTCAAAAGTGATTGCAGTGTTTTTTACATAAGGACTATAAATATTCAGAAGTGCCTGTGCATCTGCTGCAGTAGCAGTACGAATGATGATAGAATCGTTAGTGTTCATTAAAATATGTTCCTTTCTTTTTCATATATAACTGCCGGTGTTATTAACCAGATCAGGTAATTAAGCATTTATCGTTATTGTTCACAGGTAATATCCCGCGAAGCGTGTTACTGGGCACGGAGTGAACAGTAACCATTTATCCGCCTGACTATAGAAAAATTCAGAAAAATCTTGACTTAAAGTTAAGTTTATGCTGTATGATAAAAAAGAAGATTCTGTAAGCAGTTATCTGATTCTACAGCACAAATTTTGAATTTCAAGGACAGTATATAACTGACAGGGTGAAGAGTCAATATCGGAAAGAAGATATCCCGAAATCTATTGTAACAGGAGGAAGAACGATGGACAGAATAAAGAAAAACTTTGGTTTTGGATACATGCGTCTGCCAATGTTGGAGAATGGTGAAGTAGATAAAGAACAGACATGCAAGATGGTTGATACATTTCTGGAAAATGGATTCAACTATTTTGATACAGCCCACGGATACCTGGACGGTAAGAGTGAAATGGCGATCAAAGAGTGCCTGTCAAGCAGACATGACCGCAGTGAATATGTTCTTACCAATAAACTTACCCAGGCTTATTTTAAGAAACAGGAGGATATCCGTCCGTTTTTTGAAAGCCAGCTGGAGATCTGTGGGGTAGATTATTTTGATTTTTATCTGATGCATGCACAGTCTGCTGAGATTTTTCAGCATTTTAAGAAGTGTCATGCTTATGAGACTGCACTTCAGTTAAAAGAAGAGGGAAAGATCAGACATTTCGGTATTTCTTTCCATGACAGAGCAGAAGTTCTGGAAGAAATTCTGAAAGAATATCCGCAGATCGAGGTTGTACAGATCCAGTTTAATTATCTGGATTATGAGGATCCGGCAGTCCAGAGTCGTAAGTGTTACGAGGTCTGTCGTAAATATGGAAAGAAAGTGCTTATCATGGAGCCTGTAAAGGGCGGAAATCTGATAAAACTTCCTGAGGATGCGAAGAAAATCCTGGATGATCTTCATGGCGGCAGTCCTGCAAGTTATGCACTTCGTTTTGCAGCTGGATTTGATGGAGTACTGATGGTTCTTTCGGGTATGAGCAATCTGGAACAGATGATGGATAACATCAGTTTTATGAAAAATTTTGAGACGTTGAATGAGAAAGAGCTGGAAGCAGTACATCAGGTGGCTGATATTTTTCATCAGAAACATATGATTCCGTGTACAGCCTGTCGTTATTGTGTTGCAGGATGCCCAAAGCATATTTCTATTCCGAATCTTTTCTCCTGTATGAATGCGAAGATGGTATTCCATGACTGGAACGCAGATTATTATTATAATATGGTACATACAGCCAGAAATGGAAAAGCTTCTGAGTGTGTAAAGTGTGGAAAATGTGAAAAAGTATGTCCGCAGCATCTGAAGATCAGAGAGATCCTTGAAGATGTGGCAAAAGAATTTGAAAAGCCTCAGCAGTCTGAGAAATAAGAGATAAAGAAAAAAGCCTTCCGAACTATATTGGTGTAATCAAAGAATATAGTTCAGGAGGTTTTTTTGAGCAAAAATAAGACAGGTGATTATTCATCAAATTCGGCAGTTACGATAAATCCTCTTGGTGTATGTTCAATGTTTCTTACGATACCTTTTCGGGATTTAATACGCTGGGCATTCGGATAACAGCCGGACATGGCAACAGCCGGCTCAATAATATAGCTGTAATTCATAAAAGACTGATATTCTGAAATTTCTATTTCATCGCCAATCTCGATTAATCCCTGACGTTCCATTTTAAATTTTTCCTGACGCATATGCTACCTTCTTTCTGAAAAATGAAAATGCTCCGCAAAATGATTCAACTTATTGATTTTGACAATTGAAGCAGAGGATTTATCTGATTTGGTTAAATCCTGTATTCGGAATATAGTATACCATGATTTTATTCGTCTGATATAAAAATGTAATATAAAATGAAAAATAAATTAAAAAGTACTTGAATACGTAGGATTGAGCATATATAATAATAGCGACCTATTACGTTTACGGATAAATGCCAGAGTTGCGGGAAAGAGCAGAAGTCTGGCATTTATTTTTATCTCTTTATATTGATGCAGAAAGGAGGCAATGAATGCGGACGATTGTCATTTGTGATGATGTTGAGATCGAGAGACTTCTTTTGAAGGAAATATTGTGTCAGTATTTTGAAGAAATAAATGAGGAGATTTCTATTATAGAGTATGATTCGGGAGAGACATTGGTAGCTGATGTAGAAGAAGGTTACGTTGACATGGAACTTCTGTTTCTGGATATTTATATGAAGAAGCTTAATGGAATGGAAACTGCCCGAAAATTGCGTCAGTTACAGTGCAGGGTTCCGATCATATTTCTGACAGCTTCGCCTGATTATGCAATAGAGAGTTATGAAGTACAGGCATCAGGATATCTGCTGAAACCATTTTCAGAAGAGAAGCTGATGAAAATCCTGAATATGATACTCAAGACTGATATGAAGAGACGTGTTGCGATCAAGAGCAGACGCCAGTACCGTTATCCCTACACGGATGATATTGTATATATTGAAAGCAATAAGCATAATGTTATCCTGCATCTGGCGGATGGATCAGAGATTGTAACAGTAGACAAGCTGGTAGAGCTTGAGAAGAGAATCAATGAGAAACGTTTCCTGCATTGTCACCAGAGTTATCTGGTAAATATGGATTACGTTATGGATGTGCAGAATGATTTTATCATGAAAGATGAAAGCATTGTGCCTATCCGCGTTCGCGGACGGAAAGAAATGCTGGATCTTTATTATAATTATTTTGTAAGCCATTTTACGGATCGGTAGATATAAAACGCGGCGACATTTTTGCAAAATAAATTGAAGAATTTGCAAAAAACTAAAAAAGCGAGAAAAAGCTGATATAATACAGGCTAAGGTACAACTGATATAAAAAAGGGCAGAGGTGCTGGGAACGGGGAATGCAAGAGACAGCGCTATTAGCCCGATCAGCTGGCATACCTGACCTATTATCAAAATATGTGAAAAGTGTGTGTGTAAAAGTGTGTGTTAATGTGTAAAAAATCCCCACTGGAATTCAATGTTTCCTCGGCATTGAGTTTCAGTGGGGATTTTTTGCCTTTATTCGATTTAGTTCTGATCAGATTCTGAAGCCTGGTCGTCAGGATTATCAGCAACAGTACTGCTATCGGCAGTGTTGCTGTCGGTTGTACTATCGGTAGTACTTGCATCAGAATCATCTGATAGTGCAAGTTCAAGAGAAGTATCTGCAAAGAATGTATTGGCATTATACAGGTAGAGAACTTCCTGAACATTTTCCACCTGTATAAGCTGTTCAAGATCACCATAGTAATAACGCGGATCGATCATTACGATTTTGCGGTAGTGCTGTGCAAGAAAAGGAACAAAACTGTTAGCGTAGGAATCCTTCAACACAAGCAGTGTGGTGTCTGTTTCTGTCGGAGTGCTGATTTTTATCTGAGCGTGATTACCGCCGAAAAATAATGCATATTTATCTCGGGTGTCCAGTTTCTCTGTATCATAGAAACTGGCAGTTTTTTTCTGTTCATCAATATAATTGACTACGGATGAAAGCGTATTTTCGCCGGTCGGGAGAAATACATCGATTTCATCTGTTTCACCGGAGCGGAAGCCGCTTTTGGCAGATAAGGTCCCCTGGAAAGTACGTGTAACAGGTGCCTTGTCATATGTATCAGAGGAGGTATCAATTCCCATTTTTTCAGCGGCCTGCAGATATGCATAATAGGCACCCTGAGTGGTCCAGTGATGATCTGTATGATAATAAAGGTCTTCCATTTTATGATCTTTAAATGTATTACGGACATCAATGAAAGTCACACCAGCCTGAGTCAGAGAATCAGACAGGTTGTTCAGCCAGGAATTCTGATCCTGAACAGGGGCAAAAGCCGGAAGTTTATTACTCAGGATATTGACTGAGTTTGGGGCGATCAGTGCATATTGTTTCAGATCAGAATGTTTCTGCGCAAAATTGGTCATTGCTTTTACAGTGGCATTATATTGTGCCTGGTCAGGAGCCTTGAATTCTTCCATAAGATAGCCGGACTTGCCAAGATATACGCCGTTGGCTTCTACCTTTCCCATGAGACGGTCTGTTCCTGCCTTCAATGTGATCCACAGATCACGGAGAGGGAACTGATCATTTTCGTAGGTTTCAAATTGCTTCTCAAATCCGCCGGAAGCTATCTGACCTATATTCAAATCCGGGTTGGAAGCAAGTACACGGTTTTCCTTTTCGGAAAAGCCTCTGTCTGGAAGTATGATACTGATAATAAGTACAGCCAGAGGAACGAACAGAAACAAAAGTCCCATTCTGTGAAAGAATAACCGATAATTTCTTAATGATTTTTTCATACTGTTTACCTTCTAAAATTTTGCATATAAAAATGGTGTGTAGGAGTTGTAAACCATATAGGCAACGGATAGTGCAAACAGGATAAGGTTTACAGCAAGTGCAACAGCAGGTCTGCGTCTGAGAAGACGTCTGAAATACTGATAAGGTGTAGGACGACATGCAAGAATACTGATCAGAAGCAGAATAAATCCTGTCTTGAAATAATAGAGCGCCGTACTGTCTATGAAACCTGTTGCACCGATTCCGAACATGGTTCCCAGATAATGGCCCAGTGCGCCAAAATCAGTCTGACTGAAAAATACCCAGCCGATCATAATCACAAGCATAGTATAGATTGTGCAGAGCCATCCTGGCATACGTTTCAGAGTATCTTTAAGTACAAACTTTTCGAGAAGCAGGAAGAGCCCATAATAAACACCCCACAATACAAAATTCCAGCTTGCACCGTGCCAGAGGCCTGTAAGTGCCCAGACAACAAGGATATTGCGGATCTGTTTCAGTGTGGATACACGATTTCCGCCAAGTGGAATATAAATATAATCTCTGAACCAGCTTCCAAGGGAAATATGCCAGCGTCTCCAGAATTCAGATACGCTGGTTGACAGATATGGATAGTCAAAGTTCTTGTTGAAATCAAATCCAAGCATTTTTCCAAGACCAATAGCCATATCTGAATAACCGCTGAAGTCAAAGTAAAGCTGCATGGTGTAAGTCAGAATACCGATCCATGCAGTAAGTACAGACATCTGAGAATGACCGCAGATCGCTGCATACAACGCTGACAGATTATCTGCCAGAAGAACCTTCTTTGCAAGACCTTTGACAAAAAGTTCTGCACCGACACCGAATCTCGAAATATTGATAATGCGGCGATTCAGCTGCTCTTCAATATCTGCATACCGGACAATAGGTCCTGCGGATGTATAAGGGAACATTGTGCTGTACACTGCAAAAGTAAGGAAGTTTTGCTGTGCATTGACCTTGCTCAGATAAACATCAAAGAGATAGGAAAGATTTCGGAAAGTGTAAAACGATAGACCTATTGGCAGCGAGAGTTCCGGATGGGAAATGTGAATGCCGGTAATTCCCCCGATCGTATTAAGCAGAAATCCATAATATTTAAAGAATACAAGGACTGCAAGGTTCACAATGATCGCAAAAATCAGATTAACCTTCTGCTTTTTGTCGTCGTAATATAAACGTTCCAGTTCTGTACCCATATAATAGTTAAATACACTGGAAAACAGCATAAGGATCACATACACAGGTTCTCCCCACGCATAAAAAATCAGACTGCCTAAGAAAAGCAGCAGATTTTGAAGCTTTCTCGGTACCAGATAATAGATCAGCATAAAAACCGGAAGAAAGCAGAATATAAAAAAGATGCTATTAAATACCATATTATAAGTTCTCCAATCTGGATGTTATCCGGGATACTATATTAAGGAAAGGAATGCGCTGCGCCATTTTTGTGCATCGGCTCCACACATATAATAGACATAGTTTCCCTTCTTACCTACTGCTGCATTATTTAAAAGAGCCATCTGATCTGTGCCGTATCCTTCGAATACCTGTTTCTGGCTGGAAAGATGAGAATTGGCACTTTCAAGCAGCGTCGCTGCCTGAGCATTATCCTTTGCTTTCATAACACAGATTTCCTCCACTGCCATAGGGGAGGCCGCTTTGTAGAAGAAATAGCCGTCAATGCTGCGGTCATCGGTCTGATAGTAGTGTTTCAGATCTGTACGGTTTTCCTGATTCAGTGAAGTGATGGCTGAATCCTGTTCCATGTTTTGTGCGATCGTGTCCATTGGTATATTTTTGGCACTGTCGGAAGTATAAAGGACAGTGAGATATACTGCCAGGAAAATAACAAGACCGCTTTTTATTATAATATGAAGATATTTTTTCATGCCTGTAACCCCGCTGTCTGTGCCATATGAGAAAGCCATTTCGGATAATAGTCCTGAATTACATGTTCACCGTCTGGTTCATACAGATTTTCAGAACTGCTTTCTACAATAGATGTATTGTCAATAAAGGTACAGCCCATTTCCTGACAGAGACTTACAAGTCCTTCATTGTAATCGGAATAATAGCCAAGGTCAGGAGTTTGTGCGATTGCCTCGTCCGTAATGGGCAGGATGCAGTTAATATAAATTGGGACATCTGGCAGTGCAGTCTGAATTTTCTTTATCTGTGCTTTGTAGGCATCGATAAATTCTGAGGCAGCGGATCCATATATTTCAAGATCGTTGGAACCGAAAGCCATAAATACATGGGTCGGGTTCAGACTGATTGCAGTGCTGATCTGGTCATCGGCAGCGCCTACATTCAATCCTCGCTTGCTGACTACGACGTCTGTATCCAGGTATCCATATTCTACGATAGATTCCGTGATAGAATCACCGATGATGACACTGCCCGCGAATGCCTGACGGATTTCAATATCACTTAATACAGCAGTGTCCGAATCTGCTGTACTGTCAGCTGAATCGGAAGAGGCAGCAGTCTGATTAAGATTCTGGAGCTGCTGCTCTGTCTGAGAAATATCCGCACTCTCCAGAGCCTGAAGACGGGCTACGTTTTCCTTACAGACAGAATCATCCCCGTGGCTGTGCGTGCTCAGGAATATGAAGGCACCGGCAAGTATAACACCAGCAGGGATTAAAAACAAAATTTTATTCATTGGTTGCTTTTTCAAAGTAAATCCTTCCCAGAGCCTGGAATCTGTGCAGGCTCTTGTGGGGAAATTCCCCATTTTATGATATATTTCGAATCCATTATAATACGACAGGAAAAAACTTCAAGCAAAAATTCACAAAATTTACACAAAGTCGTTCAGTTGTATGTGGACGGGCAGACAGAAAGGGGGTATACTTCTTTTTAAGAAGTAATTCATACAGTCAGGAGGGAATACTTGTGGGAAAAAGAGTCTCGAAAATTTTTAGGGGGGAGATCATTTCGTCAGTTTTTTATCTGGCGTTTGGCCTGTGTCTGATCCTGATACCAGATCAGACTGTGAATATCATCTGTAAGATTATATTTGGTCTGGTGATGATCGCAGCAGGGATTTACCATATTGTGATTTATGCGGCAGAGAAAGAGAAAGCGACGATCCTGGATTTATTTACAGGTGTAATTGTTATGGTGCTGGGCGTTTTTCTTTTTTTTACACCGCAGATAGTGATTAAGATTCTTCCTTATTTATTAGGTGCTTTTGTGTTGGTTGACAGTATCTGGAAGATTAAGGGAAGCTACAGACTGAAGAAAGCGGAAAGAGGACGCTGGAAAGCATTATTTATCGGCAGCGTGATCTTCATTGTGCTTGGTATTTCCATGCTGTTTTATTTTTTCCTGGGTGTAAAGAAGATGATTCTGTTTTCTGGAATTATTCTGGCTGCGGATGGTGTGGCGGATATCGTATTTCTGGTCATGCTTCGTACAGGAATGAGAAAGGCAGAGAAACTTCAGGCTGCGGGAGAGATGGAAGAGACAGATTACGACAGGTTTACAGAAAGTAAAGCAGAAGATAAAGAAATTGCTGTACCGGAGAAGGAGAAGCCTGCAGTCGATGAGCGTCCAGCGGCAGATACAGAAATTCAGACTTCAGAGACCAGACTGGAAGAAGAAACTGTTCAGACTGCGGATGCGGCAGATGCGGATGCTGTTCTGGAAGGACAGGTGAACAAGACAGAAGAAGATGTGGAGAGTCCGGGCAGAGAAATCAGAGAAATGTTGAATAATCATGACGAACCACTGGAAGAATGGAAGGATTGAGTGAAGCATGCAGGAACAGACACCAATTGTACTCATGAATTTTTCCGGAATCTATAAGGAAGAAGAATTCTGGAAAAAAAGACAGGTGTCCTGGATTGAAGTTCAGGACATCTGTGGAACGAATTGCTATTGTGATGATGAAGCAATTGCAGAGATCAACAATAAAATAGAAAGTTATTCGGTTGCCGGAATTCATTTTATCGATTCCGGCAATTATCACTATATGACAAGACTTTGGCTGGCGGGAATGAGAGAGCCATTCATTCTGCTGGTCTATGATAATCACACAGATATGCAGCCGCCTGCTTTTGGCGGTATTTTGTCCTGCGGAGGATGGATCGCAGCGTCTCTGGAGGAGTTGGAGTACCTGAAACATGTGATCCTCATTGGACCGGATGAAGCAGCTTATGGGCAGGTAGAAGAAGAGCTGAAAGAGAGAGTGACATTTCTTTCCAGAGAGAGACTTCAGGAGATGACTGCGACGGAGATAAATGCTTTTCTCAGAGATACGGTTACCAGAGAGTGTAACTGGAGCAGGTTTGAGAATTGTCTGCCGTTGTATATTTCTATTGATAAGGATGTGCTCTGTAGTGAAGATGCACAGACTACATGGAGTCAGGGAGATATGCAGCTGGAAACGTTGCTGTCCGGTGTACAGACAGTACTGGAATGTGCAAAAGAAACCGGGGGAAGGATTGCAGGTGTGGATATCTGTGGAGAAGCGGATGCAGAGGCTTTACATGAGAATGAAGCGAATGACTTTGCAAATGAGAAGCTGCTGAAGATTTTGACAGCTTATACAGAATGTGAATGTATGGAAAAATGAGAAAGGCGGATTGTGAATATCCGTTTGATTCAGATATAGAGAGGATTTGAGAAATGCATAATGAATTATTGCATATAGGACCGCTGACTGTTTACGGATATGGTTTTATGATTGCCATGGGTGTCCTGGCAGCATGGTTTGTGGCGGAGCAGAGGGCACGTAAACTGAAACTTGCGTATGAACATATTTTTTATCTTGTGGTGTGGTGTGCTATTGGGGGATTTGCATCTGCGAAGATCCTGTTCTGGATCACCAACTGGCGGGAGTTTCTTCAGAATCCGAGGCAGTTGATCAGTTCAGACGGGTTTGTAGTTTACGGTGGGATCATTGGAGGAATTCTGGTGGGATGGCTGTATTGTATGATAAAGAAGCTGAAATTTCTGGAATACTTTGATCTGATGATGCCGTCAATCGCGCTGGCACAGGGATTTGGCAGGATTGGATGTTTCCTTGCAGGCTGCTGTTATGGAAAGGAGACCTCAGGAGCACTGGCGATTACTTTTACAAATTCGGATTTTGCACCGAATAATGTTCCTCTGATACCGACGCAGATTTATTCCAGTGTTCTGGATTTTGTTCATTTTTTGCTGTTGCTTTATGTGGCGAAGCATAAAAAAACAGACGGGCAGGTGGCTGCGTGCTATCTGATTTTTTATAGTATAGGAAGATTTGTGATTGAATTCTTCAGAGGTGATATTGAGAGAGGAAGTGTGGGTATACTTTCTACTTCACAATTCATCAGTATTTTTACGGCGGCAGCCGGAGTGGCATTGCTGACTGCAGCCAGGGTAACGAAAAAGCAGTATTGCAACTAAAATAAAAATTGGCATAAAAAATGAATACTGCACATATCATGTATAAAAAATTACGGGAGGACAGCAATGTTCGGACCTGACGATTTTGAGATGCAGATACAGCAGGAGGAAATCCCCGGCATTCAGCCTGAGCCGTCTATACCACCGGCACAGGATGAACAGTACGGGGATTTTATTGTGAAACACGGACAAAATACAGGGGGAGATTACGAAAACAGACCAGATGCACAATTTCTTCCTGTTAATGAAATGTTTGGAATTTTATATGTTCCGTTGAATGAAATCGGACCGTTGGAAATTAATTCATATACGTATGCGTCGCTGCCAAAATGTTATACATTTATGGATGTGGATGCTTTGAATGCGTCCGGAATCACCAGGTTAAATAATCATCCTTATTTGAATCTGCAGGGAGAAGGAACTGTTATCGCAGTAATAGATTCCGGAATCGATTATATGAATTCAATATTTCGCAGCGGTGATGTGAGCCGGATCGCATATATCTGGGATCAGACTATCATAGGCGGAGAAGATGAAAGGGTTCCTTATGGAAAAGTTTTTACCAGAGAGGATATAAATCGTGCGTTAATTGATGAGAATCCGCGGGAAATCGTGTCATCTGTGGATGAAAACGGACATGGTACAGCTATGGCAGGGCTGGCAGCCGGGAATTTTGTCCCTGCCGAAAATTTCTCAGGAGCAGCACCAAAAGCAACGATCATTGTGGTTAAATTAAAAATGGCGAAGTCTTATCTGCGGGAATTTTATCAGTATCCGCCTCAGGCAGAGGTGTTTCAGGAGAATGATATTATGTTGGGAATCTCTTTTGCTGTAAAGATGGCCAAGTCGATGGGAATGCCGATTTCTGTTTGTCTGGGACTGGGCACAAGTCAGGGAGCACATATTGGAGACAGTGAACTGAGCAGATATGTGGATTATATTAATGAAGATTCTCAGGTGTCGGTGTCTGTAGCTGCAGGAAATGAAGGCGCTGCCCAGCATCATTATACAGCAGAATTGAATGGAGGCAGAAATCAGAATATTGTGGAATTACGTATCGCAGAGGGGGAACAGGGATTTTCGATGGAATGCTGGGGCGATCCGCCGGATGATTACGGAATATCTGTTCAGTCACCTGCAGGAGAAACTTTGTATGTGAGTAGTTCTCTTGGTGCAGGAACACAGGAATTAAGCTTTATTTTTGTGGAAACAAAGGTGTTGATCAATTATGTGAGAATGGAACGGCGGACAGGAAAGCAGTTGATCTATTTTCGCTTTTTTCATCCGGCAGCGGGAATATGGAAGATAAATGTCAGCAAAAAGGAGGGACCGGGCAGCAGATTTCATATGTGGCTCCCTGTTCAGGGGCTGATCTCTCCGGATACTTATTTTCTGGAGTCGACTCCTTATACTACAGTTACTGCTCCGGGAGATTCGACTAGAAGTATTACTGCGACAGCTTATCAGTATCGGGACAACAGTCTGTATTTTCAGGCAGGGAGAGGCTTTACTCCGAATAATCAGGTGACACCGGATCTGGCAGCACCAGGGGTGGACCTGATCATTCCATTGTCCGGAGGAGCGTTTGGGAAAGCTTCAGGAAGCAGTCTGGCGGCGGCGATTACTGCAGGGGCAGCTGCATTGGTGCTGGAGTGGGCGATTGTGAGGGGAAACATTCCTTATGCTTCGGGGAATACTGTGAAGTTTTATCTGCAGAAAGGGGCAGTCAGGGAAGAGCAGATGGAGTATCCTAATCCAGGATGGGGATATGGGAGATTGGATTTGTATCATACGTTTGAGGTTATCAGTTAGTTTTTTTGACAGGGGGACGCGTAGAAAAATAGTTCATTTCGTATGCAGTTTCGGACATTAAGATATTCTAAGTTGCTCAAAATCTGCTAAGGGCATGAGGCATCAAGGTCAAACTCGCTTCGCTCAGACAGTGACCCTGATGTCTCATAACGCAGATTTTGACCAGCTAAGAATATCTAAATATCCTGCAAATGCATACGTAATGAACTATTTTTCTACGCTGTTTTTTTACCAAATCAAGTAAGTCCCCTGCTTCAATTATGAATATCTGTTTGACTAGTGTACCAACAAGTTGATTTCTTGAACAATCTCGCGTCTAAATTTCTTATTTCCGCGTTGTCGTCGGTCGCCGTAGCCACCGCTACGCCTCCTTCCTCCGCCTTGAAATAAAAAATTTATCCTGCAAGATTGTTTCAAGAATCAACTTGTCGGCACACTAGTGGTAAGTCTGTGGTTAAAATAGTTACCAAATTTACAGGATAAATATTGTATAGTTTTAAAACAAAAATTATTAGGCGACCTAATTGTTTTTTAGAACAAAAAATGTTACAATATACAAAAGAATTTGGGAGGCAATTATGAAGAGAGGCAGTATTTTTGAAACTGACGGAATCCCCCGCATGAGTGAGGCTTTACCGCTTGCCATGCAGCATGTCGTAGCCATGATCGTGGGCTGTGTTACACCGGCGATCATTGTTTCTGGAGCAGTTCCGGGCGGACTTTCCAGAGAGGACCAGGTTATCCTGATTCAGTCAGCACTGGTCATTGCAGCATTATCAACTTTGCTTCAGCTGTTTCCAATTGGTGGAAAGGCGAAATTTGCAATCGGCTCAGGCTTGCCTATTATCATGGGTGTCAGCTTTGCTTATGTGCCAAGTATGCAGGCGATAGCGGAATCGTACGGCATAGCAGCGATCATGGGCGCGGAGATCGTTGGTGGTATCGTGGCAGTTGTCATGGGTATGCTGGTTAAGAAGATTCGGGTGTTCTTCCCACCGTTGATCACAGGAACGGTTGTATTTACCATTGGCCTTTCCCTGTATCCGACAGCTATTAATTATATGGCAGGTGGTACCAGCAATCCGGACTATGGTTCCTGGCAGAACTGGACAATCGCATTTTTTACACTGATCGTGGTTACAGCATTGAATCATTTTGGTAAGGGTATCTGGAAACTGGCTTCTATCCTGATCGGTATTATCGTGGGATATATAGTTTCTATTCCGTTTGGAATGGTAGATTTCTCAAGCATTGGCGAGGCCGGTGTCTGTCAGCTTCCGTCTCTGATGCATTTCGGAATTAAGTTCGAGCCGTCTTCTTGTGTCGCAATTGGAATTTTGTTTGCTATCAACTCTATTCAGGCGATAGGTGATTACTCAGCAACGACTATCGGTGCCATGGACAGAACTCCGAAGGATGATGAACTTCAGAGAGGTATTGTAGGATATGGTATTTCCAACGTTGTAGGTGCATTTCTCGGCGGACTTCCGACTGCTACATACAGCCAGAACGTAGGTATCGTTACAACCACGAAGGTTATCAACCGCTGGGTACTGGGACTTGCAGCAGCAATTCTCGGCGTGGCAGGTTTGGTTCCGAAGTTTTCAGCAATCCTGACAACTATTCCTCAGTGTGTACTGGGCGGTGCGACAGTATCTGTATTTGCATCTATCGCAATGACAGGTATGAAGCTGGTTGCTTCTGCTGAGATGGATTATCGTAACTCCTCTATCGTAGGACTTGCAGCAGCACTGGGAATGGGCGTGTCTCAGGCAACAGCAGCACTTGCAAGTTTCCCGACATGGGTAACAACAATTTTTGGAAAATCACCGGTTGTTCTTGCAACTATCATTGCTGTACTTCTGAATGTGATTCTTCCGAGAACACGGGATGAGCAGAAAGAAGAGGCAAAAAAAAAGATAGAAATTGAGCAGAAGCTTGAAGAAGATCACAAAGAGTTTGGGGCATAAAGAGCGGAAAATTATATGATATCTTTGGAAAAATCAGAAAATTGAATATGGGAAAAGAAAAGGTGTACTTTTACAGGGGGATGTGAAAGTGCACCTTTTATTATGTCATAGGAAATTACTCCATAATGTTCCTACGACATAGTAAAGCTTTCCAGGCAGATTTTTTAACCAAATCAAGTAAGTCCCCTGTTTCAATTGCAAAAGCAATAAGTAGCGAAGCGGATTGCGAATATCCGCTTGACTAAATCTGATTGTTATATGAAATATATATAAATTTGACAGAATAGTTTAATAGAAAACTTCTTAAAATATCAGATCTGACAACGAAAAATTGTTGATAAAAAAGTTGGTTTAAGAATAAAATGCTGTTAAAAAGAGCAATTTATACAAAATAAAAGAATATTCAAAAAATTTGGCTTTGTGTATTGTTTGTATGATATAATAACACTATCAAAATGCAACACCAAAAATCAAACGACACAGGAGGTCTCTCATGTCCAGAAAGAATCTGATCGTCGGTCAGTCCGGCGGCCCTACCGCAGTCATTAACAGCAGTCTTTACGGAGTGGTATCCGAAGGAATGCGTCATCCGGAAACTATCGAGCATATTTATGGAATGATAAATGGAATCGAAGGATTTCTGAACGGAACAGTTCTTGATTTCACTGAAGCTCTTCCGGGAGAGAAACTGGATGGCCTGAAGATCACACCAGGTGCCTATCTCGGTTCCTGCCGTTACAAACTACCGGAGTCACTGGAAGATCCGGTTTATCCGAAACTCTTTAAGAAATTTGAAGAAATGAACATTGGCTGGTTCTTCTACATCGGCGGAAATGATTCCATGGATACAGTAAGCAAACTTTCCAGATATGCAGCGCAGATTGGAAGCGATATCCGTATCATCGGAGAACCGAAGACAATCGACAATGATCTGGTCCATACAGACCATACCCCGGGGTTTGGAAGTGCGGCAAGATATGTAGCATCTACAGTGCGTGAAATTACCATAGATGCAAATGTTTATGAAAAGAAATCCGTAACTATCGTAGAGATCATGGGCCGCCATGCTGGATGGCTCACAGCAGCCTCCGCACTTGCCCGCAAATACACCGGTGACAACCCATTACTGATCTATCTCCCGGAAACTGCCTTTGACCAGGAAGAATTCCTCAAAGCAGTAGAAAAATCTTTCGAGAAAAACTGCAACGTCATTGTCTGCGTATCCGAAGGAATCCACGATGCAGAAGGCAGATTCATCTGCGAATATGACAACTCCGTAGGCACCGATACATTCGGACACAAAATGCTTGCAGGCTGTGGAAAATACCTGGAAAATCTCGTTCGTAACCGTCTCGGCGTCAAAGCACGTTCCGTAGAACTCAATGTCAGCCAGCGTTGTTCCGCATCCATGATGTCCGCTACAGACCAGCAGGAAGCCATCAAAGCCGGCGAATACGGCGTACAGGCAGCCCTGAATGGCGCAACAGGAAAAATGGTCTCATTCATCCGCAAAGAAACCTCAGACAGATGTTACACTATGGAATGCGGCCTCGAAGATGTCAACAATATCTGCAATGAAGAGAAAACAGTTCCACTGGACTGGATTACATCGGATGCATCCGATGTTACCGTAGATTTTATCAATTATGCCCGACCGCTCATCCAGGGCTCCGTAGAAATTCCACACGATGAAGATGGACTTCCTGCATTTGTATATCGTAAATAAAAAACAACGGACTTAGCCAGTAGAGTCAATTTTCTATTAGGGAGAAATTAAAAATACGGAAAACAGAATTAACATAGATCACTAATCCTACTCCCCATATTAGGAGCAGTGCAAGTTCCTTCTGATAAACTGCGAAGCAGTCATTCGGCGTGCCACGTAGCGAAGCGAATGGTTTATCCGTTTAACACCAGCAGCCCGTAGAACATTCAAATAACCAGCGCAGAAAATTATTGGGGTTGGGTGCATTTGCAGGATACTTAGATATTCTTAGCCGCCCAAAATATGCGTTATGAGCCCGTAAGGTCACTGTCTGAGCGACAGCGAGTTTGACCTTACGGGCTCATGCTTTTAGCACATTTTTGGCGGCATAGAATATCTTAGTGTCCGAAACCGCACCCAACCCCAATAATTTTCTGCGCGTCCCTTATAATGAAAAATCACATATTATAATAAGCCGCATAAACCCCATTCATATCCAACAACTCCTCATGCGTCCCCCTCTCCGCAATCCCATCTTCCGTAATTACAATAATCTCATCCGCATCCCGAATCGTAGAAAGCCTGTGCGCGATCGTAATCGTAGTACGATTCTGTGAAAGCTCCTCCAGACTCCTCTGGATCCACCTCTCACTTTCATTATCCAGTGCACTGGTTGCCTCATCCAGGATTAGAATCGGCGGATTTTTCAGAAATACACGTGCAATAGAAATACGTTGCTTCTGTCCGCCGGAAAGACGTGTACCACGTTCACCGACATAAGTATTATACTGTTCCGGCAATTCCATGATAAAATCGTGAATACTTGCTCTCTTAGCTGCCTCAATAATTTCCTCATCCGAAGCGCCGGGTTTTCCATAAGCAATGTTATCCTTAATTGTTCCGTCAAACAGATAAACATCCTGCTGTACAGTACCAATCTGACTTCTGAGGCTTTTCAGCGTCAGTCCACGGATATCTTTACCGTCAATCGTAATGCGTCCGGCTGTTACATCATAAAAACGCGGCAGGAGAGAACATATCGTAGTTTTTCCACCGCCCGATGGTCCGACCAGAGCCACAGACTTTCCGGCAGGAATATCAATGGAAATATCCGAAAGTACAGGAGTATCATCATCACTGTAATGAAAATAAACATGCTCATAGTTTACATGTCCTTTCACGTTTGTAAGTTCCGTTGCATCCGGAGCATCTGTAATCTCAGATTCTGTTTCCATTACATCGACGAAACGACGGAATCCGGAGAGACCTTTCTGCATCATCTCTACCAGTTCCACCAGAATCTGGATCGGACTGATAAAGATTCCAATATAAAGTGCATACATGGCAAGGTCAGCTGTCTGCATTTCACCGTTTGCAATCAGATAACCACCATATACCAGTGTAACCAGATACATCATTCCCTGGAAAAACAGATTGGAGCTCATAAAACTTCCCATACAATGATAATTATCCCGCTTGGAAATCAGAAATGCTTCATTACTCTTTTTAAATTTCTCGTGTTCAATCTCTTCATTAGCAAAAGACTGCACCACACGGATACCGGACAGAGTATCCTGCAGGCTGGCGTTTACATCTCCGATCTTTCGTCTGTTTTCCATAAAAGTTTCTTGCATTCTTGCGTTCTGCTTAAAAGAAAATACAAACATGATAATGACCAGAATGATCAGTGGAAGTGCCAGCTTCTTATTGATAAAAAGCAGAAAAATAAAAGCCCCGATGATCTTGACCAGAGAGATAAAGAGGTTCTCCGGACCGTGGTGTGCAAATTCTGAGATATCGAAGAGGTCACTTACCAGCTTACTCATCATCTGACCGGAATTATTCTGGCTGTAATAGGAGAATGAAAGTTCCTGATAATGATCAAACAATTCCTGGCGCATATCCCGTTCCATATGTGCACCCATCATGTGCCCCTGATAGGTGACATAATATTTGCAGAGACACTGCACTACATACATAATAAAAAGACAGCCCGCGATCAGCGGCAGTGCATGCAGGATTTTCGACTGCTCCTGTGTGAACAGGGTTCTGGTCATAGTCCGCAGGATCTGGGGATAAGCCAGATCTACCAGACTGATTACTGCTGCACATATCAGGTCAATAAAAAAGACTACTTTATACGGACCATAATAGTGAATGAATTTTTTGATAGTACTCATAAGAAGAAATCCTTTCAGTTGTGATAAATCCATAGTAACATAACAGAAGCTAAAGTCAAGAAACGTCGGGACTTTAAAATGAAACATTTTTGTGCTATATTGAAAATAGCTACAAAGAGATAAATGAAGGGAAGCAAAAGAGAGATGCAGGACAGAAAGCTTGAGCAGGCACTGGATATTTATTTTACAGGAGAACCTGACAGAGAAACAAAGGAATTTCAGGATGCGCAGAAGTATCTGAAGCTCAGAATACGTCCTGCCATGGAATTTCTTATAGAGAAAGAAGATATAGAGAGAATGGAACAGCTTGAAAAATGTGGATGGTTTTCTGCAAAAGAACTGGAAAGTTTTATCAGGTGTGCAAGAGAAAAAACAAAGCTGCGTTCTCTGGTATGGCTGCTGCATCTTAAAGACAGGAAATACGGATATCAGAAGAAAGACTTTTCGCTGTAAGAGCCCCGGGCAGTGGGCATATCCATGATCAGAAAGAGGCACGGATAATTATGAGGAATATGGACAGACAGGAACTTCTTGGAAAAAGAATTCTTCAAAACTGCAGAAATGAACTGTATCTGGATTTCCCTTATCTGGATGGAGCATTTGCAAGTCTGGAATATGAAACTGATAACAGCATTATCACGATTGGTACGGATGGAGAGAAGATTTATTTTAATCCGTCCTTTTTGTTAAAAAAATATGTAGAAGATCCTGCGGCAGTAAGACGGGGATATCTACATATGCTGTTACATTGTCTGTATCTGCATATTTTTATGATGCCGGATAAAGATACAGACCAGTGGAACAGAGAATGCGACTCTTTTGTAGAAAACCTGATAGACAAATTTATTCAGGAAAGCGGAAGCCACAGCCTGAAGAAAAGAAGTTTGAACGATACGGAAATGACAGACAATAGTTTTGATGATCATACGCTTTGGCAGCGAACTGCAGGTCAAATGTCCGGGGGCAGGAGAACAAAAGAAAAATGGGAGCGTGTTCTGGCCTATACGTCACAGAATAAAACCGGAACCCAGAGCCGTGCAGGAACTCAGACAACCAACCGACAGGAAGAACTGGATGAAATTTACCGGAGCAGATATGACTATCGGAAATTTCTGAAACAGTTTTGCAGACTGCGAGAGGAAGTGGAACTGGATACAGAGAGTTTTGACTATATTTTTTACCATTTCGGAATGGAGCATTACGGAAATCTTCCATTGA
Organism: uncultured Blautia sp.; assembly: GCA_934416185.1. GTDB lineage: Bacteria > Bacillota > Clostridia > Lachnospirales > Lachnospiraceae > Blautia_A. The sequence goes on along the minus strand of CAKRWH010000024.1, from coordinate 13,677 downwards.
TAGAACCGCTGGAATACAAAGAGGTAAATCGTCTGGAAGAGTTGGTGATTGCCATAGACACTTCGGGCTCATGTTCAAAAGAAACGGTGCAGAGATTTCTTGGAGAGACATATGCTATCTTAAGTGAGAAAGAGAATTTTTTCAGCAGAATGAAAGTATATATTATCCAGTGCGACTGTTTTATCCAGAAGGTAGATGTGATCCATTCGGAAGAAGAGTGGAAAGAATACAGTCGGAAAATGACGATCCAGGGGCGCGGTGGCACAGATTTCCGACCGGTCTTCGAACTGATCCGGCAGGAAAAAGAGCGAAAAGAACTGAAGAATCTCAGGGCATTGATCTATTTTACAGATGGGGATGGAATCTATCCGAGACAGAAACCGGATTATGAAACAGCATTTGTATTTCTGAACCGAACAGATAAAATGAAACTGGTGCCGTCCTGGGCAAAATGTCTGATCACCAAAGTAAAATAAAAGGGGATACTGACGGCAATAATTAACAGGAGCAAAGAAGAATGAACATACAGGAAGCAAAAAAAGAAATCTGCAATACACTTCGCGCTTACCTGGCGAAGGATGAAGAAGGATATTATATTTATCCCCTGGTTCGCCAGAGACCTATCCTGCTGATCGGTCCGCCGGGGATTGGAAAGACTGCTATTATGGAGCAGGCAGCAGCAGAGTGTAATGTAGGACTTGTATCTTATACTATCACTCATCATACCCGTCAGAGTGCCATTGGTCTGCCGGAAATCGTGAAACGTAATTACGGCGGAAAAGAAATGATGGTGACAGATTATACTATGAGTGAAATCGTGGCTTCTGTCTATGACTGTATGGAGAAAACAGGAAAAAGAGAGGGAATTCTGTTTATTGATGAGATTAACTGTGTGTCAGAAACTTTGGCACCTGCCATGCTTGCGCTTCTCCAGAACAAAACCTTTGGAAGTCATAAAATTCCGGAGGGCTGGATCCTGGTGGCTGCCGGAAATCCACCGGAGTATAATAAATCTGTCAGAGAGTTCGATATTGTTACTCTGGATCGTGTCCGAAGGCTGGAAATTGAGCCGGACTGCGATACATGGCTGAAGTATGCCGGACAGCAGAATGTCCATCAGGCGGTCATTTCTTATCTTTCTATGAAAAAGGAGCGATTCTATTCAGTAGAGAATACGGTAGATGGTAAGTTTTTTGTGACGGCCAGAGGATGGGAGGATCTTTCCAGACTGCTCCAGAGTTATGAGAGGCTTGGAATTGAGATTAATGCAGAACTGATGGGAGAGTTCCTTCAGAAGGAAGAAACGGCCAGAGATTTTGCAGGATATTATCAATTGTATACGAAGTATGGACAGGATTATCAGATTCCTGTGATTCTGGCAGGAGAGCTGACCAGAGAGAAACTGGAACAGAAACAACAGATGGCATCAGGCGGTGCTTTTGAAGAACGTTTTGCGGTTGTGAATCTGATTCAGGGGACACTTAGAGAAAGCGCAAGAGAGTATGAGCGGGTTGACTGTCAGCTTGCGGCACTGTATGAGATGCTGCTTCATCTCAAAAAACAAGTGAAAAAAGCTTCACAGGATGAAAAGTGCGGAATGCAGGTTGCAGACAGTATTTCCGGTGATGTTTCCGTGTTTGAGAAATTTGCCCGGGAGCAGGAGAACAGTCTGCAGATTAAGATTAAAATGGAATTGATTTCAGGCAGGGAACGGAAAATTCAGGAAACGGCTATCCGCAGATTAGAAGAATATGTTTTGACTGTGAAGAAAGAACATTTGCGATCTGTGGAAAAAGGATTTAAAAGAATCTGTAAGAGTTTCGAAGAAGATGTTGTGCACAGAGAAGAGTTAATACAGAAACTGCAGAAAGAACTGCGAAATGCTTTTTCTTTTATTAAAGAAAGTTTTGGTGAGGAGCAGGAGATGCTTCTTCTTGTGACGGGAATCACAGCAGACAATGAAATGACTTCGTTTATTGCTGAGAATGGATGTCCGGCATATTTTCAGTACAGTGAAATGCTTTTATGTAATAAAGAAGAAAGAGATTTAAGAAAAGCCTGTCTGGAAGCAGTACGGGAAATCTGATGGGAATAAAAAACTACAGAGAAAAGCCTGTGCTCAGGTATAATGGACATCATAGGCAGAGGCTCAGGAAAATAGAGGTAAAAGCTGAAACGAATCAGACAGTACCTGATACAAAGCAGCAGAAAGATTGCTGCGGAAATGGAGGAAAAATGTCAGAAAAACAGCCTAAAAAAAAGAAAACAGCAGGAGATATTGTACTGACAGTTGTGCTGATCGCGGCAGTTTGTGTATTCTGCTATGCAGGATATAATTTGTTTCATATTTATACAGAGTATAAAAAAGGAACAGATGAATATAATTCGATCGCACAGATGGCAGTTACAGAACGTGATCCGGACGGAGAAGCGGCAGGTCCGTCAGCAGAGGAGCTGAAGGCACCGATGGATATTGATTTTGCATCTCTTAAGAGTGTGAATGAGGATGTAGTAGGTTGGATCTATGTGGAAGCAGTGCCGGATATCAATTATCCGATCGTGCATGGTAAGGATAATGAAACTTATCTTCACAGAACTTATGAGAAGAACTATAATTTTGCAGGTACAATCTTCGTAGATTATGAGAACAAGGGTGATTTCAGTGACTGCAATACCATCGTGTATGGACATAATATGAAAAACGGCTCCATGTTTGCACAGCTGAAGAAATTTTCACAGGATGAAGAGACCTATAAGAAGAGTAAATATTTCTGGATCTTTACGCCGGAGAAGAATTATAGATATGAAATTATCTCTGCATACACAACAGGCGTAAGCAGTGATACTTATACATTGTTCAAAGGTCCGGGAGAGGAGTTTGAGAAGTATCTTGAGAAGATTAAAGGATATTCCGAGATTAAAACAGACGCGGAAGGGCTGAATATGAAGGATAAGATCATTACTCTGTCTACCTGTACAGGAAACGAAGCAACCCGTTATGTAGTTCAGGGAAAACGAGTGGATACTCTTGATGTGCAAGGATAAAGGAGGAACAGAAAATGGCAGGAGAGGTTGAGAAGTTACAGGAACTTGTGGACAAGTATGACAATATTGTTTTCTTCGGCGGAGCCGGTGTTTCCACAGAGAGCGGAATCCCGGATTTCAGAAGCCAGGATGGCCTTTATCATCAGAAATATGACTATCCTCCGGAGACGATCTTAAGCCATACATTCTTTATGAGAAAGCCGGAAGAATTTTTTAAATTCTACAGAGATAAAATGCTCTGCGATACTGCAAAACCAAACGCAGCACATCTGAAACTGGCAGAACTGGAGCAGGCAGGCAAGCTGAAAGCAGTCATCACCCAGAACATTGACAACCTGCACCAGATGGCAGGCAGTAAGAAGGTTCTGGAGCTTCACGGAAGCGTACATCGTAATTATTGTATGAAATGCCACAGATTCTATGATTTTGCTCATATGAAGGCTTCGGTCGGTGTGCCCAGATGCGAATGCGGTGGAATTATCAAACCGGATGTGGTATTGTATGAGGAAGGTCTGGACAATCAGACTATTAATGAGTCAGTGAAAGCAATCTCAGAGGCACAGGTACTGCTCATTGGAGGAACTTCTCTGGCTGTTTATCCGGCAGCAGGGCTGATCGACTATTTCCGCGGAGAGCATCTTGTAGTGATCAACAAATCTCCGACACCGAGAGACAGATATGCAGATCTTCTGATCCAGGAACCGATCGGACAGGTCTTTGCCCAGATTCATTGTTAAGAACAGGTGAACAGTAATCTGTGGAGAGATACAGCATGGAATGTCATAAAATGTGTGTTCCGGCAGGAACCGAAATAGAATGTTGAAATAAGAAATCAAGAGGAGTAAAAGATATGGGACTTCCCTATGAAGTTGGTGATACCGTTACATTAAAGAAAGTACATCCCTGTGGAAGCAGAGACTGGGAAATCTTAAGAGTAGGTGCAGATTTCCGGCTGAAATGTACAGGATGCGGTCATCAGATCATGGTGCCGCGCAAGATGGTTGAAAAAAATACAAAAAATTTGATAAAAAAAGAAAAATAACACTTTACAGACACCGAAAACTATGTTAGAATCAACACTCGTGATATATTTTATATCCTTGCTCTTTGACAGGCAAAGGGCCAACAGACCATAAGGAGGTAAAGCAAGACATGAACAAGTACGAGTTAGCATTAGTTGTTAGTGCAAAAGTTGAAGACGAAGTACGTGATGCAGTTGTTGAGAAAGCAAAAGGATACATCACACGTTACAACGGCACTATCACAGAAGTAGAAGAATGGGGTAAGAAAAAATTAGCTTACGAAATTCAGAAAATGCATGAAGGCTTCTACTATTTCATTCAGTTTGAAGCAGACGCACAGTGCCCAGCGGAAGTTGAAAGACACGTTCGTATCATGGACAATGTATTAAGATACTTAGTCGTAAGAAAAGACGCATAATCTTATACAGAGTGGATTTTAGAAAGTACCATTAATTGATCCGTTCAACCATTCATAACAGAAACGAAGAGGTATTTACATGAACAAAGTAATTTTAATGGGACGCTTAACAAGAGATCCTGAGGTAAGATATTCCGCAGGAGAGAATGCATTGGCAATTGCCAGATATACACTGGCAGTAGACAGAAGATTCCGTCGTGACGGTGAGGCAACCGCAGACTTCATCAACTGTGTATCCTTTGGACGTACAGCTGAGTTTGCTGAGAAGTATTACCGCCAGGGACTTAAGATCGTTGTTTCAGGACGCATTCAGACAGGCAGCTACACCAACCGTGATGGCCAGAAGGTCTACACAACAGAGGTTGTAGTTGAGGAACAGGAGTTTGCTGAGAGCAAGTCAGCCAGCGACAATTACGCGGCTTCCCATCCTCAGACATCCGCACCTGCACCATCCATGCCGGCTCCGGGAGCAGCCAGTGCAGACGGTTTCATGAACATTCCGGATGGAATTGATGAAGAATTACCGTTTAATTAAGGCTTATTACAAACTGATAGAATAAGATAGGAGGAAAGCAATCATGGCTTACAATAGAGGCGAAAGACCAGACTCTCCAATGAAGAGAAGAGGCGGCCGCAGAAGAAAAAAAGTTTGCGTATTCTGTGGTAAAGAGAATAACGAAATCGACTACAAGGATGTAGCAAAATTAAGAAAATATGTTTCTGAAAGAGGAAAAATCCTCCCAAGAAGAATCACAGGAAACTGTGCAAAACATCAGAGAGCACTGACAGTTGCTATCAAGAGAGCACGTCATATGTCTATGATGCCATACATCCAGGACTAATTCCAAGATGATAAATGCTGCTTCGCGAAATGCGAAGCAGCATTTTTTATGTCATAGGAAATTACTCCGTAATGTTCCTATGACATAAAAAGCCTTCCGGGCAAGATCGCACTGCGTCGAAGAGGAATCATGTCGCTGAAGCAACCCACTGCAGGCGAAGAAATCACAATACAAAACAGTTCCATAGCCAGCGAATTTACTGGCACAGCCAGTAAACAGCGAAAAAAATAATTAGTTGGGGCACATCTGCAGGAGGTGTAGTAACACTTAGCTTCCGGAAATTTGCGTTATGCCAGAAAAATTCACTGTCTGAGCCGCAGGCGAGTTTGAATTTTTCTGGCATGATTTTAGCAAATTCCCGGAAGCTTTAGTGTTACTAACCTCCGAAGCCGTGCCCCAACTAATTATTTTTTTCGCGTCCTTCTACTTACTATGGTAAATCCCCACCAAATCTGCTATAATACATCCCAAAGGGCGTTTTTCCAACACCCACCCACATACAGTCACAGCACTGTACAGCACGAAAACAATAGAATGAAGAACGGAAAGAAAGACATGAGTGATAAACTGAAACTAAAAGGGCACATGAAAGCATTTATGAGGTGGCCTTTGATTCTCTCAGCTTTACTGATCGTACTTAACATTCTGGTATACTTTACCAGCGTAAAGGCAGGTCTTCTCGTATCAGCGGGAATCCTCATTTATGTAGGAATTGCAGTGGTCGTACTTCGATGCCACAGACCATTCATTGTAAATGACCTGATAGCCTTTGCCAATCAGTACGATTCACTTGAGAAGAGAATCCTTGAGGAACTGGCTTTGCCCTATGCCATTATGGACATGAATGGCAGAATGATCTGGTCAAACAGAGTATTTGCGGAGCTCACAGGAAGAGACCAGTTTTATAAGAAAAACATTAACACTATTTTTTCTGATGTGACGGCCGATAAACTTCCTGTTGCAGGAAAGAAAGAAATCAGCGAGATCAGTACCCAGTTCGGAGAGAAAATATACCGGATTTCCATGCAGCGGGTAGAACTTGGTGAGATTGTAGCAGGCAGTGGGATCCTGGAGAATACAGACAAGAGTATCAGCCTGATCGCCATGTACATGTATGACGATACAGAACTGAAAGAGTATATTAAGAAAAATGAAGACAATAAGCTAGTTGTAGCGCTTGCTTATCTGGATAACTATGAAGAGGCACTGGAGAGCGTAGAAGATGTAAGACGTTCTCTTCTGATCGCGCTGATAGACCGAAAGATCACGAAATATTTCTCTAATTTTGATGGGCTTGTGAAGAAGCTTGAGAAAGACAAATACTTCCTCATCATGCGTCAGAGTTCACTGGAAGCTCTGAAGGAACAGAGATTCCATATTCTGGACGAGGTCAAGACAGTTAATATCGGAAATGAAATGGCAATCACTTTAAGCATCGGTGTCGGACTCAATGCCGCTACTTATATCCAGAATTATGAATATTCCCGAATCGCCATTGAAATGGCTCTTGGACGCGGCGGTGATCAGGTTGTTATCAAGAATGGTAATAATATTACCTATTACGGCGGCAAGACTCAGCAGATGGAGAAGACTACCCGTGTAAAAGCCCGTGTAAAAGCGCAGGCGCTGAAGGAGTTTATGAGTACCAAGGACCGTGTTGTGGTTATGGGTCATAAGATTACGGACGTAGATGCGCTGGGAGCAGGAATAGGTATTTACCGTGCAGGTAGGACTCTTGGAAAACCGGTTCATATCGTGGTGAATGATCCGACCAAATCTATCAGGCCTCTGATCGCAGGATATACGAATAATCCGGATTATGAGCCATCTATGTTTGTTGACAGTGAACAGGCAAAAGACCTGGTAGATAATAATACAGTAGTTGTTGTGGTTGATACCAACAGACCAAGCTATACCGAGTGTGAGGAACTGTTGTACATGACTAAGACGGTCGTTGTACTGGATCACCACAGACGTGGCAGCGAAGTGATCGAGAATGCTGTGCTTTCCTATGTAGAGCCGTATGCATCTTCAGCCTGCGAGATGGTTGCTGAGATTCTGCAGTATTTTTCAGATGATCTTCGTATCCGTAATATCGAAGCAGACTGTCTCTATGCAGGAATTATGATTGACACCAATAACTTTACAACACGTGCAGGTGTGCGTACTTTTGAAGCCGCTGCATTCTTAAGAAGAAGCGGAGCAGATGTGACAAGAGTGCGTAAGCTGTTAAGAGATGACCTGAAATCTTATCAGGCACGCGCGGAAGCAGTAAGAACAGCACATATTTACAGAGAAAGTTTTGCTATTTCCAGATGCCCAAGCGAAAACCTGGACAGCCCTACAGTTGTAGGCGCGCAGGCTGCCAATGAACTTCTGAATATCGCAGGAGTTAAGGCATCTTTTGTACTGACTCAGTACAATAACGAAGTTTATATCAGTGCCCGTGCCATTGACGAGATCAATGTACAGGTAATGATGGAAAAAATGGGCGGAGGCGGTCATATGAATATTGCCGGCGCTCAGGTGAAAGCTTCTCCGGATGAAGTAGAGAGAATGCTCAAAGACATCATAGATCAGGAATATCAGGAGGAAAACAAGAAATGAAAGTAATTTTACTTGAGGATGTAAAATCTCTTGGAAAAAAAGGACAGATTGTAAATGTAAGTGACGGATATGCGAGAAATATGATCCTTCCTAAGAAACTGGGGCTGGAGGCAACTCCTAAGAATTTAAATGATCTGAAACTTCAGAAGGCAAACGAAGAGAAAGTTGCCAAGGAAGTGTATGAGGCAGCTCAGGCATTTGCCAAGGATCTTGAGACAAAAGAAATCATCCTTACACTGAAAACAGGAGAGGGTGGAAGAACATTTGGTTCAGTTTCCTCCAAGGAAATTTCTGAAGCAGCAAAGAAACAGTTGAATCTTGATATCGACAAAAAGAAACTGCAGCTTCCTGAGCCAATCCGTACACTGGGTGTTACTCAGGTTCCGGTCAAGTTACATCCTAAGGTAACAGGAACTCTTAAAGTATGGGTAAAAGAAGCATAAGTCTTCCTGGAGGGATAAATAATGGAAGAAGCGCTGATTAAAAGAATACTCCCCCACAGCATGGAGGCAGAGCAGTCTGTAATCGGCTCGATGATTCTGGACAGAGATGCGATTCTTGTTGCATCTGAGATTCTTACCAGCGATGATTTTTATCAGAAACAGTATGGCATCATTTTTGATGCGATGGTAGAGTTATGTAATGAAGGGAAACCGGTAGATCTGGTGACCCTTCAGAATCGTTTAAAGGAGAAAGAACTCCCGCCGGACATCAGCAGCATGGAATATGTAAGAGATCTGATCTCAGCAGTTCCTACTTCAGCCAATGTAAAATACTATGCAAACATTGTCAGTGAGAAAGCGGTTCTGAGAAGGCTGATCAAGGCAAACGAAGAGATTGCCAACACCTGTTATCTGGAGAAAGAGAATACAGAGGTCATTCTGGAGGAAGCAGAAAAGAAATTGTTCAACATTCTCCAGAGACGAAATAATGAAGAGTATGTGCCAATTCAGCAGGTTGTTCTCAATGCTATCAATAACATTGAGAAGGCATCCAAGCTGAAAGGCTCTGTAACCGGTATTCCAACAGGCTTTGTGGATCTGGATTATAAGACTTCAGGAATGCATCCATCTGATCTGGTTTTGATCGCAGCCCGTCCTTCTATGGGAAAGACTGCGTTTGTTCTGAACATTGCGCAGTATATGGCATTTCGTAAAGATGTCACAGTTGCCATATTCAGTCTGGAAATGTCAAAAGAGCAGCTGGTTAACCGTCTTCTGGCTATGGAATCTCATGTAGATTCCCAGAATATGAGAACCGGTAATCTGAAGGACGAGGACTGGACCAAACTGGTAGAGGGTGCAGATATCATTGGTAAATCTAATCTGATCATTGACGATACACCGGGTATTTCTATTGCAGAAATGCGTTCGAAATGCAGAAAGTATAAGCTGGAGCATAATCTTGGAATTATTATGATCGACTACCTGCAGCTGATGAGCGGAAGCGGCAAGAGCGATTCCCGTCAGCAGGAGATCTCAGATATTTCCCGTTCTCTGAAAGCACTTGCCAGGGAACTGGGAGTGCCGGTGATCGCGTTGTCACAGCTTAGCCGAGCAGTAGAGCAGCGTCCGGATCACAGACCGATGCTTTCTGACCTTCGAGAGTCCGGAGCTATTGAGCAGGATGCCGATGTGGTAATGTTTATTTACCGAGATGATTATTATCACAAGGATACAGAGAAGAAGGATATTGCAGAGATTATCATTGCCAAACAGAGAAACGGCCCGATCGGTACCGTAGAGCTGGTATGGCTGCCGAGATATACACAGTTTGTGAATATGAAGAAATAAACCGGCTGTCTGACAGTTTATACTGAAAATACAGAATGCTTAACTATAAAATAAAAAATCTACAGGACGACTGTATAAGGCGAATGCCGGAAGCAGCCGTCCTGTTTTGGTATCATAGGGCGGTTTAGTGGAGAGTTTGTCAATGGAATTTTCTTGCAATCCACAGTCAGTATTTCTATAATAAAGTGTGAGAGACCTTGCTGTATGACAGACCGGAAAAGATTATAGAATACTTTCGGACTGTAGTAAAAACAGTGGTCTAACAGACAGGAGGGGTAGCATGGAGCAGCGGTATACTGTGACACAGGCAGCAGATATCCTTGGTGTAAGGGCATCGGTTCTCCGGTACTGGGAGGAAGAGCTGGAACTGAGAATCTGCAGAAATGAGCAGGGACATCGTTACTACACCGGAAATGATATTACGCTTCTGGCTAATATAAAGGAACTTAAGAAAAGAGGACTTGCTTTACGCGCGATCAAAGAGCTGATCCCCAGGATTTCACGGACAGCACCTGGAAGTACAGAAAGTAAAGTGAAACTTCTTGAGGACGAACAGCCTGAAAGAGAGAAACTTCTGGAATTTCAGAAAATTTTGGAACGTCTTATTACCCAGGAATTACATATGAAAAAAGAAGGAGAAGATCAGTGCCGAGATCTGGATGAGGCGATCAGGCGGAGACAGTTGGCCAGAAAGGAGGCAGCTGCTACATTGGAGAGAAATAGAGGGAGAGGGCGCAGACGGTGAGGCTGGAATAAGTGCCGGCCGTGAAGAAGAACGACTGTCATTGGCAAAGATGATGCTTGAGGAAAATGAGCCAATGGATAAGATTGTCAAGTATACGGGATATGAAATTGACAGGATCAGAAAAATTGCAGAACAGGTAAACAGATGATTTTTTACAGTGATAAAGAACTCCAGTTTATATATACTAATTTGTGGACAATAAGTTGACAAATTTAAAGGTGGAGGGTATCATTAACTGTGTAAATTGAATTGCGTTTAGCGCCAATGTACAGCTCATTACTATGGTAATGATTGAAGAATTATTGGGTGAGAATCCCAAACAGGGTGAATGCCCTGCAGTATTTTAGTCTGCATTTCACTGTACTCTTATAGTCGGTATAACCAAGGGGTTACCAGATTCATGAGAGACAAGTGAACTCTGTACATGAAAGATATTCCCTGCCGGAAACCGGCAGGGATTTTTTGTACCTTGAAAACTGAATACTGGAAGAATAAGGATTTGTGACTGTAAATGTGAGAAGGTGTATGTGGGAAAATCAATGCCGGGAATAGATAGGCAACATATGAAAAGAAAAAGGTGAAAGAATGATTGAAAAGAAAAAAGTATTAAGGAATAGTATGCGGATTGCAATACTGTTTCTGTTTATGATGATAAGCGTTTTTTCATTTAATGTATATGCAGATGAAAACGCATCCCTGTCACAGGATGATAAAGGGAATTATTTAATTAAAACAGAACAAGATTATTATAATTTTATCGAAAATATACAAAATTACAATAAGAAAAAAGTTATATTATGCAATGATATTAATATTTCAGATGTTCCAGAAGCATCATCTAGTTTTGATGGCACATTGAACGGAAAAGGATATACCATTACATATTCTTCAAAAGAAGCCAAAGAAAATATTGCTGTATTTCCTTTTCGCATAAATGATAATGGAATTGTGGAAAATGTAAATGTCCAAATAGATGAATCATATGCATATAACAGCGAAACAGATGAATTTCAAACTGTTTTTTCACGATGTGATGGAATTGCAAGAGGAATAACAATTAAAGGAAATGTAACTTGTATTTATGATGATGAAGATACAGATGTTTCCATAGGTGCAATTGAAGGAAATGGAGTTTTAATGGATTCTTCTGTAGCAATAACTTATAGCTTACAGAGTGAAAAAACAAGCGAAGAGATAGCTGCTGATATTATTGATAATGATTTAGCATTTGAATTTTGTCAGTTAGGGACAACTTATACAGGAATAACTTATCAAAATTGTATAGGATATGGACAGTATTCGAAAGAAATAAAGTCATTAGCAGATGAGCTAGAGCCTAAAATAGAAGATGATACATGGGGATATTTATGTGTTTCATTTATGCGAAAAAGTTTTTTTAGTACATTAGCAAGTGCCACTAACTGCTATTATGATAAAGAAAATATGCCAGACATTAATGTTATGTCTGAATATATTGTAAATAGAGATAATAATAAAGAGTTTCCTAATTATGTTGATTTTGGCAAGACCACTACTGAAATGAAAAAGCAGGGAACTTACGAAGGTTTTGATTTTAATAAGAAATGGAGTATTTCACCAGAATATAATAATGGATATCCATATTATAATCCGAGAACTGAAGAAATAACACTTAAAGTTCAGGCTTCTACTGAGCCTAAAGTATGGAGTACAAGCGTAAATAGAGATTATAATCGCTTTGTTGATTGTGCTAAAAATTATCATTTTCCATATGAAGTAAAAATAATAGATGGAAAGAAAACTATTATTTATGACGACGGTGACAATAATATTGTAACTGTAACAGGAGCAAAATTTGTAGATTTAACGGATGAACAGCAAGCTCTTGTAAAAAAATATGGTATAGAAGTGATATTACCATCTGATGATATAAAGAAAGATATAAAATCTGCAACAATTGATACGAGCTTTTTAGGACAGCGCCCATTAACAATAGAATGGATTAACAAACCAATTTTAAAATTTGCGGATGGACAAGAAGCGAAAGCGACAGAAGATGGTTACAGTTTTAAAATTGAAGTGATAGACGGTACGGGTGAAGTGGTGGATAATGAAGCAGGTGGAGCTTCCAGCAATCCAGACAACTGGCCGGTTTATTATGAAAAAGCCCAAAAAGCTATTGATATTATTATGAAGTATTGTCAGAACAAAAATGCATTTGGTTCTAAAGAAGCTCCTTCTTATGAAAATACAGATATTTGGGCAATCTTTACTGCGGCTAGATGTGGATATACTCCATATGGAGACAATGATTATTTTGACAAATGGTTTGTAAATACCAAAACATATTTGCAGTCACTGAAAAATCAGGGGACAGATGTGGCTCAGTGGAAAACAACAGATATTTCAAAATTAATTCTTGCAATAGAGGCTATCGGGTATGATCCTAGAGATATTTCCTCAGTAGACCTGTTATCAGCAGTGGGAGCAAGGCAGAGTACGGATTTAACTTACACAACTGTATATGCTATTAATGCAATAAAGGCAGGTGGATATACGGCAGATACGTTTACAGATGCAGAATTAGATCAATGGGCTCATGATACTGCAAAAAAATTGTTGAATGCAGAAGATAAAATTTTTGTAAATGCAGATAATACAATGGGATGGCAGCCACTTATCTTTTGGTATAATAAGCCAGGATTTGAAGACGTTAAAGAAGCAGTAGATTTTGCTCAAAAAAAATTACCTGCAATTGCACAGAGAGCAACAGGTTCTTTCTGTACAGCAGGATTTGAAACAGGTTGTGCTTCCTATGGTAATAACGCATGGAATGATGCTCAGGCAATGCTTTTTGCAGGAACATTTGGTGTAAATGTTTTAGACCCTGCCAGTGGATATACGAAAAATGGAAATAACATTTTGGATGCATTTTTTGATCTGGTAGATGTGGACGGAGTTCTGGATGGAAGCATCCATGGATTTACCAACTATGATGTACCACAGATCGCCCGTGGTCTGGATGCATTTATCAGACAGTATGAAGGAACTTCCAGTTTCTGGCAGTTTACAGATGTACCAGTTCCGACCAAGGATGTAAACGACCTGATCCTCGCCCTGGACGACAACAGCACCAAGGCACAGATTACAGCAGCAAGGATTGCTTATGATGCACTGGATGATGCACACAAGGCAATCTTTAACAAAGACACTCTTAAGAAACTGC
>CAKRWH010000023.1:0-51634 GCA_934416185.1 uncultured Blautia sp. | reverse complement strand
GTTACAACGGTGCCTTCGCCGATTTTTTCGTCATCAGCAGAACGTGCAGTCCATTCAATGTCATTGATACGAACCTGGCCTGTCTGCGCCAGATTGTCAATCTCCTGAATCACAACTGCTTTCTTTCCAATCAGACTATTTGCATTGGTCTGTATGGTTTCTTTGTTGAAGTACTTCATTGCCAGTGGTCTGGTAAAGATGAGAAGTACCAATGAAACACACAGAAACAGCAATATCTGTACAGTGAGGTTCGCTCCTGCATAACATGCAATGGCTGCAATCAATGCGCCGCCGGCAAACCAGATGGTGGTCAGTCCTGCAGTGATTGCTTCTATAACAAGCAATAAAGCAAGAATTCCAAGCCAGATCAAGGGCTGCATGAAACTCCCCCTTTCTTATACGCGCTGCATCAGTCGCACAAACAATTCCTCTGTCTGCTTATGAACAACTATGCTGTCATATCAGCATCTGTTATCGTCTCTGACGTGCAGCTTCATACATGAGAATCCCGGACGCCATGGCAGCATTCAGAGATTCTACTTTTCCACACATAGGAATCCGTATCAGACAGTCGGCACTTTCTGTTGCTTCATCTGTCAGACCTTTTCCCTCATTACCGATCAGAAAAGCTGTTCCTCCTGTGTAGGATTCCTGATCATAAGAGTTCTTACCATGCAGATGCGCCGCAAATGTGCGAATATTTCTGTCTTTCAGTTCCTGTGCTAATGATACCACACTTTCCACATATAGGAAAGGCATTCTGTAAACAGACCCCATGGTTGATCGTATAACCTTCGGGTTTGTGATATCCACGCAGGTCTTTGTCAGAAGAACCCCGCTTACTCCGGCGCCCTCTCCTGTACGGAGAATAGTTCCCGCATTTCCCGGATCCTGCAGATCTTCCAGGATCATAACCAGCGGATTTTTCCCGCCGAGAATATCTTCTATTGTATAGGAAGGTTTCTTAAGCACTGTCATAATTCCCTGCGGCGTCTGCGTATCGCTCATCTGTCGAAAAACAGAATCTGCTACTATCTCATATGGAAGTTTCTCCACCTGAGCCATCAGTTCTGCATCACCGCTGAGCGCTTCTGATACATACACCTTCGAGATCCAATCCCTCGGTGCTTCGCCGAACATTTTTCTTCCTTCTGCAACAAAAAGCCCTTGTTCTCTGCGGGCTTTTGTTTTCTGGTTCAGCTGTATGATATTTTTTACCTGTCCGTTATTTACACTGGTGATCATATCTTATCCTCAATTTTCCGAAACCTTATTCAGGTCACTGTTTGCTCCTGCTGCAACAACTGTGCAGTCTGCCGGAAGTACTTCATCCGGCGCCACATTCATATTCATCTTGTCGCCATGCTTCAGACCGATCAGATTGATGTTATACTTTTCCCTGACCTTCAGCTCCCGAAGTGTTTTTCCTATCCATTCCCGCGGGATTTTAAATTCTGCCATACTGAAATCAGAAGAAAGTTCAAACATATCGACAAATCCACTGGAGAGAAGATTTCTTGCGACTCTGACACCCATGGAATGCTCAGGATAAATCACCTTATCTGCCCCTATTTTCTCCAGTATCCTGCCATGAAGAGAATTCATTGCCTTCGCCATGACAAAAGGAACTCCAAGTTCTTTCACCTGCATGGTTGCTGTAATACTGGCCTCCATATTCTCTGCTACTGCGATGACCGCAACATCTACATTCTGAACTCCAAGCGATTCCAGAATTCCCGGATCACGCACATCTGCCTTGACAGCATAGGAAACTTTCTCTGCGATGTCCTGCACATTATCATCTTTATCGTCAATGGCAAGTACATCGCAGTTCGCCTCTGCCAGAGTAAGGGCTACTGTCATCCCAAACTGCCCAAGACCGATCACTGCATAAGATTTGTTCTTCATTTTCTTCCTCATTTCTCTTTCTGAACATGTATTCGTTATCCTCTGCGAATATCCGCCTGACTGCCGAACCATTACTATCCGATCATAATATCTTCTTCTGCCAGATGTGAATCCGCCGGCATTTTCTGTGCACGTACAGTCACTGCAGTTCCCAGAGTCAGCGGACCGATTCTTCCCAGATACATAGTCAGGATCACGATCCATTTGCCTGATGTATTCAGGCAGGGTGTCAGCCCTCTGCTAAGTCCTACCGTTGCAACCGCAGATGTAATTTCATAAACAACATCTTCTATGGGTGCTTCCGGCATGGCAGCACACAACAGCATACTCATGAAAATAAGTACTGTAAGTGCCATACCTGTCACTACAATCGCAGAACGGATGTAGCTGTCCCTGATTCTCCTGTGGTGTACTTCCACATCCCGTTTTCCCTGAAGATTGGATTTCAGACTCAGCAGAAGGACCGCAACTGTTGTTGTCTTAATTCCACCTGCTGTTCCCATAGGGGAACCACCGATCAGCATTAATATCAGGCACAGCATATAAGTTGCATTGGAAAATCTCTCCTGGCTTACAGTAAAAAATCCGGCTGTTCTTGTGGTAACTGACTGGAACAAAGATGCCATCCACTTCGTTCCCGGCGAATATGTCCCGATACTTTCCGGATTTCCATGATCAAACAGAAAGATCAGTACTGTACCGCCCACAACAAGTATGAGCGTCATCATCAACACAATCTTACTGTGAAGACGGAGATTTTTAAATACACGTCCCACCGGAAGTTTCCCTCTGATGACTCGTTTGATCTTATCCCAGATATCCCACCAGACCACAAATCCAAGTCCTGACATAATGATCAGTCCTACACTTGTAAAGTTTACGATCGGATCAGCAACATACTGAGCTAGGCTGTCCTCTCCCAGCAGATCAATACCAGCATTACAGAATGCAGATACTGCCGTAAAAACAGAATATCCAAGACCTTTTGCCAGACCGAACTGCGGAATAAATCGAACTGCATAACACACTGCACCGATTCCTTCTGCTCCAAACACACAGATCAGAACTTTCTTCACCAGCCTGACCATTCCGCCCATTCTGTCCATATTATAGGACTCCTGGATAACACGCCGGTTCCTCAGCGATATTTTCTTTCTCAGACTTATAAAAATAATACTGCCCAAGGAAATCAGTCCCACACCTCCGATCTGGATCAGGACAAGAATAATAATCTTACCTGCCAGAGTCCAGTGAGTTGCCGTAACAACTGTCACAAGCCCTGTTACACATATACTTGTGGTTGCGGTAAACATGGCATCTGTAAAAGATGTGTGGTATCCGGGTGCCGTACAAAACGGCAGCCACAGAAGTAATCCCCCTAAGATAATCACCCCCGCAAAACCGAGGGTAATTATCTGAGCAGTATTTAATTTATGCAGTCTGTTATATAACTGCATCTTTTTATTCATTTGTTATTTGTTGTTTTTATCATAGTTATGAGAAAGTGACTGGCATACTTCCCACTGATAGTCAGAGATACCTTTCTGCATAGCAAGTGCTTCGTTGATATCGAAGTCTACGAATTCACCGTGACGATATCCAACAACACGGCATGTTTTGCCTGCAACAAGAAGGTCTACTGCCAGAGCACCCATCATAGATGCGTATACACGGTCCTTACATGTCGGGCTTCCACCACGCTGCATGTGTCCAAGGATTGTAGCACGTGTTTCAATACCTGTGGCAGCTTCGATACGTTTTGCCATTGCTTCAGAATGGCCGATACCCTCTGCATTGATGATGATGTGATGCTTTTTGCCTTTCTTACGGCTCTCGATAATGTTGTTGATCAGCTTCTGCTCATCATAGTCATATTTCTCAGGAACCAGAACATCCTCAGCACCGTTGGCAATACCGCACCACAGAGCAATATATCCTGCACCACGTCCCATAACCTCGATGATACTGCATCTCTCATGAGAAGTAGAAGTATCACGTACTTTATCGATTGCTTCCATTGCTGTGTTTACAGCTGTATCAAAACCGATTGTATATTCTGTACATGCAATATCAAGGTCAATTGTTCCCGGAAGACCAATTGTATTAATTCCAAGGTTTGCAAGTTTCTGAGCACCTGCAAAAGATCCGTCACCACCGATAACAACAAGTCCGTCGATACCATGTTTCCTACAGATCTCTGCACCACGCTGCTGTCCTTCCGGTGTACGGAATTCTGCACAACGTGCTGTGTAAAGGACTGTACCACCACGCTCAATCGTATCAGATACATCTTTTGCGCTCATGTCAATGATCTCTTCATTTAACAGACCATTGTATCCTTTCAGAATACCTTTTACATTCAATCCTGCGCTTAAACCTCTTCTGACAACTGCACGGATTGCAGCGTTCATTCCCGGTGCGTCACCACCGCTGGTAAGGACACCAATGGTTTTTATCTTGTTTTCTGCCATCTTTTCTTCCTCCATCTTATGAATCTATCTCATCTTTTTACTATACACATATTCGGGTATAGTTTAGCGCATTTTTATAAGTTTTTCAATCCTCTTTCTACAACTTTAACATTGGTTTGACCATATTTTTCGTACATGTAATTCATCCATGAGTCCTGTATTTGTGCATGATAACCAACTGGAAGCTTCTTTATGGCCTTTACATCTTTCAGATAGATCACAACAGCACTGTCTCCGGGTGATCTCCTGATGTCTGCAAGCAGTTCCTGGGACTGCTGCGCATAGGCTTCTTTATTGTCAAACTGGATCCAGATTTCCCTCGGCATGTTGTCAAAAGGACGGATTTTTTCGAGGATCAGTTTGCTGGCCCGGTCGTCTTCTGCAGATACCCTTCCCTGAATGAATACTCTTGCATCTTCATTCAAAAACTGCTGGCTTTTTTCATAGTCGCGCGGGAACACAACTACTTCTACGGTTCCTACCAGATCTTCTACTGTCAGAAATGCCATGACCTTATTATTCTTTGTATATTTAATAGTTTTATCCGTGATCATCCCGCCAATGATCACTTTCTGCCCGTCCATGACTTTTGGAAGATTAGTTTCCTCATCCTGCTGAAAATCAGAAGTCTTCGCTGAGATTGTTTTCTCCATCATTGCGCGGTAATTTTCCAGTGGATGACCGCTGAGATAGATTCCCAGAACTTCTTTCTCATATCCCAGAAGTTCTTCTTTTCCAAACTCCTCTACATTGGGCATACGGATTTCAAATTCCTTCTTGTCTTCCTCACTTACCAGATCAAAGAGACTCATCTGGCCTGCCAGACTGTTCTTTCGTTCCTGGCTGATATTGTCTGCGATCTGCTGATAAACCATCATCTTCTGACGACGATTACCTTCCAGGCAATCCAGTGCACCGGCTTTGATAAAGTTCTCTACCGCACGCTTATTCATCTGCTGAGTATTTCGTTCCATGAAATCTTTCAGAGAGCGGTACTGTCCGTTCTGCTCACGTTCACTGACCAAATTCTCAATAACAGGCCGGCCAACACTCTTAATAGCAGACAGCCCATATCGGATTGCTCCATTATCCACAGAGAAACCATACGTTCCGCAATTGATATCCGGAGGCAGGATCTTGATTCCCATCTGGCGGCATACCAGAAAATACTCTGCTACTTTTGTCGGAAAATCAATGACTGAAGTCATCAGCGCAGCCATAAATTCTACAGGATAATAGTATTTAAGATATGCGGTCTGATAGGAAACAACTGCATATGCTGCTGCATGAGATTTATTAAACGCATATTTCGCAAAATCGATCATCTCATCATAAATCTTATTCGCGGTTGCCTCATCAATCCCATTGGAAATACAGCCCGGAACTCCTTCTGCTTCGTTTCCGTAAACAAAGTTCTGGCGTTCTTTTTCCATAACCGCTGCTTTCTTCTTTGACATGGCACGACGTACAAGGTCGCTTCGTCCCAAAGTATAGCCTGCCAGGTTACGAACAATCTGCATAACCTGTTCCTGATATACGATACAACCGTAGGTTGGTTTAAGAATCGGCTCCAGCTGAGGGCAGTCATATTTAATAGTATCCGGACGGTTTTTACCACGGATATACTGTGGAATAAAGTCCATCGGGCCCGGACGATAAAGAGAAATTCCCGCGATCACATCTTCAAGACTCTGCGGTTTCAATTCCTTCATAAAGTTCTTCATTCCCGCACTTTCAAGCTGAAACACACCGTCAGAGCGGCCTGTACCGAGAGAATCGAGAACTTTCTTATCATTATAATCTATTTTCTGCATATCCAGAGTAACACCTGCATCCTTCCGGATCAGCTTCACTGCATTCTGGATCACAGTCAGGGTACGCAGTCCCAGGAAGTCCATTTTCAGAAGTCCCAGTTCTTCCAGTGTTGTCATTGTAAACTGGGTAACAATGGAACCGTCCTGTGCTCTGGAAAGAGGTACATATTCGGATACATCTTTCTGACTGATAACCACACCTGCTGCATGCATAGAAGTGTGTCTCGGAAGTCCTTCCAGACGTCTTGCCATATCGATCAGATAATGAATCTCATCCTGTTCTTCATACGCTTTCTTCAGCTCAGGATTCATTTTCAAAGCTTTATCAATGGTGATGTTCAGTTCCTGTGGAATCATCTTCGCAATGGAGTCTACCTGTGCGTAAGGCATATCCAATACACGACCGACATCCCGGATAACACCACGGGCAGCCAGAGTACCGAAAGTAACAATCTGAACAACACAGTCATCGCCATATTTGCGGCGGACATATTCAATAACTTCCTGTCTTCTTTCGAAACAGAAGTCAACATCAATATCTGGCATGGATACTCGTTCCGGATTCAGGAATCGCTCAAAAAGCAAGTCATACCTGATCGGGTCAAGCTGCGTAATACCTAAAGTATAAGCAACAAGACTTCCTGCAGCAGAACCTCGACCTGGACCTACCATAATATCATTATCACGGGCATATTTAATGAAATCCCATACTATAAGGAAGTAATCCACGTAACCCATGTTCTTGATAGTAGACAATTCATAAGTCAGACGGGACTTTAATTCCTCCGTGACCGGATGATAGCGTTCTTCCAGGCCCTCAAAACATAACTTGTTCAGATATTCCCACGATGTAAATCCATCCGGAACATCAAATCTTGGCAATTTGGTTACACCAAATTCAATTTCTACATGACATCTCTGCGCAATCTTATGAGTGTTCTCCAGCGCCTCCAGAGCATATGGGAAAAGCTGTGCCATTTCTTCCGGGGATTTCACATAATACTGACCGCCTTCATAGCGCATTCTATCCTCATCTGCCAGCTTCTTGTTTGTCTGCAGACAGAGAAGAATATCGTGCGGTGCTGCATCTTCTGCCATTGTATAATGCACATCGTTGGTTGCTACCAGATCAATTCCTGTTTCTTCGTGCATACGGAGAAGCTCCTGATTAACTACCTGCTGTGCCGGAATTCCATGATCCTGCAATTCCAGGAAGAAGTTTCCTTTTCCAAAAATATCCTGATATCGCAGAGCTGCTGCCTTCGCATCTTCGTACATGCCTCGCTGAAGATATCTGGCTACTTCACCTGCCAGGCAGGCACTTAATGCGATAATGCCTTCATGGTATTCCTTCAACAGAGACAGGTCTACTCGCGGTTTGTAATAAAAACCTTCTGTGAAACCTTTGGATACAATCTTCATCAGGTTTGCATAACCTTGGTTATTCTCTGCAAGAAGCACCAGATGGTAATATCTGTCCTCGCCGCTTCCTGCTTCGCGGTCAAATCGTGAGCCGGGAGCTACATAAACCTCACATCCCAGGATCGGATTGATTCCCTCGGCCCTTGCTGCACGGTAAAAATCGATCACACCATACATGACTCCATGGTCTGTGATCGCCGCACTGTCCATGCCAAGTTCCTTGACACGGGCTACATATTCTTTTATTTTATTGGAACCATCCAGCAGACTGTATTCTGTATGGACATGAAGATGTGTAAACTCCAACTCTGTACTCTCCTTTATTTCGCGTAAATTCTCTTGTCTTTAATCTCTACTTTGCCTTCCTTCATCAGATGACCGATAGCACGTTTAAAAGCACCTTTGCTCAGACCAAATTCTCTCTGAATAACTTCCGGTGAAGCTTTATCATCAAATGGAAGAACACCTGCGAATTCATTGATGACCTCAAGAACATTTTCTGCATCCTCGTTAATCTGCAGATATGCTTTCTGACGGTCTGTGACATTCATCTTACCGTCTTCTTTTACTTCACTGACACGCAGCTCCAGTATCTTGCCCGGGCGATATTTTCCCTTGGCTTCTCTTGCAGGGATCAATGCGGAATATTTATCATCAACTGCTACGAATACACCGAATCTGTCACTGATCTCATAGACACGGCCTTTTACCATATCTCCTACCACATAAGGAGTTCTGGTGGAAAGATAATGATAAACTTTCATAGTTGCGCAGAGACGACTGCTCTTGTCGATGTAAAGTGCTACCAGTACATCCTCTCCTTCTCTTACCTTCAGAGTCTGCTCATGATATGGAAGCAGAAGATCTTTCTCCAGTCCCCAGTCAAGGAATGCGCCGATTCTGGTTACCTGAGACACTTTCAGAACTGCTGTCTGACCTACCTGAAGTTTCGGTTCTTTTGTTGTTGCAATGAGACGATCCTGAGAATCCTTGTAAATAAACACTTCGATGCTGTCGCCCTCTTTTGTTCCCTCCGGAACCTGTTTGGACGGAAGAAGTACACGGTTCTTTGCATCCGCATGCATATCCTCGCCCAGATATACACCGAAATCTACTGATTTCACTACTGTTAATTTCTGTTTTTTTCCTAACTCTATCATATAATCTCCATTTCTGTTTTGATGTTTCCGGTACAATATTCTGCAATGTCAATTATAACCTGGTATTCCAATAAATTGATTATTGATATACTAACATTGGCTTTATATTTCAGTATAACACAAATAATAAAGGCGGCACAACCGCCGCCTTTGTATTTTTATAATCCAATTTATAATTTTATTTTAAACAGGTATTCACAATCTATTTCGCTATTTTCCTATAATCGGATAACTGTTTTGCCACTTAACTAAACATTTTGCATCCACTTGCATGCCAATTCTATCCAGGACTGGCATTCTTTCTGTACACAACCACCGTCTTCATGGCTTGTCTCTTCGTTTGCAAGACTTAAACCATGTCCTCCAACCGGGTAAAGATGCATTTCTACAGGGATTTCAAATTTACGCAGTGCATTGAAGAACAGCAAAGAATTCTCCACAGGAACGCAATCATCTGTCACTGTATGCCACAAAAATGTAGGCGGTGTATCTCTGGATACCTGGAATTCAAGTGACTGTTCTTTTCGTTTGTCCAGATCATTATAATCCTCTCCAAGCAAGCATTCAAAAGATCCTGTATGTGCAAACTCGCCGGAAGTGATCACCGGATAACTTAAGATCATACCATTTGGCTTCACCATATCAGAAGTTACACCAAGTGTCTCTGCAATGAAATCTTTCTTCCAGAAAACACCAAGGCTAGCTGCCAGATGACCACCTGCGGAAAAGCCCTGCACAACAATTTTATTCGTATCAATATGAAACTCTGCTGCGTTTTCTCTTAAGAAAGCAACAGATTTGGCAAGCTGTAAAAGTGCCAGCGGATATCTGGAAGGCTCTACACTGTAGCGCAGGATCACTGCATGATATCCCTTTGCCAGATACTGCATGGCGATCGGTTCTGCTTCTCTGTCCGAAGTCATTGCATAACCGCCACCCGGGCAGATCACAACTACCGGACGTTTTCTGTTAATATGCATTTCAATAGAATTATCCAGAAAATAAGTGTATAAATCTGCGGTTTCTTTGTATCCGTCTACTGCTATTTCAATCTTTTTGTAAATCATAAGTTCCTCCTATTATATTTCCTATTCTATGTGTTTCTTTCTACTTCCGTATTTACTCTTTTACAAAGATGGGGACATATTATCCCCTCTTTCCAGCTCCACACCCCTATTATCTAAAAAACATTTTTATAGTAAATCTATAATTTTTTTAAAATTTTCCATACATTTTTTTTAGAAAATTCATTTATCTTTCCCATAAAAACCACACTTATATTCTGGTTTCGAAATAGAATTTGGGCTTCTTTCTGTAAACGTGTTCTCGTTTCATTGTCATTTTTCATATCATAATTTGCAGTTTTTCTATTTAAAATAAAAGATTCGTATGCCAATTTAAAATTCATCTTTTCCGTGTCATCTTCGTCAAATATTTGATTTACTGTATAAAATGGAAGCGAAATATCCAAGTCTCTCTTTGTGATATTGTCTTTTACATCATTTAATATCATTACAATTTCTTCCAATGACTTCTCCACTAATTTACTGTCTGTTGAGAATCTGATACAAAAGATTCCAAATCGTTCATACATTTCCACCTCTGATACAATATCTGAAGTATATCCTAAATATTCTCTCAGTCTTTTTTGCAACCGGGAACCAACGCCTTCACCCACAATACAATTCAGCAGCTTTATCCATTCCATTCCTGAATTTTTTTCAAATACTATATCAAAACATAACTCTATCTCTGTGCGGTTTCCTGACATAGAAATAAATTTAATATTCTTTTTTCTATTTCCAAATCCCGACGGAAACATACAAACAGGCAAAGATTTTGACACAAATCTGTTAGCATTTAAACCTTCCAAACACATTTGAATCTCTTTTTTATCCGTTTCTTCGAAACATCCGGTTATACATACCAGAACATTATTATCTGCAAAAATGTTTTTTTGCATTTTCTTCAGATTTTTCAGTGTTATATTCTGAATAGATATATAGTCACCCATAATATTTCTCGAATAAGGATGTCCGGAAAATGCCAGTTTTCTTGCTTCATCATCTATAAATATATATTCATTCCTATCACAGATCTGATTAAGCACCACCCTTTTCTCATATACAAATTCATCATCCGACCATTCTGTGATTTTAAAAAAGTTTTCCATTATACCCCAACATGTTTTTAAATAAACCGGAGCAACTTTCATAGTAAATTTTATAAAATCACGATATGTCGATGCTATAAGAGTGCTTCCTACAGATTCCATTTTATAATATAAATCTGCCTGTGCTAAATCCCCTAATTTTCTGAAATACATATGTTCCAGCAAATGTGTTATTCCTGCTTTTTTATCTTTTTCACAATGTAATCCACATCTGACATAAATTCCAATTGTTACTGAATGTGTATTTGGCATTTGATAAAATACACTTTTCATCTCTTTCTAACCCCTTTTTCTGCCTCTGTCTCCAGTTCTCTTACATATCATCATATTCCAGCACCACAACTTCTGCTTTTCTTTTCTATTCTATCATTAATTTACACTCCACATCCATTTAACTTATTTATAGATTTCTTTTTTTTCATCAACTCCATCAAAAATATAACACTTCACAGTCAATACATTGTTGTTTTTTCAGATATTTTCTATTTTCATATAAAATATTCAAAAAAAGAAGAGCCTTTTCAGCTCTTCTTTTTTATAGACTCAGGTAAATAGAATTACCCGCTTGGCTACTTGCTTATAGCCCAACATAATTATATATTATTTATTACCCTGACCATAATATGCATTTGCACCATGTTTTCTGTAATAATGTTTATCCTGCAGATCCTGTGGTGCAGGTTTTACCTGTGGATTGATCATTTCGCAGCGGGCTGCCATCTTTGCCACTTCCTCGAGAACAACTGCATTATGTACTGCTTCGTGTGCATCTTTGCCCCATGCAAATGGTCCGTGATTTTTGCAAAGCACTGCAGGTACTGCTTCATAGTCTTTATCTTTGAACAGATCCACGATCAGAAGTCCTGTGTTCTTCTCATATTCGTCAAATTCCTTACCTTCCAGGCAACGTGCACATGGAATTTCTCCATACATATAGTCAGCATGTGTAGTTCCGTAGCAAGGGATTCCTCTGCCTGCCTGTGCCCAGCTTGTCGCCCATGAAGAATGTGTATGAACAACTCCGCCGATGTTTGGGAATGCTTTGTACAGCTCCAGATGTGTAGCTGTATCAGAAGATGGATTGTATCTACCTTCTACTTTATTTCCGTTAAGATCCATTACCACCATATCATCCGGTGTAAGTAAATCATAGTCTACTCCACTTGGTTTGATAACAAAGAGTCCTTTTTCTCTGTCGATTCCGCTGACATTACCCCATGTAAATGTAACAAGTCCGTATTTCGGAAGATCCATATTTGCTTTGTAAACTTCCTCTTTTAATTTTTCCAGCATAGTTTCCTTCTCCTTTTACTTTTTCAATTTATTTTCTGCGACGATTTTCGTATTCTTCCGGTTCTATATTCCTGTACAATATTCCAACCGGAAAATATCTTACTGTTATTTGCATTATATCACTTGTACGGTACATGTACCAACTTGTATCTTTCCATAAATATCACGAAATAAATATAGGATTATCATTCTTACAAATTCTCTTGCTTCTCTGCAAACTCCAAAATTGCATACGGCTTTCCATTTTCATCATCCAGAGATACCACCACTCTTCCATTCTCTGCTTTTGTTTTCGGACAAATGGTATCACCCAGTTTTGCCTGCATCTTGTACTCTGCACGCATCTGATATACTTTAAAATCTTCCGGCAGAAAATCTTCTGCCATGCAGACATACTGGCAATTATTAACATGATGATTTGTGTCGAGATGATGTTTCTGCACCACAAATGATTCCTGCAGTATCATGCCATCCGGCAGTTTGATTTTTCTTGGGGCATAGTCCATCTTCATTTTTTCACTGAGTACATAATTATCTGTATCTGCCGGAGTCAGTCTCGCCGGAATCCCTGTGCTGATAGCCAGATGTGTCCAGTTAGAATTTGCCCAGGCAACCATTTTTCCGTCTGCAGTTTCTATGGTAAAATTACGCATCCCCATAAACCCTTTAAATTCATAAGGCGCGGTCGTAATCTTTATCTCAGTTCCCATGGTCGGATATTCATCCACGATCACCTGCCAGGAAGAAAGAACCCACGCTCTATCTCTGGCTTTCAATACATCTCCGCCAAGTCCGATCGACTCCGCATGAAATGTACAGCAATCCTGAAAATAATTCAAAACTCCCGGCAATGTCAGTCTGCCGTCTTCACCTGTCTCGCTATATCTGACTCTGCTGTTAAAACTGTAGTTCATTTCGTATGTCCTCTCTTTTATCTCATTCCTGTGTTTTGCATACAATATAACACTCATTATTATTAATGTTAATAGTCAAAATCCAAATTCGCAATTTTTCCTCAGTAAATATATTTTATATAAATCATTTTTTTCATTTACTGATACATTCATTTATAGGCACTTACTTTTCTCTATGATACAATACTTTTATGATGTCAGAAACAAAGATTCATATTCAGGATCCAGACCTCTAACATCATATTATCTTGAAAGAGAGGGAAAATATGAAAAGAAGCACTTTTATCTGCGGTATTCTTACCACAGCACTGTCATTCTTCCTGGCAGCTCCTGCTATCACACATGCAGCTCCAGAAGAAACATCCTCAGAAATCTTTTTTGATGATTTCAATGAGGATTCACTTGACACTTCCAAATGGCTGGTAGCCGATAAATGGTGGGGAGGCGACAATGGCGGTGTTGTACCGGAAAATGTCTCCGTATCTGACGGCACTCTGAAACTGGAGGGGCACGGCAACTTTTACAAAGGAGATGTTTCTTCTCACCAGTCAATGACATCTGGTGGAATTCGAACCGGCGCCGCAATTGCCACAAGAGAATATTATTCTTCAGGCAGCTATGAAGTTGTAGCCAAAGTTGCTCCTGAACTTGGAGCCTGCTCTGCTATGTGGACTTTTGAATACGAAGAATACTATCCAGGTTCTCCCGAATATGAAGCATCAGGAGCAACAGGTCAGTACTCAACCGTCAATCATGAGATTGATATTGAATTTCCAACTAACAGCAGTACTCATTCTGAACCAAGCTTTAAATCAGGAAGATTTAATACTTATATAGCAGAAAATCGTCATAAATCCAATTTTCAGGATCTTCCTTATGCTGTAGATGACGGTCAGTTCCATACATATCGTTTTGACTGGCATACAGGTGATACTGCGCAGGAAGCCCGGGTCGATTATTATGTAGATGATAATTACATATGCACTAATACAGAATATGTACCTTCTAATGCCAGCCGTTTTTGGATTGGTATCTGGTTCCCATATGCAATGGACTCTGATCACGACGGACATTATGATACCGGCTGGGCCGGAACTCCAGATTTCGATACAACCGTATTTGAAATTGATTCTGTAAAGATCACTCCTTATCATGAGTCCGGAGATACCGTGGGAAAAGAATCCTTTCCTGACGACGGATGGGCAGTAGATTCCTTTCCAGAACTGATTGATGCCGAAAACTTTAACCATATTGTAAATGGTGATTTTTCCGAAGGCAAAACTGCATGGAAATTATCGGGCGATGCAGATATATCTGATAATGCAGCAATCCTTTCATCCGGTGCAACTACTGATGAAATTTCACAACAGGTTAATGTAAAGCAAAAAATGACCTATACTCTCAGTGCTGATATTGAAACCGACGGTACAGCCGTCACCATTGGAGTTCGCAAAGCCAACGGTACCTGTAATACTTCTAAAGTCATTACTCAGTCAGGACATGTGGAGATTCCTTTTGTAACCAACAGCAAAGTAACCGAAATGACAGCCTATATACAGGTGCTTCGTTACCAGAATGGAAATCCTGTCAAAGTCGATAACGTTGTTCTCACAAGCGGTAAAGGTTCCGGAAGCAGTGAAACTCCGACACCAACTTCCACTCCTAAACCGACTTCTGCACCCGAGCCAACTGCCGCTCCCGAACCAACTTCTACGCCTGAACCAACTGTTCCGGATACTGCTTCCAACCTCATCGTAAATGGCGATTTCAGCCAGGGTACAATCGAATGGAACACTTCCGGCAGCACTGTAATTTCTGATGAAAAAGCATCTCTTGCTTCAGGCTCTGACACAGATACTCTTTCTCAGAAGATTGCAGTTACCGGCGGTACGCAGTACACACTGACAGCTGATGTTATCAGCAACGGTGCTACAATAACTGTAGGTGTAAGAGATTATAACGGACGATACACTCATATAGAAAAAACAACAGATGCTTCCGGCAAAATCACACTTTCATTTACAACTGCTTCTCATATTAAACAAATTGAAGTATTTGCCGAAGTTCTGCGTTATCAGAATAATTCAGATCCTGTTATTCTTGATAATATAGTATTAACCACAGGCAGTTCTTCAGAAACACCGCTTCCAAGTCCAACGCCTGTACCAACTTCCACCCCTGGCCCGACCCCGGCGCCGGTTATATCCTCCAATCTCGTTGTAAACGGTGATTTCAGTCAGGGATCAACAGGATGGAATACTTCCGGCAGCACTGTGATTTCTGATGAAAAAGCATCTCTCGCTTCAGGCTCTGACACAGATACTCTTTCTCAGAAGATTACAGTTACCGGCGGTACACAGTACACACTGACAGCTGATGTTATCAGCAGCGGTGCTACAATAGCCATCGGAGTAAGAGATTATAACGGACGGTACACTCATATAGAAAAAACGTCAAATGCTTCCGGCAAAATCACGCTCTCATTTACAACCGCTTCTCATATTAAGCAAATTGAAGTTTTTGCCCAGGTTCTGCGTTATCAGGATAATTCAGATCCTGTTATTCTTGACAATGTCGAACTGACAGAAAATACAGCTGTTACAGAGTCCGAGACCCTCTTTGGTTCACCTGAAGAAGAGACCTTCTCTGCAGAAGATTCTTTTTCTGATGGTTCCAATTAAACGAACTCATTTCAATTTTAACCAATCAGATAAGCAGCAAATCGGATTGCTAATACCCATTTAACTATCTGTCAAAAGGCAGGGAGTTGTTACACATTCTATAACAACTCCCTGCCTTATATTATCTGCTTACTTTCAATATTTTTAAACCTATAACCCTGTTCTATTTTTCACTGCAGTTTTTTGCCGCGAATGTGATCATCACCTTAAACAGATCCCCATCCAGATGCAATTTAAACTCACCGCCCTGCAGCTCTGTCAGGCTCTTTGCGATGGAAAGACCAAGTCCGCTTCCCTCTGTATTTCTCGCCACATCACCTCTGATAAATCGTTCTGTCAGTTCATCTGCTGAAAAGTTCAGTGGCTGTGCGGAAATATTTTTCAGGGAAAAGATTACTTTTTTATTTCGGTTACTGATCTCTGCATACACTCTGGTACCCTCCATTGCGTACTTTACAACATTTCCGAATACGTTCTCCAGAACACGCCACATTCTCTGTCCGTCTGCGTAAATAATAGATGGTTCGTCTGTGAAATGTACCATCATGGTGAGGTTTTTTTCCTGAAATTTTTCTTCAAATTCTCCGATTACCTGCTGAACCATTTCTATAAAATCAAGGTCATTCATCTCCAGTTTAATATTTCCTGTGCTTGCTTTGGATGCTTCTACTACGTCTTCTGTCAGCACTTTTAATCGCTGAGATTTCTCATCCAATACTCGTAAATATTCCTGTATTTTCGGATCTGAAGGCTTCTCACGTTTCATCAGATCTACATAATTGATAATGGATGTCAGCGGTGTTTTCAGATCGTGAGAAACGTTTGTGATCAGCTCCGTCTGCATTCTTTCTTTCTTCAAACTGTTCTCCACTGCTGCATCCAGACCATCGCCAATGTTATTGATATACTCTGCCATTACTTTCTGATCACCGGTAAGTTTATCTGTTTTTATCTTATACTGAAGCTGCCCGTCACTGATCTTCTTTAATCCTTCTTTAATAAGATCCTGACCATCAGCCTTACGGATTGCATAAACAATTGCCACTATGTCTATTGCCATTAACAAAAACAGAAAAGGCAGAACACCTCCCAATATAGAAATTACCAAAAGTGCAAACTGTAAAAAGAAAAATATACCCACTACCAGCAGAACTTTTATTTTTCCAACTGTATTTCTGGAGAAAGTTTTTGCAAAATCAACGATATTTCTGTTGCATTTTCCAAACCATTTCAAGATTCTTCGAAGCAGACTGTCTTTCCAGAGAGTCCCTGCTTTAATTCTTCTTACCAGACTGAGATATCCTATCAGGAACCATGCCATAGTGTAGATTCCGCACACTGCCAGACATGTGATAAGTGCTTCTACACTGGCAATTCCTGTGTTTAAGATCAGGAATGCAAGTCCCATCGTTCCTGCTGCCCAGATGCCAATTACAATTCCAGCAGTAATCTCTGTATACCATCTGTCAAAATTATTCAGATGCAGTTTTTCATCCTCCGGCTTTCTGCCTGCTGCAACTGTCAGCCATACCATGCTGATAATCCAGAGCACACATCCGATAATCGCTCCTAAGATCATCGGCAGCATAAGATTCGAATATTTTTCAAAACTCTCTTTCTCAGATGCCATAGAATCCTCAATTGGAAATTCTGTATCTACAGCCACTGCATATACGAAATCTTCCGTGCCAAAGCTCTGTTCGATAGTATGATTCCACACCTGCAGATCTGCATTTGATTTCATTCCTGCAACATTTGTGTCGCATTCACTCAGTTCCGGGCGAACAATCGCATATGCATTTCCCTCAGATATTTTCTTAAGGTTCTGCTCCAGCTGTGCGTAGTTGCTGTACGCTTCCTTATTTGTGTAAACTGTCTGTGTTTCTTTATCTGCGAAAAGATATGTGAGGTTGGTACTCCCTTCGGTGTAGTCTCCCACGGTATAAAAAACTGATGCCAGTGATGTCGTATAGTCATCGACCTGTTCATCAGACTGTATGGCACTGATGCAGTCCAGAAGTGTGAATAACTCTTTATATGCGTCCTCCAGTCTCCCGTTCCATTCCGTGCTTTTGTTTACAGCATCCAGGATATTCTCAGCTCCCTGTGGTGCAAATTTCTCGTCCAGCTGGCTCAGTTCTATAAAAAAACATCCCGGATATTCTGTGTTTGTTCTGGTATCCGTAACGCTGCCGATATTCTCTAATTGTGATGTATATCCATAATAAAGTTCATCTGCTACGATATCCAGTTTTTCGGACTCGGTCTTCGATTCGAAGTCATCTTCTTCAAGAAAATCTGTATTGTAATTAATTTTCAGTGTTCCATCTGCCACCAGCTTTTTAAATTCGGTCCGATAAAAATAGTGGCTGGTTCCGTCAGAAAATTCACATCTTATGATCTGTGAATCTTCGTCATAAACACCTTCATAATAGTTTGCCTCCCAGTCTTTTCCCCACTCCAGAAGCTCACTTACAGAGTATGCAAGCCCAGAAGTATTTTTCAGGGAAAGTTCTCTGATCGAGTCACGGGTATTTCCTTTTTCTTCAAATTCTGCCAGATCGATCACTGCCGATGAACCGGCATTTTTCAGATAGTTAATGTCATCCTGCGCCGCCAGACTGACAAGAATATCAGATCCTCTGTCACTGATCTGTTTCTCAAATGCTTCTGATTCTGTGTAACTTTTTCCTCTGTCATCCAGGCGGATTCCTGTCTGATAGATCATTAAAAACATGGCTGCACAGATTGCCGCAGCCACTGCTGCCAGATGCGCGATCACGATCCAGACTGCCTTGGCAAAACTGCTTCTATACCCTTTTCCCTTCATAGTGTTCGTCCCTTTCCTTTTTAAGTTTTTATTTCTATTTTTATCTACTTCATTACCTTTTAAATCCAAGCTATATGGATATTTTTAATTCGCTCTGTAAGTAACCAGCTTATTCCAAGTCCTTGCTTACTACTTATTGCTTTTCACAATTGAAACAGGGAACTTACTTAATTTGGTTACATTTTCTCAACCTTATAACCCAGTCCCCA
Source organism: uncultured Blautia sp. (assembly GCA_934416185.1). Lineage (GTDB taxonomy): Bacteria > Bacillota > Clostridia > Lachnospirales > Lachnospiraceae > Blautia_A. The sequence continues at coordinate 32,759 of CAKRWH010000023.1, read as the reverse complement.
CACAACTTTCAGATATCGGGGTTCCCTTGGATTGATTTCAATCTTCTCTCTGATATGTCGGATATGCACTGCCACTGTATTGTCAGCGGCCACCGCTTCTTCATTCCAGATGCTCTCATAAATCTGATTGATTGAAAATACTCTTCCCTGATTCTTCATCAGCAGAAGCAGTATGTTATATTCAATCGGTGTCAGTTTCACCAGATCTCCGTCTACTCTGACTTCTTTCAGATCATCGTTCACACTTAATCCACCAGTTTCATATATGTGAGCACTTTCCTGAGGCACTGCCGCTCCCAGTCTTGTGTATCTTCGAAGCTGTGATTTCACTCTCGCAACCAGTTCCAGTGGATTAAAGGGCTTCGTCACATAATCATCAGCTCCCACATTTAATCCCAGGATCTTATCTGCATCTTCTGACTTTGCCGAAAGAATAATGATCGGAAGAGGATTCTCTTCCCTGATTTTCAAAGTAGCCCGGATGCCATCCAGCTTCGGCATCATGATATCTATGATCAGCAGATCCACCGGCTGACTGCGCAGTGCATTGATTGCTTCCAGACCGTCATATGCTTTGAAAATCGTATAACCTTCCTGCTCCAGATAAATACTGATCGCTTCTACGATGTCCTTATCGTCATCGCAGACCAGAATATTTGCCACTTTATACACCTCCCTCTTTAAATCTCTTATTTCTTTTTCTGATATTAGAATAATCAACACATCTTAATATGAAAGGGACAAATTCTTAAGATTTTCTTATGATTATTCAGATAACCACTAGTTTCCTCCAGGCAGATCAGATAACCTCGGATACAACCTTAACAGGTTTATGTTCTGCATCCAGTTCTACTCTGTCTCCCTCATCAATTCCATGCGCATACAGCCAGTCATCCTCCACTTTCATGGATTCTTCCTCCCCGTTATCACTTTTAAGAATTACACGAACCATATCCTTCATTCCTTCGGGTCTGCCTTCACAGCCAAAATCCAGCTCTTCGATTCGTTCCACAATATACATCATTTCCATTATCACCTTATCTTTTATTATTCGGATAAATCAACTGCTTATTACTTTTCGCAATTGAAGCAGGGGACTTACTTGATTTGGTTAAATACATATTTATCCAGTCTGTCAAATGCCTCCTGCACTCTGACAAGTGGCAATGCCAGATTCATGCGGATCGCACACGGATGCAGGAACATTCTTCCATCCTGCCATGCAACTCCTACATCCCAACCTGCTTTCTGCACTTCATCAATGCTCTTTCCATGTTCTTCACACCATTTCGTGCAATCCAGAAACAGCATATACGTTCCCTGCGGTCTGCTGACTTCTACTCCTCTGAAATGTTCTTTAATATAATTGCAGGCAAACTCTACATTTCCGGTAAGTACCTGACGAAGCTCATCTACCCACTCATAACCTTCTGGTTTATATGCTCCGATCAGGGCATGCATGGACAGAACATTCATCTCATTATAATGTGGCTTACTGCTCTTTGCCACAACTCTGTCACGAAGATACTTGTTATAAATAATGTGATAACTGCCAACCAGACCTGCCAGATTAAAAGTCTTGCTTGGTGCATAAACTGCGATTGTTCTGTTTCTGGCATCCTCACTTACAGACTGCGTCGGTACATGTTTATAGCCATCCAGAATCAGATCTGACCAGATTTCATCAGAGATTACAACACAGTCATTTGCCTTGTAAACTTCCATTGCTTTCTCGATTTCCCACTTCTCCCATACTCGTCCGCACGGATTATGAGGGCTGCAAAATACTGCTACATGAATGTTATTAGCTTTGATTTTTGCATCCATATCTTCAAAATCCATGCGCCAGATTCCATCTTCATCCTTCTTTAATGGACTGTGAACCATTTTAAATCCATTATTTCCAATACATCCGGTAAAACCGATATAAGTCGGACTGTGAAGCAGTACTGCATCTCCCGGTGCAGCAAAAGCAGTTAATGCGGAAACCACGCATCCCAGCACACCATTTTCATAACCAATATGCTCTTTGGCCAGTCCAGTGACACCATTTCTCTTCGTCTGCCAGTTAATGATGGACTGGAAATATTCTTCTTTCGGTGCGAAATATCCATATGCCGGATGTTTCGCTCGTTCAATGATCGCCTCAGGAATCGTCGGTACAGTCGGAAAATTCATATCTGCTACCCACATTGGAATAACGTCAAATCCTTCCTTCGGCTTCGCAGGACTCATTTCTCCAACCCCTAAACCGTCTACTGCGATGGCATCCATATTGTGTCTGTCTATGATTGATGTAAAATCATATTTCATAAAAAGTCCTCCCCAATATAATAAAGTCCGGATCATTTGATCCAGACTTTATTATATCATTCTGTATACCCAACTTCTATTATTAATATTTACTTATGCTATGATCAATGACATCAGATAAAATGGTGTTTCATCTTTCGTATCTGTATCCTGAACTATGATTTCTACTTTGTGTTTCTTATGAATTCCATGATGTAAAATAGGCTGCAGATACAGGCAGTCACCCCAGTCTTCATCGAAATTGCTGTCCAGCAGGATTGGATTTTTTACATCCTCGTCAAGGATCAGCAACGCTTTTACTGCCGGACGTTTGATCGTCTTGCGGTACTGAATAGCAATACAGGATGCTTCTACTTCAAAGGTAATTTTATCTTTTGGATTCTTTCCAATCCATCCGTTTTTGAAACAGTCCAGATGTCCCTGTTTTTCTTCTGTGTCTGCACGGAAGCCCTGAAGTTTTGGAAAGATTTCTCTGATCGTCAGTCTCTGTGCATACTCATAGGCGTTGCCAGTCAGTGGTTTCGGAAACTCTATTCTGCCTGCAGATGCTTCTTTTATTTCAGTTCCCAAATTCTCACTAAATACTCCTGTCTTTCCTTCTGGTTCTGCATCCAAACTGTTTTTTACTTTCTCGAGGAATTTAATGATCTCAGCAGCTACCAGACCATGTCCTTTATCATTTGGATGCAGTCCATCCGGAGTCAGTTCTTCTCTTGTATAAACACCGGCTTTCATTTCCTGATATAAAGTATCTTTAATACTTACATGTGGAACCTGGTACCAATCTCCCACTGACACATGCTGTTCCTGTGCGTTGATTCCTGTATCATAATAAACATTGTTCAGTAATACCACTGCTGGTTCTGAAGTCCATGTAAGAACTTTTCGAAGTACTCCCTCATATGTCTCTTTGAAGAAATCTGTCGGATCATCATTTACACTGAAATCAATTCCAACGAAGTCCGGCTGATACATCAGCACATCTGATACTGCACGTGCTACTCCGAAATGTGAAGTGGTCCCTCCGATTCCTCCATTTACATAGTGAAATTCTGCCTTTGAAAAAGTCTCTTTCCACCATGTAAATACTCTGTATGCATAGGTGTTCTTGTGCTCTGTTGCAAGGCTTCCCTGAGTGATGGAACCACCAAGAAAACCTATTGTCAGTTCTTCACCTGCCTGTGCACGTCTCATTAAATTCTTAATTCTTGTAAGATCATATTTTTCCATTTTTTCCGTCCCTGCTCTTTCAATTCTTTACGTTTCTCGTTTTCTTTTCCCTTTATACTTACATCTGTTATTTCCATTCCGTTATATCAAGTCCATTAATATATTCTGCCAGCTCATCTGACATTTCCTCTGCCTCCGGAATCCTCAAATGTCCCGGAGTTCCTTTTCCGTTTCTCTTAAACAGACACTGGGTAACTTTTTCATCTTCCAGCTCCTGTACCACCTGACCAATAGCCTTATCCCAGGATGGATCATGTTCCAGAAGAGTTGTAATGCACACGATATGCGCATCCGGATACTGATTTCGCAGTGTCTGAATAAATTTCTTATAATGGCTTCTCCAGTTTACAGACTGCTCACTGTCATAATCCTCTTTCATATAATCCACCGGATGATTATCATTCTGACCGATTGCTACGATAACTACCTGCGGTGTATATCGAGCGAAATCCCTCTTTGTTACACAATTAAATTGCGGATTATAATGCACCTTATCCCACACGCTCTCCATTCCCACTGCCTCCGGTTCATAAAACCACCCTGTATGATCCAACAACGCGATTCCTCCCTGAGCAATATCATGGATCTGTGCATTTAGTTTTCTGGCAGTCATCCATGCATAAGAGTACCAGCTGTTTGAAAATTCTCCGTTATGCTCAGGGTCGGGTTTGCCGACAAAGTCCACTGCCTCTGAAACTTCTCCCGCAGATACAGAATCACCATATACTTCTATCTTTCTGGCAGACGGTCTGGCTGTCTCTGGCAGTTCCAGAAGTTCTTCATCCGCTTCCAGCTCCACACCGAGAAATGTCATCTCATGGCAGGCATCCTGGCGCTTAAAAAGCGTAATCTCATGACTATCTTTTAAGTCTTTCCCACTTACATCTTCCTGCAGATCTGCTGTTTTTACTGCACTCTTTTCTATCTCTATTTCTTCCCCTGTTTTTGTCGCTGCATTCAACTCAATAACCGTCTCACCATCTTTATTCAACATGGCTTTATCCTGCACACCATCCAGAATATATCCCAGATAATTCTCCCAGTATGCATTCTTATTTCTAACATGAATTTTTATTTTTTCCCGGTAAAACGCATCTGTGCATATGTTGCCGGAAATACAAATGTCGGCTCTTTCCTCTCGCTCCAGTCAATTCTTCCGCTGTAAAAAATCTTCTCATTATCCGGACTGATCCACATATTTACTCCTCCATCAGATCATTTCTGTGCATTAAACTACGATTTTGGTTCCTTGTACGTTCCTCTTTTCATCCATTTTTTCTTTACTTAATTAAGTTAAATTTAATATATTAATTTAATCTTACTACAAGCGTTGCAAGGAATCTACCATCATCTTTATTTTCGTGATTATGCTCTATTTTATCTAACCATTTTTGTTGAAATTTTATTTGTTTATTTTCTAACTTTTTTGGCAATATTTTAACATTTATCGTAAATATTATGTTTTTTTATTATTTTTACACAATATTATTTATTTTTTCTTTCTATAATGGTACAATACAAAAAAGCTAATATACATCACATTACAAGGGAGGTTTTATTATGAATCAGGAAAACATGACAAAAGTTTATGCCCGCAGTGACAGTCGTATCCAGCTCAAAGTAATTCCGGGACATTTCGTAACATCTCAGTCTCACATTACTCATTACCTTGATCTCACAACTATGAAATCAAGAACTGCTGAAGCACAGCGTATTGCCCATGAATTGGCTTCCAATTATGAAGTTTCTACTCCAATTGATACCATTATCTGTATGGATGGTCTGGAAGTAATCGGTGCATACCTTTCAGAAGAACTGACCAAAGCCGGCATTTTCTCCATGAATGCCCATCAGACAATTTACGTAATCTCACCGGAATCCGGAAATTCCGGACAACTTATTTTCCGTGATAATTACCAGCCTATGATCAAAGGTAAAAATATCCTGATCCTAAACGGTTCTATTACCACCGGCTCAACTTTGTCCAAGACAATTGAAAGCGTCCTCTATTACGGCGGCATCATCCGTGGCGTTGCTGCTATTTTCAGTAGAGTAGACAGCGTTGCTTCTCTCCCTGTACACTCCATTTTCAGTGCCAAAGATGTACCGGATTACCATTCTTATCCTTCCAATAACTGCCCAATGTGCCAGAAAAAACAGAAGATTGACGCATTGGTCAGTGGTTATGGATACTCAGTGCTCTAAAATATATATAAACTTATATTAATACTATTTTCAGTGTGAACATACAACACGAAAGTTTTATTTACCAAAAAGAGCGATGTTGCGTGAACAACATCGCTCCTTTCATTTTCTTCCTAATTTCACAGATACAAAAAAAGCACCTCATACTGAGGTGCCTCATGTAGCAGGGCTACAAGGATTCGAACCTTGAACTGACGGAGTCAGAGTCCGTTGCCTTACCGTTTGGCGATAGCCCTTTATGTTTTGTTTTCGCTACTTCGTTCGCGACAATTGGTATTATATAATAGTCTTCCGGAAAATGCAACCCCTTTTTTTAAATTTTTTTAATTTTTTTTATTTTTCTTCAAAAAAGCGAAAATACCGCCTATTTCCTGGACTTTTTTTATGTACTCCGGGCAAAATTATGCTATAATCAATAACAACTTATTTCTGTTCACGATAAAATTCTTTGCTGAACAGCAACGATCACTTTTCAGCGGTTCACGAACTATTACCATTATGAAAAGTAACAAATCATTACCGCCTGCGGACAAAAGAAGCAGCCGGAGAAATATTTCAACAAGAAATTTAATAATAATATGCTCCTGACAATGAGACATTATTATTAACAAAAAAGGAGAGCTATTATGAGAGCAAATAACCTGACTCTGCTCACAGACCTTTACGAGCTTACTATGATGCAGGGCTATTTTAAGAATCCGACAAACCAGACTGTTATCTTTGATATGTTTTACCGCACCAATCCATGCGGCGGCGCTTTTGCCATCACAGCCGGACTCGAGCAGATGATTGAGTACATTGAGAACCTTCACTTCACAAACGAAGATATCGAATATCTGAAAAATCTGAATATTTTTGACGAAGACTTCCTTGAATATTTAAGTAACTTCCAGTTCACAGGCGATATCTATGCAATTCCTGAAGGAACTGTTGTATTCCCGCGAGAACCGCTTGTCAAAGTTGTAGCACCTATTATGGAAGCACAGCTTGTAGAAACAGCAATCCTGAACATTATTAACCACCAGAGCCTTATCGCTACCAAAGCCGCACGTGTCTGCTACGCAGCAAAAGGTGATGCTATCATGGAATTCGGTCTTCGCCGTGCTCAGGGTCCGGATGCAGGCATCTTTGGCGCCCGTGCTGCAGTAATCGGTGGTTGTGCAGGTACATCCTGTGTTCTCACAGGCAAAATGTTTGACGTACCAGTCCTCGGTACTCATGCCCACAGTTGGATCATGAGCTTCCCGGATGAATATACTGCATTTAAAACCTATGCAAAACTTTATCCAAATGCATGCACCTTACTGGTAGATACCTACGATGTCCTCAAATCCGGTGTTCCAAATGCGATCCGTGTGTTTGAGGAAATGCGCGAAGAAGGTATTCCACTTACTAAATACGGTATCCGTATCGACAGCGGTGACCTTGCTTACCTTTCCAAAGAAGCATACAAGATGCTGGCTGCTGCCGGATTTGATGATGCGATCATTTCCGCATCCAGTGACCTGGATGAATATCTCATCGAAAGCCTGAAAGCTCAGGATGCAAAGATTAATTCCTGGGGTGTCGGAACAAAACTGATCACTTCCGATGATAACCCAGCGTTCGGAGGCGTGTATAAACTTGCTGCTGTTAAAGACGCTGACAGCACCGAATTTACTCCTAAGATCAAACTTTCCGAAAATACCGAGAAAGTTACCAACCCTGGCAATAAGACCGTATACCGTCTCTACAGCAAGAAAACAGGCAAGATCAAAGCTGACCTGATCTGCCTTGTTGACGAGAAATTAGATGCCGATGAAAACATGGTTCTCTTTGACCCGATCGACACATGGAAGAAGACCAAGTTCCTTGGCGGAACCTACGAAGTACGTGAACTTCTCGTTCCTGTTATCAAAGCCGGTAAACGTGTATACGAATCTCCATCTGTTATGGAACTTCGTGACTACTGCCAGAAAGAGCAGAATACTCTCTGGGATGAATCCAGACGTTTCGTGAATCCGCAGAAAGTATATGTAGACCTTTCTCAGAAACTCTGGGAACTGAAGAAAGATCTGCTTGAAGAAATGAGTGAGAAATCTCTCGACTGATTTACACTCATAAGCAGTAAATCTGCAGTTTATCTTCTGGGAGATTACTTTTTATAGGCCTGAAGAAAATTTAATTCACATAAAAGCCCCCGTTTCCTCATAGACATAAAAGGGAAAGGGGGCTTTTCTTATGAATCTGTATACCCGTCTGATCAACAAAGATCATCCTCTGCCACCAGACTATGTTCCTGAGAATCTGACTGACATCGGAATTCCATTTGATGCACCCTGTGGTGATCCCAAACGTCTCCTGGAAATCCGTACCGCCCATGCAGCTCTCATGCTGATACAGGCAGCACAGAAAGAATCTCTGATCATTACCGGAATTTCCGGTTACCGTTCCTACAAACGTCAGCAGAAACTCTACACCGGGAATCCTTATGTCGCAGCTCCGGGCACCAGTGAGCATCAGAGCGGGCTTGCACTGGATGTTTCATGCCCATCAATCCAGTATCAGCTTATCCCGGAATTTGCTGAAACTCCTGAAGGAAAATGGCTCAAACGAAATGCTTCTCTATATGGATTTATCATTCGCTATCCTGCAAATAAAGAACCCGTTACAGGCATCCCCTGGGAACCCTGGCACATCCGCTATGTAACCCGTCCGCTTGCCGGATGTCTCACACTGACAGGACTTACTCTTGAAGAATACTACACCACATTTGGCGCACCTTTACAAAATCCGGAACCTACTCAAAATGCATTGTAATATCACAGATTTCGCTTTTCGTACCTACTCTCATATTAGGTCCGAAAAGCCCTACCCCGGAGGTAACAATATTATGCATATTTTCTTTCCTGAGGTATCCGTATGCATTCTCCCATAACAACTTAATTGTAAGATTTCCCGGGAAAAGCTGTCCGTCGTGGGTATGTCCGCACAGATCCGCATCCACGCCTGCATCTGCCAGTTCCTGCAATTCTCTCGGCTCATGATCGATCACCAGTACAGGCAGAGACAGATCCATGTCCGCCGTAATTTCCTGCGGATCTTTTCTCTCATCTATTCCACGTCCCGGCCTCTCATAGTCCGGTCGTCCATACAGATAGAATGAATGATCAATCAGCACATACTCATCTCTGAGAAGCGTAAATCCGGCATCTTCGAGAAATGAATCCATCTCTATGGTACTCTCTTTTTTCTCTTTTCCGCCAAAAGTAAATCCAGCCAGTATTTTCTCCTCAATATCATGATTTCCATAACATGCATATACACCATACTTTGACTGGATTTCTCTCAAAACTGCCGCCAGTCTGTCCGGGTCGTCCAACGCTTCATATTCATTGTCAAAAATATCTCCCGCAACAACAACCAGATCAGGATTCTGCACATTGATCTTCTCCACCATCTTCTCCATCTGACGGCATCCAATATTATATCCCAGATGAAAATCCGCAATCAGTACCACATTCAGCAAATCCAGCTTTCCGGCCTTTTTATCAATGGAAATATCATACTTTGTTGTCTGTATATTTCCCGCATTGATCACACCATAAATACTGACTGTCGTAATGATTACCGCACAGACCGCCCCCACAACACCAGTCCCCACATTTCCAAAAAGTAAGGTCCTTCCGGGAAAATTCAGATTCTTCAGCGGATACTTCAACAGCAGTCTCAACCCGTCTGCAATACCGACAGTCATGATCGTATATACCAGCACACCAAGCCAGTAATTGCTCAAAAGCTTCATAAATCTCCGAAATCCCGAAGCCGGCATCATAAACGCAATCAAAATACTAAACACAACAAACAGATATACAAGTCCAATTCCTCTGCAGACCCACACATTCTGGAAAACAATATGCAGCACCTGTATCCAGTTCAGGGTTCTCAGCAGAATATAGATGCACACTAAAAGATAAAGTGGTGCCAGATATATTGCTATCATCTATTTCATTCTCCTTAATACATAAACTATTTTGAAAACAGCTGATCATCTTTTAACTGTTCTTTCATTATACAAAAAAGAATCTCCAGTTACTACCTTTTGCATCTGAAGATTCTCTTAATTTTCCCTTAATTCTTTTTTTGTTCACTCCCTGTTTTCCTGGCACAAAAATACAGGAAACTTATTGTCAGCTAAATTTCCATGTATTCACTGCTCCATCTGCCGTCCCAGAAAGCCACTTGCAGTCTTGATGAGCATTTTCTCCGACTCACCCATCACATCCCGTTCATTCTTTCCCAGCAAAAGTACAGAACCAACTGCATCTCCTGCACTGATAATCGGCTGCATGATCTGGGAATACAACGGCTCTCTCTGCTCCTGCGTCACCGGAATCCTGCTTCTGTCATTTCCATTGGCAAACACGGAACCTCTCTCAGAAATCGTTTCCTCAAGCGCCTTACTGATAGGTTTTCCCACATATTCTCTGCTTCCCTGGCCTGCTGCCGCAACTACCTGATCATGATCTGTAATACACGCAACCATTCCACTTGACTGTGCCAACGCTTCCGCATATTCCTTTGCAAAAATATTCAGTTCCCCAATAGGTGAATATTTCTTCAGAATGATCTCACCCTCCCGGTCCGTAAAAATTTCCAGCGGAGTTCCTTCTTTTATCCGTAATGTTCTTCTGATTTCCTTAGGAATGACCACACGTCCCAGGTCATCAATACGTCGAACGATTCCTGTAGCTTTCATGCACTTTTCTTCCTCCTGTTTTTCTTTTTATCGAAGTTTACTGTCTTTGTATCCTTTTATTTTCCATATCATATGTTGTATGGTTATTATGTGGAAAAACAGGGAGAATATACATTTCTGTATTTACAAAAAATCCCATGTAACAGCAACCAGACATTTCATGTACCGACAAAATTGTTTCAAGAATCAACTTGTCGTCACATTAGTTTCCGGAAAGCAGTTCCATCAGCTCTTCTCTGGTAAGACTGCTGCCATTCAATCCTTCGCCCTCCAGGATCTGATCCGCCAGTTCACGTTTCTTCTCCTGCAGTTTCAGGATATTTTCTTCAATCGTATCTTTCACGATCAGCTTATACACATTCACCACATTCTTCTGCCCGATCCTGTGTGCTCTGTCTGTTGCCTGATTCTGCACTGCCAGATTCCACCACGGATCAAAATGAATTACAATATCCGCTGCAGTCAGATTTAATCCAGTTCCACCAGCTTTCAGGGAAATGCAGAATACCTGAGTCTCATCTTCGTTAAAGTTTTCTACCATCTGCGCACGCTTCTCCTTGCTTGTAGAACCAGTCAGCATATAATAGCTGATTTTTTCCTCTTCAAGGCGCTTCGCAAGATGGTCAAGCATAGTTGTAAACTGTGAAAATAGCAGAATTTTATGCCCGCTCTCCACTGCATTTCTTATCATATTCAGACACATATCCACTTTGGCAGAATCGGCTTTATAATCTACGAAAACCAGTGATGGATCACAACAGATCTGACGCAGTTTTGTCAGCTCTGCCAGAATTGTAATCTTTGAGGACTTAAATTCTTCTTCCGACTGCTTATCCAGCATCAGCATCATACGTTTCACATGTGCATCATAAAGCTTCTGCTGCTCTCCTGTAAGCTGTACAAACATATTCTCTTCCAGTTTATCCGGCAGATCTGTAAGCACTTCTTTCTTCAATCTTCGAAGTACAAACGGACGGATCATTTTCTGTAATCGCTTCATAGCATCTTCATCAGAATTCTGAACTGCCGGAATTTCTACCTCTTCGCGAAACTTCTTATAACTGTAAAGAAAACCGGGCATCAGATAATCAAAAATACTCCACAGTTCACTCAGACGATTCTCCACCGGAGTTCCTGTAAGCGCCAGTCTGAAATCAGCCTGAACTTCTTTTACTGCTTTCGCAGCCTGGGTATTTGCATTCTTGATATACTGGGCTTCATCTATAATTTCACACCGGAACTTATACTTCTCATATTCACTGATATCTCTTTTCAGCAGATCATAGGAAGTCAAAAGAATATCTGCAGGAGCTGCCTCTGCCAGAATCTTTCTTCGCTCAGCCGCAGTTCCCGTCACCATTTTCGCAGTCAGTTCAGGTGCAAATCTCTGAATCTCACTGCTCCAGTTATAGACCAAAGATGCAGGAGCTACAATTAAAGCATTTCTCTGCTTCTTTTCATACTGCCCGGTTGCATCCTCCACCATATCGGCTCCCGGTACGGCTTCATTCTCCGCTACATTTACTTCTCTTTCCTTAAATTCCGACAGCAGAAATGCAATTACCTGTAATGTTTTTCCAAGTCCCATATCATCCGCAAGTATTCCTCCAAATCCGTTATATTTCAGCGTTTTGATCCACAGAAATCCCCTCTTCTGATACTCTCTCAGAACTTTATCCAGACTCTCCGGTACTTCGAAATCATTGTCTTCAATAGTCTTCATATTTCTCACCAGTGACCGGAATGCTTTATCCTTTACTGCCGCAACAAAAGGACTCTCCTTCAACTGCCCGTCCAGATAAAGAGCTCTGTACTTCTGCACTTCAATCGTATCCTGTTTCATTTGTTTATCTGTAAGCTGCAGTCCTGCCTTTAGCTCTGCCACTGTATCAAGACCTGAATCCTCAGCATTAATAAAAGATCCATCCTTCAACCGGTAGAATTTCTTTTTCCTGTTATAACGTGAAAGAATCTGGATCAGCTCATCCTTTGACATTTCTCCTGCCGTCAATGTCAGCTCCAGCAGATTTCCACTCAGTGAAATCCCCACTGTAATCTTCGGTGCAGACCTTATTTCCATCCGTTTCAGAGCATCAGATATATACACGTCACCAATAGCCTGCATTGCTGGTATTCCATACATTAACAGGTCATACATCAATTCATCATCATCCACAATAGCAGAACTCTGCGACTCCGGATCAAAAGCATTAGAATACTCATGGATTACCTTTCGCAGAACCGCCTCCTTTGCCATATCGCGCATAGCGATCTCCTCAGTCGTATACAGAGAAATCTGCTTTTCCCCGTAATAAACTTCAGGTCTGCAAGTGATCATATTCTCCTGAGGTGCATCCAGATAAATCTTAAACTCCGGTTCCAACATTCCATAATCTGCCGGATCAAAGTTCTCTATCTCACATTCATAAAACTTCTGCAGCACCGGCAAAAGATCCTTGCAGAATGCCGGAACATCATTATTCGCAATAAACGCAGACTCTCCCCGTACTGCAGTCATACTGTCCATAAAATCTGTAACAGGCCGAAGTTCTGAAGCATCTTCCACAAAGATCTGGTCTCCATAGAAATAAATCCGATACAACTCCGTAATTCCTGCACACAAAAATTTGTGAACACTCAACTCAATCCCCTGTTCAGAACCTCTGATTTTCATCTGTCTCGGCAGGTGATTCGTCGTTATCTGCCATTCCCTGCAATATTCACCGACGGCCTCGCCTTCCAGAACTCTTCCCTCCAACAAAAGCAGAAATTCTGCCAGCTCATTTCCCTTCAGGTTTATATGTCTTACTTTCTCCATTGAACTGCCATAATATCCATACAAAGAACCAGGTCTGTAAAGCGCTTTATGATTCTGCACCCATTTCCGTATAAACTTTACCAGCAGTTTTGACTCCTCATCAAAAGATTCCTCCGTATGAACAAACTGCAGATTTTTTCCATATTTATAATTTTCCTGCTCTGCCATTGCCTGCTCAAATGCAAATACATCTTTCAGTACATATAGCTTCCCTGCCCCAATTTTAAACTCCACATAAAAATTCCTGCCGTCAAATGTAAAGAACGGCTCAAGTCTTACCTTTCCGTAAGTGCTCTCCTGAATCAGTGGTAATGATTTCGCAACAGCCTGTTTCTGCAACAGCTGCGCAAGTTCCGGAGTGGTGCGCATTCTCATACCTTTTTTTACACCATTTATCTGCGCAAGATTCTCACGGACAATAGCCCGTCTCTGTTCAGTCACATAATCATTGTATTCTAACAGAACTGCCACACAATGTTTGCAGATTCCGCTGTATTCGCCATATGCCGGGCAGTCACAATAACTGCTTTCTATTTCATTTTCTTCTTTATTTACAGATATATCCACTTCATAAACATTTCTGCCGCTGCCCTGTACTGAAGCAATGATTTCATCACTTGCTCCTACATCCTGTACATCCATATCCAGAACTTTTCCGGTCCGGTAAACATCCTGTCCTCTGACATAGGATGCCGCACCTGACAGATATTTAATTTGCGCTTTTGAAATCATATTCTTTTGCCTCTCCCTGAGTAAAAAAAGAACCCCTCCACCAGGCAGTTCAATCTCTGCTTAAAGTGAAGGGATTTCCTCATCCATCGCTATTTATTTTACACGATAACCTTTGCAACTGCAAGACCATAAACTTTAAGTTTGTCACTGCCATTGCCATAGATCCAGCTTACCTCTCCTTCCGGTACAGGAAGTTCTACTGCCTCTGTACCGAAGTTCTGGTAAATATAGTATTTCACATTTTTGTTCTCTCTCACTGTGATCTCCAGTGCATCTGGGATTTCTCCCTTGACTTTGCAGGAAACACCGCTGTCTTTCAGCACTTTTCCAAGAAAATCTCCGTAGAAGTCTTTGTCAGCATCTGCTGCCACATACCACGCCTTACCTTTGCCATATTCATTGACTGTCAGGCAGGCAGTTCCTTCATAAAAATCACTTCCATAAGTCATTAAAGTACGTGCACCACGAAGCTCTACAAGGTCACACAGATACTTACATGTATAGGTCTTATCCATACCAAGTTCATTGCCCTGTACAGGAACAAACGAATTCTCTTCCCAGTCATAAAGGCCATCGATCTCAGCACTTCTGATTCCAAGTACGTCCATCAGACCATGCGGAGTTCCTTCCAGATAACATCTGTCTGTATCATCTGCGATTCCTGACCAGTAACTTGTGATCAGCACACCGCCATTCTCTACAAATGTGCGAACCTTTTCCGCAAAACCTTCCTTGAACATATAGACCATTGGCAGAGCCAGCACTTTATATTTGTCCAGATCACAGGTCATATCAATCAGGTCTACGTTCACACCCTGTTTACGGAAACCTCTGTAGAATTTCAGCATGGCTTCCAGATAATGAATCCCTTTATTTCTCGGTCCCTGACTGTCTTCCATTGCCCACTGGCTGTCCCAGTCATAGATCATGGCAACTGGACTGCGCATGGTTGTTCCAGTCAGTTCCTGTAAATTTTTCAGAGTCTCTCCAACTTCAGAAACCTCTTTAAATACTCTTGTATCTTTTCCACCGTAATGATCGATCACTGCTCCGTGGAACTTCTCAGAAGCACCTCTGCTCTGACGGATCTGGAAATACAGAGACGCATCACCACCATGTGCGATTGCCTGCATGGACTGCGCAAAAAGCATTCCCGGTTTCTTTAACTTGCTGACGCTCTGCCAGTTGGTTGAACTCGGGCAGGACTCCATCTGTAAGAATGGTTTGTCCTTCAGAGAACGCATCAGATCGTGACACATTCCATTGTCATAAGCAGTATCGATCAGCGCTTCTTTGTGCCATGTCGGATAAGTATCCCATGAAACTACATCAATCTCCTTCGCGATCTTAAAGTAATCCAGACCACCGAAATAATGCATCAGGTTTGCAGTTGTCGGCAGATTGCTTCCGCCCTCTCTTACTACTTCGATCTCATGATGAATGAAATCAGCCGTCTGATGTGTCACAAATCTCTTCCAGTCCAGATTCAACGCATGAAGCTGAGTCTCACCAATCTTAGACGGGCTTTCAATCTGGTCAAAGCTGTTATAAGTGTGGCTCCAGAAAGTCGTGCACCACTGATCATTCAGATTCTCGATGGTCTGGTATTTCTCTTTCAGCCAGTTGCGAAATGCTTCCTGACAAAGCGGGCAATGACATTCTCCACCGTACTCATTAGAAATATGCCACAGGATCACACCCGGATGTGTAGCAATTTCCTCTGCCATTTTTTTGTTAATGATATGGATCTTCTCTCTGTAAACAGGAGAAGTATAGCAGTGATTATGTCTGAATCCAAACAGTGCTCTGTGACGTGTCTCATCTACACGAAGCACTTCCGGATATTTATCAGCCATCCATTTTGGTCTTGCACCGGACGGTGTAGACAGAATTGTGGAAATTCCTCTTTTATAAAGTTTATCAATAATCTCCTGCAGCCATCCAAAGTTAAATACCCCTTCTTCCGGTTCCAGTGTAGACCATGAAAACATTCCCATGCTTACCACATTACATCCGGATTCCTCCAGCATATCAATATCCTTCTCCAAAATATCCGGCCTTTTTAACCACTGCTCAGGATTATAATCGCCGCCATGGAGCAGCTTGTCAGTTCTAAAATCCATACTTGTTCTCCTCTTTAAATCTCTATTCTCAGTCGTTTTCTCTTTCGCTATCCTATTTAAGATTACTGCTCACCCCATCTACCCGATGTCAGGATATTGATCTGTAAACAATAACCGTATAAGTTCAAGTATTTATTAATATAGTTTCTGCACTCTTCTCGCAAAAACTACATCTCTTTTACAGAACATATTTCGCAATTACTCCAAGCACCAGCAGATGCACTGGATAAAAAGCATAATAAACATATTTATTAATACGGTCTTTTCTAACTCCGTTGTAGCACCAGATTCCATAAAATGCAACCGGTCCGGTCACATACATGAGACTGATGATACAGCCCAGCACAGTTTTCAACACATTCCTTGTATCAAACACATAGAATACAGTTACCAGCAGAACCATACAAAGCCCATATTCCGCACGGAAAATACTGACCCACACGATTGCCGCGATCATGATCAATATCTTCACCATACTCCCTGCAAATCCGGAAGAATCGCTGAACAATTCCATACATTTCAGCATAATGAGACAAATACACATGGTGATCATTGCATTCTGACTGGAAAAATCCCAGATCTTTCCGCGAATGGCCAGGTCATATGGAATCTCACTGACCAACGCAGTTATGATCATAGTGATCAGATATTTCTTATAATCCGAAGTATTGTGAAATCCCTCAACCAGCAGAAATGCAAATACGGGAATCGCCATCCCGCCGATAAGCTGCATAATGGACCCAATTCCCGCAAGTGTCATTAAACGGGAATTCTGGGACATCGCCTGGTTCAGACTTTCCTGTGTGTACTGGTCTAAATGAATCAGTCCTTTTTCTATAACAGCAATTCCAATAGTCTGGATCAGCATGACAATACATGCAAACATCTTCAGCCCATCGGCTGTAATGTCCGGAGTTTTCCAGACGATTCCTCTTCTTCCCGTTGTCATATTCATAATATCAACCTTTTACAGCACCACCTGTAATTCCTTCCACATAGAATTTCTGCATGATCATAAACAGAATAGAGATTGGTATGGATACCAGTACACCACCTGCACAGAACTGAGTGAAGTAAGAGTTAATCAAACTCTTATCCAGCATCTTGTACAGACCAATGGCAACTGTATATTTGGAAGAAATTCCGGCATTCAGGATCATCTTTGCATACACGAAATCCATCCACGGTACCAGAAAACTGCTGATAACTGTATAAACAACAATCGGACGACTCATCGGCAAAACCATCTGGAAGAAAATTCTTGCCTCGCTGCATCCGTCGATTCGGGCAGCTTCGCAAAGCGCTCTTGGAACGGTATCAAAGAATCCTTTCGCGATCAGATAACCAAGACCTGAAGAAGCAGAGTAAACCATGATCAGACCAGCATAGCTGTTTGTCAGGTTAAAGGATTTCAGTGTGAAGTATACAGCGATCATTGCCAGCATACCAGGAAACAGGTTCAGGATAACCGCCATATTCATCAGTGGTTTTCTCATCTTAAATCTCATAACAGATGTTGCATAGGCAACCATCAGTACAAACATTGTGGAAATCACGCATGTAAAGCATGCGATAATGAATGTATTCAGGAACCACTGCGGGAACTGAGATACAGAATCCGGATGAAACAGTTTCAGGTAATTGCTGATGCTCCATTCCTTCGGGAAAAATGTGCTGGTGTTCATTCCTGAATAAGCACTGAAGGAAGTACATACGAGCCAGATGATCGGAACCAGCCAGATAAATGCCAGTACAGCGATCAGTAAGTTATGTAATACTATAGAAGAAGTACGACTATCTTTCATCTTTCTCATTATTGATATGTTCCCTCCTTATCTCCCTTGATCATCCTGTTAAATGCAACCAGGGTGAATATTGCACAAATGATAAACACGATAATACCGATCGCGGATGCCATCTTGTAGTTGTAATAATCCTGCGTCAGACGGAACAGCCAGGTAACCAGAAGGTCAACCTCTTTTGCCTGAGAGTTTGCCATTGCCTGGTTTGTTGTTGTGTAAACATCCTGTGTAAGCAGGTAAATAACGTTAAAGTTGTTGATATTTTTTACAAAGTCAGTTACCAGTGCCGGACCTGTTACAAAGAGCAGGTATGGCATTGTGATCTTTCTGAAAATCTGGAAATTTGTCGCACCGTCTACTCTCGCACTTTCAAGCTGGTCAGACGGAAGATTCATCAGGACACCAGTTGCGATCAGCATCTGATAAGGAACACCGATCCAGATATTAATAAGAATGATCATTACATGAGCCCAGCCCGGAGCAGAGAGGAACGGAATGTAGCTTGTGGATACAAGTCCGATGCTTCTTAAAAATCCGGTCAGTCCAATGCTGTGGCAGATTGTATTGACGATACCACCATTGGAAAAGAAGTTACGTACCAACAGAAGGGATACGAACTGCGGAACTGCAATTGTTACGATAAATAATGTACGCCACATCTTCGGCAGTCTTGTTTTCTTGCTGTTGAGAAGCAGTGAAAGTAAGATACCTCCGATATAGGTTGTGAATGTTGCGAAGAACGCCCATACAAGTGTCCATCCCAAAACTCGCACAAATGCATATCCGAATGTGGATGTAAGACCGCCGCCGCCAAACAGACTGATAAAGTTGCTGAATCCAACCCATGAGAATAACTCAGTAGGAGGCATATGCTGCTGATCATAATTGGTAAATGCTACAAAGATCAGAAGTAAAATCGGGATCAGAGTAAAGATCACAACTCCAAGTACAGGAAGTGTCAGTAATGTAATATGAAACTTCTCTTCTGTCAGAGATACCAGATCTTCTTTAAAATTGTTGATATGCTTTCCAGCTTCTTCTAATTTCTGAAGTGCGTAAGCATTGATCACATTCTTGAACCATACAACAGCTGTTGCAAACCACACAACAAAGCTGAACAATGAAAACAACAATATGGTGAATGAGTTATCATAATCATTAAACTCACTCTTCATTGTTTTCATGTTAAATACTTTTTCCATTTTTACGGTACCAAGGCTGCCGAATTTCGGCACATACTGCATTGCAAATTTTACTGAGAATACAATTACTGCAATCTCCAGAATTGTCATCAGCACTGCTTTTACATACTGTTTACGCTTTGCATATCCTGCGCCCATCCAGATCAGGGACAGTTTTACAAATGCGTCACCTTTTGCTACAGCAGTACCAAAGTCAGCAAAAAATTCGCCGATAGCCTTAAAGAAACCACTTACTGCCGCTACAGCAGAATTATTTTCCTGTGCTGCCATGTCACTCCTCCTCATAATTTAGTGCTGCTACTGCTCATTTCATAAACAATAGCATTTCTTTTGCTCCATTTTATTCATTACAGAAATTACTTATTTTATAAAACCTCGTACGTGTTCAGTACCTTCATAGTTGCGAACTGCCAAACAGTTATTCTATTTAGTAATGGCTCTTTCTTTAAAACAGCCCACATGCCTATTATGCATATGGGCTGTTTAAAAGGATTTCTATAAATATTTTCTGTCAGATATTATTATTTATTCTACAGGAGCTGTAACACCGTCTACCAGGTTGTCAAGTGCTTCCTGGATTGCATTGTCATCATCTGCAGATAATGTTCCCTGTGCAACCAGTTCACCAAATGTCTGAGCCGGATCCCAATATTTTCCGCCAACTTTCTGAGCCTGAGCATATTCAGACTGAGCTGCCAGTGCTGCAAGTGCTACATTCTGCTGAACAGAATCGGAAGCTGCTACATTCTTATTAGAAGGACCGCTTTCTCTTTCATCAAAGAACATCTGCTGGGATTCCTCACTTGTAAGGTACTCAGCAAGAAGAACTGCCCATCCGGAATTCTCGGAATATCCGTTTACACCAACATATTTGTAACCTGCAACAGATCCCTGCTGAACCTGCTGATCGCCAACTGTGAATGTAGGAAGTTTTGTTGCTGCATATCCGTCACCGAATACATCCTGTGCTGTGATTGCATCCCATGTACCGGAAACGCAGGCTACAAGGTTACCGGATGCAAGCTGGTTAGAAATATCACCGTCTGCAACTGCCATGAATGCCGGGTTAGATGTAATATCAAGCATTCCTTTTACTACATCAACGCCTGTATATCCGTCAGCACTTGTTCCGTTCCAGTCCATAGATGTTGTTCCATCATCGTTCAGATCTGTTGTAAATCCTGCTCCATAGAAAAATGATGCATTATACCATCCGGAAGCAAGTGTCATACCAACTTTCTTGCCAGCTTTGTCAGCTGCTGCAAGAAGGTTGTCCCAACTTGCTACATCCTCATCAGAAAGAACAGATGAATCATAGTAAAGGAAATATCCGTTGTCAGCTGCTCTTGGGAATGCATACAGTCCGCCATCGATTGTAGCTGCATCAATTGCACCTTCAACGTTTGCAGCTTTAACATCATCAAGTGTTGTATCTGCAAGCTGAAGTGCGTCTGCATAATCATCAAGCTTCAGAAGTGCGCCCGCTTTTACAAGGTCTGAAATCTGGTCATCCGGGAAAGCGTATACGTCTGCACCAGCTTCAACGTCTGTTAAAATGGTATCTTTTGCAGTAGATTCAGATTCTACACCAATCTGGATATCAAATTTCTGATCTGCATATTTTTCCTGGAATTTGTCTGTCAGTTCTTTTAATAAAGTCTGATCTTCTTCAGCGCCCCATACAGTCAGTTTGATTGTCTCGTCTTCTGCTGCGCTTACACATACTGTGCAGGAAAGTGCCATGGCTGCTGCCAGTAACGGTGCAATTACCTTTTTTACATCTTTTCTCATTTTCTCTTCCTCCTGATTTTTGATGGTTCTGCACAAACATTCCATAACCCCTGCAGGATAAACGCTCATTTGTCTTGTTTGCGCAACCGTTTGTTCATGTTTTTAGTATATTCCATAATATTAGCAAAGTCAATTAGCCATTATTATCTAATTTCATCACTTTATTTTTGTTATATTGCACAATTCATGCCTGTTTTTTCCGTTTTTATGCGCAATCGTTTTTTTATTTTGTGCAACCGTTTCCATTTTTTGCACTAAGGCTACGGCGATTGACGACAATGCAGCATATGAAAAATCAGACAAGTCAATATAGCGGTTATTTAACCAAATCAAGCAAGTCCCCACCCATTGCTTATTGCTTATTGCTTTTCGCAATTGAAGCAGTGGGTGGGGACTTGCTTGTATCAGGAAGAGTGCAAGCTCTTTCTGATAAACTGCGGAGCAATTATTTGGTGTAGAGCCACGTAGCGAAGCGGATGATTTTATCCGCTGGACTATTCAGTGTACTAAACAGGCCGATATTCGAAATTCCTGTAAAACACATTTATTTCGAAAATGCAAAAATCCTCTGTTTATTGATTTTCACAATAAATACAGAGGACTTTCCTGATCCTGTCATATTATTTTCATTTTACGCTGATCTGACTGCTTTTATCAAAATATTCATATGTACTTCTATATTTTTCTACTGCGTTGACTCTCGCAACACTACCTGATAGTTCAGCGGCAGTATATCTTCCTGAGGATTTTCCCCAAGAATCTTTAAAAGCTTCACACATGCCATTTTTCCCAGTCTTACCGTATCGAATCGGATACTAGTAACAGGCGGATTGTTGTATTCCAGATTCTTACTGTCATACATACTTGCTACTTTTATCTCTGTCGGAACCTGTATCTTCTTTTCACGTAAACTGCTAAGACACATACTACAGATTACATCATCCATACAGACAATACCATCCGCTCCTTCTTCGATCAGTCTCTTCACAGCGTCAGACACTGCCACCTGATTGTCCACATCCATAAAAATCAGATTCTCGTTCACAGAAACTCCCATATCTTTATGTGCTTCCAGAAACCCTTGATATCTGCTTCCTGTAACATTATAAGACTGGTTTCCTCCAAGCAATGCAAGATGACGAAATCCCTTCATCAGCATAATACTTGTCAGTTCTTTTCCAGCTTCCCGGTTCTTATTATCCACAAATGGGACTTTGGGATCGGAGGAAGGACCGATCAGCACATATGGCTCCTTACAGGTCTTCAGATATTTCTGAACTTTGGAACTTACTACCGCCCTGCTGACAATAATCCCATCAACTTTACGATTCGCTTCCAGTCTCTGTATCTGAGACACATCCTCACCGTCAATCATGGAAATAATGATATCATAATCATAAGCAGATGCCACTTCACAGATACCATTCATACAATCCTTGAAAAAAAGAAACTCTGTAGCAACATAATCCTTCGGCAGCAAAAGTGCAATATTATACGTCTTACGCTGGGCCAGTCCCTTTGCTACCACATTTGGTCGGTAATCATGCTCCTTAATAAAGGCCTGTACCCGCTCTCTGGTAGTCTGACTGATTCTTCCCTTTCCTGATATAGCTCTTGATACGGTTGTTTTACTTACCCCCAGTTCCCGGGCAATGTCTTCAATCGTATATACCTTCTTCTCTTCTGTTTCCATAAAAACACCCCGTTTATCTTATACGCAACCGATTGCTCATTTTAGTTAAAATCAGCATATCAAATTCTGCTTTCGGTGACAAGTACTAATTAAGTGAATGAAAAAACTCTCCCTCGATAAACCGCAAAGCAGTGATATGTTTAAAGATAAATATCCTCTCTTAACTTTAATTTTGATTTTCAAAATAAAGTACTTGATTTTTTGAATATTTATGGTATAGTATTCGTATACTTAATATATAGTTTTAATTACTACATTACATTGTTTTTAATTATATCTGTATGTTGAAGCAGATTTTCACATAATTTCCCATAATCCAATGAATGGCTTCAGCATGCACCAAATGAATGGAGGCGTTTACTATGAAATTCAGATTAAAAGATCCGGGAAGTGCGATCACTCATGGCATCGCTCTTCTCCTCGCAGCGGCCGGTGCTGTTCCACTCATCATAAAGGCAGCATGTTCCTATGATGTGATTCATATCGTAGCTTTAAGCATTTTTATTCTCACAATGATCCTGCTTTATGCAGCCAGCACAATTTATCATTCTGTTGACTCTACAGAGAAAGTCAATCGCCGTCTGCGCAAGATGGATCATATGATGATTTTTGTAATGATTGCAGGAAGCTACACACCTGTATGCCTGATTGTTCTCCATAACCGTATTGGCTATATTTTATGTGCACTTGTATGGAGCATTGCAATCCTCGGCATGATACTGAAAGGATGCTGGATCACCTGTCCGAAATGGTTATCCTCCGTATTATATATTGGTATGGGATGGCTGTGTGTACTGGCATTTGTACCTATCTTCCACGCATTGCCGCGCGCAGGTTTTGACTGGCTCCTTGCAGGCGGAATCATTTACACTATCGGTGGTGTGATCTATGCACTGAAAGTACCACTCTTCAATTCCAGACATAAGAATTTTGGATCCCATGAGATTTTCCATATCTTTGTTATGCTCGGAAGTGCATGTCACTTTGTTGTAATGTATTTCTTTGTTGCACCGCTTCCAGTATAATCTTTTCCTTAATCATGAAATGCCCTGACTATAAAAAGTCAGGGCGCTTTTTTTAC
This sequence comes from uncultured Blautia sp., assembly GCA_934416185.1. Lineage (GTDB taxonomy): Bacteria > Bacillota > Clostridia > Lachnospirales > Lachnospiraceae > Blautia_A. The sequence continues at coordinate 9,031 of CAKRWH010000023.1, read as the reverse complement.
AATAATCTCATCATGGAACATAAATATCAAAATTTCATCAGCTCAAGCTTCTTATTCCTGGCAAGCTGCTTAATCTGATACTCCCGTCTCATTGCCTCCTCTTTGGTCAAAAAACCTTCATAATATACAAGTGTAACCGGTCTTTTAGTCTTCGTATACTTTGCCCCGGTCTTTCCTTCATTATGTGCTTTCATTCTCTTCTTCAGACAGTTTGTCCATCCTGTATAAAGAGTTCCGTCCGCACACTTAACAATGTAAGTATAATTCATTATAATCTCCGCCCCAATACCTGTTATAGATTTTGGATATATCGTCGCTTTCACTTTTACAATAGTGCCATTCATGCATCCATAATCATGGCTGCACAAACTGTCCGTCCATCTGCGTCCTGATTTATGTAAAGGATAACCACACATTAAAATCTGCAGTCATCCCTATTTCTATAATAAACAGCCGGCATAAAAGCACGTATATCACCCGGACATATTTTCTCTTCCTGACAGCCCACATTCGCCGCATTAGGAATCGTTTCTATGTCAAAAAAAGCAGGCAGGGAAACCGACTGCGGATTTTCTTTCCCACCTGCTTTATTATACGTTTTTTTCTTTATTTTGTGAATATCATTTTTTGAAGGTTCCAGAGGTTTCCCTTAAATTTGCCGCCAAAAATTTTTAACTGCAAATCCTCACGATCCGGATAATATCTGGTAGAAAAAACAGTCTCTCCATCATTCAGATAAATCTCAGCTGCCGAAGTATCTGCAAGAAGTCTGATATTCTTCAGTTCATCAACTTTTGCCTTTCTCTTTGTTCTTCCTGCCCCTGCGATTCCGGAGAAACCAATCTCCGCAACACCATCTTCATACTTAAAGATCATCTGACCGCCCATGCTGATCTGAAAGCTGCTGCCTGTCATTACTATCTCATCAAGTACCAGGTCAAAACCTTCATTTACTTCTACACGGACCTCCACGATTGATTTTTCATCATGAAGAATTGTCTTCTCTTTTCGAAGACCTTCCAGTTCTTTTGCAGGATACTGGAGAATTTTTCCATCACGTACTGTCAGCTCTCTCGGAACAGTAAGACAATGCTGCCATCCTTCATCAATTGTTTTATTGACATATTCCTCATCTGCATCCGGCATTCCCATCCATCCGATAAGAAGCCGTCTGCCCCTGTTATCTTTGAAAGTCTGTGGAGCATAGAAGTCAAATCCCATATCCCATTCTCTGAAATCGTCCACATCAACAGAACCATCCTCCTTCACCGGAAAATATCCCGACTGGTAGATATTCTGAAAGCGAAACTCTTCACGTTTCAGTCCCTGCGGAGATACAGATAAAAAACTGTGTCCATCCAATTCAAAGTAATCCGGACATTCCCACATATATCCAAAAGTTTCCGGAGTAGTAATCACATGGTCAAGTTCCCAGTCTTTGAGGTTTTGTGATTCATAAACAAGAACTGCACCTTTGTCCCCTTTTAATCGTCCGCCAAGAACCATACGGTATTTATCGTTTTCTTTCCAGACCTTTGGATCACGGATGTGGCAGGTAAAATCTTCCGGATATTTTTCAAAAGAAATGACTTCTTCTTTATTACTGAAGTGAATGCCGTCTTCGCTCTCTACGTGAAGAGTGCTTGTTTCTCTTCCCTCATTAATGTAGTCATAATCTCCGTCAATCTTCACATTTCCTGTAAAGAACAGATGAAGTTTATCCTGTTCTGCCAGTGCCGATCCGGAATAAACACCGTGACAGTCATAGGAGGAATCCGGATAAAGAGCAGTTCCCTCATACTTCCAGTCAATCAGGTCATCACTTGTATAATGTCCCCAGAACTTCAGTCCTCCCTCTACATCAAAAGGTGCATACTGAAAGAATACATGATATCTGCCTTTATACCAGCATAATCCATTCGGGTCATTCAGCCATCCAACCGGAGGCATCAGATGATGCCCCAATCGGAATCTGCCTTCTGTCATGTCTGCATTTTTTTCAATCTGTGCTACATTTCTCTCAAGAACTTTTGTTAAAGTACTCATTCTTTCACAATCTCCAATACTCTATCTGCAAATGTTACAGCACCTTCATGTAATGCTTTCACATCTCTGTAATCGTCTGAGTTGGTTACAATAAGCGGAGTAGTCACATCATATCCGGCTTCTTTAATCTTATCCATATCAAAGGACACCAGAAGCTGTCCTCTCTTTACATGATCACCGTCTTTTACATGAGTTGTATAATATTTTCCGCCCAGTTCTACAGTATTGATTCCAATATGAATCAGCAATTCCATACCACTCTCTGTACTTAAACCAACTGCATGTTTTGTGTCAAAAACAGTCTCAACTGTTGCATCACATGGAGCAACTACCTCGCCCTTAGCCGGGATCACTGCAATTCCTTTTCCAAGAACTTCTGAAGCAAATGTTGCGTCATTCACCTGGGAAAGCGGGATTGCATTTCCTTCTAATGCACTGTAGAGTACAAAGTCATCTGTGCAGCCTTCTGCCATTTCTGTGCTTTCAATACTTTCTGTTTTTTCCTCAGATTCACTCTTTACTTCGTTCTTTGCAGTTTTACTTTCTGCTGCATCCTTATATCCAAATAACCATGTCAGTACAAATGCTACGCCAAATGCAATCACAAACATCAGGATATAAGATACCGGATTATTCAGGCAAAGCAGGATTCCAAAAATACCGGTTACGCCAGTTCCTGTAGCGCCCAGTCCTGTAACAGATGCAAACAGTGCACCAACTGCACCGCCGACACATCCCATTACAAATGGTTTTCCGAAACGAAGGTTTACACCAAAAATCGCCGGTTCTGTAATTCCCATACATGCACTTAATGCAGACGGAACTGCCATAGACTTAATCTTCTGGTCCTTAGTCTTAAGTGCTACTGCAAGTGTGGCTCCACCCTGCGCAATATTTGCTGAAGATGCAAGCGGCAGCCAGTAAGTAACTCCAAATTTGGAAATCTGTCCAAGGTCAATGATGGTATACATATGATGCACACCGGCAACAACTGTCGGTGCATAAAAAGCACCCATAATAAAGCTTCCGATACCGAATGGCAGTGCAATCAGCCACTGGATACCATTCAGAAGTCCGTTCTCAACAGCTACGAAAATTGGTCCAATAATGGATAATGTCAGGTATCCTGTTACAAATACACTTACAAGTGGAGTAACAAACAGATCAAACATCGCAGGTACAACCTTGTGAAGTCTCTTTTCAATCTGTGCAAGTACCCATACAGCAATGATAACCGGAATAACATGTCCCTGATAACCAACCATATCAATAGAATAAAGTCCAAACCATACTTTCTGAGTTGCGTGAACACCTTCAGTAGCAACTGTCCATGCATTCTGCAGATTCGGATGGATCATAATCATACCAATAACTGCTCCCAGATACGGGTTTGCACCAAATACTTTTGCACCGCTGTATGCGATCAGGATCGGCAGGAATGTGTACGCCGTATTACTGAAAAGCTGCGCAAATGTATAAATAGAACCACTGGTGTCAATATTCAGGAATCCATTGTTTACCATGAAATTCAGAGCTTCCATAATTCCCATAAGGAAACCGCTGGCAACGATGGCCGGAATGATTGGTACAAAAATATCTCCAAGTGTCTTGATCAGTCTCTGTACCGGATTAGCTCTAGAAGCTGCAACTTTCTTCAGATCCTCTTTACTGCTTTCAGAAACACCTGCAATCTGAATAAACTCATCATATACTTTGTTTACAACACCGGTTCCCAGAATAATCTGCATCTGTCCCTGTGCAAAAAAAACACCTTTAACGCCTTCAATGTTTTCAACATATTCTTTGTCTGCCTTTGAGTTATCTGCGATAACCAGTCGAAGACGTGTAGCGCAATGAGCTGCGGAAATAATATTCTCTTTCTTGCCGATATGGTCGTATATTTCCTGGGCTGTCTTTTTGTAATCCATAATATCCTCCTTCTTTTATGTAATCGTTCCCATATTTATGTGCACTACTTATTTCTTGTATATTATACTGTTTCTGCTTTTAATATACATTTATGTGCATATTTTATATGGAATCGTTCTCATATGTTGATTTCATTATATTCGCCATGTTTTCATTTGTAAATATGTAACATAGCACAAATATTTTATCTCATTTTTATACATTATATCTAAAAAAACACGTATTACTCCCACCAACGGTTCTGCCAGATCGGCCAATTCCCTACTCTGATTACAGAATTTCTCTGCTTACTGTTTCACACAAGAGCAGGTTCTGTCTGCATTAAACTTCTCCTGCCTCAACCTTTTTCAGTTATACAAAAAGAGTTAAGAGAATCCATTCGTCTAAATTCTCTTAACTCTTCTTACTCTCTTATTTCTTCAGCAGTCTGCTATGCGTTTCTATGAGATTCTCTCAAAACCACCTTACATCCCATCTTTATTTCTTTATGTATCGATACCTCATCTGATTCCATCAGATCCACCAACATCTTCGCAGATTCCATTCCACTCGTTTTATAAAAGAAATGTACCGTCGTCAGTTTAGGTTCAATAATTTTCCCAAGGGAACTGTCTCCCATTCCGGCAACCTGAACTTGCTGCGGAATCTGATATCCGTTTTTCTTTAACCAGTTTACCGCCCCCACTGCCATAGTGTCTGTGGCACAGATAAGAGTATCTATATCCGGATGTTCACGAAACAGTTCTTCCGCCATTTCATATCCTGATTCCATAGTAAACGCTCCACACTTCACACACTCAGTTTTTAATTTTATTTTATTTTTATTAAGAATCTCTTCTACCCCGGACATTCTTTTTCTTCCGACTGCTTCATCCTTATCTGTAACTGTTATATACCCGAATTTTCTTCCGGTCTTTACCATCTGTTCAGTGAGACTCATTGCCGCTTTATAATCATCCTGATAAATGCACGGATACCCCTCCAAATGCTGCCCAAGCACAACAATCGGAACCTTATACTCCTTGAGCATATCCCGATGCTGTTTCGTCAGGATTGTTGCAATAAAAATAACACCATCTACCTGATTATCTTTAAACAGTGAAAGATATTTCAGTTCTTCTTCAATGCTGTTATTCGTATTCGCCAGTATAAGTTGATAGCCCTGCTTCGTAAGTATATCACTGATTCCGGCAACTTCTCTGCTGATTGTGTTAGAATCGATCTTAGGCAAAATAACCCCGACCAGCTTTGTTTTCTTTGTACGCAGCATCTGCGCCTGTGAAGATGGCTGATATCCCGTTTCTTCAATAACCTGCCGAATGATCTTCTTCTTTTCTTCGCTGACATAACCATTATTTAAATATCTGGAAACTGTAGCTCTGGAGACCCCTGCCAGTTTTGCTATCTCATTAATGTTCATGCAAAAGCTCCCTTTCACTCTGTCTTATGTTCTGTTTTGCATGTTTTCTTTTGAAAACATTTTTATTACTGTACATGATTTTTTTCATTATACTACAGATATCCATTTTGTTGCAAATATCAAAACTTTATACTCTGTTGCATGTCAGTCTTCGTTACTGTTCACATACCACTATACCTCGAGGTGTTTTGGCATGTATATGCCAGGATTCCGAGACATACTGCACAAATTTATGCGATTAGCATAAATATTATGCATCACAAATCGTATTACTATACAAGAATGCACAGTAAGCATTCTTGTACAGTAATCTTCTGTAATGTCATGAAATGCGCGCCACAAAAAATGTGACGCGCATTACTTAGATATCGCAAGTATTACGGAAGATATGCAATAGGATCAATTGGTTCTCCATCTTTTTTCATTCCAAAATAAAGGTTTGTGCCCTCTGTACTGTAATATTTTGTCGGCTGTGCAATATATCCGATTGTTGTTCCTTTTTTGACTGTGTCTCCTTCTGAAACAGCCAGATCTGTGAGCTGTCCATAAACAGCCTGATATCCATTGCCAAGCTCCATTGTCACAGTTGTACCTGTCTGCGCATCCTGTTCTATAGAATAAACTGTACCATTAACAGCAGCAACAACCGGTGCTCCCTCTACTGCTCCGACAGCAATGGCCGGGCTTAATTTGTACTGATCAAGAGTTGGAAAATAAGTAGTCTGGTCCATACTGTAGTCCAACAGAATATTTCCATTTACTGGCCACTCCATTAATGTATCTTCTGAAAAGTTCACTGAAGGAAGGTTAATTGCAGATGCCGAAACATCCGTAGCTTCACCCACAGCATTATCTGTTTCACCCTGAACACCTTCACCTATACTGCCGCTATTATTCTTATCCACATCTGCGGAAGCTTCAGCTTCACCATTATCCACATTATTTGAGTTTATCTCCCCATTTAAGTTAACTTCTGTATTTTCATCACTGTTTCCAGCCCCTGATGTCAATTCTGTATCATTCAGGTTCCCTTCATCTTCTGATAACGGCTGATTTTCCGATTCAACTTTGTCTGTTCCTGCATCCACCATAGACTGATCATCTGTATTTTCACTTTGAACAGTGTTCTCTGCCTGTTTCTGAGGCTCTTCTTTGATCGGAGATGTCCCCAGCTGATATACAGTAATTCCCAGTGCTGCTACGGCTGCCAGCCCAACTGTGTTAGCAATAATTCGCGTAACTCTGTTATTCATCATATTCCTTTCACCTCTATCTTCATCTTCATATCTATAGGGTGTCCAGAATACAATAAACTATTCAAAAATTTTCTAATTCTCTTATATTCATCTATACAGACACAGCATTACATATTATTAATAACTGTATCTATTCTTTGAATCTTCATCTCCGGAAAATAATATTCCAACATTTCCTCTGCAGTATCTGATTCTTTTGCCAGTTCATTACCTCCATACTGTGAAAATCCCATTCCATGTCCCCTTCCCTTACATAAGAACCGTACCTGCTTTCCCATTTCCTGAATTGTAAAATTTGCAGAAGTAAGCCCCATTCCTTTTCGAAAGGCTTCTCCCTCCAGCAATTTCCCATCTGCAAGAAGCTGCGTAACATACCCAGCACTGTCTCTGGACTCTATTTCTAATTCTTTTGGAAGTATATTTTTATTTATATATACACTATTCAGAAAATCTTTCGACTTTTTATCCACATTGCTCTGTACAGATTTCAAATATGCTTCATCCTCGCTGTGGAAAACTTCTTCTCCTGATCTTGTCTGTCCCGCACTTATCTGATGGTACGGAACTGCTTTTAACTCACCATTCCATGTGAGAACCTTTCCTTCTGTTTCTTCTACCGCCTTTTCATATTGTGGCTGTATAACCGCAAGATAAAACGATCTGCTCTTTATATCTTTCCATATCTGAGACAATGTATCCGCCAGATTCTTCTGTTCTTTCATTTTTATGTAAAGATTTGACCGGGCTATAATAGATTGCGCCTTTATTGTTTCCAACTCATAATTTTCTTCAATCTGTGATGCAACAACGATCGGCAATATCATTTCTGTGTCAAACTTTTTGTTTATCAGTGTACTGTCCACACCATTAAAAATAATAGAAAACATATAAGGAATTAAAAAAAGACAAAAGATACCCGTTGTGCCGGGAACAAAAGAAATTTTCATATAAGACCATCCGAACTATTGTTATGATTTCTCATAACCTACTTTCCTTTTAGTATATACATATATATTTATTTGTATGTACACTATTTAACCAATTCCGATAATTCTTGTCTGATAAAATTTCACGCAGTTATCTGGTGCATCGTTTCGCAAATAACGATACCAATCGAATTCACAAATAAGCAAATGGTACAGTTATTTCAAAAACGATGTACTAGTATGAATAAATAGCATGATGTATAATTTTATCTATTTGACTTACATTATATGTTTGTGTTTCAATTACAAATATATGTTTTTATTACATCCTTATTAATACGGGAATTTTCACCCCGTATTAAAATATACTGCTCTATTTATCCTGTTTTGAATTCTTGGTTCATTCCAATATATAATTTTATTTTTTCTGGAATTTTTTCTTTCACCTGATCGTAAATTCGTTTTAGAGTTCTTAGAACCAGTATCTTTGACAATATATTCAGTAATCAATTTCGCTTTTGGAGTTTCCCATACAAAGCTCATTCCCAGCCTTCTCCACATTCTACTCAAAAGTCCTGTTCTTCTTACTTTGCGTTTTTCACTGCCGTTTTCGCATACATATTCTTTATCCTTTACAAATCCCATTACAAAGCAGGTAACAGCCATCATAATCATTTGAAAATAATTCTTTAAACTCTTTATAGAATTCTTCATAAAAACTCCTCCTGTTCTGCATTACGTACCTCAACATTATACAGCCTGTCTACCGTTAAGACTGCGCACTTCTCACGGTTATCAGGTACTAATACTTTATGCAGGATAGAGACTGATTTAGAACTATTATTAAATATTTTTATAAATAAAAGACAAATCTATAAGTGATATTCCATAAAACAAAAAAACCTCTATGAAAATATCATAGAAGTCTAAAAAGTGAAGCATCGGGGATTCGAACCCCGGACAACTTGATTAAAAGTCAAGTGCTCTACCGACTGAGCTAATGCTCCATATATTCAATTATCACTTTTTCAAAGTGAATGCCCAGAGCCGGAATCGAACCAGCGACACGAGGATTTTCAGTCCTCTGCTCTACCAACTGAGCTATCTGGGCATAGTAGCGGGGACAGGATTTGAACCTATGACCTTCGGGTTATGAGCCCGACGAGCTTCCAGACTGCTCCACCCCGCGATATTAATTTAAAAGCCGATGATCGGACTCGAACCGATAACCTGCTGATTACAAATCAGCTGCTCTGCCAATTGAGCCACATCGGCTTAGCTGTTAAGCTAAGTGGATGGAGAAGGATTCGAACCTTCGAAAGCGTTGCTAACAGATTTACAGTCTGCCCCCTTTGGCCACTCGGGAATCCATCCAAGTATGGAACCTATAGGGCTCGAACCTATGACCCTCTGCTTGTAAGGCAGATGCTCTCCCAGCTGAGCTAAGATTCCAT
>CAKRWH010000022.1:0-53126 GCA_934416185.1 uncultured Blautia sp. | reverse complement strand
TCTATCTTCCGTGACAACTCCACACGTACACGTTTCTCTTTCGCTTCCGCATGTAACCTTCTTGGTCTGGAAGTACAGGATCTGGATGAGAAAAAATCTCAGATCGCTCACGGTGAAACTGTTCGTGAAACAGCAAACATGGTATCTTTCATGGCTGATGTAATCGGTATCCGTGATGATATGTACATCGGAAAAGGACATGCTTACCAGAAAGAATTCATGGAAGCTGTTACAGAAGGAAATAAAGATGGTATTCTTGAGCAGAGACCTACTCTTGTAAACCTTCAGTGCGATGTTGACCACCCGACACAGTGTATGGCAGATATGCTTCACATCATCCATGAATTTGGCGGTGTTGAGAATCTGAAAGGCAAAAAGATCGCTATGACATGGGCTTATTCTCCATCCTATGGTAAACCTCTCTCCGTTCCACAGGGCGTTATCGGTCTGATGACACGTTTTGGTATGGACGTTGTTCTTGCTCATCCAGAAGGATACGATGTAATGCCGGAAGTTGAAGAAATCGCTAAGAAGAACGCTGAAGCTAACGGTGGATCTTTCACAAAGACAAACGATATGGCAGAAGCTTTCAAAGATGCTGATATCGTATATCCAAAGAGCTGGGCTCCGTTTGCAGCTATGGAAAAACGTACAAACCTTTACGCAGAAGGCGACTTCGACGGAATTGATAAATTAGAGAAAGAACTTCTTGCACAGAACGCAGAGCACAAAGACTGGGCATGCACAGAAGAACTTATGAAAACAACAAAAGACGGAAAAGCTCTTTACCTGCACTGCCTGCCAGCTGACATCACAGGTGTAAGCTGCGAAACAGGTGAAGTTGACGCTTCTGTATTCGACCGTTACAGAATCCCGTTATACAAAGAAGCAAGCTTCAAACCATATATCATCGCTGCTATGATCATGCTTTCTAAATTCGAGAAACCACAGGATATCCTGAAGAAACTTGAAGTAAAAGCAGCTCCGAGAATTATGAAATAATTTGTCAGGAGTCAGGCGAATATTTGCAATCTGATTCGGTCAACTTCAATATAAGCTGAATCCGAATTTGTGTCCAAACAGAAACTTTAATTAGAAATCTAATTATTGTCAGAAAATAATTACTATATTGTATAGCAGACCGGGCTGTCGCAGAAAAGCAGACATTGTTTATTGCGGCGGCCCTCTTTGCCCTAATCAGGAGGTTTTTACAAATGTTTACAAGAAAAAGAATCGTTATTGCGCTCGGCGGGAACGCTCTGGGAAACACTCTCCCGGAACAGATGGTAGCTGTAAAAACTACTGCAAAAGCATTATGTGATCTGATTGAAGAAGGTCATCAGGTTGTTGTTGTACACGGAAACGGACCACAGGTTGGTATGATCAACAATGCAATGTCTGCTCTCTCCAGAGAAGACGAAAATCAGCCTAACACTCCTCTCTCTGTCTGTGTTGCCATGAGCCAGGCTTATATTGGCTATGACTTACAGAATGCTTTAAGAGAAGAGCTTCGCATCCGTGGATTTGTCCGCACTCCTGTTGTAACAGTTGTCACTCAGGTTCGTGTCGATCCGAATGATCCTGCATTCGAGAATCCTTCAAAACCGATTGGCAAGTTCCTTACAAAAGAAGAAGCCGATCATCAGGCACAGGCTTACGGACACATTATGAAAGAAGACGCAGGACGTGGTTACCGCCGTGTTGTTGCATCTCCAAAACCTGTTGAAATCGTAGAACAAGATGCGATCAACAGCCTTGTAGATGCAAATAAAATTGTTATCTGCTGCGGCGGCGGCGGAATTCCTGTAGTTCTTAACGGACATCATCTCAAAGGTGCATCCGCTGTTATTGATAAGGATTTTGCAAGTTGTCTTCTGGCCAAAGAATTGGATGCAGATATGCTTATCATTCTTACAGCAGTTGAGAAGGTTGCTGTAAACTTCGGCAAGGAAAACGAAGAATGGTTAGATGACCTGACTGTAGATGATGCCAAAAAATATATTGACGAGGGACAGTTTGCCCCAGGTTCCATGCTTCCAAAAGTTCAGGCTGCTGTTGATTTCGCAAGCTCCAAAGAAGGAAGAACTGCTATGATCACTTTACTGGAAAAAGCAAAAGACGGTATCCAGGGAAAAACAGGAACCAAAATCCATCTTTAATTTTGACTTTGCAGATACTCTATATAAAAAACCTTACCAAACACATATTCCAAAGCCGATATCTGTCATAAGAATGTATTTATTTGTAGACAAAAAAGTTCTGACGACCTTGCGCCAGAACTTTTTTATTTACAGTAATCTATATCTTCAAGTTCTCTGGCATCATTCACCTCATAAATACAGGTATCCTCCAGATGTTTCATGATTACTCGTTTCCCTCCTTTATCGCCTTCTAGCGAAAGGAGTTCTTCATAATATTTCTTGCTGAAAATACACGGATTTCCCATTTTTCCCTGACAGGAAATACCGGCAATTTCTTTCCCACTGTCCAGAAATGTCTGAATCAGTTTACAAATTGTATCACAAGTCAGCCACGGTTGATCAGATACTGTAAAAAGGGCCGCATCTGCATCCAGATTGGCATTTAGACCAATCTTCAGAGATGAAGAAATTCCCTTTTCCGGATGTGGATTATACAATACCTGTATGCCCTGTTCCACAGCAGTTTCAGCAATCGAATCATATTGCGTCACAACCGCAATCCTACACTTTATATCAGGCAGATTTCCTGTATAAGTTCTGTTTAATCCCTCTTCCAGCTGTCTTTTTACTTGTATAAGCTGTCCCAGGACATGTCTGTACATTGGTATTCCGTCTACTTCGTATAAGAGTTTATTTGCGCCAAAACGGCGGCTGTTTCCAGCCGCCAGCATGATCATTGCGATTTTCAATGTAGTCTATTCCTCCCAAAGGCTTCCATACGCTGCAACCGTATGTTTCTTCTCCAGTTCTTCCACGATATGTTCTGCAGGTGCTTTCTCTGTGAGAACATCAGATTTATTCAGATAAACTCTGTAAACCCGCTCTTCCACATCCTTAAACAGTCCACAGATGGAGGTTGCGATCTTAACGATATCTTCCTCTGTAATCGGTGCTTCCAGACTTTTCTTAAGAAATTCTGATGTACGTTCCATACGGTATGCACTCTGACTGATCGGCTGTCCCAGACAGTCCAGTCCGATCACGCTGATCACAATATCTGCACAGGCAGGAATCACAGGTTCCCATTCTGCGGGAACTTTTACAGGATGATGCTTCGCACCGTCTGCTTCTACAAGCATTACATCACATAAATTTTTCAGTTCTTCCAACTTTTCCTCTTTTAGAGATGCATATTTACCTGTTTCTTCCTCATATTCCGCAGCAACCACATAACCTTCCATGTCCAGAATTTCCCGCACTTTAACAGCGTCTCCGCCCCTTACAAAGGGAAGTTCTGTCTCTCCTGCCATATGTGTTGTTGTAGTAATGATCACTCTCTTTCCTCTGTCAAGCAATTCATCTGTAAGGCGGTAGATCAGGCTGGTCTTTCCGCCTCCGCCAACTACAGCAATTACCGGATATTTCTCATAATCAATCTGCAGTAATTCCAGAAAATCTGTCTGGTGCTTCATATGGCATCACTCCTTCTGAAAGCAGAATTTCTACAACACTGCCTGCAATACAGCGGGCTTTGTCGGAGATTGTAAAACAGTTCTTCTTCTGTTCTTTACGCGGATCAATATCCGCAATTTTCATTCCCTTAGGTACTGTAAATCCATCACGGATGATCCCGCGGAGCACCCCGGTAAGAGAAGCTCTGACAGGCGTATCCCCAATCCATGCAAGGATCTGATCCTTTTCTACGATATCGGCAATTTTCGAGATACAGTGAATCTTGCCGGCTGCAGGAGCGTGGATCACACGCTCTTTTCCGAATCCTGCGATCACACCCGGAACTCCCGTATTCGGAAGTGCTGCACCCTTTACGATCACTCTGGCGAGATTATGACCACGCATGGTCTCAACTACATAATCCACATCATCTCCTGCCACAAAGCCAGGACCAAGGGCAATCGTCAGGTCTGCCATATCCCTTGTGGTTCCCAGATTCCGTTTGGCAAGGATCGCATCTACCAATGCTGCCGGTCTGTATTTCTTAAGAGTATCTCCTGCAGTATCCACCATAAGTGGAATTTCTCCTGCTGCCCATACAGCTTCACATTCCTGTATACTGTTTATTTTTCTGCAAAGCACACCTTCCACTGAAGACTGTCCATCATAAACTGCTTCACAGAAAGATACCATTCTCCGGATTGCAGTAGGCTTCTCACATTCCAGAACCAGAATACGGTATCCGCAGCGGTACAGTCTATGGATCGTACCGCTGGCAAGATCGCCTCCTCCTCTCACAATTACAACATTTTTTAATTCATTACCGTCATTTTTTACATTGGTCATTATTGCTGTCTTCCTCTATGTTACTGTTCACTCCATTCTCCGCAATATACGGAATTTATGTCCACAAAGTTACAGTAATTATACTTTTCATTTCATATATTATACATTATCAGCTGTATTCTCGTCCATTACTTTTTCTATAGCATTGACAATATTCTCATATCCTGTACAGCGGCACAGATTTCCTGCCATGTGTTTACGGATAGCTTCTCTTGAAAGCTTTTCCCCACGTTCAAGCAACACTGTTGCCGACATAATAAATCCCGGAGTGCAGAAACCGCACTGTACGGCCCCCTCCTCGATAAAAGCTTCCTGGATCCTGGTAAGTTCTCCGTTCTTTTCCAGTCCCTCCAGAGTGCGGATATTCTTTCCCTCTGCCCATACCGCAAGGTAAATACAGGAATCTATCGTTTCGCCGTCGATAATGACTGTACAGGCTCCGCATTCGCCTACTTCACAGCCCTTCTTTACCGAAGTAAGTCCCAGCCGGTTACGCAGCATATCCAGCAGTGACTCTCTTACATCTACATATTCTGCTACCTCTTTGCCGTTTACTGTACACTGTACAAGCTGCATCTGCTTTTTCATGCTCTGTCACCTCCTGCAAGTTCAATGGTACGTCTTAATGCCCTGGACGCGATTTCTCCGCCGATCTGCAGACGAAATGCCTTAGATGCTCTCCAGGAATCACGCGGATTGATTTCTTCGCGGACAAGCTGTGCCGTTTTATCATAAAGACTCTCGTCAATCTTCGCACCCTTTAATGCTTCTTCTGTTTTTACACAGCGGTACGGAACAGGAGCCGCAACGCCAAATGTAATACGCACATCCTCCAGAATGCCGGTTTCCAGATTTGCTTTACTTACCACACTACAGCTGATCGTCGCAATATCCATGGCATTACGCATAGAATACTTGATATAATGACCACGATATCCCTGATATTCTTTCGCAGGAATGATCACATAAGTCAGAACCTCTCCCTGTTTCAGATCCACACGGCCGGGTCCCAGATAGAAATCTTTTACAGGAACCAGACGGCCTTCTTTTCCATCTTCCAGGCGAAGCAGAGCATTAAGAGAAAATACGGTCGGTGCACTGTCTGCGCTGACTGCTCCATTGCAGATATTACCGCCTATCGTGCCAATATTTCTTACCTGCGGTCCGCCAACCTGGTCTACCGCTTCTCCAAGTACAGGAATATGTTTCTTTATAATTTCATCATTGGTAATATGTGAGAATACAGTTCCGGCCCCTATATAAATATCGCCATTCTCCTCCATTCTTACCCCTTTAATCTCTTCAATCCCATGAATGCTTACCAGAGATGTACCTGCAAACTTTCCCTCTCTGGTTTTGATCAGAACATCACTTCCGCCGGAGATAATCCTTGCTTCCGGATGTTCACTTAACAGCCGTACTGCTTCTTCAACGCTTCCTGCTTCGTAATATTTCTCAATATCGTACATAAAATCCCCCTCCTTCTAAATAAGCCCGGCTTTCATAAAGCCATCGATCAATCTCTGTGGTGTCAGAGGATTTTCATTAAATGCTACACCCGTTGCATGCAGAACTGCATTGCGGATAGCAGGTGCACCCGGAATTGCCGGAGGTTCACCCAGTGCCTTATTTCCAAATGGTCCGACCGGATCATCCAGCTCTACAAAATCAGCTTTGATATCTGGAGTATCCATCATAGTCATCAGTTTATAGTCAAGCAGGGTACCATTTAAAGGTCTGCCTGTCTTCTCGTCCAGAAGAAGCTGTTCGGAAACACCATAGCCCATTCCCATGGACATACCGCCATGAACCTGCATTTCTGCAAGCTGCGGATTGATCAGTTTACCGCTGTCATGAACATTGATAATATGGAGGATCTTAATCTTACCAAGCTCAATATCTACTTCCACCTCTGCAAAGCAGCATCCTGTAGCAATCGTATTCTTCTTCACCTGTTCAGAAACTTCAGCTGTAAGTACGGAAGAATTTGTAAGGCTGTAGTAACTCTCCAGTGCAAGATTTGCAAGCGTCATCGCCTGATCCTCGCCTGCCATAATCCATCCATGATCAAGGCGCAATTCTCTTGTCTCCTCCGGCATCAACTGTTTTGCATAAGCCAGGATCTTCTCTTTCAGAAGATTTGCACAATCCTTTACTACTGTTCCTGTTACAAAGGACTGACGGGATGCATAGGCTCCTGTATCAAACGGTGTTACATCTGTATCCTGCATAGTCTGGATATGAATATCACTGATATCCATATTTAATACTTCTGCTGTCATCTGAGAGAATGCAGTATCCGCACCCTGTCCGATTTCTGTTGCACCCAGCATCAGACCTACACTTCCATCCTGGTTCAGAGTCATTCTGGCACCTGCTATTTCCAAAGAAATCGGCCATACACCTGTCTTATAGGAGAACAGTGACATTCCCACACCTCTGCGGATTTTTCCGGTCTGGTTTGCATATTCTTTCCGTTTCTCATCCCAGTGGATATATGCAGCGCCTTTTTCCAGACATTCAAAAATACCGTTTGTATTTGCAGCAATCGGTTTCAGATAGGCATCTTCATAATATCCTTTGATCAGATTCTTCTTTCTGAATTCCAGCGGATCCATTCCTATCTCTTTCGCTATATCATCCATAAAACACTCGATGCCAAAACATACCTGCGGGATTCCATATCCACGCATGGCGCCGCCTACCGGTGTATTGGTATATACGGTATACGCCTTTCCACGAATATTCGGACAGGCATACTGCAGTCTCCAGGAAGTCAGCCCGTTGGCTGCAATGGCATGTCCATGGGAAGCATATGCGCCCTGGTTTGAAATTGCAACCATATCTTTCGCAAGAAGATATCCGTCTTTATCAACCCCAGCTGTCAGATCGTATTCTATCGAATGACGGGTTCTTGTATTGCAAAAAGTCTCTTCTCTGCTCACATCAAGTTTCACAGGTCTGCCCCCCACCTGTGTAGTCAAAAATGCATTTAACGGCTCATAAAGTACGTCCTGTTTATTTCCAAATCCGCCGCCAATATAAGGCTTGATGACTCTGATTTTTCCCCACGGTATTCCCAGTGCCTGACCGATCACACGACGGACAATATGTGGAATCTGCGTAGAGCTTACCACTACGATCCTGCCGTTTTCCATATATGCATAAGAGATCGGATTCTCTATATGACAATGCTGTACAATAGGAGTTTTATAACTGCGTTTTACTACTGTTGCAGACTGCTCCAGACCTCTGTCAACGTCCCCGATGGAATAATTGGAGCTTACAAGGATGTTATCTTTTTTCTCCTCGTGAACCGGCGGGTTGGTTCCCAGCATGGATTTGCGTGGATGAATCTCTACCGGATATTCTTCATACTCTACTTCAATTAACCTTACTGCTCTCTGAGCTGTAATTTCGTCCTCTGCCACTACCGCTGCAATGTCATCTCCGTAATAACGGACTCTGCCTGTAAGAATATTACGATCTGCAACATCCTGATGAACAGTCTCTACGGACCAGGGATGTCCTGGCGTAGGATAACAATGATTCGGTACGTCCTTAAAAGTAACTACTTTTACTACGCCGTCCAGAGCCTCTGCTTTACTGGTATCGATTGATTTCACGATACCGTTGCCGATCTTTGCGTGACAGACCTTTGCGATCAGACAATTGGCAGGAGCCATATCATCTGTAAATTTCGCGCGTCCTGTCACTTTATCATAGGCATCTACTCTCGGAACACTCTTTCCAATCATGTTTTCACCTTCTCTATTCTTTTTTTGTTCTGGTTTATGGTATAAAGAAAGCCGGACTCACCCCAAGGTATTATCTGTTCCCCTCAGGACTGATGTCCGGCTCCGAACCATGCTTCTTCTTTCGCCCGTTTTCAGGCATCAGGCGAATTATTTTATAATATTGCATAATTTGTTGCTTTTATCGTTCTTTTAGTATAGCATATTGTACAGTATGTTTCAATCTTTTTTGAATATTTTGTTGTCATTTCTAAAATTTTCTATCTTATTTATAGAAATTATCTATAAGCAATAATTTCTGAATCAATCGAATAAAATCATCTGCTTCATACTTATTTCATCTGAGTCAAGCGGATATTCGCGATCCGCTCCGTTACTTGCTCATAACCAAATAAGTAAATTATCTAACTGCTGTAAAAATTCCACGCAGGTCATGAATTGCATGACGCGGGCATTTCACAGCACACATACCACAGCTCAGACACATAGATTCTTCGATCACCGCACAGTTATCAATTATTCTGATTGCACTCGCCGTACAGGTTTTCTGACAGATTCCACAGCCAATGCAGCTGACTTCACACTGTTTCTTTGCTTCCGCACCTTTTTTCTTATTGGAACATTTTACTACAATGTAATTGGCGCATTCATGGACGTGGATTACTTTCTGTGGACATACTTTTGCACAGGCCCCGCAGCCGATACATTTCTCTTCATCTACTTCTGCTACCCCATATTCATTGATGGAAATGGCTCCGAATTTACATTTATTTACGCAGGCTTTGCAGCCGATACAGCCATCTGCACAGCCAGTTTCACCTTCAGCCGATCTGCATCCCCCATTACATGCTACAACCGCTGATCTATATGGAAATTTCTTCTTTACTGCCATATTCACCACTTCCTTTCATATGGTGTTCCAGTCAGAGGCAGACGGTATTGTCTCTCGCCATCCCATCTGAAATACGCATCTGAGATCGCCGGTGCTGTCGGAATGGAAGTGATCTCGCCAATTCCAATGGCTCCGCAAGCTACATTTAATCCGGGTTTGTCGATAACGATCGCATCAATCTTTGGAATCTCGTGAGCGCGGAACAGACCAAGAGAGCCATACTTGTCGATTGGTTTGCAGTTTTCATCAATTGGGTAATGCTCTCTCAGGGCAAATCCCATGGACATCACTACACCACCCTCGATCTGACCTTCACAGGACAGCGGATTAACAGCCTTGCCTACATCATGTGCAGCGACCATTTCCTCAACTTTTCCTGTTTTCTTATCCAGGATACATACCTGTGTCGCATAGCCATAAGCTACATGAGAAACAGGATTCGGTACATTTGCACCAAGCGGATCTGTCTTAGCCAGATATTCTGCATAGTAAACCTTGCCAATCACATCATCAATAGTCTTGCCTGCATTTCGGTCCTCCATGATCTTATCGCAGGCACGGCGGCAGGCTTCTCCTGTTACCAGAGTCTGTCTGGAACCGGAAGTGGTTCCTGAATCCGGCGAAAACCAGGTATTACTTCTCTCATAAACAATATCTTCATGTTTCAGGTCTGTATTGGTAACTACCATCTGTGTCAGAACCGTGCCAAGTCCCTGTCCGATACAGGAAGCACCGGAATAAATATGAAGCTTTCTGTCCTCTTCAAATACAAGTTTCACGCGACCCGTATCCGGGATTCCGACACCAACACCGGCATTCTTCATAGCACAGCCGATTCCAACTGGTTTGCCTGCCTCCAAAGCAGCATTGTATTTCTCTTTTACCGCCTCCAGCGTTTCTACCAGACCTGTAGAATTATCTACGATCTGACCATTCGGAAGTGTTTCACCCGGGCGGATTGCATTACGATAGCGGATTTCCCATGGTGTGATACCTACTTTATCTGCCATCATATTCAGCAATGTCTCTGTTGCAAAACAGGTCTGGGTTACACCAAATCCACGGAACGCTCCTGCTGGCGGATTGTTAGTATAATAAGCAGTTCCTTCAATCTCAAAATTCTCATAATGATACGGACCTGCTGCATGTGTACATGCACGTTCCAGTACCGGACCGCCAAGAGAGGCAAACGCACCTGTATCTGATGCTACTTTCGCTTTTACCCCCATAATATTGCCATTCTCATCACAGCCCATAGTCATATCCATATAAAATGGGTGGCGCTTCGGATGAACCAGCAAAGACTCTGCTCTGGAAAGCTTCATTTTCACCGGTTTCTTAGTTGCATATGTAAGCAATGCTGCCAGATGCTGTACTGTCATATCTTCTTTTCCGCCGAATCCACCGCCTACAAGTGCATTCTGTACCTTTACCTTATCCGTTCCAAGTAACAGGGAACACTCATGTAATGTCTGATGTGCAGACTGGTCTGTGGAATATATGAAAATATCTCCATCCTCATCATAGAAAGCCACTGCACTCTCAGGCTCAAGGAATGCATGCTCTGTCCATGGAGTCTCAAAATGATGGCTGATCACATATTTCGAATTACGGATCGCCTCATCTGCATTTCCTCTGCTGATATGTTTATGTGCGCAGATATTATTTTCTTCTTCATCAAATACTTTCGGAGCATCCTCTGCTGCCGCTTCCTCAATCGTATGAATATGAGGCAGAACCTCATATTTCACTTTGATCAGCTTCTTAGCTTTCTCAGCTGTTTCTCTGTCCTTCGCAGCTACAACAGCAATGGCATCCCCCAGATAATGTGTCAGTCCCCCTACAGGTATCAATGTATACTGATCATGCTTCAGATGTCCAATCTTGTTCTCTCCCGGGATGTCCTCTGCTGTTAATACGGCTTCTACTCCAGGAAGTGTCTTCGCTGCTGTTGTATCAATCTCAAGCACACGTGCACGTGGATATTTACTTCTGAGTGCCGCCCCATACAGCATTCCATCAAAATAAAAATCATCCGGGTATTTGCCAGTTCCCAGTACTTTCTCTTCCACATCCACTCTGGATACCCTGTGTCCTAAGTTCCAGTTTGGATCCAGATCATCCGGGATTACACCCTCTTTTAAAACTTTCGCAGCCAGCCTTACTGCATCCATAATTTTTACATATCCTGTACAGCGACAATAATTATTGCGCAGTGCATATTTGATTTCATCATCTGTCGGCTCTTTATTCACATCCAGAAGAGCTTTGGTACACATTACCATACCCGGAATACAGAATCCACACTGAACTGCACCTGCTTTTCCGTATGCATATGTATAAACTTCACGTTCCCACTCTGTCAGACCTTCTACAGTGATCACTGTTCTTCCATCCAGCAGATCCGTATCAGGTACGCACGCTTTGCAGGTTTTTCCGTCAATAATAACTGTACAGGCTCCGCAGGCTCCTTCACTGCAGCCATCTTTTACTGAAGTCAGACGAAGTTCATCTCTCAGAAAGCGCAGTAGTTTTTGATTTCTGGCCGGTTCGACCTTTTGTCCATTGACTGTAAATACTGCCATATTGGACTCTCCTTTCTTTTTCGCACGTCTGCCTATTAGGGCAGTCAGCCAGAGTTTACCTCTGTCTGTTTTTTGTCTGCCTGTGATACCGCATAAATTTATCTCTTTTCATCCCGCGCCAGGCTCCGCTCTATATATTCCTGCCTGTGAAAAGTAAAACAAATTCTGTAACATGCGGCCGCGATTCAGCCTGATATGCAACACTGTCCACAGCCATTTTCTGCTGTGGACAGCGTTAAATTTCTTTTTAAGTCTCTAATATTTGAAAATTTTAAATCTCTTTATAACTCTTTATTCTGTTTTCCTTATGATCATTTCATGATCAGATAGCTGTAATTATCGATCACTGCACAGATCAGTCTGCGAAGTCCTTCATACAGCTTATCATTAGCATCATCCGCCTTGCAGTCAGAAATCTGGCCAAGCAGACGAACCTTACATTCTTTTGTATCTGGATTGATCACTGCAAATCCATCGTTTGTACTGTCTGCCATATCTGCTTCAGAAGCAAATAATGTGAATTTATCTTTATACGGTGCACTTGCATATGGACAGAAGCTCTTGCAGTTACCGCATTCATTACACATATAATCTACATGAATCACCTGATTCATTGCCATTCCAGGAACTTTAATAGAGATGTTTGCTCTGTTCGGACATACATCGACACAGTTCTCACATACCTTATTGCAAGTCAGGCAACGTTCACTTTCGTTCACAGCATCCTTGCTTTCCTTAAGGATTGCTTTCTTAGAATAGCAGGCTTCTTCTGTTCCAGGTACAGGCTGTCCTTTTACAATATCATGTCCAAGGATTGCTTTTACTGCAACCTGAGCATCACGGATTGCTTCTACGATCGTAGCAGCACCTTTAGCACCGTCACCTGCTACATAAACACCTTCTACGCTTGTTTCCATTGTCTTGTCGTTGATGCGGGCTTTTCCGCGCTCATTAACTGCAATACCGTTTGCTTCGTAGAATTCAGTCGGAACCTTCTCGCCAACTGCAACGATTACGGTGTCAGCCGGAACTTCTTCTGTTTCGCCTGTTTCTGTCACACTTGCACGTCCGGAAGCATCCATGTTGCCAAGTTCCATCTTCTTGCAGAGAAGTTTACCGTCTTCCAGAGATACAGGAGAAAGGAGTTCTTTGAACTCTACGCCCTCTTCCAGGACTTCCAGTAACTCATCTTCTGCTGCAGGCATGTAGCGTTTTGTTCTTCTGTATACCAGATAAACATGTTCTACACCTTCTGTACGTTTTGCAGCCCTTGCTGTATCCATAGCAGTATTACCACCGCCGATTACAACCACATTCTTACCAAGTTCGACTTTTCCGTCTGTTGCCTTGAAATCTCTTAAGAATTTCAGAGCATTGACTGTTTCACCTTTTTCAAGTTTCAGAGTACCCGGTTTGTTTGCACCTACTGCTACGATCACTGCATCATAACCCTGTGATTTTAATTCCTGAACAGATGTGATTTCTGTACCGGTCTTGATCTCTACACCCATCTTCTCAATGAAAGAAACGTCTTTGTCGATCGCTTCATTGGAGATACGGAATCCAGGAATCACATAGCGGATCACACCACCGGCTTTCTCTTCTTTCTCAAATATTGTTACAGAAGCACCTGCTCTTGCAAGGAAGTATGCAGAAGCAATACCTGCAGGGCCTGCACCTACAACAGCTACTTTTTTACCGTCTGCTGTACCTGCTTTGATCTCGTTAATTACGGTATCATATCCGTTCTGAGCTGCGATGAGTTTAGTGTTTCGGATATTAACAGGCTCTTCATAGAAATTACGTGTACATTTGTACATACAGTTATGTGCGCAGAGAGTACCTGTGATAAACGGAAGTGCATTCTTCTCAAGAATGACTCTTAATGCCTGTGCATAATCTCCGTCTCCTGCCAGTTTCACATAAGTTGTGATATCCTGGTGGATCGGACATCCCTCTTCACATGGAGCAAAGAAGCAGTCAAGAAGTGGTACTTCTGAATCTGTTTTTCTCTTAGGAAGTGGTTTTATGCTCTTTACATGATGAACATCTTTCTTTGCATCATCTGCTAACTGCTCAAGTGCAGCTACATCAATACCAGTCCATTCTCCGGCACCATCAGCCATTACTTTCTCTGCCATCTGAGTGAATCTCTGATATCCGCCCGGTTTCAGAAGTGTAGTTGCCACTGTTACAGGCCATACACCACATCCAACGATACGGTCGATATTATAGTAATCAGCACCGCCTGAATAAGCGATACGAAGTTTTCCGTCAAATTCTCTGGAAAGTTTTGCTGCAAGAGAAATGGATAATGGGAAAAGAGATTTTCCGGACATATACATTTCTTCACTTGGAAGTTCATTTCTTGTAACATCTACAGGGAATGTATTGGTAATCTTCACACCAAATGCAAGATTCAGTTCATCTGCAAGTGCCTGCAATCTCTTAAACATCGGAATCGCGTCTTCATACTGTAAATCATCTTTGAAATGGAAATCACCGAACATCATGTAATCATATCCCATGTCATCCATTGTCTTTCTTGCAAATTCATATCCAAGAAGAGTTGGATTACATTTGATAAATGTATTCAGATGTTTCTCTTTGAACAGATGATTTGCAATGCTCTCAATCTCATTTGGAGGACATCCATGAAGAGTAGAGATAGTTGCAGAATTACAGATATTTGACGGAATTGCTTCGATGTCTTCTTTTGTAACTTTCTCAAATCTGTCAATGTTGTCTAACAGCCACTGTTTACATTCTTTGAAGATTTCTGTATCTTTTGCTTCCATCATATTATTGATAAAGCTGTCGATTTTCGGAGTCTTGATTCCCTCAAGATCATATCCTACAGAAATGTTAAACTGGAATCCGTCCTGTGCACCAAGACCAAATTCCTTTGCAATTACATGAAGAATAAACCATGCTTTGATATACTCACCCATAGCCTGAGGAACATAAAGTTCTGTAGACCATTCGCAATTGTATCCTTCATCCTCTGCAAGGATACACGGTCTGTTAATACAGGCTGCAAGCTCTGCACCATCCATCTTCTGAACGGTTTTCAGTTCAAAGAAACGTGCTCCTGCATAATAGGAAGCTACGATATTCTGTGTTAACTGTGTGTGCGGTCCTGCTGCAGGTCCGATCGGTGTCTCTAAATTTCTTTCAAAAATATTCAGCTTCTTGTCAGCTTCTGCCACATAAGCTCTGTGCTGTCCGAATACGGTTCCTTTTGTTTTATTTTCTTCTAATACCCAGTTCATTAACTGTTCAAAGGGCATACAGGTCATGACTTCACTCATAATCCGATCCTCCATTATTTTTATACGAGATGGTTTTTCTCCATCCGTTTTTTTATTTACGTTTATTTCAGCCAGGAAAGAAAAACGTTATTTTCCCGTTTTCTCAGCAGTATACTTTACTAAAAGTACTCCTTAATAACGCAAAACATTTTTCCACCTGGCTTGCATTTACACTTTTTTCTTCTTCTACTCGCCTTATCTTCTTACAGCTTAGCCGTTAATGTCATCTGCAAGTTCCTTTGCAGCCTGACGGCAGTCTGCCATAACTTTCGCTTCATCACATACAAGAACTTCACGGTCTTTCATAAGAACTTTACCGTTACATACAGTAGTCTGAACCATGCTTCCGTTTACGCCGAACATCAGATGTCCGTTAATGTTGTTCTCGTTCATTGGTGTCAGCGGATCATAGTCGATCACGATCACATCTGCTGCTGCGCCTTCTTTCAGGACACCAAGCTGTTTCTTGAAGTATCTGTTTGCAATCTTCGCATTTCCTTCGAAGAGCATCTGTGGAACCTCGCCCCATGCTGCATTCGGATCGCAGAGACTATGTTTATGAAGAACATTTGCAACTTTCCAGGATTCCATCATGTCATGAGTATATCCGTCTGTACCAAGCCCTGTAAGAATACCCTTCTGTACCATTCTCATGGTTGGAGGACATCCGCATGCATTACCCATATTAGATTCCGGATTATGTACGACCATGGTATCTGTATCTTTGATCAGATCCATCTCATGTTCATTTACATAAATACAGTGACCGAGTAAAGTCTTCGGTCCAAGGATATTCCAGTCATGAAGACGGTCAACAATACGTTTGCCATGCTCTTTCAGGCACTGATGAAGATCATAGATGCCTTCTGCTACATGGATGTGATATCCAACGCCTTCCGGCTTCAGTTCATTGCAGAGAGCCATTGTCTCATCAGAGATTGTAAAGGATGCATGCATACCCATCATTCCGGCGATCATATCGCTGTCATCTGCAAGTGCATGTTTGATAAAGTTCACATTCTCCATTACAGACTCTTTTGATTTCTCCATTCCGTCACGGTCAGAAATCTCATAGCAGAGACATGTACGTACTCCCAAGTCCTTTGCTGCTTCTTCGATAGCATTAAGGGAACCTGTAATATGTCCAAAACTTGCATGATGATCAAATACTGTGGTTACACCATTCTTAATAGAATCAATGTATGTTGCATATGCGGAAAGCTTTGTCTGTTCCAGTGTCAGATGACGGTCAACTGTCCACCATAATCCGTCAAGGATATCCAGAAATCCTTTTGGATTATATCCGTTAATGCTTAATCCTCTTGCGAAGGAGCTGTAGATATGCTCATGGGCATTAATAAATGCCGGCATGATAACCCCACCCTTTGCATCAATAAACTCAGCATCTGGATAAGCTTTCTTTACTTCTTCAGTTACCCCCACCATTACTATGGTGTTACCATCCATTGCTACAGCACCATTCTCTACGAATGGGTTGGATGCGTCCCGTGTGATCATTCTTCCATTACCAATTACCAGCATATAGTTCCTCCTTTTGCTTGTTAAAAATTACCAATTCACTATTGCTTTTCACCTATTGTTTAGGAATTTTATATAAATACTGTATCATATTTCTCTGTATAATGCAAGCGAAATGACAAAATCTTTTTGGTTTTTCCAATTTTTTTTAGGTTTTGTAACATTACTTCAGCAAAGTTTTTTTGGTTTTACAGAGAATTTTCATCATTTATTCAGATATTTCATCCAAAAATTTCTTATAAACTGTTCATAAAATAGCTACTTACTTTTTTGAAAAACACAACTAAAAAAAGAGAACAAAGCATTCACGCCTCATGCGGAACCTCTTCGTTCTCTCTTTTTTATTTAGAACAGCTTTTTTATAATATCATATGAAAAATCTTTTCAGAACTCTACATTTTCTATAATGTCAAGCGGATAAAATCATCCGCTTCGCTACTTGTTCATAACCAAATAACTGCTCCGCAGTTTGGTTAAACTTATTCTGTCTTTATAATATTTTTTACTGTAGCTCTGGTTTTATCCTTCCATAATGGACGTTTTTACACTCAACTGCTTTCTCCCGTTCTGCCACATCCGTTCATCCAGTTCCACTTCATAGCCGCCGCCATTCTTAACATGCCACTCATAAAATGGTTTCTGAATATCCGCATATTCTTCCATAATATTCATAATCGTACCGCCATGAATCACTAGTGCAGCCTCTGCTGCATGATTACGAATACATCCGGCCACTGCCTTGTCAAATCCCCTCAGGTTTCTAAGCTTAAATGCTTCTCTGCTCTCTCCTCCCGGAAAAGGAAGTGTACCGTTACTGTCAATCCACTCCTGATATTTCGGATTTCCATTCAGTTCTTTGTAATTCTTATTCTCAAACTCACCGAAATCACATTCAGCCAGTTCATCGATAATATGTACCGGTTCTCCCGGAAAAAGGATCTCTGCACTTTGCACACATCGCTTCAGCGGACTGACATAAATATCATGTATTTTAGGATAGTCCATCTTATTCAGAAAGTCAATCCCCTCCTGACACAATGGTTCATCTGTTGTCCCAATATAACGTGCAAGCTTGTTTCCCTCTGTTTTTCCATGTCTTATGAGCCATAACCTAAGCATCTTTGATCACCGTTCCAATCCCGCATACTACCCGTGTTACCTTCTGACTATATGCTGCCAGCTTTGTGCATACACGTCCTACGGCCTCTCTGTACTTTCTGTCAAAAGCATCCACAGGTACAACTCCGTATCCTACTTCCTGGGAAACGATCACAAGTTTCGGATTCTGACTGATAAGCCTCTCAGCAAGTTCTGATACATCCCCGCATCTCTTTAATTCTTCGCGGATGTATTCATGAAAATTATATACTCCCTGTGCAATCATCAGATCATCTTCTGCTGCATACGCACCGTCGATCCAGCCCAGTTCCGGATATTTTTCCTTTGCATAATCAGTTTTTCCCTGATATGCACCGCCGATTATCATTTCCATTTTTTATTCCTCTTACCTTATATACAGATTAGAAACCACTGCAAGAATCACTGCCATTCCCACTTCACAGATACACAAAAAGAATCCGGAAATATCTCCGGTCGTTCCTCCGAAGTATTTCATGGCAATATGATGATAATACACAAAAATCACCAGTGCCCCTGCAAAAGCTGCAATTCCCCATACAGGTTGCACCCAGACCATAGCAGCAGCCAGAAAAACCAGATACACAATCAGTACATTTCTGGAAATTACGTCTGAAGAATTTCTGGAAAATTCTGCTACCGTGCCGTCCGCTTTTGCTTTCGGAAATGTAATCACACCAATTCCGGAAAGGCATCTGGAAACCATAAATCCCAAGCTCATGATTCCGATTGCTTTTATATTCTCAGATGTGTATAGCTGATCATATGCCCCATACCATGTGACAAAATATACAGCTGCAGTGATCACCGCAAACGCTCCTGCATGAGAGTCCTTCAGAATTTCCAGTCTTCTGGATCTCTCCTGCCAGGAACTGAGTGCATCCGATGTATCCAGCAGACCATCCACATGAATCCCGCCTGTGACAAATACTGGCATAAGCACCAGTACTGCTGTCACAAATCCGGGCTGATAACCAAAATAAAGTCCCGCATATGCCGCCAACATTGTTAATGCTCCGATCACAGTTCCTATAAACGGAAAGAAACAAAACATATATTTCATATTTTCCTTTGTCCAGTCTGCACGGGGCATCGGAATCTTGGAAAACATAGCAAATGCCACCTTAAAATTATTCCACAGAAATTTCATTTATGCTTCCTCTTTTTCATATTATTAATCATTATTCTTATCTGCTTTATGATACACGGGAATCCCATACACAACCTCAGTCACTTCATCGGCCTTTTTCGCGATCTCCTGGTTTATCCTTCCCAGATATTTCAGATAGGTATTCATCTCTCTTTCAAACGCTGGCGCATCTGAAAAAATTTCATTAGTCACGATCACTACATGAGCGGCCTGACGAAGCAGATTTTCAATTCCTGCCATAATTGTCTGAACAGTCTGTTCATGAGCACCCTGATCTTCAAACATTTCATTTGCCACCAGATTTGACATGCATTCCAGCAGTACTACACATCCCTCTGGCAAAACCACATCCTTAAGCCCTGTATAGCACTCTATAGTCTCAAAACCTTTTCCAGCCCGCATCTCCCGGTGTCTATCAATTCTTTTGTAACTCTCATTGTCAAAGGGATGCATAGTGGCTATATAGATTCTCTGTGCTGTTCCAAAAGAAAGCACCTTATCTTCCGCAAAAGCAGATTTTCCGCTTCCGCTTCCTCCCGTCACAAGTATTAACATGATTTCATTCCTTATTTCAATTCCTCATACTGTTCCACATGAATATCATCAAAGGTACTCATAGAACTGTAAACTGCTGCTGCAAGATCAAGAATCGGAAACAATGCAACAGCTCCGGTTCCCTCACCCAGGCACATATCTGCATGAAGAATTGCCTCTTTATTCATATGCTCCAGGATCAAATGTGCAGCCGGTTCCTTGGATACATGGGATGCAATAATGTAGTCCCCTGCCGCCGGACAGATCTGCATTGCGATCAGTGCAGAAACACAGGAAATAAAACCATCCATCACAACCGGAATACGATAAACAGCACCGCCCAGAAATACACCAGCCATTCCCGCAATATCCAGGCCACCAACCTTCGCCAGAACATCAACAGCATCTGACGGATCCGGCCGGTTCAGTTCAATTGCTTTCTTAATCGCCCGGATCTTGCGAATCAGTCCCTCACTTGTCAGTCCTGCCCCACGTCCAGTCATCTCTTCTACCGGCTGATTTAACAGCACAGAAGCCACTGCACTGCTGGTAGTAGTATTTCCGATTCCCATTTCTCCGGTTGCAAGAATCTTATATCCTTTATCCTTCAGTTCCTTTACCATTGCAATTCCGCCTTCAATTCCCTTTACAGCCTGATCTCTGGTCATTGCAGGTCCTTTTGTCATATTCTGTGTACCATAAGCAACCTTATGATCTGTGCGGACTTTTGTATCCGTCACCATCCCCATATCCACTGGAAAAATCTCAGTATGACTCTGCTTACACATCACACCGACAGATGTATCATACTTCAGGAAATTCTCAGCTACGATAGCTGTCACCTCCTGCCCAGTCTGTGTCACACCCTCTTCTACCACGCCGTTATCTGCACACATAGCGATCAGTCCCCTTTTAGAAAGATCGATATCTGCATCTTTTGTGATCCCTGCGATCTGAATCAGCAGTGTCTCCAGCTTTCCAAGAGAATGCAAGGGTTTCGCAATACTATCCCATCTTTTCTGTGCAATGTTCATTGCACTCTGATCCAGCGGTCCAATATTTGCAATAATTTCTTCCAGTGTCATGAGTTCTACCTCTCTTTTCATCTGTTTATTTATTATTTACTCTGTTCATTTTCTTTTCCTGAAAAGTTTTTTATTTTGATTTACCCGTTGTAAATACAAAAAATTTACTGAATATGTAATTTAAGATCAACACAATAAACTGTGTCAGAAATTTCCCGATCATGTCGTTCATTCCCATTACAGATACCAGCAGCCATACTCCTCCGACCTCGATCACCATCGTAACCAGCCTGGCACTGATAAATTTACAGAAAGGCTGGATATGATCTCTCAGTGTCTCACATTTATCCTGAAATACATACTTTGAATTTACTATATAAGCAAACAGAATTGCCACTATAATAGAAATAATATTGGCAATGTTCAGCTCCACATTCAGCTTTCTCAGTATGAAAAAGCTGACCAGATTAACCATCGTTGTACATCCGCCGAAGAAAATGTAACGAATCACGGAACTCTCATACATTTTTCTGATCCATTGTTTCATAATAATTCTTTTTCTTCCTCTGTCTTATTCTATCTTTCCTGTTTGTCACCATTTCTGATAACCTTGGAAATAATATATCTTGGTCTGCGTTTTACTTCTTCATAGATTTTAGAGATATAATATCCTATAATCCCCAGACTAATCATCATGGCGCTTCCCACCAACAGCAGGACCATCAAAAGTGTTGTATATCCTTCCACTGCAGAACCAGCAAAATACTGCACCAAAGAATAAATCATTAGAATTAATGAACATACAAAACACATTACCCCTGTAATAGTAACAAACTGCAAAGGAAATGTAGTAAATGCCACGATATTAGTAAAAGCATATTTCACCAGTGCCCACGGAGACCATTTAGAAACACCCGCTTCTCTTTCCTGAACCTCGAATTCCACGCTGGTAGTCTTATATCCCACCCATGAAGAAGTCGCACGGAAAAACATATTTCTTTCAGGCATAGACAGGATACTATCTACCGCTTTTCGGTCTAACATTTTGAAATCCGATGCGTCTTTCATATTCACTTTCGTAGCTTTAGACATGATGTCATAAAAAAATCCGGCACACTCTTTATGCAGAAATCCCTCTTTCCCTCTGTCAGATTTCACACCTTCAATCACTTCATAACCTTCCTGCCATAATCTGTACATTTCGATAAGCGTCTGCGGAGGATGCTGCAAATCGCAATCCATCACAGCCACTACATCGCCGCCGGCCTGCGCAAGTCCGGCAAAGATTGCTGCTTCTTTTCCAAAATTTCTGGAAAAAAGAACGCCGGTTACATTCGCATCCTTTTCTCCTGCTTTCTGAATCTCTTCCCATGTCCGGTCGCCGGAACCATCGTTCACCACCACCAGTTCATAAGGAATCTGCGCTTCCGTCAGAACCTGTGCAAGTACGCGGCAGGTTTTTCCTACCATAAGCTCTTCGTTATACGCCGGAAGTACCACTGATAATTTACTCATGATGTTATTCCTCATCTCCAGCTGTCACAATCCTGACAGCATTTTTCATCTTCTTATTGCCTCAGGTGCAGTCAAAAAATATTCACAATTCGCATTCGCTGCCTGCTCATAACCAAATAACTGCATATTTCCTGTTTAATTATACACAAATTTACAGAAATGTCCATTGTACTGCTGTAATTAAATTCCTACAAATGCTCTCTATTTTTGTGCAGTGTTACTGTTCACGATTCCCGCCATCACATTTCACCATGCACAGCAATTATGCAGTTCTGGTTCTTCTCCTAACTAATACCATAATCATGTATATGACCAGTCCGGCAACACTGAGTATCATTCCGGGTTTCAGGTATGGAGTACAGTATGTCAGGCGGATTTCATGCTCACCCGGCTCCAGTTCCAGTGCCATAAACATGGTATTTGCTTTCTGCAGTTTCGTCTCTTTTCCATCCACATATGCAGTAAATCCCTGGCTGTATGGAAGAGACAGCACAAGCGCCTTCTTCTTTGACACTGTAATATTTCCTGTAATCTCATTAGTTCCCATTGCTACATTCTCAAGGGTTTCCTGGCCAAGTTTTTCAGTTTTTTCTTCAATTCCCTTGACCGGCTGACTGACAACTCTCAATTTGTCATAAATATAAACACCGGTATTTGCAAAGGTAATGGTCATAGTGCGAAGCCCTGTTCTGGAATATCCCATATTGCAAAGAAAATCGTGTCGTCCGCTGTATGCGTTATATTTGTCAGTGAATATCTTCATAGTCTTTGTAATATCGTTTGCCTCAACAGACATTGCTGCTTCTTTCGACTCCTTCCAGTAACGCCACTGACTGTCTTCATCTAAAACTTTGTTTCTGTCATAATCAGACATCTTTTCCCATTTGCTCTTACTTACCAGTTCCCGTGGAGAAAGACTATCATAATCCAGATTATCTGCAATCAGATAATTCTCACTATCAGTCAGCCCATGAAAAACAAGTTTGAGCTGAGCTCCCTCTTTTGTTACTTTAATTTTCCCATCCGAAAGTGTACATCCATCCCCAGTCTCCATACGATACTGGATATTTTCATCATCAAAATAGGTAGATGCTGTGGGAAGCGTACTGTTTTCAAATACTACACCATCCATCAGAGCCTGCTGTTTCTTTACAACATCCATCTCTTTATATTTTGTTTCCGGAATATAACTGTCATAGGTATATCCCAATGGCAGTGCATTCTCATTCTCATATGCCCTGCTTTCTCCATTTCCGCTTCCTGCAGAACCTTTTTCTTTATTGTATCCATAAGAAAGGTAACGGTAATTATCGCCATTGATCACAAAATATTTTACAGAAGCCAGTCTGTCCAGAATGGTTCTGCCATCCAGATTCTCATAATGCTGCTCCCAGGGTGTGTTCAGGTACATCTCACTAAAGAAATCACTAATGCTGCTATTTGCAAGGCTGAAATAATATGCTGTACTGTTAGTTCCCATATACATAGAAGTATTATCATAAGGAAGTGCCCCATACTGATCATAACGGTAAACTCCCTCATCTCCCGTTTCCAGCACTGCTTTGTCCGTATTTGATTCCAGTTTATCTACCGCTTCCTCTGCTGTTGCAAACTCTGACAGATAATCCTTTTCATAAGAATATTGATAGGAAACATTCAGCAGAATACTTACCACAAGCAATGCACTGAGCAAACCACACATATACTTTCCCTGAAGAAAAATATTACCAAAAGAGGTCACAGTAAATACAGCAAGTACCAGCACCAGCACTCCCGCCATATTTCTCTGTGTCCTTGCCGCTTTTGCAAATAATGCCAACGCACAATAAACCACAACCATGATAAATATCTTTTTCTTTTCCTTTACTGTCAGCGTAAAGAGCTCCGGATAAGCTTTCACAAAAATATAAGCGATCATCATCCCATACGCCCATATCCAGCGGTTTGACACATAAGAGAATCCATTCAGCACATGTCCGGCAAAAGGAACCAGCAAAAACAGATTCAGCAGCGCAAATCCCCATTTAAGATCCAGATATTTCTTTTTCTTAGAAAAAAGCACAAACACGCCTGCCATGGCAACCGCAGAGTATCCGGCAACCCCCCACTGAATCATATTTTCGCCAATCAGATTTCCCAGATATTTTTCATAATAGATCTTATCATATAACAGCGGCACATAGTTCTCTGCCTGAAATCTATCTGTTCCAAAAAGTGTCATAATTACCGGCAAAAAAATTGCTGCCGCTATCATCAATGCCACCGCATAATAACCGATAAATTTCAGCAGCCAGATGAATACATCTTTTACGCTCCGCTTACTGAAAATACCAAAATAGCGAAATGCCGCATAAATAAACATGAAAATACAGATCATATAAAAGAAATAGAAATTCGACATGGCAGATATTGCAACTGCCCAGATAAACAGCCATGGCTTCTCTTTCTTATAAATCTTATCAATTCCCATCAGAACCAACGGCAGGTAGATCATAGGATTAGAAAAATACGGATGTTTCATTGCAGCATAGATCGTCCATCCCGCAAAAATATAAATCAAAGTTCCCATGAAAGTTGCCTGTTTTGGATTCTTATGATAAAAACAAAAAATACTAAACGAAATTCCTGCAAGATAAATTCTCAGAAAGATCAGCACTTCATACAAAATCTCTGTTTTATCCGCCGGTACAAACACAGACAGTAAAGTCAAAGGATCACCAATCACATAATAATGCAATGTCGTAAGGATATCCGATCCATAACCAATATTCATATCCCACATAGGCAATGATAATTTATGTTCAACAAAAATCGTATACAGTGCCTTTCGCAGATAACGTCCATAATACGCCAGAGAATTCAAATGCTGCGGAATCCCGTCATGACTCCACACCAGAGACTTCCCATTACCTGCGAACTGATAATAGATAAAAAAAGATATGATACTAAATACAAGTGTATATAATATGTAGAAATCCTTTTTGCTTTCTCTTGTAACAAATCTTCTCATAATATCCCTTTCGGTTTCTAAACCATTTTATAATTCACTTTCAAGTTCTCAATGATTATAGTGAAATATATTATCATTGTCAAATTAATTTCTTTTCACCGCTCCATTTCCCTGACCCACATCCACTGATTTAAGTTACCATTCATTCCATTCTCGGTAACTGATTTAGTTTTATTTTCATGTTTACATCTATCTATAACGAAATATATATATTAAAAACCTTCATATTCTTTATCACTAAGTCAACATCAGTCTGGAAATGGAAAAAGATCTGGGGCGAATTTGAGGGTTCATTGTAGTTCTTAGTATTTGGGAAGACGCGTTATTCAGAAATCGCTCACTGTCTGAGCGAAGCGAGTTTGAGCTATTTCTGAATGCTTTTAGCGGCTTTCCAAATGCTTAGAAATACAATGGTTCCGAGGCTGAGCCCCAGATTTTTTTCTATTTTCAGACGTCCCTTACTAAGATAAAAAAAGCCGCGGCACCAAAGTACCGCGGCCCATATATCGTCTGGACACCATAAATAGCTCTATCTATTTATTTTATATAATTATTTATCAATCGTTCAAAAAGTGGAAAGATTATTCTGCACTATGAAGAGCGATCAGCTTCTGCAGATATTCAAATCTAGCTTTAGCCTCTGCCTCATTCTTAGCAAACAGTCTAGCAGCTTTTTCAGGATTCTGACGTTTCAGAGAGTTGTAACGAACCTCACCGTCAAGGAATGCCTGATAATCTTCCATGCTCGGAGCTTTAGAATCAAGTGAGAACTTGTTTCCTTCTGCTGCCGGGTTGAATCTGAAGTTGTGCCAGTATCCAACCTTAACTGCTAATTCTTCCTCTGTCTGAGCTTTTGCCATACCTTTCTTGATACCATGGTTGATACATGGAGCATAAGCGATGATCAGAGATGGTCCCGGATAAGCCTCAGCCTCTGCAATAGCTTTTACAGTCTGGTTGAAGTCAGCACCCATGGAAATCTGAGCAACATATACATAACCATAGCTCATAGCGATGGAAGCCATATCTTTCTTCTTAGTCTCTTTACCGCCTGCAGCGAACTGAGCGATAGCACCTGTTGGTGTAGACTTAGAAGACTGTCCGCCTGTGTTAGAGTAAACCTCTGTATCGAATACCATAACGTTGATATCACGTCCACTAGCGAGAACATGGTCAACACCACCGAATCCGATATCGTAAGCCCATCCGTCACCACCGAAGATCCACTGGGATTTCTTAGCGAGGAAGTCTTTCTGAGCAAGGATTTCTTTAGCTTTGTCACATCCGCAAGCTTCAAGAGCTGCAACAAGTTTGTCTGTAGCAGCGCCGTTTGTAGCACCTACAGAGAATGTATCCAGCCATTCCTGACCAGCTGCTTTAACGTCTTCGTTTGTTCCGTTAGCAACAACGTCTTCAACTTTTGCTTTTAATCCATCACGGATAGCTCTCTGAGCAAGAAGCATACCATAACCAAACTCAGCGTTATCTTCGAACAGAGAGTTAGACCATGCAGGACCCTGTCCTTTAGCGTTTACTGTGTATGGTGTAGATGGTGAGGAGTTACCCCAGATAGAGGAGCATCCTGTTGCGTTTGCGATATACATTCTGTCACCGAACAGCTGAGTGATCAGTTTAGCGTATGGTGTTTCACCACATCCTGCACAAGCTCCTGAGAACTCAAGCAGAGGCTGTTTGAACTGGCTGCCTTTAACAGTTGCTTCTTTAAATTTAGCGATAACATCTTCTTTGATCGGCAGTTTAACTGTGTAATCAAAGTATTTCTGCTCGTCTGCGCTTGCTTCAAGGTTTTCCATAGCGAGTGCTTTTGCACCTTTCTTACCTGGGCAAACGTTTACACAAGAACCACATCCTGTACAGTCAAGTGCGGATACAGCCATTGTGAATTTATATTCTTTCATACCTGTCAGAGGTAATGTCTTCATTCCTTCTGGAGCGTTAGCAGCTTCTTCTTCTGTAAGAGCTACCGGACGGATAACTGCATGTGGGCAGACATAAGAACATCTGTTACACTGGATACAGTTCTCTGGGTTCCATACTGGAACGTTTACAGCGATACCACGTTTCTCATATGCAGCTGCACCTGATGGTGTAGTACCGTCTACATAATCTTTGAATGCAGATACAGGTAAGGAGTTACCTTCCTGAGCATTAACTTTAGCCTGAATATTGTTAACAAAATCAACAACGTCCTGACGTCCTTCTGTTGCATGAGTCATATGAAGACCTTCGTCTTCAGCGTTCTTCCAGCTCTCTGGTACCTGAATCTCAACAACCTGTTTAGCACCAGCATCGATAGCTGCCCAGTTCTTCTGTACGACATCATCACCCTTACGTCCGTATGTTGCTTTAGCAGCAGCTTTCATAAGGTCGATTGCCTGATCTTCCGGAATGATTCCTGTAAGTTTGAAGAATGCAGACTGAAGGATTGTGTTGATACGTGTTGGTCCCATGCCAGTTTCAATACCGATCTTAACACCGTCGATTGTGTAGAATTTGATATTGTGGTTAGCGATGAATGCTTTAACCTGTCCTGGTAAATGTTTCTCAAGACCTTCCATATCCCATGCACAGTTAAGGAGGAATGTACCGCCATCAACAAGTTCCTGAACCATGTTGTATTTGTTTACGTAGGATGGATTATGGCATGCTACGAAGTTTGCTTTGTGGATCAGGTATGTAGATTTGATCGGTTTCTTACCGAAACGTAAGTGGGACATTGTAACACCACCGGACTTCTTGGAGTCAT
Source organism: uncultured Blautia sp. (assembly GCA_934416185.1). GTDB lineage: Bacteria > Bacillota > Clostridia > Lachnospirales > Lachnospiraceae > Blautia_A. The sequence continues at coordinate 25,467 of CAKRWH010000022.1, read as the reverse complement.
AATCAAAGTAAGCCTGTGCGTACATGTCTGTATTGTCACCGATGATCTTGATGGAGTTCTTGTTGGCACCTACAGTACCATCAGCTCCCAGACCCCAGAATTTACAGTTTGTTGTTCCTTCAGGAGTTGTTACGATCGGAGCACCTGTCTCAAGGGAAAGGTTAGTAACATCATCAACGATACCGATTGTGAATTTCTCTTTTGTTGTGTTCTCATATACAGCTACGATCTGTGCAGGTGTAGTATCTTTGGAACCTAAACCATAACGTCCGGAGAATACTTTAACACCGTCGAATTTGCTGTCTTTTAATGCTGCTACAACATCAAGGTACAGAGGCTCGCCAAGTGCACCCGGCTCTTTAGTTCTGTCAAGAACTGTGATCTGTTTTACAGAATCCGGAATTGCATCGATGAGTGCCTGTGCGCAGAATGGTCTGTAAAGACGAACTTTAACAACACCGACTTTCTTTCCTGCTGCTGCAAGGTAGTCGATTGTCTCTTCGATTGTATCGTTTACAGATCCCATAGCAACGATTACGTGATCTGCATCAGCAGCTCCGTAGTAGTTGAATAATTTGTAATCTGTACCGATCTTAGCGTTAACTTTGTCCATGTATTCCTGTACTACTGCCGGAAGAGCATCGTAGTATGGGTTACATGCTTCTCTTGCCTGGAAGAAGATGTCAGGGTTCTGAGCGGAACCTCTCTGGCATGGGTGATTTGGATTAAGAGCATGGTTACGGAATGCAGCGATTGCATCCATATCTGCCATATCTTTCAGATCTTCATAATCCCATGTTTCGATTTTCTGGATCTCGTGAGATGTACGGAATCCATCGAAGAAGTTGATGAATGGAACTTTACCTTTGATTGCTGCAAGGTGAGCAACAGGTGTTAAGTCCATAACTTCCTGTACGGAAGATTCGCAGAGCATTGCACATCCGGTCTGACGACAGGCCATAACGTCTGAATGATCACCGAAGATTGAAAGTGCGTGAGAAGCAAGTGCACGTGCAGATACATTGAATACTGCAGGTAACTGCTCACCAGCGATTTTATAAAGGTTCGGGATCATAAGTAACAGACCCTGAGATGCTGTATATGTTGTTGTTAAAGCACCAGCTGCCAGGGATCCGTGTACAGCACCTGCTGCACCAGCCTCAGACTGCATTTCAGTTACCTGAACTTCCTGTCCGAAAATGTTCTTTCTTCCCTGGGTTGCCCATTCATCTGTTGCTTCCGCCATAACAGATGAAGGAGTGATCGGGTAAATAGCGGCTACATCTGAGTATGCATATGAAGCATGAGCAGCTGCATGGTTACCATCCATGGTTTTCATCTTTCTTGCCATAGTTTGTTTTTCCTCCTTAAAGGTTGATGAAAATTAATTATTTATTTCAAGGCATAATTAAGGTATACCTCAAATTTCATTGTAGATTATAACATAATCTTTCGGTTGTGTCCAATTTGTTTTGGCATATTTTGTATCTTATGAGGTACAAAACAGAGTTTTTATCCTGTTTTTGAATGTATTATGTACATCTTTTTGAGTTATTTACAACTAACTTTATAGATTTTTCACAATTTATAACGAAAAAGAGAAGGCCTTACGCCTCCTCCATGATCTGCTGTATTGTCTTTCTCTTCAGTAGTCTTATCAACTCATCCTGTACAGATAACAGCTCTCTGTGTACTAAACACGGTATACCGTCCTGTCCGTCTCTGACACAGCTGTATTTCGGATCCAGACATTCAATGATAAACATTTCCGGATCGATTGCCGAATAAATATCGTATAAAGTCAGTTCATCCAGTCCCTTATCCAGCGAATAGCCGCCATGTACACCTCTGTATCCTTTTACGATCTTTGCCTTCTGTAATTTCTTCAGAATCTTATAGGCAAAAGGTGCTGTCACTGATTCTTTCTCACAGATATCCGATACGCTCAGTCTGCTCTCTCCCCAAAGCGCACGTACCACCCTCACTGCGTAATCACACTCTCTCGTAATAAACATAGTTTCTGCAACCTCTCTAAAGTTAATTATCTGTTACTGTTCATTCCCTGCCACTTCTCCTGAAATGAAACAGGCAGCAGCTATATACTGCTCAAACTGCTCAATTTGTTCTCAGTAACACTATTTTTATATCAAACCACTGCCTCATATTTGTGCCGGTTAGAGGCTATATTTGTCTTACATTATAACAGTGCTTCTTTTTTTTGTAAATAAAAGAACCCAAAAAAGCAAAAAACAGTTGCAAATTTCCCAATTTACGGTACAATGATAAGCGTTGAATTAATAATAGGAAATAACGTAACTGTTCAATACCTTCACAGTTACAAGTTATAGTTCATTGAAAATCGCTTTCAGTATGGGATTTTAACTTGTACATCCTGGGATTTTTATACACATTTCAAACATCCCGCGAGATAACAGACTGCCGGACAGTTACTGCAAATCAATAATTTCACGAAAACGAGGTATGATATGATTTCAGCAAACAATATTACTTTGCGCGTAGGTAAAAAAGCGCTCTTCGAAGATGTAAATATCAAATTTACAGAAGGCAACTGCTACGGTCTCATCGGTGCAAACGGTGCCGGTAAATCCACATTCCTTAAGATCCTCTCCGGACAGTTAGAGCCTACCAACGGTGACGTTGTTATTACTCCTGGTCAGCGTCTTTCTTTCCTGCAGCAGGACCATTTCAAGTATGATGCATACACAGTTCTGGATACAGTTATCATGGGTAACAAAAGACTGTATGAGATCATGAAAGAGAAAGAAGCCATCTATGCAAAAGCAGACTTCACAGACGAGGACGGTATCCGTGCCAGCGAACTGGAAGGTGAATTTGCAGAAATGAACGGATGGGAAGCAGAATCCGATGCTGCCACTCTTCTGAATGGTCTTGGCATTGAAACAGATTTGCATTATGCCCAGATGGCTGACCTTACAGGTAGTCAGAAAGTCAAAGTCCTTCTTGCTCAGGCACTGTTTGGTAACCCGGACATTCTTCTTCTGGATGAGCCTACCAACCATCTTGACCTGCCGGCAATTGAATGGCTGGAAGAGTTCCTGATCAACTTTGACAATACAGTCATCGTTGTATCCCATGACCGTTACTTCTTAAATAAGGTATGTACTCATACCGCAGATATCGACTATGGAAAAATCCAGCTCTATGCCGGAAACTATGATTTCTGGTTTGAGTCCAGCCAGCTCCTTATCAAGCAGATGAAAGAAGCTAACAAGAAAAAAGAAGAAAAGATCAAAGAACTTCAGGAATTTATTTCACGATTCAGTGCCAACGCTTCCAAATCCAAACAGGCTACATCCCGTAAGCGTGCCCTGGAAAAAATTCAGCTTGATGACATGCGTCCATCCAGCCGTAAATATCCATATATTGACTTCCGTCCAAACCGTGAAATCGGTAACGAAGTCCTTATGGTAGAAAATCTTTCCAAGACAATCGACGGCGTGAAAGTTCTGGACAACATTTCTTTTACACTTGGTCATGATGACAAAGTAGCTTTCGTTGGTGCCAACGAACAGGCGATCACTACTTTGTTCCGTATTCTGGTTGGAGAAATGGAACCGGACGAAGGAAACTACAAATGGGGTGTTACTACATCTCAGGCATACTTCCCTAAGGACAACACAGCAGAATTTGACAATGACCTGACTATCACAGACTGGCTGACACAGTATTCCGAAATCAAGGACGCTACTTATGTTCGTGGTTTCCTTGGACGTATGCTCTTCCCTGGCGAAGACGGCATCAAACGTGTACGTGTTCTTTCCGGTGGCGAGAAAGTTCGCTGCCTTCTTTCCAAGATGATGATCTCCGGTGCAAATATCCTGATTCTGGATGAGCCTACTAACCATCTTGATATGGAAAGCATCACAGCGCTGAACAACGGTCTGATCAAGTTCCCGGGTGTTATTCTTTTCACCTCTCATGACCACCAGTTCGTACAGACAACAGCCAATCGTATCATGGAAATCCTTCCAAACGGAACCATGATCGACAAGATCACTACTTATGATGAATATCTGGCAAGTGATGAAATGGCTAAGAAACGTCATGTATTCGAAATTAATGAAGAAGATGCTTCTGATAACTAAAATTTAACAAAATCATATAAATTCCCTGCTTCAATTGTCAAAGGCAATAGGCAGGGAATTTGTTTATATGTAAAACAGATTCTGTCCAAAGTGTTTTTATGTCATTGAAACAATACGTAATAATTTTATATGGCATAAAAATAACAGACTGCGGCTAAAAATCAAGCGGATATTCACTACTTGCTTGATTTGGTTAAACCACACTCTGTTATTCCTGTTCCCTAAAAGACACTCTACAAAATTCTTTTTGTTTATTCTGTTTTCATAGTAATCTCTGCAAGCTTACCACCTGTCACTTTCAACAGATCTGCAAGCGGTACTTTCAATGTCAAACCAATACGTCCACCACTTACATATATTTCCTCAAACGCTCCGGCAGATGCATCAAATACTACCGGATAAGGTTTCTTCATTCCCAACGGACTGCATCCGCCTCTCACATATCCTGTAATCTTAGTGATATCTTTCACATGGATCATATCCACAGTCTTCTCACCGACAGCCTTTGCTGCTGCTTTTCTGTCAACTTCCCTCTCGATCGGAACTACAAATACGAAGTAACCACCGCTTTTTCCCTCCATGACCAAAGTCTTAAAAGACTGGTCATAAGGTGCACCGATCTTATCCGCACTGTGAATTCCGTCAATGAATTCATCACATTCATAGGAGAATGCCTCATATTTCACCTTTTGTCTGTCAAGCATTCTCATTGCATTTGTTTTTGCTTCCTTTGCCATCTTCTCTCGCCTGTCCTTTCTGTCTTTATGGCGTTCGTTATTTTATCTTCATTCTTCAAACATTATTCCATAAAAACATATTCCGAAGCTTATTTTTGTCCTTGTCTGTAATTCTGTCTTTGTTCCTGTCTCTGGCTGCGTTCCTGTTTCCGATCTTGATTCTCACTGCGCTCCTGTTCTGAATCCTCCTCATCATCTAAATCTTCTTCATTATCCGAAGCCGGTTTATTGATTGCAAACTGAATCAACATTCCAATAATCGCAAAACCAACACTCATTCCCAAACCATATGGAAAATCAGCAAGATTTCCAAGCTTTGCAAGAGAAACACCCGCCATTACGCCGCCTATAAGACTGGTCGATACGATCAGTACCTCTTTGCAATATTTCACAGCCATGGAACCAAGTGCCACTCCAATAAGAATACATGCAAAAAATGATGCAGAACTGGTTGGATGTAAAAAATAAATACTAAGCGCCCAGCCAATTCCGGCAGCCAGGATAAATACACCGGCTTTATAAATCAAAAACGCAATTACAGCAAATATGATTCCTGTTACAAGAGCTGCGATCATCATCATAGATTTTTCCTTTGTTCCCATAGTACGTACAATGATAAGTGCCAGTCCGCCTCCCACCAGGAAACCTCCCACCATCATCCAGAAGCGCAGAAGTCTGTATCCAAGAATACAATTGAGGATTCCAAACACTAAAATCACAGCAAAAATTGCCATCATAAAACGATTTACCAAATCTGAATCCAGCAGATTTCCCATTATATTCACTATGCTCCCAAACATATCCGTCATATCACTCATATCTCCGTTACTCCTTTTCAAAACATAAAATAAAGTGTTTTCATATTGTCGAGTATTCCATAATGGTATGAAATCTGTGACAATCCATGTACTTCCATATAATATCTCGCAATATCCTGAATACGATTACTGTCGATGAGTTCCATATATGCTTCTTCAAAAGCCTCCTGCGTACTGAATTTAAATCGTACCACTGCTGCGTCACTGTCTATGCGCAACTTACACAGGTCATATACATCATTCCAGACATAATCATTGAAACAGGCACCATTTCTTACATAAAAGTTCATATCTGTTGCCGTGCACGACGGAACCTCAAACTCGTCAGAAGCTGTATAATTCATCTCATATTCCTTTGGGAACGGGCAAAGATAATCATAGATCGTTGTTTTATGCTCCTCAAGTAATGCAGCATCACCTTCCAGAAAATCCGGCTGATCACCATTAGTAGCATCCACATAATAGTACTGTCCGTTCAGCTTAACAATGTTCCATGCATGTCCCTGATCACTGTTTGCAGCATCACCTTCCACATAAATACAGGTTACATTCAATCGTTCCAGCAGATACTGAACAGCTCCCGCATAACCTGCACACACAGCCTGCTTTTTCCAGAAAGTCCCAGCAATACTCTGATCATCATCTGATAAGACATAATCTGTATTGTCTATGATATAGGTATAAACTGTCATTACCTTCTCATAATCATCCGCACCTTCGGGAATCTGCGCCAGAACTTCCTGATACGCATTCTCCATAGCCTGAGAAATCTCCTGCCGTTCCGTTTCCGTGTAAGTATATCCCGGAGAAAACTGGCAGTAATCTTTACCCGCATACGTCGTCTTATATACTTTCTCACGGTTATGTACCCAGAACAGTTCCGGATGATCTTTCAGCACTGCATGATACACTCTGTCTATCTCATCATCTCCTGAAAGAGACAGATAAAACTTCTCCTCGAGATTCCTGATTCCTTCAAGAATTTCACGATATCCTCTCTGTTCTTCCTCACTGAGAAGTCCAAAATAATATTCCTGATGTCCTTCATCCGTCTGTACCACCTGCTGCTTTCTGAGCAATCTCACTTCTACGGGTTCGCTCAGAATTCCCCATCTGCTCACGCCAAATCCTGCAGCAAACATCACAAGAGCCAGAAACAACAGAAATACAGGAAATTTTCTCTTATTCATTCAGTAATCCTTTTTATTTTAGTTTTCATATACCAAGGTAAGGCCCTGATTATTTCCTTACTATTTTATCTCATTATAGCTCATATTACTGCATATTGTAAACCTGTAAGAGACAGATAAATCTGAACTGTCCCTCAGACTTTTCTGTCTCTTTTTTACATTCATGTTTATGTTTGTTTCTGAATTATTTTGCCTTAAATACAGTAACATTCTCTTTAGACAAATCAATCTTTTCAGGAATAATAGATGTTGTCTTTGATGAATCTGAGGATGTGAATCCTGCTGTTCCTGAACTAAGATCAGAACTATTGAACTTCATTGCATCCTGCAGGGTATTATTTACAGTTACATTTGAAGTAAACATATCAGCACCTGAACTGATAGCTGTACTGCTGTCCTGCATCTGCTTCACTTCCGCCTCTGTCGGATAGAAAGACGGCTGACGGATATAACGGAAACTTGCACTGTATGCTTCTCCTACAGTTACACCATTCTTACCTGAAGAACAGTGTACTGCAATCCAGTCGCCGGCATCTGTCTTACCGCAAAGAATACCTACATGGTTATCACTTCCTGCTTCCGGTCCTTTCTGAAATACCAGATCACCAGGCTGTGCATCTGCTTCAGTTACAACATTTGCTTTCTCCCACTGATCAGAAGTTCCGTCACCAACTGCTGACTGCATATCCTTATTCTGATATCCGTTGATAACTGCCCATGTAACAAATCCGCTGCAGTCAAGTCCGTATGCACGGATAGTGCCTGTACTCTTACTTCCGTCAGTAGTTACTTTCTCTGCTGTTCCCCAGCTCGGATCTTCACCTATGACTGTGGACTTGCCACCCCAGAAGTATCCTACTTTACCAACCAGTGAATATGCAGCAGAAATAACATTTACTCGCTCTTCAGATACGTCATCACCAACGCTCTCTCTCACAAATCCATTGGCAGCCGTTACTACTGCACAGAGAAGCTTGCAGTCTGTCTCTACATATTTCTTAAGAATAGTACGATCTTTCTTTGCAATCTTGTTTTTCTTAATATAGTAATTAATCTTACGGTTACCATATGTAACACGGGTAATATCCTGTTTGTCCCTTACAATCGGGTTCATCTCTGCAAATATCTCAGCCAGATCTTTTTTGCAGGAGGAATCCAATGTAAATTCTTTCTTTCCGTCCTTGCTCTGCTGATATACATATACAGCCAGAATATCCTGCCAGTTTCTTACCAGAAGGCTGTCCGCAGATGTAGTAACCTTACTACCGTTAACATCACTTACATCTGCAACTTTATTCTTCTCTTTATATTCTTTCTCGATCTCATCCATGACAGATGCAAAATCATCTGAGAATGTAAGATTGTAATTATTCTTCAGACTGTCAAGATAAAAGTCCTTACCCGCATGAAGATTAGATGCATAATTGCTGTAATATACAGGTGTTCCGGTCTGCGCAGTACCGCTTGTATTATTTGTAAACGAATTATTATTCATGTTATTCTTCTGATTCATCTCTAACAAAGCGATCTTCGCCTCAGCCTGTATCAAAAGATTGTAGTTAGAAACCTGTTTCTTCTCTTCCTCTGTCAGGGCATCATATGCTACGCGGATACTCTGTACTATAGATTTCTTTTCCAAAGTGACTGAATCAATCTTCAGTTCTTTAATTCTGTTGATCACTTCCTGAGCCGCCTTTGAAATAGATGGCACAGGTGTTGGTGTCGGATCTGCAGGTGTTGGTGTTGGATCTACAGGAGACGGTGTCGGATCCGCAGGTGTTGGTGTCGGATCCACAGGAGATGGTGTCGGATCTATCGGGTCCGGTGTCGGATCTACAGGAGACGGCGTCGGGTCTATAGGTGTTGGCGTCGGATCTCCCGGTTCTGAATCGAAATCACTGGAATCACTGAAATCAGAACTACTCTCTTCTGTTGTATACACAGCTGTTCCTTCAGCAGCAAATATAGATACCGGTCCGGATAATACCATACCTGACATCAATGTCAGACATAAGAACTTGGTAAGATACTTGTTTTTCATATATCTAAATTACTCCCTTCTTACTCTAAGTATGTCTTTACCCCCTTTTATAAGAACATACTATCTAATGCTTAATCTCCGCAGGCATTCTTAAGTGAATTTTCCTAAAATAAATGCTCCGGATTCTCTTCTACTCTTATAAAATTTCTTAAAACATTAACCTGTTTTATTTTATCATACTCATTTCATGAAATCAACCGCCCCACTCAATCAATTTTCTCATTATAATCAAAGTTCATTCTTTTATCACAAATACAGGTATAAACAATAAGGCCATGTGGAACTATCTACATTCCACACAGCCCTCCTGCTATCTTATCAGTATTATCTTTTGTTTCATGCCACCTGTACAGTTCGCTCCAAACTCTGCCCAAGGCAAATCTGCACCAGACCCTGAATCACCTGAAAGCACATGTTCAGAATAAAACGAATATCTTCTTCCACACTCCGAAGCTTATTGAGATATCTCTCATGATTTGCCTCGATGTAATCCACCAGTGTAGAAAAATCTGCAAAACGAATTGCAGGCTCCAGATATCTGTGTGCCTCTCCCTGCTGTATGCAGGACTTAAGTCTGTTCTTCAATACTTTCTCATAGTGATTATGCTGGGCAAGTGTCCCTGTATATGTCTTATTATGAGGAAATGTAAAATAATCCGCCATATAGTGGATCACTTCGCCGAACCGCCGCCAGTAAACCCTCTGGTTGCTCTCATCCGGTCTGATATCCGCCAATTCTCTCATACGCTTCTTGACATCCTCGAATGTTCCATAGAACTCATGTCTCTTAGTAATGAAAGACGGCTTGATATCCGGAAGAATACTTCCCAGGCAGAAAGCCTTTCTGTGTGACTGCAGGCTTGCTGTGGTCTGCATCTGATCCGCAAGATATCTTGCTAATAAAATATGTGATTTTTTACGCAATTTTCATCCTCTTTCTTTCCTTTGCGAAACTATTGTTCATGATCTGCAGGACAGTTCATTATAAAATAAACATCTGCAGGCTGAGTGAACAATAACTAACTTTATTCAACAGAATCTACTATAGCAGATTTACATAAAATAATCAAATAAAATTTTTGTAAATTATATGGTATATCTGAAAATGTGTTACTGATAACAGAGTGAACAATAACAAAAAGGTCTGCTACCCGCAGCTGTTCTTCCGTTGTGATCGCATATTCGCAACATTATTTTGGATATTAATACAGCCCATATATTATGGCTCTCAGTCATAAATATATGGGCTGTATATGCTGTCTTATTCCGATAACTGCTTCAGTAACTCCAGATCACTGTCTTTTACCTTGAGGTTTGTCTCAATTTTCTCTCCTTCAGGAGTAGTAAAGGTAATCTCGATAATACTTCCCTCTCTGATCCCCTTTCGTGAAACTGCCTGGCAGAATGCCGGAAATTTCGGATGGTTCTTCTTGAAAGTATTCCATGCACTTGTAATTTTCATCATATTTCCTATATTCATCGTGTCAATTATGTCCTTTCCCGGTCTCAACCTAACCTCTCTAAGACCTGCTGCATATCATAGCACATTTTTTTAATTATAGCTACACTATCATTCCATAATTAACAATTTACAGGACCATTCTGTTACTGTTCACTGGTAATATCTCACACAGTATTCGCCGTTTGCCTGATCATGTTAAATTTCACTGAAATCCGGTGTCCCATACAGATCAAATGGAGTCGACTGATAAACATAATAATTGAGCCAGTTTGTATACAGATTATTTGCATGTGCTCTCCACATAAGTAGAGGTTTGTTCTCCGGGTTATTATCCCTGTAATAATTCTCCGGTATCTCTATAGGAAGATTCTTGCTCACATCACGTTTGTATTCTCCATCCAGTGTAACGCGGTCGTATTCCGGGTGCCCCATTACAAAAATTTTGCGACCGCCATCTGCCATAGCAAGAAAGAGACCTGCTTCATCAGATTCCGCAAGTACTGTCAATTCTTTACAGTTGTGGATGTCTTCAATCGGTACTTCCGTATGTCTGGAATGCGGAGCAAGGAACATATCGTCAAATCCACGTACAAGCGGAATCTTGCGATTTAATACTTTGTGCCAGAAAAGTCCAAACACCTTCTTGTCAAGTTTGCGTTTCTTCAGGCCATAATGATGATAAAGTCCTGCCTGTGCTGCCCAGCACAGATAAATTGTAGAAGTCACATGATCATTAGTCCAGTCCATAATCTTTACCAGTTCATTCCAGTAGTCCACTTCTTCAAATTCCATCTGTTCTACCGGCGCACCTGTAATGATCATTCCATCATACTTATTTCCTTTCAATTCAGGAAATGTCTGATAGAATTTATTCAGATGACTCATGGAAGTATTTTTTGATTCGTGACTCTGTACTGCCATAAACGTCACATCCACCTGCAGAGGTGTATTAGAAAGGGATCGCAGAAGCTGAAGTTCTGTCTCCTCTTTCAATGGCATCAGATTCAGAATAAGAATCTGTATTGGGCGGATATCCTGATGAGATGCACGGGATTCATCCATCACAAAAATATTCTCTTTCTCCAGAATTTCTTTTACGGGCAGATCGCCCTGTATCTTAATTGGCATTTTAGTTCTCTCCTGTTCGTTGTTATATTTTTATCTCTGATCAGTAAAACACGTAAACTCATCCTTGTTTGCTGCACAAGCCTCACCGTAAAATCGGTTCATTCACTGCTTCACCATCTTCAGGAAGTCTTCTTCTGACAGAATCGGGATTCCCAGTTCCTTGGCTTTCTTATTCTTGGAAGAATTGGACGTTGTATCATTATTGATCAGATAGTTTGTCTTTGATGTCACAGAGCCTGTCACTTTGCCTCCCAGTGATTCGATAAATTCCTTAGCCTGAGCTCTGTTTGCAAAATGCTCCACACTTCCTGTAATAACGAAATTCATATTCTGGAAAATCTGTTCCCCTGCCTTCTCTTCTTTCCTGATCGTCAGATAACTCATCAGATGATCCAGTTTCTTATTATTCTCTTCTTTTGCAAAATAATCCGTCAGGCTTCTGGCGATAACCGGTCCGATAGTATCAATGGAGCTTATTTCCTCTTCATCTGCATGACGGATTTTCTCCAGATCATCATCAAAATGCCTGCAGATTACTTTCGCATTGGCCAGTCCGATATTGGCGATTCCCAGACTGTAGATAACTTTTGCAAGAGTTGTCTCTTTTGCTTTCTCCAGACTGACGGTCAGATTCTCAAAAGATTTCTCACCAAAACCCTCCATCTCTACAATCTCGTCCCTGTGCTTCGCAATCTCAAAAATATCTCCGAAGTCGTGGATAAACCCTCTTGCAATAAATTTCTCCAGTGTTGCTTCGGACAATCCGTCAATATTCATAGCATCCCTGCTCGCAAAAAGGGCAAAAGATTTAATTTTCTTTGCTGCACAGTCCGGGTTCGTACAGTAAAGTGCCTCTACATCATTCACTTTCTGTATCTGTGTTGCATGCCCGCAGGCCGGACATGTATCCGGAATCTCCAGCTTGCTGCTGCGAGTCAGGTTCTCCGCAATCTGCGGAATGATCATATTAGCTTTATATACAGTGATCGTATCCCCAATTCCCAGTTCCAGTTCCTTCACAATACTGACATTGTGTACGCTTGCGCGGCTGACCGTGGTTCCTTCCAGTTCTACAGGTTCAAAAACCGCAACAGGATTAATCAGTCCTGTTCTGGATGGACTCCACTCAATCTCCAGCAACTGGGTCTCTCTGATCTCATCCGCCCATTTAAACGCAAATGCATTTCGCGGGAATTTCGCTGTTCTTCCCAGAGAGTCCCCATATGCGATATCATCATAAAGAGCCACCAACCCGTCCGACGGAAAATCATTCTCTGTGATAGCTACAGAAAAGTAGTCCATAGCCTTATCCAATGTTCCCGCTGTAACCACACGGTATTCTACCACATCAAACCCCTGCTCTTTCAGCCACTCGAACTGTCCTGCACGGGAATTGTGAAAATCAATGTTTTCTGCACTTACAAGAGCAAATGCATAAAAACGCACATTTCTTTTGGCTGTAATTTCATTATTCAGCTGACGCACCGAACCGCTGCAGAGATTTCTCGGATTCTTGTATTTCGCATCCACATCCTCGATAGACTCATTAATCCGTTCAAAATCAGAGTAGGTAATGATTGCCTCACCGCGGAGCACCAGTCTTCCCTGATATGGAATTTTAAACGGAACATTCTTAAACACTCTGGCGTTATTGGTAACAACCTCTCCTACCACGCCGTTTCCTCTGGTAACTGCTTTTGCCAGCTCTCCATTCTCGTAAGTAAGAACAATAGTCAGTCCATCAAGTTTCCAGGAAAGAAGTGTCTTATGCTCTCCGATAAATTCTCTCAGAACTTCTCTATCCTTTGTCTTATCGAGGGAGAGCATCGGTGATTCGTGCTCCTCCTTAGGTAACTGATCAACAGCCTCATATCCTACGCTGACGGTGGGACTGTTTGCCAGAACGGTTCCTGTTTCTTTCTCCAGAGCCTGAAGCTCGTCGTACATCTGATCGTACTCTCTGTTGCTTATGATCTCTATGTCCTGCTGATAATACGCTTTTGCTGCCTTGTCCAGCTTTTGCACCAGCTCTTTCATTCGTGTGATTGCGGCTGTTTCCATGTTGCCCTCCTGTCTCGATTACTGTTTCGCTGGAAGAAGCTGCCAGCAACTGATTTAATTCCTTCCATTCCTGAGGTGTGATTTCTCTGTATTCACCCTCTCTGATGCCGTCCAGAGTCAGATTCATGATCCTGATCCTCTTCAGCTTCTGTACTTCATATCCCAGATACTGGCACATTCTACGGATCTGGCGGTTAAGCCCCTGGGTCAGAATGATCCGGAAACTGCATTCTCCTGTCTGTACTACTTTACAAGGTCTTGTCATAGTGTCAAGGATTGGGATTCCTCTGCTCATCCTGCGTACAAAATCTTTGTCCAGAGGTTTGTTAACTGTAACAAAGTATTCCTTTTCATGGTAGTTGCCTGCACGCATGATCTTATTGACCAGGTTACCTTCATTAGTCAGAAGGAGCAGACCCTGCGAGTCCTTATCCAGTCTTCCCACAGGATAAATACGCAAAGGGTAATCCAGATAATCTGTAACTGTTGTTTCCTGCCGTTGCTGTTTTGTACTGCATACGATCCCTCTGGGCTTGTTAAAAAGAAGCAGTACTTTTTTTTCATTTTTATGGACAGGTATGTGATCAATACAGATTTCATCTTCAGGCATAACCTTCTGACCGCTGACAGCTGCTTCGCCGTTTACAGTAATCCTTCCTTCTTCGATCATCCGGTCTGCCTCCCGTCTGGAACACACACCTGCCTCGCTTAAATATTTATTAATCCTTATTTTTTCGTCCATTTTTCTATTATATAATTTTTTGCCAATATTATCAACGGGGATTTCCTTGTATTTTGTCTTACTTTATTGTATCATAAGAGTCAAGGCTGGGGTACCAACAAGTTGTTTCACAGCCTTATAACTTTACAAAAGGAGGCATTTATGTCAGGCCATTTACCGCGTACAAACCGCTGGCTGGTTCTGTTGTCTGTTATCCTGTGTATAGTATTGGGAGGAATTTTTACCCGTTCTTCCTCTGCGCCCTCACAGGTCAGCGCCAGCAGCGAAACAGGGTTTTTCGTATCAGGAGATCAGGATTCATCTGAATTCACTTCTGAAGAAACAGTGGCTGATAATAATGATAATTTCACAGATACCTCATCTGGCGATTCCAATAATGTCCCAGACAGCAGTTCAGTTAAAAATTCTTCCGAAGATTCTTCCAAAACTTCCAGAAATAAGTCTTCAGAGAATGCAGGAAAAAAATCTGATGTTTCGTCAAATAGTCCTGCACTGAGTTCTGAGGTTTCTGCAGAAGCATCCAAGGGTATATGGGCATCCAGCGGAAGCAACTGGATGTTTCTGATAGACAACATTCCCTATACCGGATGGCTGACCGATACTGACGGTAAACAATACTATATGGATAATGCAGGCATCATGCAGACGGGCTGGACAGATATTGGAAATAAGCGATATTATTTCGACATGGACGGCATTCTGCAGACAGGTACCGTTAATATTAATGGCAAATCTTATGAACTGAACGAAGATGGTTCTCTGAAGAATTATACTGCCAAAAAGAAATCTTCTAAAAAGAAGTCTTCCAAAAAATCCTCCAAAAAGTCTGCAGCAAAATCCAAGAGTAAATCCACCAGCAGTTCAAATTCCAAATCTGCTGATTCTGCAAAGTCCATCGCTCTTACATTTGACGACGGGCCGAGTTCCTTTACAGACCGTCTTCTGGACTGTCTGGAACAAAACAACGCAAAAGCTACCTTCTTTATGGTCGGTACCGAAATCGACAGTTTCCCTGATGAAGTGAAACGTATGAAAAAGCTTGGTTGTGAACTTGGCAATCATACTTATGACCATACAGATCTGACTACTCTTTCCGCTGAGGATATCAGTTCAGAAATTGCTCAGGTAGATGAACGGCTTGTGAACCTGACAGGTGAGGGTGCATCTGTAGTACGTCCGCCCTATGGTTCTGTCAATGATACAGTAAAGACAGTTGTAGGAACACCTATGATTCTCTGGTCTATTGATACTCTTGACTGGAAGACTCTGGATGTGGAATCTACTGTGGAGGAAGTTATGAATAATGTACAGGATGGTTCTATTATTCTGATGCACGATATTTACAGTACTTCTGTTGATGCAGCAGAAATTCTGATCCCTCAGCTGATTGAGGACGGCTATCAGCTTGTAACCGTACATGAACTTGCATCACTGCATAATCAGAAATTATCAGCAGGAATTACATATGGCGAATTTGACAGTAACCAATAAATTTCATTATTATCAACGCAAAAATGCCGGTTATCATATTCGATAACCGACATTTTTTTGCCATATTTAATTATTATTTACTTGTCACTCCACATCAGACTGCTGTTCCAGCAAATCTCCTCTGATGTATCCTGTCTCGCCGTCATAATCAATCTGTACCCATTCACCTTCGGTGCCTGTCTTCTCAACCTGGTCACCACCTGAGATTACGCCAAGAATCTCAGCATCAGTACTTGCTTCGGCGCGGACGTTGCATTCCTCTGTTGCTGTAAGTATTGTACCATTCTCTGCTTCTGTTGATACACATGCCTCGTCTCCAAGGCCATTAAGAAAATCTGCAAGAGACGGATCTGACTGCTGTGCCTGATCCAGTTCTTTTTGTACTTTCGTTACAAGGGCTGCGACATCACTGTCAGATAACTGCTTCTCCATATATGCAGAAATCTCCGAATCCTGTAAAGCCCCGTTATCAATCAGCCAAGTTCCCTCACTGTTCTTATATACATAGAACTGAGTCAGCGCAGGTGCCTTGGTGTCGATTCCCTGACAGATATAAGAGAAACCGGCGTAAACCACATAAGAGTCATCTGTCATACCCTTCTTCGTGTACACATCGCCTACTTCATACCCTTCGATATAATCTTTCAAATTTGTGACCTTTGACTCATCAGATGGTGTGAAATCATCCTCCAGAGTCTTCAGCGTTGCAATATCTTTTTCCCCCAGAGCCTGATAATAGCTCTTAATTAATGCGGTTATATCCGCATCTGCTGTTTCCATGGGATTGGCGTCTTCTTTCTTCTCGTCAGACTCCCCTTCACTTGTCGGAGAAGAAGGAACATTTCCCTGGTCTTCTGATGTGGTCTTCTGTCCATCTCCGGAATTCCCCTTATTACTTCCGGAACAGGCACGAATGCCAAAGAACAGGACGGCCACAATTATCAGAATAGCTCCACCCAGCATAAAATACCGGAGGTTATCTGATAACCATTCTCTAAAATCATCCAAGTTCTTGTCCTCCTTATAAGCTGCTGTTCACTCCGTTTTCAGCAGCCCTTATGATACAACGCACCGGAACTGTACATACGTCCCAGGCAGCACACCTGAAGGGAATCGAACCCCCGCACATGGTACCGGAAACCACTGCTCTATCCACTGAGCTACAGGTGCAGACGGAAAATAAATTTCCTCTTATGATTCTATCATAGAGCCTTATAAATGTAAAGTTTTTTTTGGAATATGCACAACTGAACCAAACATATATATTATTTGAACAGTTCACAAATGACAAAAAAAGGAACTGCTGATAAAGCAGCTCCCTTTTCAAATATCCACCCGAGCATTTATGATTTTTCTCATTTACATTTTCAGGTCATCAAATTTCACTCTGATAATTATCAATGCGATCATCATAAAGACAATTCCAACAGGAAGAGCAATCCATGCAGTCTGTACAAATCCTGCCACAATATAGGTCAGGAAAGATACAACCGCTGCCACCATTGCATATGGAAGCTGCGTGCTGACATGATTTACATGCTCACACTGTGCACCTGCAGATGCCATGATCGTTGTATCGGAAATCGGTGAACAATGATCTCCACATACAGCACCTGCCATACATGCAGAAATTGAAATGATCATCAGCTCATGGTTTGTTCCGGAAAATACATCAACTACGATCGGAATAAGGATACCAAAAGTTCCCCATGAAGTACCTGTTGCAAAAGCAATAACAGCACCAATTACAAAAATGATAGCCGGTAAAAAGTTCATCAGTCCTCCGGCAGAACTCTTAACAACTCCGTATACAAAATCTGAAGCCCCAAGGCTGTCTGTCATAGCTTTCAGTGTCCAGGCAAAAGTAAGGATCAGAATCGCCGGTACCATTGCTTTAAATCCATCAGGCAGGCAAGCCATACAGTCTTTGAAGTTCATAACACGACGAACCATGTAAAGCACGATCGTGATAACAAGTCCGAAGAAACTTCCGAGTACAAGTCCGATGGACGCATCACTCTGTGAAAAAGCAGTTACAAAATCAGTTCCGCTGAAAAATCCACCAGTATAGATCATACCAATAACACAGCATATTACAAGGCTGATGATCGGAATCAGAAGATCAATTACTTTGCCGCGCGGATTACTCTTCTCATCTGCTTCTGCATTCGCATAAGGACGTGCAGGCGTTGTATAAATATCTCCCTTTAAAGCATTTGTTTCATGGACACCCATTGGGCCAAATTCTACTTTCATAAAGATCATGGCGATCATCATGAAAATTGTAAGCAGAGCATAGAAGTTATATGGAATCGCGTGTACAAACAGAGAAATTCCATCTTCTCCTTTTACAAATCCGCTGACTGCTGCTGCCCATGAAGAAATCGGAGCAATAATACATACCGGAGCCGCTGTAGCATCGATCAGGTACGCCAGCTTCGCACGGGATACATTATGTTTATCTGTTACAGGACGCATAACGCTTCCAACTGTCAGACAGTTAAAATAATCATCAATAAAAATCAGTACACCAAGAACAACCGTTGCAAGCTCCGCTCCTGCTCTTGTCTTGATTCTCTTACTTGCCCAGCGTCCAAATGCTGCAGAACCACCTGCTCTGTTCATCAGACATACCATTGTTCCCAGAATAACCAGGAAAATAAGGATTCCCATATTGTAAGAGCTTGTCAGTACACTGATCATTCCTCCTTCAAAAATATGAAGAATTGTTCCTTCAAAACTGAAGTTAGAGTAGAACAATGCTCCTACCAGGATTCCTACAAATAAGGAACTGTATACTTCTTTTGTGATCAGTGCCAGCGCAATGGCAACGATCGGCGGTACCAGTGACCAGAAAGTGCCATAGAACTTTGTGGACGCTGCCGCTTCTTCCTCTGCTGCAAGTACAGTCAGAGGACTTGCAAGGATCATCAACATCAGCATTGAAAGGCAGAGTGACAATCTTTTTATATTGCTTTTCATCATGTTTCCTCCCTCTTTTATATAGGCTTTTGTAAAATTCACCTCATATCTGCACTTATCACATATATGACATAAAAAGATACCACAAATGCGTCTTCCAAACACATTCATGGTATCTTCATCATCCTCGTATCATTTATTTTGTGTTCGATAGCGCTCCACCCAGGTGACAGTACGGCGCATGTTCTGCGACGTCCCAGAAATCCTCCTCCTGACCGGCCGGATTTCTTCGGCGGTTTCCCCTTTCATCCGGATGGCTGTCATGCCTTCTTATTCCGGACTAATGATGAATTCCGCACCTCTATCATATTCATATATATTCTTTTTGCAGACACTGTGTGTAGTTTTACAGTGCTTTTCTCACGTTACTGTTCGCACAACATTGTTCTTCGCGCAACAGACAGTAACTTCTTTTTCACTCTATCAGCTTTCTTCCAAAATATCAATAGATATTTGAAAAATATCGTAATTATTTACTTCTGCCACCTTCTGATATCCATATTCTGCCATAATCTGACGGCTTTCCTCACGCTGTTCCTGCAAAGCTGCAAATATTACGAACTCACATTTCTCTATAATTGCACGCTTCGCAACAATCCTATAATCAGGTGACGGTTCATTTAAATGCTCATACAGAAGCTTTCCATTCTTCCCGGAGCGTCGTCCCCTTCCATCACGTCCGAATGCCAGCTGTATAGAAGGATCATAAACTCTGAGATAAGATGCCACAGGATTACTCGCAGCCACCAGTGCATTCTCGGAACTTCGAAGAGATGCTATGATCTCAGCTGATTCAGCAACCTCCTGCGGAACCTTCTGATTATTCGCAACTTTTTCATAATTCCCAGCCTGCCATACGCTGGTTCCGCTGGTCACAACAAGAACCAGACACACAATAACAGCAACTGTCTGGATCCCTCTGTTTCTGATTCGTCCCAAAAGCCCGGCAAAGGCAGCTGCGATCACCGGAACCGTAGGCAAAAGCCACAGTACTCTCCAATATACAAGCCCTCCGATACAGCGCTGTATAATTCCGGCTGTCACCGGGCAGAAATATACGAAACTGACAATTATCAGGTATGCCGCCAGATAACCAGCTTTCTTTTTTCTGCTTTCAAAAATCAACAGATAAATAACTGCCCCCAAAAGCAGATAAGAATACCAGCTTCCGTTCCAATACTGATTCCAGACTGCAAGGGGATTCTGTACCATTTCCATCATATCAATCTTTCCCCCTTATATTACCAGATATACTAATCCAAGAATCAATGCCGGAAAGCAACATGCGATTTCAATAAACATACGGCGGAGATTTCTGTCTCTGCACAGATCCACCAGGATAAAAACACCCATTACTATTGGCGAAAGCATAATACCCATAGAAGAAACATGGCATGCCGCCAGATTTGTGAGTGCCAGTATAAACCAGGAATATGCCGGCTGTTCATTTAATACTGCATGCAGTCCAAGATATATGAGGAACGGAAGGATCACAGATGCGAGAACTGCCTTTCCCTGCCAGATCCTTATCAACTGAAAATTCCCTGCTGTATACACAGAAAATCCCGAAAACCAGATCAGAACTGCGCAGAAAAACAGGAAAATGCCCTGCTTTCTTTTTTCCTCAGGAAAGAACATTTTTCCC
Source organism: uncultured Blautia sp. (assembly GCA_934416185.1). Classification (GTDB taxonomy): domain Bacteria; phylum Bacillota; class Clostridia; order Lachnospirales; family Lachnospiraceae; genus Blautia_A. The sequence goes on along the minus strand of CAKRWH010000022.1, from coordinate 5,043 downwards.
ATCTGATGGTATACCAGATAAGCTGCCGCAAAAAATACTGCCGGATAAATCACATGTGCCATAACTGCCGGATGCAGTCCACCGCTCAGCTGACTGATAACAGCCAGGAGAATCGGAAATGGAGACAGTACGTATCTCTTCGGCAATCTGTTATAAGCTATGCCGGAATATGGATCAATCTGAAAAATAGAATCTGTATACACGGAAGTTGTAGCTGTTCCCACATAAAAAGAATCATCTGCATCCATATGTGCATAAAGCACTGCAATCACAATCTGCACCAGAATCACAGCAATAGCAATCCACATCCACACCGATACCTTTGGAAGTTCCTTTCCAATCCGTCTTGCATGCATCTTTGCATCCTTCTGAAGTTTCCACAGACCAAAAACAGCTAAAATAATCATAATCACAGCAAATGCCGCTGTCACGAAATGTAGTGACATTTTTCTGTAAGTCGCAGGCAAAATTAAAATTTCCGCTACTCCGAACATAAGAAGGATTCCTGTCAGGAAACTTTCTCCCAGTGTGTAATCTTTTTTTCTTTTTGCAAGAAGTGCTCCTGCTGCGGTCGGTACCAGAACCAGCCAAATACCCGCAAGCACCAGTTTTATCAGCATCTGCATTTTACTTCTGCTCTGCTTTCTTCTTAAGAATACCCATTGCAATTTTCTCAGGTGTCATCGGAAGTTCCGTGAGGCGCACACCGGTTGCATTATAAATTGCCTCTGCCAGTGCCGGACACGGAGTATCAATAACCAGCTCGCCGATCGATTTGGCACCAAACGGGCCTGTTTTTTCATAGCTGCTCTCAAATGCCACACGGATATTTCCAATATCCTGTCTGGTTGGAATCTTATACTGCATGAAAGAATTATTGCGGATTTTTCCCTTGTCTGTATATTGCACATCTTCGCTGAGTGCCATACCGATTCCCTGTGCAATACCACCCTCTGTCTGAACACGGGCAAGATTCGGATTAATCGGAGTTCCACAGTCAACTGCTGCTACATAATCCAGCACATCTACATTTCCGGTTTCAGTATCAACTTCCACTTCTACCATACCAACCATGAATGGTGGAGGAGAAAGTGGTGAAGAATGCTGTTTTACTACCTGAAGTTCAATATTGTTGAAGAAAGTACTCTTCAGTGCGATGTCTTCCAGAGATACTTTCTTCTCAGCATCCTCTGAACTGTTGAATTTTACATCTCCACTGTCAAAGCTGTTCTCTGCAGAAGTATTACCTGCAACTGTACCATCCACGTTGCTCAGATCTGCTGCATCCATGCCAAGTGTTTCATCGTAGAAGACATAAGAGCCATCAAAGTCAACTTTCTTCTCATCTACTTCCAGCATCTCTGCGCCAAACTTGCAGATTCTCTTCTTAAGTTCCTCGCATGCTTTCATAACAGCCACACCCGTTGTGTAGGTTGTGGAAGATGCATAAGATCCTGAGTCATACGGAGAAATATCAGTATCTACGCTGAATACAACAATATTATCCATCGGTGTGTTCAGACAGTCTGCTGCAATCTGCGCCATAATGGTGTCACAGCCTGTACCCATGTCCGTACATCCAAGTGCAAGCGTATAGGAACCATCTTCATTCAGCTTGATATCTGCTCCGCCGACATCGACTCCTGCGATAGAAGATCCCTGCATTGCCATAGCAACACCGACTCCACGGACTTTGCCATTGCCCATATCGCGGCGCGGATACTTGGAATCCCAGTCCATCATCTCTTTCGCACGCGCCATGCAGCGATCCATAGAGCAGCTCTGTGCAAACGGCACATCATGATATCCTGGAAGAGGACCACCCTCTACCGGCATGTTCAGTTCCTTGACCTTGACAGGGTCCATTCCCATCTGATGTGCAAGTTCATTCACTGCAGACTCCACTGCAAAAATACCCTGAGTAGCACCGTAACCACGATATGCTCCAGCTGCCTGTACATTAGTATATACAACATCAAAGGAGAATCTGTATGCTTCTGTGTGTCTGTAAAGTGCAATGGATTTATGTCCGCTCAGACCTACAGTTGTAGAACTATGTTCACCATATGCACCTGTATTTGACAAAGTATGAACATCGATTGCTTTGATGATACCGTTTTCATCTGCACCTGCACGCACTGTAATCTCCATCTCGTGACGTGGAGAAGAACAGATCATAGATTCATATCTGGAAAAGATCATCTTGGACGGACGTCCTGTCTTCCAGGTAACGATTGCAGGATAGATTTCACTGACAGAAGTCTGTTTCGCACCAAATCCACCGCCGATTCTTGGTTTAATAACACGTACTTTAGAAGCCGGAATGTCCAGTGCTCTTCCCACGATTCGTCTCACATGAAACGGAATCTGAGTAGAAGACAGTACGATCAGTCTGCCAAAATGATCCATATAGCAGGCTGTACGGAAAGTCTCCATCATAGTCTGCTGATTTGCTTTTGTATGATAAGTACGCTCTACCGTGTATTTACATTCTGACAGAACTTTATCTACATCGCCCTGCTCTTCCATTGCTGTAGCACATAAATTCCGTTTATTGTCTCCTCCAAGCGGAATTTTCAGTTTCCAGTCCTCTTCCGGATGAACAAGGATCGGATTGTCTTTTGCCTTGTGCATATCCAGGACAGGTGTCTCCACACGATAGTCTACGCGGATCCGCTTTAATGCTTTGTCTACCGCTTCCTCTGTTTCACCGGCTACAAGAGCAACAACATCTCCCACGAAACGCACATGGCGGTCAATGATCAGTCTGTCGTCCGGACTCATCTCAGGTGCAGTCTGACCGGCAAGAGTGAAACGCTTCTGCGGTACATCTTTATAGGTAAGAACACATGCAATGCCGGCTACTTTCTCTGCGTTACCTGTCTTGATATCTTCTACCCATGCATTGGCATGCGGGCTTCTCAGCGCTTTGACGATCAGACAGTCCTTTGGCGCCAGATCATCTGTGTAAACAGGCTTTCCTGTTACCAGTGACATTGCATCAGTTTTTCGTACAGGTTGATTTACATATTTCATCTTTATGCTTCCTCCTGTGCTTTCTTATATTTAAGGAATTTCAGGATACTCTTTGTCTGAGAAACAAAGCCGGAACATCTGCACAAATTTCCTGCCAGATATTCTTTGATCTGCTCCTCTGTCGGATCTTTAATTTCAGCAAGCATTGCAAACACGTTCATGATAAATCCCGGATTACAGAAACCACACTGTTCCGCGCCTTCATTTGCCAGGAAACTTCCAAATTCCTGCGCCTCTCTCTGCATGCCCTCCAGTGTGACAATCTTCTTTCCCTCGATGCGCGCTGCAAGTGTACTGCAGGAAAGTACCGGGCGACCGTCCATAAGAACTGTACAGAGTCCGCAGTTTGCAGTCTCACAGCCTCTCTTTACACTGAAGCAGCCCTGCTCTCTCAGAAAATCGATCAGCAAAGTATCCGGATAGATCTCTGCATGACGATTTACTCCATTAAGCCAGAAATTAATATTCATTCTTCATTCCTCCTACTGCTTCCCAGGCTCTTCTTGTCAGTACTTTTACAAGGAGAGTTCTGTATTCTTTGGAACCTCGCATGTTGCCTGCAGTAGGAACATTCTCTGCTGCATATTCGGCAAATTCATTGATTGCTTCTGCTTTCTGCTTTTTGGTCATATTTCTGAAGTTCTTAAGAATCTGCTTCTTATCCTCTACGACCATGGCACGGGCGGGTCTGGCACCGATAACTGTTCTTGCTTCATCTCCGATCACAGATGCTGTACAGGTCAGTACCGGGAAATCGGTTTTCGTGTTTCTCTGGCTTAAGTAACAGGTAAGAAGCGGCTCTTTACGTATAATGATATTCACAAGGATGTCATTGTCCTTCTTCATGTTTACAAATTCAGTCAGTGGAATACGGCCTGCATCATACAGTTCTACCCATGTATCCATTCCCAGGAACATGGTCAGAACATCTGAGAAGCCATATCTTCCATAAATGCTTCCTCCCACTGTGGCACAGTTACGAAACTGTACTCCTACAATGTGGCAAAGGCTTTCTTTCATAGCTCCATGTGTGTAGGTGTTCAGAGCCTCGTTTGTCTCCAGATCACGGAGAGGAGTCATGCACCCGATCACAAATTCATCGTCATTCTCCAAGATCGTATCCAGTCCCAGACCGGAAAGATCGATTGCTGTAGCTACTGCTCTGTTGCTCATTTTCATCCAGACCATTCCGCCCAGAACGCGAGCTGTTTTTTTCTGGTTCAGCTCATAGGCTTCAGCCAGACTGTTTACCTTTACATAGCTTTTGATTTTCAGCATTATGTATCCCTTTCTTCCATACTTTTGTAACGTATCTGTCTGTATCCGTCAGACAGCCAATTAAGTATAATAGCATAATCTAAAGAAAAAATCTATAAATATCATCAATCTTATAAATAAATTTTCCATTATCATTCTATCATATAGAATTTGAAAGTGTCTATTGATAAAAATATCCAAAATATGACAAAAAATCAGCAGGAATTACAGAATTAGTGGTTATCCGTGAGATAATACACTGATTCTGCAGTCCTGCTGATACGGATACAAGTAAGTTCCCGGCTCACTGCTTATTGCCTTTTACAAATGAAGCAGAGAGCTCATTTGCTTTAGCTAAAATGTTATAGAAAAAATGTGTGCAAATTTTGAGACGCCTGTGAAATCGAAGTGAAAAAGATATGTGCAGAGTGTGAAATTCTTCTATTTTTTCTGATCAAACAGATTCCCACATGTCAATCAAACATTCGCATGTTTTTGTGTAGTATATATAATTTTTTCCTCGTTATTTTTGTTTTTTTATGTATTTTACTGGTATTTTTCTGACATTAGTGTTATAATATTCACAAATAAAAGACGTGTTGCTGTAATATAAATGAATTGTATGAATCACCTTAACAAATCATCTGATTCATACCAAACAGTAACAAGGATGTCATAAAGGAGGTTTTGATTATGAGTAAACGCGTGATTACAATAAACAGGATGCTCGGCAGTAATGGCCGTCTGATC
>CAKRWH010000021.1:0-53864 GCA_934416185.1 uncultured Blautia sp. | reverse complement strand
GAAGAATCCTGTGCGCAGGTCATTACTGCCCTGTGCAGTCTGGGAATTGACCCGGAAACAGATGCACGTTTTATTAAGGGCGGTCACTGGACGATAGAGAATCTGATTTCTTATCATATTGATGGCAGTGGATTTATGCATGTAAAAGCAGGAGCTGGAAATAATGGCGGAGCAGCTGCGGGCACGCTGGATGGAATGGCTACAGAACAGGGATATTATGCGCTGGTTGCTTATCAGCGTATGAAAGACGGCAAAACAAGTCTGTATGATATGTCTGATGTGAGCATCAAAAAAGGCGGCAAGGGAGATGGAAATGGAACAGGCCTGAAAGAACCTACACCGATTCCAAGACCTACACCGACCACATCACCTTCCACGGGTAACAGCAAAACTCCTGGAGGTTCCGGAAAATCACTGGGAGGTAAATCGTCAGGTTCTGACGGTTCAAAAACTGCAGGAGGATCCGGAAAAAGTCTGGCATCCGGAAAGAGTTCAAAGAGCAGTTCAAAAAACAGTTCAAAGAACGGTAAATCGAGTAAAGACAAAAGCTCCGGAGGCTGGGACTTTGAGGCGTCACCGTATGAGGAGACCAGCGAAGAAACCACGCAGATCACAGATGCAGATATGGGCAGCGCAGGAGAGACGGGGACTCTGTCAGCGGGAAGACATATAGATTATACTCTGATCCTGGCGTCCGCATTTGGAGCTCTGGTAGGCGGAGTGGCAGGTCCTGCGATCAGAGACGGAATAAAAGCTCTTATACATAAGCGGAGGAAAAAACAATGAGTGCAAAAAGGAAAATGAGCATGAAAAAGAAAGGCATTGCTCTGTGGCTTGCCCTGCTTCTGGGGGTAAGTTCTCTTTCTGGCTGTGGAAGCGGAAATGGAGACATGACACAGCTTTCAGAGAAAGGGGCAGAGATTTTAAACAGTTCTGATGAAGACTCTGATCAGGATGTGGAGCCTTTAAAGACAAAAACGAAACTTCCTGAAGATGGCGTCATCACTCAGGCACAGATGGAGACCATTGCAGGAAAAGATGAGAAATACTATTTTGTTGGAAAAACAGAAAACGGCATCAGCTATAAGTGGACCTATAATGGCAGTCAGATTCAGAATCCTGTAGAACAGAAACTTCTGGTGGAATGTACAGAGGATGGAACAGAGGAAATAAAAAAACTGGCAAACGATGCACCGTATGCATTAAAAGTTACTCTGGAAAAGATGAACCTGGCTGCACCTGCGAAGCTGACGCTTACTTTAAAAGAAGAGTGGAATGCAGATAAAGTTCTTTATTGTATTGAAGAGGATGGAAAACTTTATCAGCTGGATACCGCGAAGATCACAACAAAAGAATCTGGGAAAAAGAAAACAAAGCATACAGTTCTTACATTCAATGTGACAAAAACCGGCGGCGATTTCTATCTGATCGGCGGTTCTACCACGGGTGAGGAAGCAGATGAAAATAATGATTCCGCAGAGAAAAAACAGGCGCAGAACGGAGAAAACACTTCAGGAAGTTCATCCGGGCAGTCAGGTACTTCAGTTCCTGACAGTAATGCAGGAAATACAAATACTTCCGGTGATGACGGAGATAATACAGGAAATGATGAAGATACCGGAATGACCTGTACCTTCTCTATAGAATGTTCCACGATCCTGAACAACTGGGATAATCTGAAGGAATCCAAAGCAGAATTTGTACCTGCTGATGGCTGGATCCTGTATCCTTCGGAAGTAGAATTCTATGAAGGTGAAACTGTCTTTGATGTTCTTAAACGTGTATGCAATGAGGCAGGAATTCAGATGGAATCTGAATGGACACCTATGTATAACAGTTATTATGTGTCAGGGATCAACAATCTGTATGAATTTGACTGTGGTAAGGATTCAGGCTGGATGTATGCTGTAAACGGATGGTATCCGAACTATGGATGCTCCAAGTACACTTTGGAAGATGGTGACACGGTAGAGTGGCGTTATACCTGTGACCTGGGAAGAGATGTGGGGGATCAGTATTATGACTGATGCGTTTTCCAGATGTCATCCAATTTTGAATTTCTTTTATTTTGCCGTGGTGCTGGGATTTACCATGTTTGTCCAGCATCCGGTATACCTGGCGGTTTCTTTTGTGGCTGCTACTGCATATTCCATGTGGCTGAACGGAGTGGGAAAGGTTCTTAAGATCAATTTCCTTCTGACGATTCCAAGTCTGCTGATCGTGGCGCTGATGAATCCTATGTTCAATCATTACGGAGTGACGCCGCTTCTGTATATTGAGAGCAGCGGAAACTGGGTTACACTGGAGGCCCTGGTGTACGGTATCGTTCTGGGATGTGTACTTTTTATCATGATTCTGTGGTTTTCATGTTATAACCAGATCATGACCAGTGACAAGTTTATTTATCTGTTTGGACGGATCATCCCGGCGATGTCTTTGATGTTATCCATGGCACTTCGGTTTGTTCCCCATTTCGCAGCACAGCTGAAGGTAATCCGTAATGGCCAGAAATGTGTGGGCATGGATGTGTCGAATGGCAAATGGCTGAAAAAAGTTCGTTATGCATTAAATATGGTATCCATTCTGGTAACCTGGGCTTTGGAGAATGCGATTGAAACAGCGGATTCGATGAAAAGCCGTGGTTATGGACTGAAGGGAAGAACCGCTTTTTCCATTTACCGCTTTAACAGACGGGATAAGATACTGGGAGCACTTCTGGCAGGACTTTGTATAGTTTTTGGATATGGATGTCATGAAGGGGCTGCATTTTCACAGTATAATCCAAGAATACTTCTGGCAGGATTTACGATATTCGGACGTGTACCGAGACAGTCCTGCAGTCCTGTTCTGGCAGTGATCACTTTTGTAAGTTTTGGGATTTTTTGTTTTCTGCCGCTTATGCTGGATCTGAGCGAGGAATATGCCATGAGGAGAAGCAGAAGTCATGTGAGAGGTGAGATGACTGTGACATACAGGCAGATATATGAAGAAATGGAAGGAGAAGCAAAATGAAGATAATAGAGGTGAAAAATTTTTCCTTCCGTTATGCAAACGGGGACAAAGATTCTCTGACAGACGTTACTCTGGATGTGGAAGAGGGAACTTTTAATGTATTGTGCGGCAAAAGCGGCTGCGGTAAAAGTACTCTTCTCCGTCAGCTGAAAACAGATCTGGCACCTTTTGGAAGTAAATCAGGAGAAATCTGTTATTATGGACAGAATCTGGAAGATATCAGTCACAGACAACAGAGCCAGGAAATCGGATATGTATTGCAGAATCCGGAGAATCAGATCGTGACAGATAAGGTGTGGCATGAGCTTGCTTTCGGGCTGGAGAGTCTTGGGTATGATACTCCGTCTATTCGCCTGAGAGTGGCAGAAATGGCAAGTTATTTCGGAATCCACCAGTGGTTTTACAAAAATGTATCTGAGCTTTCCGGCGGACAGAAGCAGCTTCTCAATCTGGCAGCTATCATGGCAATGCATCCGAAACTTCTGATTCTGGATGAGCCTACTTCACAGCTGGATCCTATTGCGGCTTCTGACTTTCTGGAAACTGTAAGGAAGATAAACAGAGATATCGGTACAACGGTGATTCTGACAGAACACAGACTTCAGGATGTGATTCCGTGGGCGGATAAAGTATATGTGATGGACAAAGGCAGCCTGATCACCCAGGGTTCCCCAAGGGAAATCGGAGAAGTTCTGAAAAGAGAACACCACGGAATGTTTCTTTCCATGCCCGTTCCTATGCAGATTTATGCAGAGGTGGAAAGTGACCTGCCCTGTCCGCTGACTGTAAGGGAAGGCAGAAACTGGATTACACAGATGATGCAGAAGGCAGGACAGAAACAGAACGAGGAAGTATTGAATGAATCTGTTTCCGAAAACAGTACAGAGAAAGGCGGAAGACTGCGAAAAACTCTGGATACGATTAAAGAAAAAATTCCTCATGCTGTTCAGAAAGAACCGCTGGCAATCGAGGTAAAAGATGTATGGTTCCGTTATGAGAAGGACAGCCGGGATGTGGTGCAGGATCTGAATCTGGAAGTGCGGCAGGGAGAATTTTATGCATTAGTTGGAGGAAACGGGACAGGAAAAAGCACTACGCTGTCTCTGATCAGCCGTGTGCGCGCACCGTACAGAGGAAAAATCCTGTTGAACGGTACAGATATCAGACGTTATACAGACTCTCAGCTTTACAGAGGGTATCTGGGTGTTCTGCCGCAGAATCCTCAGAGTATGTTCATTAAAAAGACAGTACGTGAGGATCTGTATTCTATTATCGGAGGTGCAAAAGAAAAGAAATCTCCGGAATATTCGGCTTCCATGAAAAAAGCAGAGGCCATAGAAGGGATTGTAAGCCTGACCAGACTGGAAGGACTGCTGGATCGTCATCCTTATGATCTCAGCGGCGGAGAACAACAGCGACTGGCCCTTGCAAAGGTACTGCTTTTACAGCCGAGACTTCTGCTGATGGATGAACCCACTAAAGGACTGGATGCAGAGTATAAGCAGGAACTGGGCGAAATACTGAAGAAACTTCAGGAGCATGGAATTACAATCTTTATGATTTCCCACGATGTAGAATTCGTGGCAGAATATGCAGACAGAGTGGGTCTGTTCTTTCAGGGAAATGTGGTGACAAGCAAAACAGCAGGTGAATTTTTTGCAGGAAACAGTTTTTATACTACTGCTGCCAACCGTATGGCCAGACATTATTTTCCTGAGGCAGTTACCGGGAAGGAGGTGGCTGCGTGCTTGAAGGAAAGGCTTTAGACCAGTTTATGGACCGGTTCTGGGGCGGAGAGCAGGCAGATCAGTCTCCGGAACCGAAGTTGTCCGAAGCAGAACTTCAGGAATATGGACTGAAGGAGGACGGGCTTATTATACAGCCTATTCATAAAGGAAAAATAGAGCGGAGAACATGGATCGGACTGATCATGTTTCTGGCATTTGTACCGCTGGTGCTTTTCATTCTGGTACACAAGTTCCATGGAAGACATGATGTGGCAGTAAGTCTGATCGTGCTTGCCTATTCTATGATCCCGTTTTTTATGGTGTTTGAGGGCAGACATCCGCAGGCCAGAGAAATCATGGTTATTGCAGTAATGGCTGCTCTGGGAGTGGCAGGACGAAGTGCATTTTTTATGATCGGAAGTTTTAAGCCCATTGCAGCTGTTGTAATCCTTACAGGGGTATCCCTGGGAGGGGAGGCTGGTTTTCTGTGTGCATGTCTGATCATGATGGTTTCAAACATGTTTTTCGGACAAGGGCCGTGGACACCGTGGCAAATGTTTTCATATGGAATGATCGGCTATCTGGCAGGAATTCTTTTTCAGAAGGGAATCCTGAAAGCAAGGAAACTGGATCTGTGCATATACGGATTTTTGAGTGTATTTCTGATTTTCGGAGGAATCATGAATCCTGCATCGATTCTGATGGCATACGGAAGAATTACAAAGAAAAGTCTGATCGCATTTTATATTTCAGGTGCACCTGTGGACCTGGTACAGGCTACTTCTACCGTGATTTTTCTGTGGATCTTAAGCAGACCTCTGCTGGAGAAACTGGAAAGAGTAAAGAGAAAATACGGGCTTTTACAGAACCCGGAGAAAAAGGAGGAAAATGAAAATGAGTAAAAGTAGATTGCGGCAGGCATTAAAGGGGCTGATACTGACAGCCGGACTTGGTGTGGGAATTTTTGCGTTCGGACAGACGGATGCACTGGCGGATACCCTGACTCTGACTGTGGAGAAGAACACTATAGGACAGGGAATGATCCTTGATCCTGTACAGGTGGAATTTACTAAAGGGGAGTCCTGTGCGGATGTAGTACTCCGCGGTATGAAGGAACATAACATTACACCAATCTATACCTGGGATTCCAGTTATGGTTTTTATCTGTCAGGAGTCAAAAACTGTGACAGCGGCAGTGTAAATCTGCCGGACTGTATCAAAAAGGTTATGACAGAGTGCAAAACCTGGACTGGCGACTCACTGGAGCTTACAGCCAACAAGTATGCACCGGATCTGACAGAGTTTTCTTACTGCAGTGCCTCAGGCTGGACCTATACACTGAATGATGAATTCATGGGAGTAGGTATGGGAGCCAGTTATCCGAGTGATGGCAGTGTGATTCGTGTTATGTTTGCTCTGTGCGGCGGTGCGGATATTACAGGAAAAGACCCAAATAACGGAAACAAGCAGATTTTTGAAGCTGCCAACAAAAGTAAACTGATCACTCTGATGGGAAAAGTTAATGCAGATCCGGCCAGATGGGCACAGGGACAGGGCTTTAACAGTGCATGGGCAGAAGCAAATCGTGTTTTGAATAAACTGGATGCTTCAAAAAATACAGTATTTGAAGCAGTGGAACTTCTGCAGAGTGTAGAGGAAACACTTCCACCGGAAGTAAAAGTGATCAGTCTGAACGAAAAAGAGACTACTCTGGTAAAAGGCGATACCTGTACATTGGCTGCATCTGTAGTTCCTTCAAATGCATATCAGAATATCAGCTGGAAATCTTCAGAGCCATCTGTGGCATCTGTAGAGAACGGAACTGTAACTGCTTTGTCTGAGGGAACTGCAGTAATTACAGCAAGGTCTTCGAATGGGGTGTCTGCATCCTGTAAAGTGACAGTTGTGGGTGAAACTCCTGTAGTGACACCTGAAGTGGAAAAGATTACTCTGAATAAGTCTTCTCTGACACTGACTGTAGGTGAAAGTGCCCAAAAGCTTACATGTACCTTCAGTCCTGCAGGAAGTAATTCTGAACTGACCTGGAGCTCTGATAATTCTGCAGTTGCGAAGGTCAGCAGTGATGGTACTGTCAAACCTGTATCAGCAGGAACTACAACAGTTCGTGTAAAAGCTTCCAATGGTGTATCTGCATCCTGTAAAGTAACGGTAAAAGAATCACCTAAAAAACTGTTTCTGGCAGGTGCACCGGAAATCACAAAGTGTCAGGCATCCGGAAAAAATGTAGTGCTCACCTGGAAAGCTTATGATAATGCCGATTCTTATCTGATTCTCAGACGAAAACCTGGAGAATACAAATTTACCCAGATCGCGGCTACCACAAAGCTGGCTTATACAGATACAAAGGCAGAAGCAAAAACATCATATTATTACAGTGTACAGGCTGTTTCAAAAAAATGGGGAGTTAAATCTGGCTATAACAAAAATATTCTTGTAAAGACACAGGCAGTCGTGAAAGCACCTGGAAAGACAACACTGACAGTAACACCAGGTAAGAAGAAAGCATATCTGAAATGGAAAAAAGCGACAGATGCGCAGGGCTATATTGTATACCGTTCAACATCTAAAAACGGAACTTATAAAGCAATTGCAGCGATCAAGAAAGGAACAATCATTAAATATACAGATAAAAAGGTTTCTTCCAAAAGAACCTATTATTACAGGGTAAGAGCTTATCGTGTTGTAAACGGTAAAAAAATGTATGGTTCCTATTCTTCTGTAAAAGCAGCAAAAATCAAATAAATGGAATCAGATCAGACAGCCATGTAAATGGTAAATATCCGTCTGATCATAAAATAGAAAAATTCCGGGTATAATCTGCGACAGGACAGACGGCCCGGAATTTTTCGACCTTTATTGCGCGGAATGTGTTTGTGGTGTATAATCAGAAGATAATGAGCAAAATTTATGGATAAGCAAGGATATAAGGTGAACGACTTTGAAAAAGAAGATTGAAGAACTCTTAAATGGAAAATTTGAATATGAACAGCCGCAGCTTATATTTTCTGAGGAGAAGATAGAGGTTACGGTGAAAGCCGGGGATGTGTACAGGGGAGATCTGTATTTCGGCACAGAGGACAATCGCAGGATCCGTGGATATATCACCTCTTCAAACCGACGTGTAGTGCCGGGAATGGATAAATTTTCCGGAACCACCGTGCGTCTGCAGTATGGTGTGGACGGCAATGGAATGCGGCCGGGGGAGAAGCATGAAGGATGGCTTTGCTTTACCACCAATATCGGAGAATATAAACTGCCGTTTCTGATCCGGGCGGAGAAAACAGAACTTAAGAGTATTGCGGGCGAAGTTCCGGATATGGATACTTTTGTGAAGATTGCAAAAGATGATTTTAAAGAAGCATATCGTATTTTTACAGACCGCAGATTCGAACTCCTTTTGCAGAATGCAGATAAGAGGGAGAGGGCTCTTTATAAAGGATTATCAAAGCAGCCGGTGACGTTTCAGCATGTGGAGGAATTCCTTGTAGGGACAGGAAAGAAAAAACCGGTAAAAATTGAATTAAAGTCTGAGCATAACAGTTTTTATGACATCAGTGAATCTGTCCGTGAATCATTTACAATTCAGAAGAATGGCTGGGGACATCTCAGACTTGATGTGGAAGCAAAGGGAGACTTCCTTGAGGTATCCAGACATGTGGTCACAGATGAGGATTTTATAGGAAGTTATTATCAGGTTGAATATGTAATTCACAGAGATCAGTTGAAAAAAGGACGTCAATTTGGCGAAATTACGGTAAAGAGTCCTTACCAGCAGCTTACTTATCAGATCACTGCGTCGATGGAACCGAAGATACAATTAAAGACAGAGATCCATGCGAAAAAATATAAACTGGAACTGATGAGAGATCTTCTGGAGCATTTATGCGGAAGACTTGATGGTAAGACATGGATTGGAAGCAGCAGATTTATTATCAATCAGCTTAAAGAAGAAGGATGTGACTATCCGGAATATCAGATGTATGAAGCATATGTTCTTCATGCAGAAGGCGAGGACAGTCAGGCACAGGAAATCCTTAAAAGATTTCAGCATAATAATTTTGCAAGAGAGAATCTCGAACTGGCAGGAGTGTATCTGTACCTTTGCATGCTTACCGGGCTGCATAGGGATAAAGAACAGGCATCCAGACGTCTGCATAGTTTCTTTATGCAGAAGGAGGATAGCTTCCTGTTGTTTAAACTGTGGATGGAAATGAACCCGGAGGATAAGGGATCAGCTTCACGGCTTGTATTTATGATGGAGGAGCTTTTTGAAAAAGGATGCAGAAGTCCGTTCCTTTATCTGGAAGCGTGGAATTATATCGCACAGGATATCTCACTTTTGCACAGAATGAGCAGCTTCTGGGCACAGGTGTTCCTTTTTGCTGGGCAGAAAGGCCTTATGACAGAGGAACTGGTGATGAGATTTGCCTACCTTACAGGTTATGAAAGAAGATTCAGCAGAAGCATGTACAGAGCACTGGCTTATGGATATGATACATTTGAGTCAGAGGATACACTGGAGGCTATCTGCAGATACATTATGCTTGGAGATCCGAGAAAGCCGGAATATTTCAGATGGTTTTCACTGGCTGTAGATAAAGGGATCAGACTCACCAGATTATATGAGTATTATGTGGAAACTATGGATACTTCTTATCAGAGACAACTTCCGAAACCTCTGTTAATGTATTTCACATATAATAATAATTCTCTTGGTGATGATAAAAAGGCATTTATTTATGCAAGCATCATCAGCAATAAGGATCACCAGCCGCAGACTTATGAGGATTATCGTGAACATATGCAGGCCTTTGCATTACAGAAGGCCAGGGAAGGACGTATGAATGAGAATTATGCGATCCTTTATCAGGAATTTCTGAAAGAACCGGAGACACAGGAACAGGCACAGCTGCTTGCAGAGAAACTGTTTACAAACAGACTTTACTGCGATGATAAAAAAATACGTTATGTGATCGTACGCCATGAACAGCTCAGGGAAGAAGAATGTTATCCTTGTATTCAGGGTGTTGCATATCCGAGAATTTATACAGATGATGCAGTGATCCTGTTTCAGGATGAGAAACAGAGACGTTATGCGGCAACTGTAGATTATAATGTGAAGAAGTTGTTTGATGAGCGGGAACTGACAGAGAGAATCTTGACTTATGATGTAGATGAACCGGGACTGGTGCTTTACTGTTGTGAGAATACAGAGCCGGATCTTTCGAACCTGAGTGTATTTCAGAGAATTCCTCAGGCAGAAGAGTTTTCTGATGAGTATCAGAGAAGTATCAGAGAGAAATTACTTGCTTATTATACCGGTAATACCAATGGGGATGATCCGGATGATTATATGAGGCAGATCGATTATAAGCAGTATGCAGAGGTAGACAGGACTGGATTACTGGAGATACTGATCGCAAGAGGTCTGTACCCACAGGCAATGTCTGTTGTTTCGGAATTTGGTTATGAAGGAATTAAGACAGAAAGCCTGCTCAGACTTACCAGCAGAATGCTGACACGCTGTGAGATGGAGGAAGATGAAGAACTTCTTGCTCTTGCTTCAGAGGTATACAGGTATGGAAAATATGATGAGGTGATCCTGAAATATTTGATGGATTACAGATTTGGCCCGATAGATGAACTTCTGTCTGTATGGAAAAGTGCGCAGGGGTTTGATATGGATACCTATGAAATGGATGAGAAACTGCTGGGACTGCTGATGTTTACTTCAGACTATCGTAAAGAGGGTGAAAAGATCCTTGAAGATTATGTCCGTCACAGTGGAAGAGAGATGATAAGAGGGGCATATCTTACACAGACTGCGTATGGAACTTTTGTGAGAGAATATCCTATGAGCATTTTTGTGCGCGACCAGCTGGAATATGCATATAAGCAAAAATGGCCGGTTGATTTTGTGTGCAGTCTTGCATTGCTGGAGGCTTATTCCAAGGAGAAGAATCTGGATGAGGAACAGCTGCAGATTGTGGGAGAGATTTTGCAGAAGTGTATAAAGAAGAATATGCAGTTTGCATTCTTTAAGAAGCTTCCGACATCTGTTCTGAGCCCATATCAGCTGGATGACAAGACTTTTGTGGAATATCATACAGATCCTGAAGCGAAGGTGACTCTTTTTTATGCCCTTGATGCAGGACTTGGAAATCAGCCGAAGTATCAGACTGAGCCGTTACGTAATATGTATGAGGGAATTTATACAAAATCCTTTACACTGTTTTACGGAGAGTCTCTGAGGTATTATTTTAAATCAGAAGCAGGAGATCAGATAAACCAGACACAGGAACGTGTGATCACTATGAGCAGAGTAGAAGGAGCACCTGTGAGTAAGTATCATCTGATTAACCAGATACTTTCAGCACGCAGACTGGATAAGGGGACGGAAGTACTTTCTCAGGTAAAGAAATATCTCCGTCAGGAACAGTATGTAAAGAGTATGTTTGTGATTGAGAGGGAAGATCAGGATCAGGAAGCTCTGAAACCAGGAGGAACAGATGAACGAAATTCGTGATATAATCGTGGGATTGGAATTTGGCAGAGAAAATTCCCAGATATGCTATTATGACCGTAAGGGCGACGAACCCAGGTCACTTTCTATGAAAGTAGGAGGAAATCAGTACGAAGCCCCCAGTTGTTTATGCTGGCGGCCGGAACAGATGGATTATTGTGTAGGCCTTGAAGCGGAATATTTTGTCCGCGAAAAAGGCGGCATTATGATTGACAATGTTTATGGGATCTGTGAAAAAAGAGATTCTGTACTGGTAGAGGGAAAGAAGTTTGCACCGTGGGAAATACTTGCTCAGTTCCTTAATGGAATGTTGAAATTCCTGGGAGTGACAGAATTACTTAAAAATATAAAGTGTGTAGTGGTGACATTGCCGGAACTGACAATTATTCAGGTGGAGAATTTTCAGAAAGCATTTGAAGCTATGGGATTTTCTCATGAGAAATATATGCTGCTGGATTATGGAGAGAGCTTCTATTATTATATACTTTCACAGAAAAGGGAGACATGGAACCGAAGTGTTGCGTGGTATGCCTTTAAGCCAGAGTGTGTACAGTTTCGTAAGATGACCATGAACGGAGCTACAAAGCCGATCACAGTGAAACTGGAGGAGCCGGTGGAAGTGACTCTTCCGACGGAAGCTGAAGAAAGAGATACTGAGTTTTGTAAATTTGTCCAGAAAACGCTGGGAAAAGATCTGTTTTCAAGCATTCAGATTACGGGAGATGGTTTTTCGCAGGAATGGGCAGAACAGTCAGTAAGGCTGTTATGTTATCAGAAACGTAAAGTTTTTTATGGAAATAATCTTTTTGCAAAAGGAGCATGTGCAGCAGGAAAAGAGAAGCTTGAAAATAAGATGCTGAAAGGGTATCGTTTCTTAAGTGATTCTCTGGTCATGACTGATGTGGGAATGGAAATGAGAGTGATGGGATCTCCCACATATTATCCGTTGATCGAGGCCGGAAATAACTGGTATGACAGCAAGACATCCTGTGAACTGATCCTTGATGACACAGAGGAACTGGTATTTGTTGTAAGTACTTATGACAGATCCGAGAAGAGACGTGTGGGAATGATGCTTCCGGGTATACCTGTTCGTCCAAACAAGACAACAAGGCTGCGGCTGGAACTGCAGTATATTTCTGCAACAGAGTGTAAAGTTACTGTGACGGATCTGGGCTTCGGGGAGATGTTTCCGTCATGCGGAAAAGTCTGGACAGAAACTGTAGAATGGTAAAGGAGATGAATAAATGAGCGGATATATTTTATGTCAGACAAAAAAGGCTGAACATCCTTACTTTATTACAAATATCAGCATGAATATTTATTCAATAGAAGAGCTATGTTATTATTTGTATCATAATCTTTACCTGGCAGATGATACAGTTTTTAATGAAGAATTATGCAGCTGGATTGATGAAGAACTTGAACTTCCGGTTCTGGCTGCGAAGCTGAGAAAGAATCTGGAAAGAAATGCAGGTGCAGAGGATATGCTGTATCCTGTTTTTAAAGAGATCAATTACCTGACCTATGAAGAAATGAAGAAGCTGAACAACCGGCTTACTGTGATGAGCAGTGAACGTGCGGCAGTCCGCCAGAAGAGAAAAGGAGACTCTTTGATCGAGAATGGTATGTATGTAAATGCGATTCAGGTTTATCAGAAGATTCTGGAGAGAGGGGATCTGGATGAACAGAGGCGTGGATTTGAAGCATCTGTGCGATATAATCTGGGATGTGCATACAGTTATCTTTTTCAGATGGAGAAAGCAGAGGAATGTTTCCTTATGTCTTACAGAAAAGAGCATTCCCTGAAATCACTGCAGGCGTATCTTCTTGCACGTAAGAGTATTCAGAAAGATACAGATTATGATAAAGTCATGGAAGAACTTGAAACAGAAGAGAACATGAGAAATGAAGTGAAAGAGAATATTAAACAGTCTCTGAATGCGTTTGCCGTGATCCCTGAGAAAAAAACGGAAGAAAAGAATCTGGATACAGTACTTGAAACAATTACAAAAGAATATCACAGAAGTACAGGGTGCTGTTCACTCCATGCCCAGTAACGGGCAGCAAACAATGCTTGACAGGAGGGAAAGTGTGTGATAGGATTAACACATACTTTCACATGGTAGAGTGGCTATGTGGTAAATAACAAAACAGATAAAGAGGAGATATTTATCATGAAAAAGAGATCTTTAGCAGTACTCATGGCAGGAATTATGACAGCTTCTATGATGACAGGCGTTGTTTCTGTATATGCAGACGCTGACAGCAAGACATTAACTGTAGGATTTGATGCAGAGTATCCTCCTTTCGGATATAAAGACGATAATGGAGATTATGTTGGTTTTGACCTTGACCTTGCGCAGGAAGTATGTGACAACCTCGGATGGGAACTTGTAAAGAAACCGATCAACTGGGATTCTAAGGATATGGAACTGAATTCCGGATCTATTGACTGTATTTGGAACGGATTTACAATTAACGGACGTGAGGATGATTATACATGGTCAGATCCATATCTGAATAATGAGCAGGTAATGGTGGTTGCAGCTGATTCAGGAATTGAGAAGCTGGATGATCTGGCTGGCAAGAATGTAGTTGTACAGGCTGCTTCTGCTGCACTGGATGCATTAAACAGCGATGATAACAAAGACCTGACAGCAAGTTTTGGCTCTCTGACAGAGAATCCTGATTACAATACAGCATTTATGAATCTGGATTCAGGTGCAGCAGATGCGATCGCAGTAGATATCGGTGTTGCCAAATATCAGCTTTCCCAGAGAGAAGAGGGTAAATATGTGATCCTTGACGAGCCGATCCAGAGCGAACAGTACGGCATCGGATTTAAGAAAGGCAACGACGAGCTGAAAGATACTGTATGGGATGAAGTTCTCAAGCTTTATGATGCAGGTGAAGTTGATAAGCTTGCAGAGAAATATGAAGTTGCAGATATGCTTTGCATCGGAGATGATGATGAGAAGTCAGCAGATAAGAAAGACGATGCAGCAGAGGATGCGGATACAGATGCTTCTGAGGCAGAAACAGCAGAGGAAGATGCAGAATAATCCAGCAAGTAGGATTCTTTCTTGTAATAGCAATGATACAAGAGGGCAGACTTGTACAGGGCTGTCCGCATTATAAAAGGAATGGAGGGTACATTTGTGCACCCTCTTTTCTTACTGTACAGGAGAAATTTTTTGGAGGAAAGGTTATGTCTTTAAGTGTAATGCTGCAGCAGCTTGCCAGTGGTATGGTAGTGTCTGTGGAGATTTTTGTGGTGACACTGATTTTCTCGCTTCCGCTGGGACTGCTGATCTGCTTTGGCAGAATGGCAAAGAATCCGGTGATTCGCGGGATTGTATCTGCCTACATATCAGTTATGAGAGGAACACCGTTAATGCTGCAGTTAATGGTTGTATATTTCGGACCGTATTTTATTTTTGGAATCCGTATTTCAATGGGGTACAGTCTGATCGCGGTATTTATTGCCTTCAGTATTAACTATGCTGCATATTTTGCAGAAATCTACAGAGGCGGTATTGAATCTATTTCAGCGGGACAGTATGAAGCTGCAAAGATTCTGGGATACAGCAAGGTGCAGACATTTTTCAGAATTATCCTGCCGCAGGTGATCAAGAGAATTCTTCCATCTGTGACAAATGAGGTTATCACACTGGTAAAGGATACATCACTGGCGTTTGTGGTAGCAGTTGCGGAGATGTTTACCATTGCAAAACAGATTGCGAGTGCACAGACAACTATGATGCCGTTTGTGATCGCAGCTGTGTTCTATTTTGTCTTTAATCTGATCGTTGCAATTGTAATGGACAAGCTGGAGAAAAAACTGAATTATTATCGTTAAATGTAAGGCCGGGAAAGAGAGTTTGTTTCCCGGCAGTTTTAGCAGAATGCGGATGATTTTATCCGGCTGAAAAATATCATATTTGAGAGGAAAATTATTATGGTATTATTTGAAATGAAACATATAAAGAAGAGTTTCGGTAGTCTGGAGGTTCTGAAAGACATTTCTCTTCAGGTAGAGGAAGGCGAGGTTTTAAGTATTATCGGTCCTTCCGGTTCTGGTAAATCCACACTTCTTCGCTGTGCAACCGGGCTTGAGACACCGGACAGCGGTGAGATCATCAAGCAGGGTGATGTGGGACTGGTGTTCCAGAATTTTAACCTTTTTCCACACTTTTCTGTATTAAAGAATATTACAGATGCACCGATCAGAGTGCAGAAGAGAAAGAAGGAAGAAGTTTATGCCCAGGCAAGGATGCTTCTGAAACAGATGGGACTTTCAGACAGAGAGAATGCATATCCTTTCCAGCTTTCCGGCGGACAGCAGCAGCGAGTTTCCATTGCGCGTGCATTATGCATGAATCCGAAGATTCTGTTCTTTGATGAACCAACTTCCGCACTTGACCCGGAACTGACAGGAGAGATCCTTAAGGTAATCAAAGATCTGGCTGCGGAGCATATCACAATGGTAATTGTTACCCATGAGATGACATTTGCAAGAGATATTTCTGATCATATCATTTTTATGGATAAAGGTCTGATCGCAGTAGAAGGAACCCCACAGGAAGTATTTGCCTCAGATCATGCACGAATGAGGGAATTTCTTGGCAAATTCCATCAGGGATAAGGTTTTTGTGGTTGCTTTTAGAAGAATGATGTTATATAATTTCAACGTACGCAGTGAAACAGAGCAAAGTTCCTGATTTTCATGTGTAACTGTGATAAACGAAACACAGAACAGAAATTCATAAGAACTGGCGTGTTTTATGTTGCGTACAGAAGCGAAATAAAAGATAAAGAATCCTATTAAAGAAACAGGAGAGTGAAGATGAGTACAGACAGATATGTAAGTCCTTTATCAGAACGTTATGCCAGCAAAGAAATGCAGTATATTTTTTCTCCGGATATGAAATTCCGTACATGGAGAAAACTCTGGATCGCACTTGCTGAGACAGAGAAAGAGCTTGGGCTTAACATTACACAGGAGCAGATCGATGAACTGAAAGCACATGCAGAGGATATTAATTATGATGTTGCAAAAGAACGTGAACGTCAGGTGCGTCATGATGTTATGTCTCATGTATATGCATATGGAGTGCAGTGCCCTAAGGCAAAAGGAATCATCCATCTGGGAGCAACCTCCTGTTATGTAGGTGATAATACAGATATTATTGTAATGACAGAGGCGCTGAAGCTTGTCCGCAAGAAACTGGTCAATGTTATTGCTGAACTTTCTGCTTTCGCTGATAAATATAAAGAGCAGCCGACTCTGGCGTTCACACATTTCCAGCCTGCACAGCCGACTACAGTCGGTAAGCGTGCAACACTCTGGACACAGGAGTTTCTGCTTGATCTGGAAGATCTGGAGTATGTTCTTGGTACAATGAAGCTTCTTGGATCTAAGGGAACAACCGGAACACAGGCCAGCTTTCTGGAGTTGTTTGACGGAGACCAGGAAACCATCGACAAGATCGATCCAATGATCGCAGAGAAGATGGGATTCAAGGAATGCTATCCGGTATCCGGACAGACATATTCCCGTAAAGTAGACACACGTGTTGCCAATATTCTTGCAGGAATCGCTGCAAGTGCACACAAGATGTCAAATGATATCCGTCTCCTTCAGCATCTGAAGGAAGTAGAAGAACCATTTGAAAAATCTCAGATAGGATCTTCTGCAATGGCTTATAAGAGAAATCCTATGAGAAGTGAGCGTATTGCTTCCCTTTCCAGATATGTAATGGTAGATGCTCTTAATCCGGCGATCACATCTGCTACTCAGTGGTTTGAGAGAACTCTGGATGACTCTGCAAATAAACGTCTGAGCATTCCGGAGGGATTCCTTGCGATCGATGGAATCCTGGATCTCTGCCTGAACGTTGTAGACGGACTGGTTGTTTATCCTAAGGTTATTGAGAAACACATGATGGCTGAGCTTCCGTTCATGGCTACAGAGAACATCATGATGGATGCTGTTAAGGCAGGCGGTGACCGTCAGGAACTTCATGAACGTATCCGTGAGCTTTCCATGGAGGCAGGTAAAACTGTCAAAGTAGAAGGTAAGGATAATAATCTGCTGGAGCTGATCGCAGCAGACCCTGCGTTCAATCTTTCTCTGGAAGATTTGCAGAAGTCCATGGATCCGAAGAAATATATCGGACGTGCGAAAGAGCAGACAGAGAGATTTGTGAATACAGTGGTTCAGCCAATCCTTGATTCCCATAAGGATCTTCTGGGAGTTAAAGCTGAGATCAATGTCTGATTATAATTGTTTAACATTTATATAGAAGAGAAAAATGGGGAACGGTTATATCTGATATAACAAAACAAAGGTAAAAATTGCAGCAAGCCGGGATCTGTGTGACCCCGGTGTTGTTGCGCAAATACAGGAGGAATTCTATAATGGTAAAAGCAGTTGTTGGTGCTAACTGGGGAGATGAAGGTAAAGGTAAGATTACCGATATGCTCGCTGAGAAAGCTGATATTATCGTAAGATTTCAGGGTGGTGCAAACGCAGGCCATACAATCGTAAATAACTATGGTAAATTTGCGCTTCATACTCTGCCGTCAGGTGTATTCTACAACCACACTACAAGTGTGATCGGAAACGGCGTTGCCCTGAATATTCCGGTATTCTTTAAAGAGTACAATGAAGTCGTAAGCAGAGGTGTTCCGGCGCCGAAGATCCTGATCTCCGAGAGAGCACAGATGGTTATGCCATACCACATTCTTTTTGACCAGTACGAAGAAGAGCGTCTGGGCGGCAAATCCTTTGGATCTACCAAATCCGGTATTGCTCCATTCTATTCAGACAAATACGCAAAGATCGGTTTCCAGGTAAGCGAACTTTTTGACGAGGAACATCTGAAAGAGAAACTTACAAGCGTATGCGAGACAAAGAACATTCTTCTTGAGCATTTATATCACAAACCGCTCCTTAATGTAGATGAGCTGTTTGCAGAGCTGATGGAATACAAGAAAATGGTTGAGCCATATGTATGCGATGTATCTCTGTATCTGTGGAATGCATTAAAAGAAGGCAAAGAAGTTCTTCTTGAGGGACAGCTTGGTTCTCTGAAAGACCCTGACCACGGAATTTATCCGATGGTTACATCTTCTTCCACACTGGCAGGATACGGTGCCGTAGGTGCTGGCCTTCCGCCATATGAGATCAAACAGATCGTTACTGTATGCAAAGCTTACTCCAGTGCAGTAGGTGCAGGTGCATTCGTTTCTGAGATCTTTGGTGAAGAAGCTGATGAGCTGAGAAGACGCGGCGGCGACGGTGGTGAGTTCGGTGCTACTACAGGACGTCCGAGACGTATGGGATGGTTTGACTGTGTTGCTTCCAAATACGGATGCCGTCTGCAGGGAACTACAGATGTTGCGTTCACAGTTCTTGATGTACTTGGATATCTGGATGAAATCCCGGTTTGTACAGGATATGAGATTGATGGAAAAGTAACAACAGACTTCCCGACAACTACACTGCTTGAGAAAGCAAAACCGGTTCTGGAAACACTTCCAGGATGGAAATGCGATATTCGCGGAATCAAGAAATACGAAGATCTGCCGGAGAACTGCAGAAAGTATGTTGAATTCGTAGAGAAACACATCGGATTCCCGATCACCATGATCTCTAATGGTCCGGGACGTGATGATATCATCTACAGAAATAAATAATATAGTAAGAAGTTATTGTTTATGCGGACAGTAACTTGAATATGACAATATACGCCGGGGAAATTCTCCGGCGTGTAGTTTATCCGGAAATATGCCCGCAGATACAGAAAGAATGAATAATAAAAAGAGGATTATGAAAAAAGACAATAATAAATTAAAAAAAATCGGCGCATGGATAGCGATCATTATTTTGCTTCTTGCATGTTGCATGCCAATGTTTTTCGCATTTGGAAAAGGGGAAAATTCTCAGAACTACTTTAAGGCATCTCTTGCAGTGGCTATTATGGTTCCTTTGCTTGCTTATGCAATGTGGATGGTGTACAGAATTTTAAATAAGAATAAAAAGGCGGTGGATTCAGGCATGGAAAATATTATTTTTGATGTTGGACAGGTCCTTGTAAAATATGATTGGGAGACCTATCTTGACAGTTTTAATTTCCCTGAAGAAGAGAGGGACAGAATTGCAAAAGCAGTCTTTATGAGCAATGTATGGAATGAGAGAGACAGAAGCAGTGAAGATGAGCAGTATTATGTGGAACAGATGGTAAAAGCTGCACCGGAATATGAAAACGATATCCGTGAGGTAATGCGCCGCTCGGATGAGACGATCGAGAAAACAGATTATGCAGATACCTGGGTAAAATATCTTAAAAATCAGGGATATCGTGTATACATCCTGTCTAACTATGCAACAGATACTTTAGAGAGAACAGGCGACAAGCTTACATTCCTCAAATATGTGGACGGGGCAGTATTTTCATGCCAGGTAAAGCAGATTAAACCTGAACCGGCAATCTATAAAACATTAATTGAGCGTTATAATCTTGACCCTCAGAAGTCTGTATTTCTGGATGACAGAGCAGAAAACTGCGAAGCTGCCAGAAAGCAGGGAATTCATGCAATTCAGTTTGAATCTTTCAAACAGGCAGCAGCAGAACTGGAGAAACTTGGTGTGAAATAAAGTTCACCAAAAATACAAAGAATATGGTTTGTATTTTGGGTAAAAAGATGATATAATAAAAAAGCTTGTGAAAGGAAAATTTTCCACATGTTTCCACACAGGCATAATACCTATGAAATATTGGAAAAGAGGATTAAGGAAATGAGCGATAAAACAATCTTAGAGCAGTGGCGTTCAATCGCCTATGACCAGCAGGCAGACCGTAACAAACTTCAGAGATTTTGGGCAAATTATTTTAATATTGAAAAAGGAATTTATGAGCAGCTTCTCAGCAATCCGGACGAAGTAGTAACCGGTACAGTTAAAGAACTCGCAGAGAAATACGGACAGGAAGTTCTGACAATGGTTGGTTTCCTTGACGGAATCAATGACAGTCTGAAGATCCCGAACCCAATCGAAACAATGGATGAGAATACAAAAGTTTCTCTGTGCTTTGATAAAGAACTTCTTTATAAGAATATGGTAGATGCAAGAGCTGACTGGCTGTATGAGCTGCCACAGTGGGATGCAATCTTTACACCGGAAAAGAGAAAAGAACTTTATCTTGAGCAGAAGAAATCCGGAACAGTTGTAAAAGCAAAGAAGATCGGACGTAATGATCCGTGTCCATGCGGAAGCGGTAAGAAATATAAATACTGCTGCGGAAAGAATGCGTAAGTATCCGAATCTGGAATATATTATTGTGCTGGGTGCCCATGTAGATGGCACACGGCTTACATTGGCCCTTCTGGAACGTACCAGAAGGGCTTTGCAGTATCTGGAAGAGAACCCTGATACAAAAGCTGTACTGTCCGGCGGAAAGGGGGACGGGGAGGCGCTCTCAGAAGCTCAGGCAATGTGCGATTATCTGATAGAACACGGGATTGACAGAGAACGTTTGATTCTGGAAGAGAGATCCACCAGTACAACCGAGAATCTGAAATTCAGTCTGGCATTGATCGGACTGGATCATTCGGTAGGTGTGGTTACTAATAACTTTCATGTATTCCGCGGTACTGCAATTGGCAGAAAATGCGGATGTAAAGAGATTTATCCGATTCCTTCAAAGTACTGTTCCTGGAGACTTCTGATATATATTCCAAGAGAAATTCTGGCGATTATAAAAGACAAAATAATGGGAAATCTGTAAGATATACTCAGAATATGACAATAAAAAATGCAGGCGGAAGATCTGACTTCCTTCTGCATTTTTTATCTATCACAGGAAATTATTTTACAGAGAAATATTTCTCTTTAATAACAGAAACAGGCATATCCTGTCCTGTCCAGATTTTAAATGCTTTGGCTCCCTGATGGAGAAGCATGTACATTCCGTTAAAAGTCTGGCAGCCTGCAGCTTTGGCTTCTCTGAGAAGCCTGGTTTCCTGCGGTTCATATACAACGTCTGCGACAACAAGCCCCGGGCGGAACAGAGAAGTATCTTTGATAATAGTATCATCAACATCCGGAACCATGCCGACAGAAGTAGCGTTGATCAGCAGATAACTTTGGGTAATGGAATCTTTTAATGCTTTATGGTCATCATTGTCAAAAAGACAGACCTGACATCCTGTTTTGGCAGAGAGGTTCTCTGCGAACTTCTGGGTGCGGTTCCAGTATCTGCTTGTACGTCTTGCAAAAATATGTACAGAAGCTGCACCGTCCAGGGCAGACTGTGCACAGATTGCCATAGAAGCTCCGCCGACTCCCATAACTGTAATATTCTTTCCTGAAATATCGTGTCCTGCGTCACGTACAGACTGCATAAAACCATATCCATCTGTATTGTATCCGATCAGTTTTCCGTTGTCATTCAGAACTGTATTGACGGCCCCAATCAGCTGTGCTTCAGGGGAAAGCTCATCCAGCAATTCTACAATTTTATTCTTATTCGGCATGGTAAGGTTGAATCCTCGAATGCCGCATGTCTTTAATCCTGCAACTGCTGCAGGAAGGGTCTCTTCATTTATATCAAAACATAAATATACATAATCAAGTCCGAGGAGACGGAATGCCTCATTATGCATTAAAGGGGAAATACTGTGTGCGACAGGGCTGCCCAGAAGTGCAGTGAGGCCTGTGTGTCCGGTAATTGTATTCATGTTAAATTCCTCCAGTCTGTTTCATTTAAGAAACATAAAAATCACCCATGTAAAACATAGAAATTATCTATCATTTTATTCTAAGTTAAATCATATGTCAATAAATCAGAGGATAAAATTTTGTCGGTTTAGTGCGATAAATTCTAAGACAGGGGTCTGCTCTTTTGACAAAATCCGCGCGTTTCATCCCGTATAATGAGTAGCACTTACCGAAGTGAAGGAGAAGCTGTTCGGTGTAGAGCCACGTAGCGAAGCGGATGATTTTATCTGCTTGACTGGCATCAGACAGGGGGGCGGAAATGCATTATGAGATATACATAGATGTTGTATTTTTCACAAATCTCCTGATAGATTACATACTTCTCAGACTTACAGGAATATTGTTTCAATGCACCAAAAGTCGGAAACGTATACTTCTCGGTGCGATAGCAGGAGCGCTTTTTTCATGTGGGATTATTTATCTGCGCTACTGTCTGAAGTCAGAGATTTTTCTTCCGGCACTGGTGCTGCTGCATGGAGGTTGTGCAGCGGGAATGCTGGTGATAGGGTGTGATCTGAAGAGGGGAAGCCTGTTGCTTAAGGCTATTCTTACTTTATATTTTGCCGCATTTTTGTGCGGAGGATTGTGGGAAGCAATGGCAGGGGAGAAATTGACATTCAAAATGTTTCTGATTCTTGCCGCTGCTGCATGGTTCGGAAGTACAGCACTGGCATATCTGACAGACTCCCTGAGAATACGGACAAAAAATATTTACCCGGTGACCATATTTTACAAAGGAAAGAGCTGTTCTTTTCACGGTTTTTATGATTCAGGGAATCTGCTTACAGATTCTGTCAATGGAAAACCGGTATCAGTGGGTACAATAGAGGTTTTGTCTGAAATATGTTCAAAAGAAACAGTAAACTGTTTGAGACACCTGAAAGAAAATCCCGGAGAACTGCAAAATACAGAGGCTGCAGGACTTCATCCACATTTTATTATTTTTCACAGTATAGGAAATGAGCAGGGGATGATGTTGGCTGTTACACTGGAGAAACTTTGTATTCAGACTCCGACGGAGGTCATTTGTGTGGACAGACCGGTACTTGCATTTTCATTTGATACATCCGCTTTTGGTAAGGAATACGAGGTGCTTTTGAATTCCAGATTACTTTAACAGGAGGGGTTGTGACTATGAGCTGTTATCCATTTCAGGTAGTGTCAAGAATGGTGATGAACCGTTCGGGAGATGTTTTTTATATTGGCGGGAATGACGTTCTTCCCGCACCATTGGAACCGCAGCGTGAAGCATTTGTGCTTCAGAAGCTTGGAACAGGACAGGAGGAAGAAGCGAAATCAATTCTGATCGAACATAATTTAAGGCTTGTTGTATATATTGCAAGGAAGTTTGACAATACAGGAGTTGGGGTGGAGGATCTGATCTCTATTGGAACTATAGGACTGATCAAAGCAATCAATACATTTAACCCTGTAAAGAATATCAAACTTGCTACTTATGCGTCCAGATGTATTGAGAATGAAATTCTGATGTATCTTCGCCGTAACAGCAAGACGAAGATGGAAGTGTCCATAGATGAACCGCTCAATGTGGACTGGGATGGTAATGAACTGTTGTTGTCTGATATTCTTGGAACAGATGAGGATGTGATTTCACGGCGGCTTGAGGATGAAGTAGAGATTTCGTTGCTTTCAAAAGCAATCAGCAAACTTTCGCCAAGGGAACAGACGATTATCCGATTGAGATTTGGCCTGGGCAAAGATAACAGTACCGAGAAAACACAGAAGGAAGTAGCTGACTTTCTGGGAATTTCACAGTCGTATATTTCAAGACTGGAAAAAAGGATTATGAAACGTCTGAAAAAAGAAATTGTAAAATATGAATAGACGTAACCGGGGAATGTAGTATAATGAACTCATGTACAGGAGAGATATGACACAGAAAAAACATAAGATAAAAGGGTAGGAAAAAGTGAAGATAAATAAATTGCAGACACAAGAAAACGAAGATAAAACAGAAAAACAGAATGCAGGGGTTCTGCTGCTGAAGAACTGCAGTTTGTGTCCGCGAAATTGTCATGCAGACAGAACTGCGGGAAAAACAGGATACTGCGGAATGGATCAGACTCTGAGAGTGGCAAGGGCAGCATTGCATATGTGGGAGGAACCCTGTATTTCAGGAGCCAGAGGTTCAGGGGCAGTCTTTTTTTCCGGATGTAATCTGCGGTGCTGTTTCTGTCAGAATCGTGATATCGCTATTGGTGACAGCGGACTTGAGATTACAGTGGAAAGACTTTCTGAAATATTTCTGGAACTGCAGGAAAAGGGCGCTGCAAATATTAATCTGGTAACAGGAACACATTATGTTCCTCAGATTATCGCTGCGCTGGACATTGCCAAAAAGCAAGGACTGGATCTTCCGGTTATTTATAATTGTGGAGGATATGAAAGTGTAGAGGCATTGAGACTGCTGGACGGATATGTGGATGTATATCTGCCGGACTATAAGTATGCACAGAGTGAATTGGCCGGAAATTTTTCTCATGCATATGATTATCCCGAAAAGGCACTGCAGGCGATCAGTGAAATGGTACGGCAGACAGGGAAAACGGAATTTAATGAAAATGGATATATTCAGAAAGGTACTATTGTCCGGCATCTGATACTGCCGGGACATACGAAAAATTCGAAAGAGGCACTGAAAATTCTGCATGAGATTTTTGGAAACGGGATATATATCAGTATTATGAATCAGTATACGCCTGTTTTTGAACAGAAAAAATATACGGAGTTAAATCGATGTGTGACCAAAAGGGAATATGAAAAAATTCTGGATTATGCATTTGAGATTGGAATAGAAAATGGGTTCTTTCAGGACGGAAAAACTGCCAGAGAAAGTTTCATTCCCGCATTTAATTATGAGGGAGTACAAAAAGATGCTGTAAAATAAAAAAACTCCCATAAATGGAAGGAGGCCGGTACTTTCGTACCGGCGCGTATGAAAAAGAAAAATATTTATAGAAAGACTCATCGCCTTTCTAAATATGATTATATCCAATAAATGTGAAAAAGCTGTGAACATAATGTGAAAACTAAAAATTATTTTCTATATCTTTTTTCTCTTAAAATTTCCTCCAGGTATCTCTTACAAATAACAGCAGCAGAGGGAAGATCTCCAGGCGTCCTGCCAGCATATCAAAAGTAAGAATAAGCTTTGAAAACCAGGAAAACATGCCAAAGTTTCCGGTAGGTCCAACAAGTTCAAGGCCGGGACCAATGTTATTGAATGTTGCTACAACCGCTGTAAAATTCGTAATCAGATCAAAATCATCAAAAGCGATCAGAAATATGGATGCTGCGAAAATCAGCACATATACAATAAAGAAAATATTTGTAGAACGGACAACTTCGTGAGGGATGGCTTTGCCATCCATTTTTATTTTCTTTACAGCATTCGGATGCAGAAAAATATGCAGTTCTTTGCGGACGGTTTTGCACAGAATCAGGATTCTGGAAACTTTAATACCGCCGCCGGTACTTCCTGCGCAGGCACCGATAAACATCAACATGACCAGGATCGTACGGGAAATTTCCGGCCATCCATTGAAATCTGTTGTGGCATATCCGGTGGTCGTGATGATAGAACCAACCTGGAAGGCTGCCTGTTGAAATGCTTTTGCGGCACTTCCGAAAATATGATAGATATTGCAGGTGATGATCAGGATTGCGATACCAATGATTCCAAAATAGTAGCGTACCTCTTCCATCTTGAATGCCTGTGCAAATTTCTTTGTAAGAATAAAGAAGTATGCATTAAAGTTAACACCAAATAAAATCATAAAAATTGTGATGACATTCTGCAGATAAGGACTGTAGCTTGCCATACTGTCATTTTTGATACCGAATCCACCGGTACCTGCTGTACCAAAAGCTGTACAGATCGTGTCAAAGAGTGGCATGCCGCCAATCAGAAGCAGAACAATCTGAACCATGGTCATTGCAAAATAAATGGTATACAGGATTTTGGCTGTTGACTGTACTTTTGGGGCAAGCTTGCTTACGGAAGGACCCGGGCTCTCTGCTTTCATCAGATTCATGTGGTATCCGCCGGTAAGAGGCAGCAGAGAAAGGATAAAGACCAGAACTCCCATACCGCCGATCCAGTGTGTGAAGCTTCGCCATATCAGCATGCAGTGTGGAAGCGCTTCTACATTGCTGAGGATACTGGCACCTGTTGTAGTAAAACCAGAAACGGTTTCAAACAGTGCATCAACAGGATTCGGGATGCTGTGGCTGAGTACAAATGGGATTGCGCCCATAATACTCAGAACGATCCAGCTTAATGCTACTGTTACGAATCCCTCTTTCGTGTAGAAGGCCTTTCGTGTCGGTTTCTTCCAGGTAAGGGGAATTCCGATGGCCAGGCACAATACAATGGTGATCAGAAAAGCAACGCCGGAAATTTCCTGATAGATTAAAGCAGTGACTACAGGCAGAACCATGAATACGGCCTCAATTTCCAGGATCATTCCGATGATATAAATAATAATGGAATAATTCATAATCTGGCTCCTTTACTTTTCCAGAATATCTGTGATATCACGCAGACCCTTATGAGTGGTTACGATGATCACAGTATCTCCTACCTGAATCGTATCCTGGCCGCGTGGAATCTTAACCTGACCGTTTCGATTAAGATATCCGACCAGAAGATTCTTCCTCAGGTTCAGATCAGATAACGGGATACCCACTACAGGTGAATTTTCGCGAATTGCAAATTCCAGAGCTTCGGCCTGATTATCCAGAATATGATAAAGGGTTTCAATGTTACTTCCGATGCTGTTCTGCATGGCACGTACGTACTGCAGAATATAGTCAGCAGTGATATACTTTGGATAAATAACACTTCCAATATCAAGACTGTCAATAACATCATCGAAGGAGAGACGGTTTACCTTGGCTACCAGCTTGGCTTTGGAAATTGTTTTTGCAAAAAGTGCCAGGAATACATTTTCTTCATCCATATTGGTAAGAGATACGAATGCCTCTGCACGGGCAAGCCCTTCTTCCATAAGAAGAGATCGGTCTGTACCGTCGCCATTGATAATGGTTGCATCCGGGAGCAGATCGCTTAAGGTTTCGCAGCGGTGTTCATTCTGCTCAATGATCTTTACTGAGATATTCATGTCAAGGAGCGCTTTTGTAAGATAATAAGAAATAGTGCCGCCGCCTACAATAATAGCATTCTTTACCTGATTGGTCTTGAGACCGATTTTCTTGAAAAATGCTGCTGCGTTTATCGGTGATGCAAGGATTGAAATCATATCTCCGTCGTGAACTACATAATTACCACCAGGTATGGAAACAGAGTCACGGCTTTCTACTGCACAGAACAGAACGTCGCAGCGAAGCTTTTCCGTAATGCGGGAAATGGTCATACCGTCCAGATCGAATTCCGGAAGAACCTTAAATTTCAGCATTTCCACACGGCCTCTGGCAAAGGTATCGATTTTGATCGCGGACGGGAATCTCAGAAGACGGGAGATTTCCTGTGCAGCTGCAAGCTCGGGGTTAATGATCATGGTAACACCCAGACGCTTTTTGATAAAACCGATTTCCTTGGCATAGATAGGGTTGCGGACACGGGCAATCGTCTGGCAGTGGCCTGTTTTCTGCGCAATGAGACAGCACAGAAGGTTCATTTCATCAGAGCCGGTTACTGCGATCAGAATATCTGCATTCTCAATGCCTGCTTCCATCAGAGTGTTGATACTTGCACCGTTTCCTACGATTCCAAGGGCATCAATATCATCCTGAAGAGAGTTTATTACATTAGAAGAAACGTCTATCAGAGTGATATCGGATTCTTCTTCCTGAAGCTGTTCTGCCAGAGTACGTCCGACTTTACCGCACCCAACAATAATTATCTGCATAATTCCTCCAATAAGGGGGCTGTCACATGAAAGGATATGTGAAACAGCCCCGTTTATATAATATATTTGCTTTTTTGTTGCTAATGAAGTAAGGATACTATAGCACTGTTAGAGACATTTGTAAACATGAAATTTTTGTGAAGTTTTCCATGCATTTTTAATGTGAAATCGGATGGCATTATTCCTGTATGGTCACGATTTTAAAATAATGACATAAAATATAGGGTAAACAGATTCGTAACTGTTCGGTACCTTGCATTTACGGGATAGTCAACTGCTGAATAGTTGCTCAGAATCGTATAAAGAAAGGGATTGTTTATGGATAATTATCGGATGGGGCGTTCCTGTAACAGACCGTATAACCGGACCTGTGGCATGAACAGACCACAGCCTGCAGATAGAGAATCAAACAGATCCGGATGTATGGAAAGGGAGAGAAAGGCTGAAAATTGCAATTGTGTGATGCCCGGAAGCAAGGGAAAGAGTGATGAGATGTTTTCTCATTTACAGTATCTGGAACCTGCTATGGCTTACGTGCCATGTCAGGAATTCACCGAGAACTTTCCTCTGCAGTATGCATTGAGTGTGGGAACTGTTTTTCCTCAGTTATGTAAGCCGTTTTGTGGAAAGAGAGGTGTGCGCAGATGAAACAGAACTGTTCCGGACGGCAGCTTCTGGATCGTATTGATCAGGTCAGCTTTGCCGTAAATGATATGAACTTATATCTCGACACACATCCCTGTGATGAAAAAGCTCTCGTGTATTGTCGGGAACTTGTGCAGGAACGGAAGAAGCTGTTAAAAGAGTACGCAGAAATGTACGGTCCTCTCACTATTGACAGCACAGATCAGACCGAAGAATCTATCTGGAAGTGGATGGAACAGCCATTTCCGTGGGAAAGGGAAGGAGGGCGCAGATAGTTTATGTGGAATTATGAAAAAAGACTCCAGTATCCGATAAATATTACACAGCCGAATGCGAAGATCGCGCAGTATATCATGAGTCAGTACGGCGGACCTGACGGCGAGATCGGTGCTTCCATGCGATATCTTTCACAGAGATTTACCATGCCGAACCGCATGGCGACTGCTGTGTTAAATGATATTGGTACGGAAGAACTCAGCCACCTGGAAATGGTATCTACTATTGTGCATCAGCTGACTCGTGATCTTTCCATGGAAGAAATCGAAAAGTCCGGCTTTGGTCCTTACTATATTGACCATACTGTCGGAATCTGGCCGCAGGCAGCGGGCGGGGTTCCGTTTAACGCATGTGAATTCCAGAGCAAGGGAGATCCTATTACAGATTTGTTTGAGAACCTTGCTGCAGAACAGAAAGCACGGTCTACTTATGACAATATTCTTCGCGTAGTACGTGATATGCCTGAAATTGCAGATCCGATTAAGTTCCTTCGTGCAAGAGAGGTAGTGCATTTCCAGAGATTCGGTGAAGCACTCCGCTCTATTCAGGAAGAACTGGATGCGAAGAATTTCTATGCATTTAATCCGAGCTTTGATAATCCATGTACTGCTTCCTGCGACAGATGTAACTGAGTTACTGGTTACTCCGTTCTCAGTAACGTAACTGATATATAATATTAGAAAAGTGTTCCGTGTGGATGGAACACTTTTCTTTTCTGTGATATACTACAGGAGAGAAAAAATGCTGTATTGTCAGCAGAAATCTGTAAAATACAAAAAGTTAAAATGAAATTGCCAGGAGGATACATGAAGATGAAACTTACAATACTGGGAACCGGAAATGCAAAAGTGACGAAGTGTTATAACACCTGTTTTACTTTAAATGAAGATAAAGAATATTTTATGATTGACGGAGGCGGTGGAAGCACGATTCTGAAACAGCTGGAGGATGCGGGAATCAGCTGGAAGGATATCAGTACGATTTTTGTTACTCATAAACATATTGACCATCTGCTGGGAATCATCTGGATGCTCAGGATGTACTGTCAGGGAATGGCAAGAGGACAGTTTGACGGAGAAGTGACGATTTATGGACATGATGAAGTGATCGGTTTGCTGAAACAGATGGCAGAGATGCTTCTGACACCAAAGGAAACGAAATTTATCGGAGAGAAAGTCTGTCTGGAAGAGGTAAAAGACGGAGAAGAAAGAATGATCCTGGGACATAAGGTGACATTCTTTGACATCCTGTCTACAAAAGCGAAACAGTTTGGCTTCTGTATGGAATATGCTGACGGGAAGAAACTGACTTGCTGCGGAGATGAGCCGTATAATGAATGTGAGCATAAGTATGCAGTAAACAGTACATGGCTTCTCCACGAAGCATTTTGCCTGTTTTCTCAGGCAGACAAGTTCAAACCTTATGAGAAACATCATTCTACAGTGAAAGATGCATGTCAGCTTGCTCAGGATCTGAATGTAGATAATTTGATCCTTTATCATACAGAAGACAAAAATATTTCCAGACGAAAAGAACTTTATACAGAAGAGGGCAGACAATATTACAAAGGAAATCTTCTGATTCCGGATGATCTGGAAACATTTGAGTTATAAAGTAATAACTGTTTCAGAGTTTTTTGACGTTATGATTCTGTGCCATTATTCTGAAGGAAAACAGTAATCTTTTGAACTCTGCAATATAATATATAATTAGATAATCAGGAGAATATACATATGAAAAGAAAATTACAGTCACTAATTTTATCATTATTTCTTCTGCTGTTTACACTGGTGCCGCATTCAGCGTTAATAGTGAATGCGGCATCAGGAGGAGAGATGGCAGTTCATTTCCTTGATGTGGGTCAGGGTAATGCGATTCTGGTACAGTCCGGCGGACAGAATCTGTTGTATGACGGTGGAGATCAGAGTCATGCGGATCAGGTTGTATCTTATTTACAGCAGCAGAATGTACAGACCATTGACTATATGATTTCTTCTCATTATGATGAGGATCACCTTGGCGGTCTTGTAAAGTGCCTGAACAGTTTCGAAGTGAGCAATGTTTTCGGACCGGATTACGTTCATACGTCAAATCTGTTTAATACTTTTATGAATACTGCCACTGCAAATGCGATCATCGTGCAGTATCCGTCTGTAGGTGATACTTTTGACTTCGGGACCGGAAGCTTTACGGTTCTTGCACCGGATGGTATCAGCCAGAACAGTAATGATAACTCTTTGGTGATCAAACTTGAGAATGGTTCAAACAGCTTTATTTTTACCGGAGATGCAGAGGAAACCAGTGAGCAGGATATGATCAGTACGGGAATGAACCTTGACTGTGATGTCCTTTCTGTGGGGCATCATGGATCAGCAAGCTCAACTACATGGGATTTCCTTGAGGCAACTTCACCGTCTTATGCTGTAATAAGCTGTGGAGTCAACAATCAGTATAATCATCCGTCAGCAGAGACGATGGGACGTTTGTCAGATATGGAGATTCCGGTATTCCGGACAGATAAGCAGGGAACGATTGTTGCCTTATCTGACGGAACAACAATTTCCTGGTCACAGGACCCATGCAATGATTATACTTCCGGAGATGCTGCTCAGTATCAGGATGGATCTGCTGTTTCTGAACAGGAACCGGCACAGACACAGAATCAGATACAGGAAGAAACACAGGAACAGTCTTATGGAAACATGGTATGGATCCCCGCAACAGGTGAAAAATATCACAGGATTCCCAATTGCGGAAGAATGAATCCTGATACTGCCAGAGAGGTAACACAATCTGAAGCAGAAGCTATGGGATATGGTCCCTGCAGTAAATGCTTTTAACCGAATCAAGTAAGACACCTGCTTCAATTGCGAAAGGCAATATTAAGATTAGGCAGGGGGAAAGGAGCAAAGTATATGAGATATGAAATTAAAGGTGATACATTGCCGGTAGTGATCTGCTATCTGGATGGTGGAGAAAAGATCGTGACAGAGGGTGGCGGAATGTCATGGATGTCGCCGAATATGAAAATGGAGACGACTTCTAACGGTGGGATCGGAAAGATGTTCGGACGTATGTTTTCGGGAGAGAAAATGTTTCAGAACATTTACACAGCAATTGGTGGCAGTGGAATGATCGCATTTGCATCCTGTTTTCCGGGCTCGATCCGTGCATTTAATATCACACCGGAAAATGAGATCATAGCACAGAAATCAGCGTTTCTTGCCAGTGAAGCGGGAGTTGACTGCTCTGTACATTTCAGCAGAAAATTCAGCGCAGGGCTCTTTGGAGGCGAGGGATTTATCATGCAGCGATTCTCGGGAAACGGAACTCTGTTTGCTGAATTTGACGGACATGTTGTGGAATATGAGTTAAAAGCAGGTCAGAAGATTGTGATCGATACCGGGCATCTTGCGGCAATGAGTGCAAGCTGTCAGATGGAAATCGTAACAGTGCCGGGAGTAAAGAATATGCTTTTCGGCGGTGAGGGTGTATTTAATACAGAGGTAACAGGTCCTGGCCATGTATGGTTACAGACTATGCCGATCAGCAATGTGGCAGGTGTACTCAGACAGTATATGACAACAGGAAAAGAATAAGAACAGAAATAAAAAAGCTTCGGAATATTCAGATATAATTTCTGATTTCCGGAGCTTTTATTTATGCACTGTGATCGATGGAGGATACCGGCGGCAGAGTGTCGCAGGTGGTATTATTCTGAGAAAATGTCTCCATAATCCCTGTAATTGTTTTATGCAGATAAGGACGGTATTCAGTCATAGGTACAGGCTGCTGATACAGAATACAACTGTAGCACGTGGAACCTACCAGCTCAATGATCGTAAAAAGAAGCAGTTCAGGGTTCTTGTAATGAAGCCCGTTCTGAGCCAGCATGTCCAGATAGGACTGATAAAAGTTATATTCGTCATCAGGCATTTTCTCTTCAAAGGCACCTTTGAATACGCCCCATGCGAGATTTTTGGAAATAAACAGAAGGAGCGTCCGGTCCTGATCGAGTTCAGTGAGAATATAATCAACAATGAAATGTACCTGCTGGTCAAATTCGGTGATATGAGCATTCTGCAGAGCTTCGTGTGCATGGAAAAACAGCTCACATGTCTTGTGAGATACAAGTTTATTACGGATATCATACTTGTCTTTGAAATATAGATAAAAGGTACCCTTGGCAACGCCAGCCTGATTCACAATATCTGAAATTGTAGTTTTGGTTAGCCCCTTTGTAGTAAAAAGATCGAAAGCTGTATTAAACAAAGCGTCTTTTTTCTTTTTTTTATTCACTTCCAGTTTTCCCATAACAGATTCTCCCTCCTCCAGTTATCTGTTATCTTTTATTTTAAACAAAAGTGACCAAAAGTCAATATTACATTTTTAACCCGAAAAAATTTAGACAATTTGTGAAGAATGTTGATTGACTGACAGTCAGTTTTGGTATATAACATTTCGTGAGATAAAAAATGACTGTTGGTCATAGAATGATTAAACAGTATCAATAAGGAAAAAAGAAAAGGAGAGAAAAATGATTAAGGTAGGAAAGTGGATTGCAAAACACAAAATACTGATCATTATCATCGGAATTGTATTACTGATTCCGGCATATCTCGGTATGGCTGCAACCAGAATTAATTATGATGTATTAAGTTACCTGCCGGATACCCTGGAAACAGTTGAGGGCCAGGATATCATGGTAGACCAGTTTGGAATGGGAGCGTTTTCCATGATAGTCGTGGAAGACATGGAACTCAAAGATGTGGCTGCTCTGAAAGAAAAAATAGAAGCAGTAGACCATGTAAAGAAAGTTTTATGGTATGACAGTGTTCTGGATGTTTCCGTTCCTGTAGAGATGCTTCCAAAGGACTTAAGAGATGCATTTTTTAATGGGAATGCAACAATGATGATCGCACTGTTTGACAATACAACATCATCTGAAACTTCCATGGATGCAGTAACAGAAATCCGTAAGATAACTTCTGAGAACTGCTTTGTCAGCGGAATGACAGGTATTGTTACTGATATTAAACAGATCGCACTCAAGGAAATGCCGATTTATGTTGTCATTGCATCCTGCCTCTCATTAGTAGTACTGCTTCTTGCAATGGATTCTCTGGTTGTTCCGGTACTCTTCCTGCTCTGCATCGGCGTAGCAGTTTTATACAACCTTGGAAGTAACATTTTCCTTGGTCAGATTTCCTATATCACTCAGGCGCTGACTGCAGTCCTTCAGTTAGGTGTTACCATGGACTATTCCATTTTCCTGTTGAACAGTTACGAGGAGAATAAGAAACGATTTGAAGGTGATAAAGAGAGAGCTATGACACATGCCATCAACGCAACTTTCAAATCTGTAATCGGAAGTTCTATTACAACAGTTGCCGGATTTATCGCACTTTGCTTTATGACCTTCGCGCTTGGACGTGATATGGGTATCGTAATGGCAAAGGGAGTTATTATCGGCGTTTTATGTTGCGTAACCTTACTTCCGGCTCTGGTACTTACCTTTGACAAGGCAATTGAGAAAACAACACATAAGCCGCTGCTTCCAAGCTTTGACAAAGCATCAGCGTTTATTACAAAGCATTATAAAGTTTGGCTGATCATTTTCCTGGTAATGCTTTTCCCGGCTATCCACGGAAACAACAATCTGAAAAACTACTATAATATTGATAAATCACTTCCTTCTACCCTGGACAGTAACGTGGCAAATGCAAAACTTCAGGATACCTTTAATATGAACAATGTACATATGGTATTATTAAAGAAGGGACTGACGTCAAAAGAGAAGACAGAAATGCTCAACCAGATCAAAGATGTTGACGGTGTGAAATGGGCACTTGGAATGGATTCCTTCGTAGGTGCCGCATTTCCGGATACCATGATCCCAAGTGATCTGAAGAAGATGCTGGAGAGCGATGAATATGAAATGGAATTTATCTGTTCTGAATATAAGACAGCGACGGACGAGGTCAACAACCAGATCGATGAGATCCAGAAAATTGTAAAAGGCTACAGCCCGGAATCCATGGTGATCGGTGAGGCACCT
Organism: uncultured Blautia sp.; assembly: GCA_934416185.1. Classification (GTDB taxonomy): domain Bacteria; phylum Bacillota; class Clostridia; order Lachnospirales; family Lachnospiraceae; genus Blautia_A. The sequence continues at coordinate 18,925 of CAKRWH010000021.1, read as the reverse complement.
CTGACAAAAGACTTACAGGACGTAACAGATGTAGACTTAAAGACTGTAAATACAGTTTCCATCCTGGCGATCTTTGTTATTATCATGGTCGTATTCAAATCAATTTCTCTTCCATTTATTCTGGTCGCAGTTATTGAGTTCGCGATCTTCGTCAATATGTCTGTTCCGTATTATCAGGGAAAAGAAGTCGTATTCGTAGCAAGTATCGTTATCGGATGTATCCAGCTGGGTGCAACTGTTGACTATGCGATCCTGATGACCAGCAGATATCAGAAAGAGCGAGGCCTTGGAAAGAGCAAGAAAGAATCCATTGCCATTGCACATAAGACTTCAATGAAGTCCATAGTGATCAGTGGATGCAGTTTCTTCGCAGCAACTTTCGGTGTTGGCCTTTACACACAGGTTGATATGATCGGAAGTATCACAAACCTGCTCTCACGTGGTGCAGTTATCAGTACTTTAGTTGTACTACTGGTACTGCCTGCAATGTTTATGATATTTGATCCGCTCATCTGCCATACATCTATTGGATTTATCAAGAAGAAAACGGCAGAAGAGAAGAAAAAATAAAGAACATAGAATTATATAAAGAAGCCTATTGTAGAAAGATAGAATATAAAGGAGTAATCTATTATGAACAGAAACAGAAAGAAAGCAGCTGCAGCATCACTTGCAGCAGGAATGGCCGTAGTTCTTGGAGCAGGTACTGTAATGGCAGCTGTTTCAACAAGTGACAGTGGAGTTCAGAAGGAAGAGACTGTTTATGTAAATACGACAGCAGCCGGAGATGTAACAGATGTTACCGTATCTAACTGGCTGAAGAATTCAGGAGACAGTTCAGGATCTGAGATCAAAGATACTTCTGATCTGACAGATATCAAGAATGTAAAAGGTGATGAAACTTTTACACAGAACGGTGATAACCTGACATGGAATACAGACGGAAAAGATATTTATTATCAGGGAAAAACTGACAAAGATCTCCCGGTTTCTGTAGAAATCAAATATTATCTGGACGGAACAGAAATTTCACCGGATGACCTGGCTGGAAAAACCGGTCACCTCAAAATGGAAGTGACTTATACTAATACTTCCAAGACAACTAAGAAAGTAAATGGAAAGAATGCAGAGATCTATTCCCCATTTGTTATGGTAACCGGAATGATTCTTTCTACAGATAATTTTAGTAATGTAACTGTAGATAACGGTAAGGTGATTTCTGATGGAAGCAGAAATATTGTAGTAGGCCTTGGAATGCCTGGAATGAAAGAGAGTCTTGATCTGTCCTCTGATATTGCAGATGACGTAGATATTCCGGAAGGTTTTACAATGGAAGCAGATGTTACAGACTGCGAGATGAGTTCTGCATTTACGGTAGCTATGTCAGATATCTTCAGCGATATTGATCTGGATAACATCGACGGACTGGATGATCTGAAAGATTCCATGAAAGATCTGACAGATGCAGCAGTAAAACTGGTAGACGGAACCAAGGATCTCTATGATGGAACCAGTACATTGAATGATAAATATAAAGAGTTCTATGATGGAATCGGAACTCTCAAATCCGGTGTCGGTGATCTTAACGATGGTGCAAAAGAACTGGATGACGGTGCGAAACAGTTAAGTACAGGAGCACAGACTTTAAGCACAGGAGCAGAGTCATTAAGCAGTGGAGTTTCTTCTTATACATCAGGAGCAGATACACTTTCTGACGGAATCAAACAGTATACTGCAGGGGTAGATACACTGGACAGCAAGATGTCAGAATATGAAGCCGGAATGAAGAGCCTTACAGATGGTGTTAATGCATACGTTGCAGGCGGTAATCAGCTTGCAGGCGGTGTACAGAACTATGTAAACGGTGCGACTACTTTGACAGATGGAATGCAGCAGTACATTGCAGGAGCTAATCAGCTTGCAGGCGGTGTGAGCCAGTATGTAGGCGGCATCAAGAGTCTTGTTGAGGGAATCGGACAGATGACTCCTGGAATTGATTCAGCTGTGAACGGAATTCAGACTGCTGTGGATAAAATGTCAGCACTTTCATCTTCGATTGATGCAAAACAGATTTCTGAGTTTAGTCAGAACGTAACTGCTTATACAACAGGAGTTACTTCCTATACATCTAAAGTAAAAGAATATGTTGCAGGAGTAGAGCAGCTTGCAGCAGGTCTGTCAAAACTTCAGAGTGCGTTGAATGATATGTCAGGTTCTCAGACAGCATCTGTACAGGAAAGTGCACAGGCGATGGCAAATAAGTTAAATGAAAGCGCAGATGTGATGAACAGCCAGGCAGATGCTATTGAATCCTGGATCAGTGATGCTTCAAATGTTTCTGTAGATGCATCTTCTGTAAATGCAGGTGTTGCAGCTGTAAGCAGCAAGCTTGAAGCGGCAGAATCTGCTTTAAATAATATTGATTACAGCAATATGGATGATGCGACTGCAGCAGCAGTGGAAGCAGCTGTAAGTGGTGCATTGGGATCAATTCAGTCAGCAGAGGAAAGTGCATCTAATATTGATGCATCCACAGTTACAGCATCTGCACCTGATACATCTGCATTACAGGCAGCTGCAAGCAGCCTGAGAGCATCCGCAGACAGTGCGGCAGCAACAGCAGATTCAGAAGGAGAAACAGTAAACAACGGTGTTGAACAGCTTCAGCAGCAGTTACAGGCATTAAGTACAGGATTAAAGAGCGTGAAAGAAACAGTAGACCAGCTTGATGCGAGTGCAAAACAGCTGACTGCAAATGATGAAACATTAACATCCAGCGGAGATCAGCTCTCTGCTATGGGAACAGAACTTGCCAAAGGTGTAAACGGCATGAATACTCTGTTTACTGAGCTTGGTGAACAGTTACCGGAGATGTTAGAGGGTATTGAGCAGCTTAAGGCCGGATCTGCTCAGCTTACAGAAGCAAACAAATCTCTGCAGAACGGATATGAGAACCTTGCAAAAGCCAGCACAGAGCAGCTGATTTCAGGAGCAGACACACTTTTGAGTTCAGGCAAAACATTAACAGCCGGAATCACACAGCTTCAGGGTGAGAACAATGCTAATGCACAGGCACTGTTAAAAGGTGCAAAGACTCTTAAGAGTGCAAGAAAGAGCCTGACGAGCGGTATGTCACAGATCAGCTCTGCAACAGGTCAGCTTACAAGCGGTGTAGCTACACTTGCTTCTAACAGCGGAGCATTGTACAGCGGAGCATCTCAGCTCTCTTCTAACAGCTCTACATTAAACAGCGGAGCATCTCAGCTTACATCCGGAGCACAGACACTTGCATCCGGAGCACAGACACTTGCATCCGGAACAGGCAGCCTTGTTTCCGGAACACAGACATTGCTTGACGGAACAAATGAACTGTCAGATGGAAGTGACCAGCTTAAGGATGGAATCAAAGAGCTCAATGACGGTGCGAAAGAATTAAATAAAGGTCAGAAGAAATTCTACAAAGAAGGTATCAAGAAACTGGATGATACAGTAAACGGAGATCTTCAGGATATCCTCGACAGATTTGAAGCAATCCAGTCTGATGATGTAATGTATACAACATTTACAGACAGATCCAGTGATATGGACGGAAATGTTAAATTTATCTTTGAATCCGATCCGATTGAGATTGCTGATGATGAAGAATAACAGATTCAAACTTTATGCTGTTGAAAACAAAGTAAACAGCTGGTATATTGAAAATTAAGGCAAGTCAATATGGCGGTTACTTAATATTCGATGTACTGGTATTACGATTAAATGGGGCAGGTGTATCAGACAACTGTCCCATTGCTTATGTATAAGCTTTCTGATATAATGAAAAAGAATGATTACCGGGAAGGAATACCCGGAAGTAAAAAAAGTGATCCGGAAACAAATCAGATGAATGATTCTGCTTGACTTCTGGTATCAGAAGAGATATTCTCTGATTGGTGAAAATGATATTTTAGAAAGCGACAGGTGATTAAATGCAAAATACAAAATCACGAAAGCAATCTTATACAGCTTCATCCTCCAGAAGCGGGGCGCGCCGGAAAGCAAAGGTTGATTATTATGATTACAGTCTTGTGGCGGTTATTGTATTGCTGACCTGTTTCGGCCTTATTATGTTGTACAGTACAAGTTCATATACCGCTGAATTAAAATACGGGGATGATATGTTTTTCTTTAAGAAGCAGGCAATGATCAGTGTGGCATGTATCATTATGGCATTGGTTATTTCGAGAATCAATTATCATATACTGAACCGCTTTGCTACAATCCTGTATCTGGCCGCGCTGGCATTGATGATGCTGGTAAAAACTCCGCTGGGACAGTCTGCAAACGGTGCACAGAGATGGCTTAATTTGGGACCGATCCAATTTCAGCCGGCAGAAATTGCCAAGATCGCAGTTATTGTATGTCTGCCATATATGATCGTGCATATGGGAAAGAAGGTTCGTACTTTAAAAGGATGTATGGTGCTTGGCGGTGCAGGAGCATTACTTGCACTTGTTGCATATGTATTTACAGATAACCTGAGTACTGCGATCATTATTTTCTGCATTACTGCGGGACTGATATTTGTAGCGCATCCTGATACAAGAATCTTTGTTATCATCGCAGGTGTGGTAATTGCAGTGGGGGTGATCGGAGTCATATTCCTGAATGCTACTGCAAGTGTTGATGGCAGCGGAAGTTTCCGTCTGAGACGAATTATGGTATGGCTTCACCCTGAGGATTACGCGGATACCTGGGGATATCAGACGATTCAGGCATTATATGCCATTGGTTCAGGGGGCTTTTTTGGCAGAGGGCTTGGAAACAGTATCCAGAAGCTTGGAAGTGTACCTGAGGCTCAGAATGATATGATCTTCTCGATCATATGTGAGGAACTTGGCATTTTTGGAGGACTTATCGTGCTGATGCTGTATGCCTATCTGCTATATAGACTGTTCTTTATCGCACAGAATGCTCCGGATATGTTTGGTTCACTGATGGTCAGCGGAATCTTTATTCATATTGCACTGCAGGTTATTCTGAACATCGCAGTTGTTGTAAATCTCATGCCGAATACAGGTGTTACATTACCATTTATCAGTTACGGCGGTACGTCGGTTCTGTTTCTTATGGCGGAGATGGGCCTTGCACTGAGTGTGGCAAGGCAGATCCGGTTTGAAGAATAACGCAAAAAGATCACAGTAAAATAAAATAGTGCTTGACAAACAGAAGTGAAGAATATATACTTTGAACATCAAAGTAATTGAACACGATTTAGGTGTGTCAGACAGAACAAACAGTAAATCAATTGTTCGGTTAGAAGAAAAATGAAGCGGATGTTTACCGCTTAATAAAATATTAAAGAAACAAGTAATATCCGGAATACAGACAGTCCGGGACTTGAATTAAAGGAGAAGAGAACTATGTTAGAAAAAATGAGTGAAATGATCGCAGAACAGTTAAATTGTGACGCAGCAGAGATTAATGCTGACACATCTTTCAAGGATGACCTTGGAGCAGATTCCCTTGACCTCTTTGAACTGGTTATGGCTCTGGAAGACGAATACAACATTGAGATCCCGGCAGAAGACCTTACAGACTTAACAACAGTTGGTGCTGTTATGGATTACCTGAAAGATAAAGGCGTAGAAGCTTAATTTATAACCTCCCTGGAGTCGGAAATGGCTCCCGGGAGAAATTTTTTGACACTATAATTTGAATATCAAAATATTTTAAAATAAAATAATTTGAAACAAGAACAATAGAGAGGAATCAGATATGTCACAAATTGCATTTGTATTCCCAGGACAGGGCGCACAGTACACAGGTATGGCAAAGGATTTTTACGAGAAATATCCTGTATGCCGTGAAGTGTTTGACAGAGCATCTAAAGCGTCCGGTCTTGATGTGGAAGCTTTGTGTTTTGAAGAAAATGTGAACTTAAATATTACAGAATATACACAGATTGCCATGCTGGCAGCAGAAATCGCTATACTAAGAGCTGTAGAGGAATCCGGGATCACATCTCAGGTAAATGCCGGATTAAGTCTTGGAGAGTACGGTGCACTTGTAGCTTCCGGAGTAATGACAGAAGAGGATGCCTTTGCAGTAGTGCGAAAAAGAGGAATCCTGATGCAGGAGGCATATCCGACAGGCGGTGCAATGTCAGCAGTCCTTGGAACAGATGCAGAACTCATTGAGAAAATCTGCGAGGAGACGGAAGGGATTGTATCCATTGCAAACTATAATTGCCCCGGACAGATTGTGATCACAGGAGAAGAGAAAGCAGTTGCTGCAGCAGGAGAAGCCTTAAAAGCAGCCGGCGCAAGACGTGTAATCCCGCTTAAAGTCAGTGGCCCTTTTCACTGCGGACTTTTGAGAGAAGCAGGAGAGAAACTTGGACAGGCTCTGGAAGATGTGGAGATTCAGAAGTTCACTATTCCGTATGTAACAAATGTAACCGCACAGAACGTGACAGAGACGGAACAGGTTAAAGAACTTCTTGTAAAACAGGTATCTTCCTCCGTGCGCTGGCAGCAGTGCGTAGAGCAGATGATCAGCGATGGTGTAGATACATTTATTGAGATAGGACCAGGAAAAACTCTGACCGGATTTCTTAAGAAAATCAACAGAAATGTAAAAGCCTTACATATAGAGAAAACAGAGGATCTGGAAGCAGTAAGAAAGGAGTTGTCTGTAAATGCTGAAGAATAAAGTGGCACTTGTCACAGGTGCAGGACGCGGAATCGGACGCTCCATCGCCATTGCGCTTGCAAAAGAGGGAGCAGAGGTGATCGTCAATTATAATGGTTCCGAAGAACGGGCAAAAGAAGTAAAACAAACCATTGAAGAAAATGGTGGAAAAGCTTCTATATATAAATGCAATGTAAGCGATTTTGAAGCTTGCGAAGCCATGATCAAAGATGTAGTAAAAGAATACGGACATCTGGACATTCTGGTAAATAACGCCGGAATTACTAAAGATGGTCTGATCATGAAAATGAAAGAAGAAGATTTTGATTCCGTATTAAATGTAAACCTGAAAGGCACATTTAATACCATTCGTCACAGTGCTCGCCAGATGCTGAAACAGAGAAGCGGAAAGATCATCAACATTTCTTCTGTTTCCGGAATCCTTGGAAATGCAGGACAGGCAAACTATGCAGCATCCAAAGCGGGAGTCATCGGTTTGACAAAGACAATGGCAAGAGAACTTGGCAGTCGCGGCATCACAGTAAATGCCATTGCACCGGGATTCGTAGATACAGAGATGACGGAAATACTTTCCGAAGAACTGAAAGAAAATGCATGTAAACAGATCATTCTGGGGCGTTTCGGAAAGCCGGAAGATATTGCGAATACAGCAGTATTTCTGGCATCAGACAAAGCAGATTATATTACAGGCCAGGTCATCAGCGTAGATGGCGGCATGAACGTATAAACAGACAAGGAGATTAAAATGAGAAGAGTAGTGATCACAGGTATGGGAGCTATCACTCCTGTAGGTTTAAATGTAGAGGAATTCTGGAACAGTGTAAAAGAAGGCAAAACAAATTTCGCAGAAGTAACCCGCTTTGACACAACCAAATACAGAGCACATATGGCAGCAGAGATCAACAACTTCAATGCAAAAGATTACATGGATTTCAAATCTGCCAAACGTATGGAACTTTTCAGCCAGTATGCAGTTGCAGCAGCAAAAGAAGCCATTGAGCAGTCTGGCCTTGATATGACAAAAGAAGATCCGTTCCGTGTAGGATGCAGCGTAGGAAGCGGCATCGGAAGCATGCAGGTAGTAGAAAAATCCTGCGAAATTCTGGAAACAAAAGGTCCGGGCAGACTGAATCCACTGATGATCCCATTACTGATTTCCAACATGGCATCAGGAAATGTATCCATCCAGTTCGGACTTCGTGGAAAGAACATCAACGTTGTAACTGCCTGCGCAACAGGAACTCACAGCATTGGTGAAGCGTATCGAACCATCCAGTGGTCTGATGCAGACGTAATGGTCGCAGGCGGAACAGAAGCTGCTATCACACCAACAGGTTTTGGTGGTTTCGCAGCCCTGACAGCCCTGACATCTTCCACAGATTCGAAGAGATGCTCTATTCCTTTTGACAAAGAAAGAAGCGGTTTCGTTATGGGTGAAGGTGCAGGTGTCGTAGTTCTGGAAGAACTGGAACATGCAAAAGCCCGAGGTGCAAAGATCCTTGCTGAAGTTGTAGGTTACGGTGCAACCGGTGATGCGTTCCACATCACATCCCCTGCAGAAGACGGTTCCGGTGCAGCCAAAGCTATGGAACTTGCAGTAAAAGAAGCAGGCATTTCCACAAATGATGTATGGTATGTAAATGCTCACGGCACAAGCACACATCACAACGATTTATTCGAGACCATTGCCATCAAGAAGACATTCGGCGAGCATGCAAAGGAAATGAAAGTAAACTCCACCAAATCCATCACAGGCCATCTTCTGGGGGCAGCCGGTGCTGTAGAAGTGATCACCTGTGTAAAAGAACTTCAGGAAGGCCTGATTCACCAGACTGTTGGTTATCAGGTACCGGATGAACAATGTGATCTGGATTATGTAGGAAATGGTCCGGTTGAAATGGATATTAAATATGCACTGTCAAATTCCCTGGGATTCGGCGGACATAATGCATCTTTACTTATTAAGAAATACGAAGACTGATTTTACAGACAGCCTGAATATTAGCTGATTCGGGCAGGAGGACATAAATGGAATTAGCAAATATATTAGAACTGATTCATGCAGTCAGCGATTCAAATCTGACACAATTCAATCTGCAGGACGGAAATTTAAATATATCCATGTCAGCAGAAAAAACAATTGTACAGCAGGTTGCAGCAAATGCAGATGCAGCATTAGCAGTCCAGTATCAGCCGATGGTACAGCCAGTGATGCAGTCTGCTGTATCATCTACTGTACAGAATCAGGCAGACAATGCTTTAATAACCGATGCCAAAGAACTTACAGGAAATGTAGTGAAATCTCCGCTTGTAGGAACCTACTATGCAGCTTCATCCCCTGACAGCGCCCCGTTCGTAAAAGTCGGAGACAAAGTAAGCAAAGGACAGGTTCTCGGTATCGTAGAGGCGATGAAACTGATGAACGAGATTGAATCAGAATTTGACGGCACAGTCAGACAAATTCTGGTGGAAAATGAACAGATGGTAGAGTTCGGACAGCCAATGTTTGTGATAGAATAGAGAAAAAAGATAAGGAGGCAATGTTACTGAAGGAAACCTGTACAGAGTTATTTACATCAAACTGACAGAAACAGTAACAGACAGAGAATATGAAGCTTACAACAAAAGAAATCATGGAAATTATTCCCCACAGACACCCGTTCCTCCTGATCGACACAATCGAAGATCTGGTTCCGGGCGTAAAAGCAACAGGAAAGAAATGCATCACTTACAATGAACCACAGTTTGCCGGCCATTTTCCACAGGAACCAATCATGCCTGGAGTCCTGATCATTGAAGCACTTGCCCAGACCGGCGCAGTTGCAATCCTGAGCAAACCGGAGAATAAAGGAAAAATCGCATATTTTGCATCCATCAACAATGCGAAATTCAAGAATAAAGTAGTTCCGGGTGACACTCTTACACTTGAGGTAGAGATTATAAAAGAAAAAGGTCCGATGGGAGTCGGCAGAGCAAAAGCCACAAACCAGGACGGTAAGGTAGCAGTGATCGCAGAACTGACTTTTGCAGTAGGAGCATAACAAATGTTTGGAAAAATTTTGATCGCCAACCGTGGTGAGATCGCAGTGCGCATCATCCGTGCGTGTCGTGAAATGGGAATCCGCACAGTTGCCGTATACTCAGAAGCAGACAGAGATGCCCTGCACACGCAGCTTGCGGATGAAGCAGTCTGCATTGGTAAAGCACAGTCCACAGACAGTTATCTGAATATGGAACGGATCTTAAGCGCAACTATCGCCACAAACGCAGAAGCTATCCATCCGGGCTTCGGTTTTCTGTCAGAGAACAGCCGTTTCGTGGAAATGTGTGAGAAATGCAACGTAGCATTTATCGGCCCGTCTGCAGAAGTTATTTCCAGAATGGGAAATAAATCCGAGGCAAAAAATACTATGCGTAAAGCCAAAGTTCCGGTAGTCCCAGGCACGAAAGAGCCGGTCTACACAGTAGCAGAAGCACAGAAAGCAGTAAAAGAAATCGGTTTTCCGGTTATGATCAAGGCTTCTGCAGGTGGCGGCGGAAAAGGAATGCGAGTAGCAAGAAATGAGCGGGAATTTGCCCAATTATTCGAGACAGCACAGCAGGAATCTGTCCATTCTTTCTCTGACAACACGATGTATCTGGAACGTTTTGTAGAAAATCCGAGACACGTGGAAGTGCAGATTCTTGCAGACAAATATGGAAACGTAATTCATCTTGGAGAGCGTGACTGTTCTGTTCAGAGACGTCACCAGAAGATGATCGAGGAATCTCCATGCATCGCAATTTCCGACAAAATGCGAAAAAAAATGGGAGAAACCGCAGTCTGTGCTGCAAAAGCAGCAGGCTATGAAAGTGCGGGAACTATAGAGTTCCTCCTGGATCAGTCCGGAGAATTCTACTTCATGGAAATGAACACCAGAATTCAGGTGGAACATCCGGTGACGGAGTTTGTATCAGGCGTAGATCTGATCAAAGAGCAGATCCGTATTGCAGCAGGTGAACCGTTAAGTGTTCAGCAGAAAGATATAGAAATTCGTGGTCATGCCATGGAATGCAGGATTAATGCTGAAGATCCTGAGAGACATTTCATGCCATGTCCTGGCAGGATCACAGATCTGCATCTGCCCGGCGGAAATGGAATCCGCGTAGATACAGCAGTCTACAATGACTACACAATCCCGCCATACTACGATTCCATGATCGCTAAGATCATCGTCTATGATAAAGACCGTCACAGCGCCATCCGGAAGATGATCAGCGCACTGGGAGAAGTTGCGATCGAAGGGGTAAAGACGAATGTAGACTTCCTCTACGAACTGCTGAACCAGCCGGACTTCCAGGAGGGAAACATTACTACGGATTTCATTCCTCAGCATTATCCAGACCTGTAAAAAAATTGTTGAAGGGTAACTGTTGGCAAAATGACAGTATGTATTGATAAATATAGTGCTTGAAATAATAGAGAATTGGGTTACATAAAGGAGCAGGATTTTAATGGCAGACTTGAAAAGATTTTTTAAGAAGACAGTTTCAGAACAGCGGAACAAACAGTCCGCATCTGTTTCCGTACCTGAGGGTTTATGGATCAAATGTCCGAAGTGCGGAGAAATGGTTTACAGAGAAGATGTAATATCCAGCGCCTATGTGTGCCCGAAATGCGGGGGATATTTCAGAATCAGCTCAAAACGCCGCATTAAGATGATCGCAGACAAGGGGAGTTTCAAAGAGTGGTTTACAGGAATAGAAAACAGCAATCCACTGGATTATCCGGACTACCCGCAGAAGATCGAAGACCTGAAAGAGAAAACAAAGATGGATGAAGCAATCCTCATCGGAGAAGCTACGATCGGCGGTATCCGCAGTGTGATCGGAGCTATGGATGCAAGATTTCTGATGGCGTCCATGGGCTATGTAGTGGGAGAAAAAATCACCCGTTCATTTGAAGAAGCCACACGACAGGGCCTTCCGGTCATCCTGTTCTGCTGTTCCGGCGGTGCCAGAATGCAGGAGGGAATCGTGTCACTGATGCAGATGGCAAAGACCTCTGCAGCCATCAAACGCCACTCCGAAGCAGGACTTCTCTACACATCCGTATTGACAGACCCGACCACAGGCGGAGTTACTGCAAGCTTCGCCATGCTCGGCGACATTATCCTTGCGGAACCAGGTTCTCTCATTGGATTTGCAGGACCCAGAGTTATTGAACAGACCATAGGACAGAAACTTCCGGAGGGTTTCCAGAGACCGGATTTTCTTCTGGAGCATGGTTTCCTTGATGGAATTGTAGAACGAGGCTCCATGCGGGATACGCTTTCGCTGATCCTGAAACTACACAACTCCGGAGAAAAATATGGGGAATTCCCACAGGAAACTGCAGCAAGGGCATTCGACACCTTTGGCAAAAAGAAAAAACAGAGGAGACCAAAGAATCTCACAGCCTGGGACAGAGTTCAGATTGCCAGAAGCAGTGACCGACCATCTGCAGCGGAATATATTGATACAATCTTTGACGACTTCATGGAACTCCACGGTGACAGAGGAGTCAAAGACGACAACGCCATCATCGGCGGCATCGCCACACTGGACGGACAACCCGTCACCGTAATCGGAATCCGTAAAGGACACACTACAAAAGAAAACATCAAATGTAACTTCGGAATGCCATCACCTGAAGGCTATAAAAAAGCACTCCGCCTGATGAAGCAGGCAGAGAAATTCGGACGCGCTGTCATTGCATTTGTGGACACCCCGGGAGCATTCTGCGGACTTGAAGCAGAAGAACGCGGTCAGGGAGAAGCTATTGCACGAAATTTACTGGAAATGTCAGATCTGAAAGTGCCGGTGCTTTCGATCGTGATCGGTGAAGGCGGTAGTGGTGGTGCACTTGCATTGGCGGTTGGCAATGAAGTCTGGATGATGGAAAATGCAACCTACACCATCCTTTCACCAGAAGGTTTCGCCTCCATTCTCTGGAAAGACAGCAGGAAAGCGCCGGAAGCTGCAGAAGTTATGAAAGTAACGGCGGCTCATCTGAAAGAACTGGGAATCATCGAACGCATCATACCAGAGGAATATCCTGCAAGTGAGGAAAACTTACTGGAAATCGCAGAGTATATGAAAATTCGGATGAAACAGTTCCTGAGTAAACAAGCTGGTAAGAGTGGAGAACAGCTTGCACAGGAAAGATATGAGAGGTTTCGTAGGATGTAGATTGTAATCGTCAAAAGGGACGCGCATAAAAATATTTTATTTGGAGTGCGGTTTCGGGGCCTAAGATATTCTAAGCCCTCAGAAATCTGCTAAAAGCATGAGCCGTCTTGTCAAACTCGCTCCGTTGCAAACTTCGCTCAGACAGTGAAGCAGCCGGCTCATAACGCAGATTTCTGAGAGCTAAGAATATCTAAGACCCCTGCAAATGCACTCCAAATAAAATATTTTTATGTGCTGTTTTGCTGTATGTGCGGATATATGTTCCCCTATATCTACGGTTGGATTAATTAGAAGACGGTAGCCATTGATAATAAGGTTTTCAATCTTATATCAAATATTTATCCATAGATTATTGTTAAAAATAGGGCAGATAAAATAACATCTTTTCAGCTTTACGCTAAAATGGTTTCATGATATCATTATTTTGATCAATTGTAATCAGAAAGTGATATTATGAAGCTTTTTTATTTTATAGAAAAGACTGACGCTGACGGGATTGTTCTTGATGAATTAATTTTTGATGGACAGTAAAGAATTAATTCTATGTATTTTTCTTTATATAATCCAAAACTAGATGAAGGAAAAGAAATTTGGATGGCTAATAGTGTGGCATTCTTGTCTGCATGGTTATCTGGATTATTTTAGAATCACATATTGGCATATTAAGAGAGAAAAATAATGATAAGAATTATGTGAAAGTGAGGCGATGAGCGTGCTGATGAATACATCTGAGTATCTCTCCATTGTTGAAAATATCAAGAATGAAATCAGGGATGCACAATACCGCGCAGCAGTTCATGTGAATACAGATCTGCTGCTTCTTTACTACGATATAGGTTGTGTGATTAATGAGCATAAATCATGGGGTAACAAGTTTATTGATAATCTTGCTACTGATATTCGGATTGCTTTCCCAGAGAGCAAAGGATATTCCGTTCGTAATCTAAAATATATGGCAAAATTTGCTGAGACTTATCCAGATCGGGAATTTGTGCAGACGGTGTCTGCACAAATTCCATGGTCTCATAATATTGCAATTTTGGAAAAAGTCAAAGACCCAAAACAGCGTATATGGTACATTGAAAAAACAGCTGAAAATGGATGGTCACATAATGTTTTGATTCATCAAATCGAAAGTAGTTTGTATCAGCGTCAGGTTCTAACGGATAAGGTCACAAATTTTGAACATCGTCTGCCATCTCCGCAGAGTGAACTTGCGGTGCAGACTATGAAAGATCCATATGTCTTTGATTTCATTCCATTCAAGGAAGATATGCTCGAACGGGATATTGAGCAGGCGTTGGTTAGGGATGTTACAAAGCTTCTTCTGGAGCTTGGAACAGGATTTGCATTCCTGGGAAATCAGTATCATTTGAATGTAGGTGGTGATGATTTTTACATTGATTTGCTGTTCTATAACCTGAATCTGCGCTGTTATGTGGTTATTGAATTAAAAACCGGTGATTTCAAGCCGGAGTATGCTGGTCAGCTGAACTTCTATCTTTCAGCCGTAGACGGCATTTTGAAAAAAGAACAGGACAATCCGTCTATTGGTTTGCTTTTGTGCAAAAGTAAGAATAATGTTGTCGCAGAATATTCGCTCAAGGACATTTCAAAGCCGATTGGTGTGAGCGAATATAAAATAACCAGCAGTCTGCCGGACGATCTGGAAAAGCAGCTGCCATCTGTTGAGGATATTCAGAAACGGATTAAATAAATCTGATTTAAAAATTTGAAATAAGGATACCAGAAATTTGTTGACTTTATTGAGCAATATATTTTTTAAGATACAACTTCCGATAATTTCGGATTATGAGAAACTTTCATGTAAGATGATAATATATGGAAGGAGGATGCACAAATGAGCACTGTTTTACCAAAAGATAAAATGTCAGAAGAAGATGTTAAATTACAGTATATTACCCCTGCAATTATCTCTAAATGGGATAGAAGTAAGATTACCATGGAGACACAGGTTACAGATGGCAAAATCAATCTGAAGGGGAATTTTGTATTTCGTGAAAAACCGAAGCGTGCAGATTATATTTTATATCTGAACGCAAACAATCCGATTGCTATTATTGAAGCAAAAGACAATAAGCACAGTATTTCTCATGGCTTGCAGCAGGCTATGACTTATGCCAAGATGCTCGATCTTCCGTTTGCATATAGTTCGAATGGAGATGGTTTCGCAGAACACGATTTCCTTACGGGAAAAGAACGCCAATTGAAAATGGATGAATTTCCAACAGAGATGGAGCTAGTTGCACGCTTTAAAGAGGAGTCTGGAATGACACCAACACAGGAAGTGGTAATTGAACAGCCTTATTACAGCAGCCAAAATACATATTCACCTCGTTACTATCAGCGAATTGCCATTAACCGAACCGTAGATGCCATTGCAAGAGGTCAGAATCGTCTATTGCTCGTTATGGCGACTGGTACAGGAAAAACTTATACGGCTTTCCAGATTGTTTATCGTATGTTACAAAGTGGATTAAAACGGAAGATTTTGTATCTCGCTGACCGTAATATTCTTGTGGATCAGTCCATTCAGCAGGATTTTGCCCCGTTGGAAAAAGTGATACACAAGATTAATGTATCTAAAGATAATAAAAGCACCATTACTTCTTATGAAGTATATTTCTCTCTGTATCAGCAGTTGGTTGGTGACGATGACAAGGAACATTTCAGTGAACTTTTTACTCCTGATTTTTTTGATCTTATTATTGTGGATGAATGTCATCGTGGCTCTGCTAAGGAAGAAAGTCGCTGGCGCAGGATTTTGGAATATTTCAGTTCCGCCAGTCAGATTGGCATGACTGCTACGCCGAAAGAAACAAAGTATATTTCTAATCTCAGCTATTTTGGTGAACCTGTTTATATGTATAGTTTGAAAGAAGGTATCGAAGATGGCTTCCTTGCTCCGTTTAAGGTTATCAATATTATGATGGATATTGGGGAAGGATGGAGACCTCGTAAGGGACAGAAGGATATTTATGGAAATGAAATAGAAGATCGTATTTATACTAACAGCGATTATGATTACAATATAATAATAGAAGATCGTATTCAGCAGGTTGCATCTGAGATTACCCGCTATTTGAAAAGTACGGATAGAATGGCGAAAACGATTGTATTTTGTGCAACAGAAGATGCGGCTGAACGTATGCGTCAGGCATTGGTAAATTTGAATTCTGATATGGTAAAAGAAAATCCGGATTATGTTGTACGTATTACCGGCAGTGATGATTATGGTAAAAAGAAATTGGACTATTTTATTTCTGTTTCTGCAGAGTATCCGGTTATTGCAACTACATCAAAACTTTTATCTACAGGTGCAGATTGTAAGATGACAAAGCTAATTGTTTTGGATGAAATGATTGGCTCTATGACAGAGTTTAAACAAATTATCGGTCGTGGCACCAGATTGCGTGAAAAAGAAGGGAAAACACATTTTGTTGTTATGGATTTCCGCAATGTTACTAGATTATTTGCTGACCCTGACTGGGATGGTCCGATTATGATTGATCCCGGATTTACTCCGGGTGGACAGACGACGTCACCAACTTCGGGACCGGATGATCCACCTGTTCCGATTGATCCACCGGGACCGAAAAATCCAAAGCCTATTGTCAGTCGTGATGGTTGCAAGGTAGAAATTATTCATAAAACAGTAGCTGTATATGATGCAAATGGAAAATTGCTCCGGCAGGAAAGTATTGTGGATTATACAAAAGAAAATATTCGTGGAGAATACGCTTCTTTGGATAATTTCATTCGAGAATGGTCAAAGGAAGAAAAGAAAGGAAAAATCAGAGAAATGTTGCTGGAACGTGGTATTGATCTTGAATTGATGAAATCAGAGCAGGGCATGGTAGATGTGGATGATTTTGATTTTATTTGCCATGTAGCGTTTGATAAGAAACCGTTGACTCGTAAAGAGAGAGCCAATAATGTGAAGAAAAAAGATTTTTTCAGCAAATATAGCGGCATTGCAAGAGAAGTGCTGGAAAGCCTTCTCGATAAGTATATGAATACAGGAATTTATGAAATTGAAAAAACAGAAATTTTGAAACTTGATCCGTTTCAGAAACTGGGAAAACCTGCAAAGATTGCCGGATATTTTGGAGGAAAAGCTGGTTATATGCAGGCAGTTAAAGAACTTGAGAAAGCGATTTACGCAGATGAAGCTGTATAAGTTGCAAGAAAAAACAAAAAGATTAAGGTGGTATAGACTATGAGTAATTTATCAGGATTTGTAAAAAGACTTCGTGATATTATGCGAAATGATGCTGGTATCAATGGTGATGCCCAGCGTATTGAGCAGATTGCCTGGATGCTCTTTTTGAAAGTGTATGATGCAAAAGAGCAGGATTGGGAATGGGATGATGAGGACTATGTTTCTATTATTCCAGAAAAGTGTCGTTGGCAGAACTGGGCTGTTGATGATCATACAGGGACTGCTTTAACAGGTGATAAACTGTTAAATTTTGTGAATAATACATTGTTTCCTGTATTAAAGGGAAATGACATTAAAGATACTACTGGAAAAATAATCATTCCGGGTGTTAAAGTTGATTCATCAACCCCAATAAAAAAAGCTATCGTACAGACTACTTTTGCTGATGCAAATCAATATATGAAAGATGGCGTTTTGCTTCGCCAGGTTATCAATATTATAGATGACCTTGACCTTGGAGATTATGAAGAAAGTCATGCTTTTGGTGAAATTTATGAAACTATTTTAAAGGAATTGCAAAGCGCTGGTTCTTCAGGAGAATTTTATACGCCTCGTGCTGTGACAGATTTTATGGCAAAGATGATCAATCCTCAGATTGGCGAACAGGTTGCGGATTTTGCCTGTGGCACTGGTGGCTTCCTCACAAGCTGGCTAAAAGAACTTTCTAAAAAAGTGAAAACGACAGAAGATCAGGAAGCTTATAATAACTCCATTTACGGTATTGAGAAAAAACAGTTTCCTTGTATGTTGTGTATCACTAATATGTTGCTGCATGGTATCGATGTGCCGAAGATTTACCATGATAACTCTCTGTTGAAAGATGTTTTGGATTACACTGTGGATGATCAGTTTGATGTTATTTTGATGAATCCACCTTATGGTGGCAATGAAAAAATAGATGTGAAGAAACATTTTCCAGCAGATCTGGCGAGCAGTGAGACAGCTGACCTGTTTATGTCTGTTATTATGTATCGATTGAAAAAGAATGGTCGTGCAGCGGTTATCTTACCGGATGGATTTCTGTTCGGCACAGACAATGCCAAGGTTGCCATTAAGAAAAAGCTGCTTTCAGAATTTAACTTGCATACTGTAATTCGTATGCCACACAGCGTATTTGCTCCATATACATCCATTACTACAAATATTTTGTTCTTCGACCATACAAAACCGACAGAAGAAACCTGGTTCTACCGTTTGGATATGCCGAAAGGATATAAGAATTTTTCTAAGACTAAGGCAATGGAACTTAAACATTTTGAACCGGCTATTGAGTGGTGGAATAACCGAGAAGAAATTAACATAGATGGTTTTGACAAGGCGAAGAAGTATACAGCAGAAGAAATCGTTGCAAGAAATTATAATATCGATCTTTGCGGATTTCCTCACGAGGAAGAAGAAATTCTGCCGCCTAAGGAATTGATTCAACAATATCAAGAGAAGCGGGCAAGTTTGAATGCAGATATAGACCGTATTTTAGCTCAGATTACGGAAATATTGGGAATTGATTTGGAGGAAGAATAATGACTGGACAACAGTTGAAAAATTCAATATTACAGATGGCTGTTCAGGGCAAACTTGTTCCGCAAGACCCAAATGATGAACCAGCTTCTGTATTGTTGGAGAGAATAAGAAAAGAAAAAGAACAGCTTGTCAAAGATGGCAAAATTAAGAAAGAAAAGAAACCTTCTTATATCTTCCGTGGTGCCGATAACTTGCCTTATGAGAAAGTTGGCAAGAATGAACCAGTGTGTATTGCAGATGAGGTGCCGTTTGAGATTC
>CAKRWH010000020.1:0-55297 GCA_934416185.1 uncultured Blautia sp. | reverse complement strand
ATCCTGAGCCAGGATCAAACTCTCTGATAAAATGTTTGATTCACTCAAGACAACCAACTAGCTTAGTTATCTCTCGTTTTTACTGTTTTTGGTTTATTCAACCGTTCTTAAAAATGTAAAGAATTTTCGAGAATCGTATGTGTTTCACTGTTTAGTTATCAAGGTTGTCTGTCTTGCGACAGCTTGTTTACTTTATCACATCTCTCATCACTTTGTCAAGCACTTTTTTCAAGTTTTTTCAAAGTTTTTCGAACTCTTTCGGCTTTCCGAAATGTTCTCCTGATCTGTGATTGTCGGCTCTGTTCAAGCGACTTGACTACTTTAACACGTTTGTCTTAAGTTGTCAAGCACTTTTTGGGATTTCCTTTTTTCTTTCAGAAATCTATTTGAATTATCTCTTTTCAGGAAACAATTATTTCCGACAGCTCAACTAATATACCACCGCAGATATCAGATGTCAACAGTTAATTTTATAATTTGACAAACTTTTTTATTTCACTCAAAAATCTGTCTGCCACTCAAACTCCTGCTTTCCAGCAACAAATCCGTATCACCCACTATATCTATGTACAAAACGTCTCTTCCTATACTATATATAAGAAAAAACTA
Source organism: uncultured Blautia sp. (assembly GCA_934416185.1). GTDB lineage: Bacteria > Bacillota > Clostridia > Lachnospirales > Lachnospiraceae > Blautia_A. The sequence continues at coordinate 54,688 of CAKRWH010000020.1, read as the reverse complement.
CCATCCAGATGATCAGTCCCGGCCAATAACCAGCAAGCGCGAACCATTCTCTTCGGCGACCTTTGCAGGACCTTTAGAAAAACTTAGTCCTGGGAAATCTGCGTTATTCGCAAATCACTCACTGTCTGAGCGCAGCGAGTTTGAGTTATTTGCGAATGCTTTTAGCAGATTTTCCAGGGCTTAGCTTTTCTCAAGGTCCGAAACCGAGCCGAAGAGAATGGTTCGCGCTTGCGTCCCCTTTTACCTGATTTCCCAGGACTTAGCTTTTCTCAAGGTCCGAAATCAAGCCGAAGAAAATGGTCCGCGCTTATGTCCCTATCGGGCATAAAACCCACTTTCCACCTCAACAGGAATAACCTTATCCTCAATCCCCTCAATCCCAATAAAACTCTGTCTATACAACATCTCAACCATCCTGGCAAGTTCCTCCCTGGTCCCCTGCGCTTCCATCTCCACGCGGTCATCCCAATTATTTCTTACCCATCCGGTCACTCCTAGCGAACTGGCAATATAACAGGCCCGGTACCGAAATCCAACTCCCTGCACTCTCCCCGAAAACCAATAATGCTTCCTGATCAGGTCTCTGCTCATCTCCGAACCCTGTCCTTTCTGTAACTTACGACTCTCCCAAACACCTCTGGCATACTCCCCTGAACTATCAGTTATCTCGCTTGACTCCGATGTTCCAGAAGCCTCAAGAAAAGTTTCATACTTCTTCCTCTTAAAAATACTCACACCGTCATCCCCATATCTGTCATATTACTTACCAATACATAAAGCACATGATCCGCCGCATCATTAAACCCGAATTACAAAACCATCTTTTCTCGCCTTAGCCTCGGGATAATCTCCGGAACGATAACCGAGCACACAATGGCCAATACCTATATAAGATTCCGGAACGCCCCATTCAGCCTTCAGAGCTTTACCCTCTTCAGAAGCAAATACCTCTTTTGCACGATGGATCCAGCAGGAATCCACCCCAACAGCATGAGCCGCATTCATCAGATTTCCCATAACAAGGCTTCCATTTTCCACACAGGTCCCCTGCTCGCTGTCCGCAAAAACGATCACAACTGTCGGTGCACCATAAAACGGATCATTCTTGGTTCCCATCACATCTGCATTCATTTTAGAAAGCTTTGCAACAAGCTCCGGATTTTGAGTCACCACCATAAGAGTTTTCTGCTGTCCCATACCACTCGGCGCATACTTACCAGCCTCAAGGATTTCATCCAACACTTCCGTCGGAACCAGATCTTTTTTATACCCACGTACACTTCTGCGTTCCAGAAGATTCTTCATTGTTTCATTCATGTCTTATATCCTCCCATACTTATTTACTCTCATTAAAGATACCTCTATAGTCAAAGCATCTCAAAACATCCGCCGGCCTTACCGGATAAAATGTAACAATATTTTCCTATATTATAGCATGACCATCAGCAAAATACACCCATAAATTGCCGGTCACATCCACCCATTCCTCGCTGCTGTTCACTCCATACCCAATAACCAGCAGCCGAAATCAGCCTTGCCCCAAAGCCGGAACTGGGCTATAATAAAAAACATACTATTACGAGGTGTAACTATATGAACAAAAAAGAAATTTCCGAAATCAAAAAGCAGTTCACACCAGAGAACTGCTCTATCACCCGCATTTGCGGATGCTATGTAGACGGAGAAAAGAACAAGAAAACCGAACTGAAAGAAGCATTTCTTTCCCTCTCAGAGGAAGAAATGTTCAAATATTTTGATATATTCCGCAAATCACTTTCCGGCACAATAGGAAAGAATCTGATGAATATGGAATTTCCTCTCGAGCAGGAATCTGAAGGCGGCACTCAGCACTTTCTCATGAAACTGAGAGAGAGTAAACTTACAGATGACACTCTGGTAGAAAGTTTTTATGATAAAATTATCGAGACATATGATTATCCGGAGAATTACTACATCATTCTGATCCATGGAGTATATGACATACCTGGAAAGTCCTCCGACGGCGCCGAAATGTTTGATGCATCTGATGAGATCTATGAACACATCATGTGCTGTATCTGCCCTGTAAAGCTTTCCAAAGCCGGCCTCTGCTATAATGCAGAAACCAACAGTATTCAGGATCGTATCCGCGACTGGATCGTAGAACTTCCGGATGTTGCCTTTCTTTTTCCGCAGTTTAACGACCGCAGTACCGACATTCACGGAGTCCTTTATTATAGTAAGAATACAAATGAACTCCGGGACATTTTTATCGACGAACTTCTCGGCTGCAATGCTCCTCTTTCCGCCGGCGGACAGCGCGATTCCTTTAATGCATTAGTAGAAGATACACTGGGTGAAGACTGCAGTTACGACACTGTATTAAATATCCATGAAAAATTAAATGACCTGATTGAATCCCAGAAAGATGAACCAGATCCTGTCGTTCTGACTAAATCCGAAGTAAAACGTCTCTTTGAAGAATGCGGTGTGGAAGATGAAAAACTGCAGACTTTTGATGAACAGTATGAGATTACCGCAGGAGAGAAATCTTCTCTGGTTGCTTCTAATATCACAAACACCCGAAGATTCGAGATTAAAACTCCTGATGTTGTGGTCCATGTAGATCCGGAACGTGCAGATCTTGTAGAAACCCGTGTGATAGACGGACGTAAATGTCTTGTAATCCCGATGGAAGGCGAAATTGAACTTAACGGTATCCGGGTACATACCGGAGACAATCCGGTCTCTGCCGAAGAAGAGGAGATATCTGATGGAAACTAATCGTAAACTTTTATTTTTTGATATTGATGGAACTCTGCTTACTCCTTATCCGTGGACTGTTCCGGACAGTGCAAGAAAAGCTTTAAAAGAGGCCCGTGCCAACGGACATCTGATTTTTATCAATTCAGGACGCATTTATGCCATGATCCCATCTATTATAAAAGAGATGGGATTTGATGGCTATGTATGTGGCTGCGGAAGCCAGATTTATATGAATGACAAACTGTTATTTTCCAGCATGATTCCAAATGACCTTTGTCGTGAAACTATAGAAAAATTACGTCAGTGCAAAGTCCCTGCTTTCTTTGAACATCCGGACAAACTTTTGTACGACAGTAAAGCTCCAACACTTCCTGAAACAATTCTGAATCTGAAATCCGAAGTAGAAGTAGAAGATTTAGCTCTCTATACGCCTGAAATTTATCATACGTTCTCATTTGCTAAATTCCTGGCATTTCCGGATGCTGACTCTGATACAGAAACCTTCCGTGAATTTGTAGACAAACATTTTTCATGTTTTATTCATGATGATGCAGCCTGGGAAATCACGCAGAAGCACTGCAGTAAGGCAACAGGCATTCAGTTTCTTGCAGAGAAACTGAATGTATCAGTTGAAAATACCTTCGCATTCGGAGACAGCACTAACGATCTTCCTATGCTGCAGTACGCCGGAAACAGTATCGCGATGGGACATTGTGATCCTCTGATCTTGCCTCACTGTACTTACCAGACAAGTGATATTCTTGATAACGGGATTGCTAATGCTTTGAAACATTTTCATCTTATTCCGTAATCATCCGAAACCGCATTCTGCAAAAAACAGTAACTATTCAAGAAGCACAAAAGCAGCTATGTCGAAAACATTTCGTTTCCAGCATAGCTGCTTTTTTATTTGTTCATTTATTTGCTGTTATTATCCGTCCTGATTATTCAGCAGCCTCTGTAGGTGTTGCTTCCGGTGTTTCCGTAGCTTCAGCAGTTGGTGTTGCAGTTGCTTCTGCATCTTCTGCTGCCGGTGTCTCAGTTGCCTCTGTTTCCGGTGTAGGTGTTGCTTCTTCTGTTACTTCAGGAGTAGGTGTTGCTTCCGGTGATGGTGTAGGTGTGGAAGTCGGAGCTGTAAATGTGTGACTGTCTGTAATCTTAAGAGTCTTAAGAACTTTCTTCACTACTTTTACATCAGCATCATCCAGCCACTGATTTGTTGTGTCTGTATAATAAGTACTCTCTTTAGAATTCTGAAGAGATTCTCTCTTGGAAGCTGTTGCATCTTCATCATTGATCTTATCAAGTCTTACCACATAGTATCCTGTATCAGTCTCAATAATATCATCTGCCACTTCTCCATCCTTCAGTCCACGTAATACTGACAGAACTTCGTCCGGGTACGCTGCTCCGGTAGAATCCTCTTCGTCATCTTCACCTTCTTTAGTTGTAAAGTTACCCTGTACTGCAGAATAACTGTCATCTACATTCTTGGCAACCTCACTCATATCAGCTGTCGGATCTTCTTTCATCTTGTCAAGAATCTCCTGAGCCTGTTCTTTCTTTGTTTCCTTATCTTCATCTGTAACATCATCACCACTTGTGGAAATACTTACATAAGTAAAAGTGGTCTGATTTGCTTCATCATCAGAAACTGTGATATTTCCCTCAGCAACAACCGGATCATACATCTTCTTCTGGATTGTCTGAAGTTCCAGTAATGTCTTTACCTGATCTTCTGTAACGCCAAGTTCTTTTATCGTATCTTCACTGTTGGCAGCCATAAACTGTGATGCTGCATCTGCAATGGCTGTCTCATCATCATCTGTAAGCTCGACATTATAATCAGCAGTTTTTTCTTTCAGGATATACATCTTCTCAATAGATTCCAGACTGCTTGTTACCGCCTGATCACCATAAGTCTCTCCTGAATCCTCATCTGCTGTCTGATCCCAGATATTGTCTGCACTTCCCATAAAACTTAAGTACATAGAAGTTGTCTGCTGCTGCTGTTCACGGGCATAAAGGCTTACAACTCCAAGCGGAATATCTGTTCCGTCTACTGTAGCTACTGTTTTTGTTCCATCTAATGTTTTACTTCCGCAGCCTGTAAGCATACCAACTGACATCACGCCTGCCAGTGCTGCCACAGCTGTTCTCTTTGCCATTTCTTTCATTTCTTCCTCCATATATATCAGTCCGGTCTCTCTAAACTTCCCAGGCTGTGCTATTACTAGAGTATAAACTTTTTTCCCCCGAAGGGCAAGGTAAATTCAAAAATATATGCTACAATTCACACATTTATCATGAATTTTAATCTTCAACCATATTCTTTAATTCTTCTGCAAACTCCGTCAGAGCCAGAATCAGATTTCCCTGAAGTTCCAGGATAAACTTCGGTTCCTGCTCATTCTTAAACTGTAACCCTCTTCTGTATTTCTGCATAAGAAGCGGAATCCCCTCCGGATTCAGCTTTGCTCTCTCATAAAGAGTAATCCGTACTGTTTTTCCCATTTGCTTGATCTCCGTCACATACCCCTGATGTGCAATTGCTTTCAATTTCGCGATCGCGAGGAGATTCAGCACAGCTTTTCCCGGTTCTCCGAAACGATCCAGAAGTTCTTCCAGCATATCATCGTAATCCTGCTGGTTTTCAATTCCTGCGATTCTCTTGTAAATATCAAGCTTCTGAAATTCATTACTGATATAGGAATCCGGAATAAACGCATCAATATTCAGATCAATAGAGGTCTCAAAATCCTCCATTGTATGGATTCCCTTAGCTTCCTTAACCGCTTCACTGAGCATCTTACAATAAAGATCATATCCTACGGCATTCATATGTCCATGCTGCTGCGCGCCCAGCAGATTTCCGGCACCACGAAGTTCCAGATCACGCATTGCGATCTTAAATCCGCTTCCCAAGTCTGTGTACTCACGAATTGCAGCCAGACGTTTCTCTGCAGTCTCCTTCAGCATCATATTCTGTCTGTACATCAAAAACGCATAAGCAGTCCTGTTTGAACGTCCAATCCTTCCTCTAAGCTGATAAAGCTGGGAAAGTCCATACCTGTCTGAATCATGGATAATCATGGTATTTACATTTGAAATATCCAGTCCGGTCTCAATAATAGTAGTAGAAACCAGCACATCAATATCACCATTTACAAAAGAATACATGACATTTTCCAGTTCTCTCTCGCTCATCTGTCCATGGGCAAAATCTACTCTCGCATCCGGTACCAGTTTCGCAATCCGCAATGCTACATCTGCAATATCCGTAACACGATTATAAACATAATAAACCTGACCGCCTCTTCGCAATTCTCTGTTGATCGCCTCACGTACCGTCTCCTCGTCATACTCCATAACATAAGTCTGGATGGGCATTCGGTCCATAGGCGGTTCCTCCAGAACACTCATATCACGAATTCCGATCAGACTCATATGCAAAGTACGCGGAATCGGCGTTGCTGTAAGTGTCAGCACATCTACGTCTTTCTTAAGCTGCTTGATTTTCTCTTTATGTGCAACTCCAAAACGCTGCTCCTCATCAATAATCAGCAGACCCAGATTTTTAAACTGTACGTCTTTTGACAAAACTCTATGAGTTCCTATAATCACATCTACCTGACCTTTTTTCAGATCCTCGATAGCTTTTTTCTGCTGTGCAGGCGTACGGAAACGGCAGAGTAGTTCCACACGCACCGGAAATTCTTTCATTCGCTGGACAAAAGTATTGTAAATCTGTTGTGCAAGAATAGTCGTCGGCGCAAGATAAGCCACCTGTCTGCTTTCCTGCACTTCTTTAAACGCAGCACGAAGCGCCACTTCTGTCTTTCCATAACCTACATCTCCACAGACAAGGCGATCCATAATTTTAGTACTCTCCATGTCACGCTTCGCATCCTCAATAGCGCTAAGCTGATCTTCTGTCTCCTCATATGGGAACATCTCTTCAAACTCTCGCTGCCATACAGTATCCGGACCACAGACATATCCCTCTTTCTCCTGACGCGCTGTATAAAGTTCCACCAGTTCTTTGGCGATATTTTTAACAGCACCGCGAACCTTACTCTTAGTCTTATTCCATTCCTGCGTACCAAGCTTATTCAGTTTCGGTGCCTTTGCGGTATCACTTCCTGAGTACTTCTGCAGGCAATCCAACTGCGTTGCCAGAATATAAAGATTACTTCCTCCGCGATATTCGATTTTGATATAATCCTTGACTATCCTGTCTACTTCCACTTTCTCGATACCCCGGTAAATACCAAGCCCGTGTTTCTCATGTACCACGAAATCACCAATGGAAAGCTCAGCAAAATCCTGGATACGTTTTCCATTATAATTCTTTTTCTTCTTACGCTTCTTCTGCTCCTGTCCAAAGATATCAGACTCCGTCATTACTGCAAATTTTATCAGCGGATATTCAAAGCCTTTCTTAGCATGGCCGTAAACAACCATGATCTCCCCAGGCTGTATCTCTCTGTCATAATCCTTCCCGTAAAAAGCAGTCAGTTCTTCTGCCTGAAGATCCTTTGTCAGTCGCTCCGCTCTGGTACGGGACCCCGAAAGCAACGCAATCCTGTATCCCTGTTTTTTATACTGGTGAAGATCCTTTACCAGAAGTTCAAAACTGCTGTTATAGGAACTAACTGACTTTACTTCCAGATAAAATTTTTCCTGAACTTTCCATCCAGTCTGTTTAGGTTCCAGAGCACAGACAGAAATACAGTTCCTTTTGTTCAGTTCTTTCTGAATCTGTTCAAAAGAGCACAGCCAGTTTTCCGGCAAGTTCTGACTGCCTTTTTCCTCTCTGTGCATGCGGCTCTGACGGTATTCCTCTTCCACTGCCTGACCTTTCTCAGTTAAACGGTTCGGTTCATCCAGGAAGATAATTGATTTGTCTTTTGGAAAATAATCCAGAAAGGAAACCATATCAGATTCCCCCACATGCTCCACTGCCGGATAGATCGTGACCTGGTCCAGATTCTCCAGCGACCGCTGGCTTTCCGCATCGAAGCTTCGAATGGAGTCAATCTCATCTCCCCAGAGTTCAATTCGCCACGGGTTCTCCTCTGTGAGGCAGTAAATATCTACGATTCCTCCACGCACAGAAAACTGCCCCGGCATCTCTACCTGCCCGACACGCTCATATCCCAATTCCACCAGCTTATTTTTCAGCTGATCCATATCGATAGTGCTGTCGCTTTCATAATGGATTAACTGTTTTTTTATCTTCTCAAGGGATTCCAGGAAATCCATACATCCGTCAATGCTGGTAACAACCGTAAGTTCCTTCTCCTCCAACAGCGCACGAATCACTTTCATTCTCTGCCTGATCAACAGATTCCCATGAATATCTGCCTGAAAAAATAGAAGATCCTTTGCCGGATAAGAGTACACTTTTTTATCATAAAAACGATAGTCTTCGAATATCTCCCTTGCACGGCGTTCATCCTCCGCCAGAATAAGGCGATATGGCGCAGTCTCTGAAAGTCCATATATTAAATGAGATTTCTGCGATTCCATACATCCTGAAACCTGCAGAATCCCCTTATTCGTTTTACTCTGTTCTTTAATCTGTTCAAACTCTGCAAGTCCCTGCAGAGGTGTCAAAAATGCTTTCATATTCACCTCTTATTTACCGTTCAAATATAATTTCAAATATTCCGTCCAAAGTTCCCACATGACAAAAGCGGCATCTGTTTCCTGGTATATCATCATTAACAGTTACCGCTTTTTTCTTCCTTTTCTTCCGTAAAAAACAGCTGAACAGCATATCAGCTTTACTATTTTCTACTTCTGTACAGGTACTTTTCTGTTATATTCGTTCATTGCCGCATCCGCGCCTTGTGAAATCATGATATCCACAGCCTTTGCAGCTTTTTCTATGGCTTCATCCACAAGTTTTCGGTCCTCTGTGGAAAATCTGCCAAGTACATGATCTGCAAGATCCCATCCCTTAGGTTTGGCTCCTACTCCAACTTTAATACGGAGAAATTTCTCTGTACCAAGCTGGCGGATAATATCCTTAATTCCATTATGTCCGCCTGCACTTCCCTGCTTGCGGATACGAAGCTGTCCCGGTTCCAGATCAATATCATCGTAAATAACGATCAATTCTGTCTCTGGATCAATTTTGAAATAATTTGCCATCTCACGGACAGGTCCGCCACTTAAATTCATAAAGGAAAGCGGCTTCATAAGAATGACTTTTTCTCCGCCGATTACAGTTTTGCCATACATGGCGTTAAATTTCACACCACCCTGTGGTACATTATATTCCTCTACCAACTGATCAATAGTATCAAATCCCATATTGTGGCGTGTTGCTTCATACTGTTTCCCGGGATTTCCCAGGCCAACTACTAAATACATCTATGTTTCTCCTGTTAGTTGAAATATACCATCTCATCTTTCAGCGGTTCGCATTCTTTCGCTTCACTTGCATAGAGCACGATGCCCTCATCCTGATATTCTGTACGGTACTCAAAAGCAACTTTTGCAGTCACTTCTACCCAGCTTTCCTCTTTGATATGGGATGCATTGTCGCTTCTGCAGATATATCCCAGAAATGAAGTGTCATCTGCACAGCAGGTCATTGCCACACGACCCGGAACAAAGAATTTACTTCCCATTCCGCGCGGTTTCATGACACGTCCCCTGAAATTGACAGTCTTGCCTGCATATTTCTCCGGATGATCCATAGCATCTACAAACCAGATACCATAATCTTCCGGTGGAATTTTAATGATCGGAGCATCAATATCAAATGGCATCTCATCCTGGAAAATGTCATCCATCTCGCCCTCTTCATTCTCAAAGATAACCTCTGCACTCTGATTGGCAACCTTGATTCCGCGTCTGTATGCAGGAAGCGGGTCTCCTTCTTTGCATCGGTTGAATACAACCATGTCTGTATTTCTGACCATATCCATGAACAGGGACTTCATGTTTGCCATGTAAACCTGATAAGTTGTCGCATCTACACAGGTGATCTCCTGCTCGATACCCCAGCCTTCAGGAAGCTCCATCTGTTCAAATTTGCTTACAAGCCACATTCCATTGTACTCAATGACAACTCGCTCCGGCTGATGGATAATATCCATCGCAGCCAGACGCTGAGGAGTAAGGTCTTCTTCATCCTCGATCACTTCCACAACTGTGTTTGCAAGTTTCAGTTTATCCATATCATATTCTTCTTCGCCCTCTTCGCAAAGAATCAGCAGTGTTTTTCCATCAATGGCAAAATAATCCTGCTGTAATGTAAAATCCAGGAAAGTTGTCTTTCCACTCTCCAGGAATCCCGTAACTAAATAAATGGGAACTCTGATATCATCCATAATATTTATTCCTTTATACTGATTCTATTGTTGTTTACTTGTTGCTGTGCGCAAAGTGAACAGCACACCAGTTCTGCAGCCCACAAATCTGCCCGAATCTGTTCAGAAACATATTCAATCTGCTTCAACTATTCTGCCAGACCAAATAATTCTGCAAGCTTATCCTCTTTCAGTTTAGAGCCGATCACGCAGAGACGGCCTGTATATTCCGGTGCACCTTCACGGATCTCTGTTTCTTCCGGAACCATATCAAAATAAATCCATGTTCCGTCTTCTGCAGGAAGCATTCCTTTTGCACGGAGAATAATACCGTAATCTTCAGAAGCAGAGAGTGCCTCAAGCATCTTCTCAAGTCCTTCTCTTGTATACTTCTTAATCGTCTCACGACCCCAGCTTGTAAATACTTCATCAGCATGATGGTGATGATGATCGTGATGATCGTGTCCACAACCACATTCGTGATCATGATCATGGTGATGGTGTTCATGCTCATCATGGTCATGTCCACAGCCGCATTCATCATCGTGATGATGTTCGTGCTCGTCATGGTCGTGATGATGCTCATGTTCTTCATGATCGTGGTGATGTTCGTGCTCGTCATGGTCATGTCCACAGCCGCACTCATCATCGTGATCATGATGATGGTGTTCTCCATGTTCATGTACATGTCCGCATTCAGGGCAAACTTCTTCCTCTGCCATCAGTTCTTCTTCAAGTGATACCGGTTTTTCCATGACCTCAAGGATCTTCTTTCCATCCAGTTTCTCAATTGGAGTTGTAATGATCGCTGCTTTTGCATTGATTCCACGGAGAAGCTCCATTGCCTGCTGTGCTTTCTTCTCATCAATGATATCTGTACGGCTCATGATGATCGCACCTGCATATTCAACCTGGTTATTAAAGAACTCACCAAAGTTTCTCATATACATCTTGCATTTCTTCGCATCAACTACAGTTGTATAGCTATTCAGTACAATATCTACATCGCCCTGTACACCCTGTACTGCTTTGATAACATCTGACAGTTTACCAACTCCTGATGGCTCAATCAGAATTCTGTCCGGATGATATTTATCAACAACCTCTTTCAGAGAAGTTCCGAAATCACCAACCAGTGAACAGCAGATGCATCCTGAATTCATTTCACGGATTTCAATTCCTGCTTCTTTCAGAAATCCGCCGTCAATGCCAATTTCACCAAATTCATTCTCGATCAGCACAACCTGCTCATCTGCATAAGCCTCTTTCAAAAGCTTTTTGATCAATGTAGTCTTACCAGCTCCCAGGAAACCTGAGATAATATCAATCTTAGTTGCCATCGTTTTGTTTCTCCTTTTTTCATTTTTATGTTTTATTCGAATAGTGCTAGTACACCGAAAATCGCCCTCGGGATAGCAGAAAAGCCATTACAAGCTCATCCACTTATATATTTGCCCGTAACGCCTTCATTATACACAAGCTTCAACACAGTTTCAACCCTGTCACACGCAAAGAAGGGGACATGACCCACATCATGTCCCCACCTGTATTCCTAACAATTAACCGTTAATCATAAAGTTCATTAATTTATCAATATCGTCTTTCTCATATGCAACGATCTCAAGTTCCGGAATCTCTCCGCCTGAGAAAATGTTTGCCAGAGATACATACTGGGATAATTTGGATTTAAGGTTCAGTCTGTCGCCCTCACCTGTTACTAATTCTACTCTTCCTTCGCAGCTGTCAACTACAGCAAAAAACTTCTCGATATCTTTAATATTAGATACTTTCATGTCTGTTCTCCTTTCAACATGTAAACGTTTATTCTCTCTATTCCTTGTTTTCGCGCTAATTATAACGCAATTAATTTGAAAAAGCAATTATTGATATTGCACGAATTTTCCAGATATTAACTGCCCTTGCTCATAATATTGTCAATTAAATAACAAACTCTCTATCTTGGCTACGCTGAGGCTTTTTTATCTGTGCAATCGGATTCGCACACAAGTGAGCGGTATAGTTATTTCATACCTGCTTATAATCATCTTTAATATACGAAAATAGCTACACCATAAGCAGGCAACGGATACGCAAAAGAAAATGGTCTGTTGTCACATTCCTGTTTCACAGCCTTAAATGTCTTTGGCTCTGTCAGTCCATTTTCATCCATGATCAGCTTGTACTGTTTTTTCTTCGGCACACCAACTCTGTAATCCGGACGATCAACAGGTGTAAAGTTAACCACATACAGAATGTTGTTTCTCTTGGTCGGAGATTTTCTTACAAAACTGAATATACTTCTGTCCCCATCATTGGCATTGATCCACTCAAATTCTTCAGGATCATTATCTGCTGCATAAAGCGCAGGATATTTTTTATAAATAGTAAGAAGATCTTTAACATAATTCTGCAGATCCTTATGCGGCTGCTCCTGCAAAAGGAACCAGTCAAGTTCTCTCTCCTCACTCCACTCACGAAGCTGTCCGAATTCCTGCCCCATAAACAGAAGCTTCTTGCCAGGATGACAGGTCATAAAGGAATATGCTGCCTTTAAGTTCTTAAATTTATCCGGCAGTTCTCCAGGCATCTTCTCAAGCATGGAACATTTCAGATGAACGACCTCATCATGGGAAAGAACCAATACATATCTCTCGCTGTATGCATAAGACATAGAAAATGTCATCTTATTGTGATTAAATTTACGGAAATATGGATCCAGCTTCATATATTCCAGGAAATCATTCATCCATCCCATATTCCATTTCAGGCTGAAACCAAGTCCGTCATTCTCAGCATCTCCGGTAACCATCGGCCATGCTGTGGATTCCTCAGCGATCATCACTGTTCCGTGGTTTCTGCCAAGGACTACTGTATTCAAATGTTTGAAGAATTCAATAGCTTCCAGATTCTTGTTTCCGCCATATTTATTGGCAACCCATTCACCGTCATTCTTACCATAATCAAGATAAAGCATAGAAGCAACCGCATCCACACGAAGTCCGTCTACATGGCACTCCTCAATCCAATATAGTGCATTTGCGATCAGGAAATTCTTAACTTCCGGGCGACCATAGTTATAAATCTTGGTTCCCCAGTCCGGATGCTCTCCCTGTCTCGGATCAGCATGTTCATAAACTGCAGTTCCGTCGAAATTTGCAAGACCATGTGCATCTTTTGGGAAATGTGCAGGTACCCAGTCAAGAATGACCCCAATCTTATTCTGATGGAAATAGTCGATCATATATTTGAAATCCTGCGGGGTTCCGTATCTGGAAGTTGGTGCATAATATCCTGTAACCTGATAACCCCAGGATCCGTCAAACGGATGCTCTGCAATTCCCATAAGCTCTACATGAGTATATCCCATTTTCTTAATATAATCAGTCAAAGAATGCGCCAGTTCACGGTAATTATAAAATCCTTCTTCATTCTCCTCTGTCCATGGATGCTTCATCCAGGAACCCGGATGCACCTCATAAATTGCCATTGGCTGTACTTTCTCATCAAACTTCTCTCTGTTCTTGAGCCATGCAGCATCTTTCCATTTATAATCTGTAATATCTGTAATCCTGGACGCTGTACCCGGACGTTTCTCTGCTGCATTTGCATACGGATCGGCTTTGTAAAGTCTCTCTCCATGTGCACCTACAATAAAGAATTTATATAACTGTCCGATCTTCGCTCCCGGAACAAATACTTCATAAACACCAATCGGTCCTACCTTTGTCATAGGGTTTGCTTCTTCATCCCACTCATTAAACTCACCGATTACGGATACAGATTGCGCATTCGGTGCCCATACCGCAAAATATACGCCTTTTCTGCGCCGGTATGTAGTAGGATGAGCACCCAATTTCTTATATATCTCGTAATTGGTTCCCTGACCAAATAAATACTGGTCTAAATCCGTAAATTTCATACTCTCACCCATCCGGAATCCTCCCTTAACATTCAGATTTTATCTCTTCACGGATATGAATAGTTACCGTTTTTATCTACCGGACAATTACTTAGTCCACCTGTAAAATCATATCTCTGACAGCAATTACGAACTGACTTTTAGTCATTCTATAAGCCTTATTATACCAACCGCTATTCGGTACGTCAATTAAAAATATGTATATATTCAACAATTTTCCCATATTTTTTGTGTTATTTTTGTAAAAAACAGAAAGAGCAAAGAAACACATTTTTGCGCATTTCTCTGCTCTTTTATCTGTCAGTTCTTAATTATTCAGACCCGTCACCATAGTCTACAGAGTCATCACTGTAATCATCATAACTGTCATCGTAACTTCCGTCATCATAGCTGCTATCGTCTGAGCTGCCATCATCATAACTGTCATCAGTACTTCCGTCAGATACATCCGGATTCTCATCAGAAGAACTTCCATCTGTTGAATCTGTTGAATCTGTTGATTCTGCAGTATCAGCGTCAGTTCCTCCGTTATATCCAGGTACACCACCATTGCTGAGTGTGCTTGGCCAAAAATCTACATAGCATGCATTCTGCAATGTTACATTCTTGGCTTCTGCCATTTCGCTTACTGTTACAAGCTTGTATCCCTTTGCGATAAGATCCGGGATCAGTCTCAGTGCAGCCTGTACAGATGGCTCATGTATATCATGCATCAGAATAATAGATCCATCTGTAAGGTCTCCATTCATTACTGCATTATAATCTCCATCTGCATCCAGCAACTTCCAGTCTTCCGTATCCAGAGACCACATAAAGAATGGTTTATTTACTGTATTATAAATATCTGAGTTTCCATCTCCATAAGGTGCACGTGCTACAGTTGCAGCCTGTCCGCATGCCTGGATCAGTGCATTATCTGTATCAGAAAACTGTTTGGCAACAGCATCAATATCAATCGTAGTTAACTGTGTATGATCCCAGGAGTGACTTCCGATCTCACAACCAAGCTCCAGCATACGTTTCGGTGCATCAGGATATTGAGCAACATTCTGTCCAAGCATAAAGAATGTCGCATGTGCATTGTTCTCCTCCAGACAGTCCAGAAGTTCATCTGTATATTGTCCAGGACCATCATCAAAGGTTAACGCCAGCATCGGACGTACCTGTGACGGATCATAAGAACCATCATCATTAAAATAGTAATCCTTTACTCCCTTGGTTACCCATCCGGTCTGAATATATCCATTTTCATCAAATGAATAAGTCACACCATCTATATCCTGAAATCCATTTGCAAAATATGTACCGTCTGCATTCTGATACCACTTTCCATTAGTATCCTCGTGCCATCCCGCTGTCATCGTAGCAATCTTATCCGTATCTGATTTACCCTTCAAAGGCTGTCTCACCGCTGCATCAGAATTAGTCTGAACCTCTTCAGTCTCTGCCTGAGCCTGTATGGATTCATTACTGCTTCCTCCGCCGCCTACCCGATGTGCGATCGGAACAATAATTCCTCTCACTACAAATACTACTGCCAGAATCAACCCTACCACATAAAGTCCGATCTTGGTATAATGCCGAATCATCATCTGGCGTTTTTTTCTGCGCATTCTTTCGCGCAAAACCCGCTTATCCATTGTTTCCTTTCCCCACTTCTGTTACGTAAATTTTACCAAAAAAACGCTGTTCTTTTTGTCTATATCAATCATAACTCATTTATCCGGTAAATACAATGCCAATTACTATTTACTCTACTTCTTCTGTCCCTAATTCATCTTCAAGATTCTCATCAATATCAGAATCATCCGAATTGGAATCTGAAGTATCCGCCTCATCGGCAGCCAAATCTGCATTTTCAGTATCTTCTGTATCCTGTTCTGCATTCTTCGCTGCAGCTTCCGCATCCACACCAATTGCATCACCATATGCAATCTTCTCGCTTACACTTGCATTTTTTACGATAAAATCCTCTACTCTGAGAAGTCCGACAGATTCATTTACATAATCCTGTCCATAAGTACTTACCAGCTCTGCAATGCCACTGGCACCCATCTGCTCTACCAGATCATTCTGCAGCTTGAGACTCTCTTTGTCATCAAGCGACAGTCCCTCTGCATCCATAATTCCCTGCACGATCAGATTCTGTTTTACTTTTCCCTCTGCATACTGCTGACACTGCTCATCAAAATCATCCTGAGAAGTACCCTGACTTTCTATAAACTCCTCCAGAGTCATATCTGCCTGTTCTGCATAAAGCTCCATACTCTTCTTAAACTCAGAAATTGCAGCATCCAGATCCTCCTGCGGGTACTCTTTTACCTCCGAATTCTCAAGTACTGTACTCCATGCAGTATTTTTAAGAACCTCCTGCGCTGACTGTTTTGCTTCGTCCTCCAGTTTACTGCGCACACTGTCCTCATACTCACTTACAGTAGTATAATCCGTATTCTTCGCAACCCAGTCATCCGTCAGTTTTCCTGCACGGCGGACATTCTGTACAGTTACTTTATACACAGCGGTCTGGCCTGCCAGCGTGCTGTCTTCATAATCTGCCGGAAGTTTAACTTTGATTTCCTTAGTGTCACCCTTCTTCATCCCGATCACACCATTCTCAAATTCATCAAACATCTGCCCGTCGCCGACCACAAAATCATAATTATTGGCTGTACCGCCGTCAAAAGTCTGTCCGTCCTTTGTTCCCACATAGTTTACAGTTACCAGATCGCCATCTTTTGCCACGTCAGACACAGGCTCTGCTTTCTCCTGCAGATCCTCATCAATCTGAGCCTGTACATCGTCATCTGTAATAGCGTCTACTGTATTATCCAGAGTCAGCCCCTTATACTCTCCAATAGTAATATATTTGTCCACATTCTCAACTGATACGAGACGGTTTGTCCCTATTTCCGCCTTCTTATCATCTGTTTTCTGCTCTGTTTTTGTATTATCTGTAATAACTGCACCACCATCACCGCATGCAGATGCAGTCAGCGCAAAACATGCAGCAAACATGGCAAGATATATTTTTTTCTTCATAATTATACTCCCTTCTACATCTCAGGTACCGGGGTCGGTCTTGAGGAATCCCATACTTCTGATACATCAAAAAGGTCACTGAGCATTTCCGGATTATAATACATTCTGTATCCATCCAGATTTCTTCTTCCCTGGCGGAAATAATCGTCTGTGATCTGTACAAAGTACTGGCTGGAATCTACATTACAGAAGTAACGATATCCCTGGCTCTTATAAAACTCATATTTCGCATTGTCCGAAGAGTAGCCCTCCCAGCTTCCAATATCTGCTCCAAACGCAAAAATGATCATATCTGTTTTTCCAAGAATCGGAGCTACATAACTCTGCCATTTCTCATCATCTGTCTGCAGATCCTCAAGTGATCTCTCCGCAACATTCTTATGTCCCCAAGTATGACTCGCAAACTCCCAGCCTTCCGCCTTCATTGCATCAGCCACAGCAGTCGCTTCCTTCACTTCCTGATCAAAATCAAAATCCGGATGTTCCTCCAGGAATTTCTTCTGATCATCCTGAAGATCCTCACCAGTCTTATACGCAATGTCCGTACGATATCCCAGCACACCGTTATAACCCGTCATTGCCAGGATTCCCTTCCTTCCGTGATAGGAGAAATCCGGATGTTCTTTTACAAAAGTATCGATCAGCGGAACCATATCATAATCTCCGGTTGAAACACTTCCGTCATCCTCTACATACTCATTCTTAACTTCACCATTTGAATCCACAACAAGCTTTGTTGCAAATCCGTCTCCGTCCATGTAATGATAATAGCTAACATCATCCTGCGAAAGTACAAACGGTATCTTATCCGGCGGCAGCATGATACTTCCTCTGGACATTGTACCATCCTCATTCACGATCGCCATGTCATGAGGACTTACCATTACATAACCTTTCTCATACATGCTCTGTATGATTTTGTTAAACTCATCAATAGTTGTCATATACTGATTATATCCGTCAGAATCTGATTCGCCGTCAAATGCCTTGGACGGATCTTTGATAAGTGTATGAAAAAACACATGTGTGATCTGCTCCAGCGGATACTCTGTGCAGGTTGCCTTCGTATTCTCATATTCAGAAACTGCATTCTGCATATCTGTATTGCTATCATAGTCCGGCTGGCTCTTAAGAAGCTCTATGGCACCATCATAATTATACTGCGCAGCCATAAGCGATGCCTGATCCAGCGGTGATTCTTCCTGCTGTGTATCAGCAGCTTCTGTATTCTCTTCAGCATTTGATGACTCATCCTGGTCGTTTTCTTCCTGCGCATCAGCCTCTGCTGTATCAGCTTCCTGCTGTTCTCCTGTTGCTTCCTGCTGAGCTTCTTCGTTCTTTGTATTCTCAGATGCGGATTTGTGAAATGGATCATCATCCGCAAACGGAAGTAATCCACATCCGTTTAACCCCAGTGCTGCGCACAAAAGAACTGTCATTACCCATGCTGTTCTTTTTCTCATAATTTACCCCTTTCGATCTATCGCTCACCCCATGGCCGGAACCGGCACTGGTCTGGAAGGATCAAATACTTCCTGCGCATCGAACAGATCTGACAGAAGTTCAGGATTATAATACATTCGGTATCCGTCCAGATTTCGCCTTCCCTGTCGAAAATAATTACTGCGAATCTGTACAAAATACTGACTGGAATCCACATTACAATAATAATTATATCCCTGACTCTTAAGATATTCGAATTTCTCCCCTGAATAATCCTCCACACTGGTAAGATCTGCGCCAAATGCAAAGATTATAATATCTGTTCCACCAATCAGCGGGTCTACATTCTCTTTAAATTTCTGTGTATCAGCCTGCAATTTCTCCAGGCTTATCTGGCTTACATTCTGGTGCCCCCAGGTATGACTCGCAAACAGCCATCCCTCATCTTTCATGGCCTGTGCTACTTTTGCAGCTTCCTCGCGCTCTGTATTCAGGTCAAAATCAGGATGTTCATCCAGCCATTTCACCTTATCAGCATCCAGATCATCCGGACGTGTCTCGTAGCTGCTGTCTGTACGATAACCAAGGATTCCATTATATCCTGTAAGTGCCACGATTCCCTTTGCTCCTCTGTATGAGAAGTCAGGATGTTCTTCTACAAAACGGTCGATCAGAGGAACCATATCATAATCTCCCACGGAAACACTTCCATCGTCCTCTATATATTCATTGCGGATCTTGCCATCATCATCCACGACAAGTTTCGCTGCAAATCCGTCTCCGTCCATATAATGATAATAACACACATCATCCTGTGAAAGCACAAACGGCACTTTACCGGGCGGGAGCAGAATCTCACCTGCATTCATATTTCCATTCTCATCGGCTGTCGCCATATCATAAATGCTGACCATAACATATCCTTTATCATACATACTCTGTGTGATCTGATTAAATTCATCGATCGTTGTCATGACCTGATCGTAATCACCGGATTTATAATCACCGTCAAATGCTTTACTGGTATCTTTTATCAATGTATGATAAAAAACATGTGTCACCTGGTCCAGCGGCCAGGAAACACAGGAATCTTTCTTCTTCTGATATACTTTGACTGCATGCTGAAACCTCTCGCTTGTCTGGTAAGCATCGCTGCTCTGAAGCATTTCAATAGCTTTGTCATAATCATACTGAGCCGCATAATGCTTTGCATTTCTGTAGAGAGCTCTGTCTTCCCTGCTCAGTCCATCCGGGTTATCCTCTGCTTCCGGTGTTACAGTATTCTCTGCTTCTGGCTCAACTTCTGCCGATGTCTGGACAGGCTCCGCTTCTTTCTTCGTTCCTGCAGACTTTGCCATCTGTGTGATCTTAGTCTGCTGTTCCATGAAAAAATTCTGCAGTTCTTCTCCGTAGAAACCGACACCGATTCCTATAGCAGCTGCAGCTGCCACAACAATTCCTCCGGCAATACGCATCCTTCTCTTTCTGCGGCGCATTTTGTTACGGCGTTCCTTTCTGGCTGCCCTTCTGGCTTCATATGCACCATTGTCATCATAAAAGAAATCCTCGTCCTCACTTGCTGCAGGCGATTCTTCATCTATATCTGCGTTCTTCGCCGGTTCTGCATCTGAATTAGTTTCTGCATCAGCTTTCTGCGAAATTGCTTCTTCTGTATCTGAAAGTCTCTCCTCTGTATTCTCAGATTCAGGCTTCAATTCACTCATACTTTTCTCCTTTTATCATCTGAATAAAGATATTATAACCATACGCGGCCATTCCATCCTGTAAAAAATGTTTTACATTACAGTTTTTTATCTCAATTATAACCTGTAATAATATAAATTTCTACCGCTTTCCACCCATTAATTCTTTTTTAATAATTGCCTTTTGGCTTATTTAATGATAAAATAAATTTTATGCAAAGGACTGTCTATGCGTAACAGTCCCTGTGAAAACACATACATTAGGAGGATGCAAATGAGTACAGTAACAATAGTCCTTCTGGTCATTCTGGTTATCCTGATCGCTGCACTGATCGGTTTATATTTCTTCGGCAAAAAGGCTCAGAAGAAACAGGAAGAACAGCAGGCTCAGATTGAAGCAACAAAGCAAACCGTTTCCATGCTGGTTATCGATAAAAAGAGGATGCCATTAAAAGAATCCGGACTTCCTCAGATGGTAATTGATCAGACACCTAAGCTTATGCGCCGTTCCAAACTTCCAATCGTTAAAGCAAAAGTCGGACCAAAGATCGCGATCATGATCGCAGATGAAAAAGTTTTTGACCTGATCCCGGTAAAAAAAGAGATCAAAGCTGAAGTAAGCGGTCTCTACATCGTAGGAGTAAAAGGAATCCGTGGTTCTCTGGAAGCACCGGCACCTAAGAAGAAGGGGTTCTTCGCAAGATTTAAGAAAGATAAGGCTGCTAAATAATTGCAGTTAACTGTAACAAAAGACCGCCAGTCTATGATTTTTGAAATCACAGACCCGCGGTCTTTTTTATTCATTTACTGCACCATACATTAATTCTGCCTTCCTGTTCTACAGCTTAATCTGAACCAAAGGAATATTCACACAATTAGATTGTAAAATCTTTACAGTTCTTCGGCTGTGCCTTTATCGCAAGATAGCAGTCAGCTACATGCTCCTGATTCATATCGAGTGCATAATCTACTTTCATATTAAGACCGCTGTCATTCTCCTCCAGATTCAGGTTCGTTGCCGCAATTCCCATTTCAATGGTTCCATATGGAGTAGTATAATAAGTCATATTCTTTTTACCCTGTTCAAAAACCATATGAACATTAACAACACCTTTTTTGCGCACTTCCATGCCCTTTGGTGAAATCTTTATGTAATTGATCGTCGGTTCTGCAAAATCCTCCAGAATCTCCTCATAGCGCAGATAATGGCTTCCATTCCGAAAATAATACTCGCCCGGCACAACGATCTCGATCGGCTCCTGATCGCCTTCTGCATCCATTGTCTGAAGTCCGCTTACATGAATCAGTACTTCTTTATCCATTTCTCTCATACTCCTGATATTCTTATTAAATATACTCTCAGATCTGTTTCTATGTAGTTCTCTGTTTTCAATACTTCTCAATATCAATCTTCTTTGTCATCTCCACATCATACGGAAGAATTGAATTGGCAAATGCCTTAAACTCATCAGCCAGGTCACTGACAAAAAATCTGTATGGAAAATCCTTCTTCTCCATACCAGTACTGGAAAGGCCTTTTTCCTCCAGTAGTCTGCCCAATTCCAAAGCCGTCTCATATGCCGGATTCACCAGGCACACATCCTCACCCATGATCTTTCTGATAGTGGAGCGCAACAGCGGATAATGGGTACATCCAAGAATCAGTGTATCAATCTTCTTATCCTGCAATTCTTTCAGATATCTGGCCGCAATCTCATCAGTCACGGGATCATGAAGCCATCCTTCCTCCACAAGTGGTACAAAAAGCGGACATGCCTTGCCAAACACTGTAATCTCAGGATCCAGATTCTTGAGATATTCCGCATGGATCCCGCTTCCAACTGTTCCCACGGTGCCGATAACTCCCACACGTTTATTCCTTGTCTGTGCTGCTGCAACCTTTGCACCCGACTCTATTACACCAATGATCGGAATATCAAATTCATCTCTCACTGCGTCCAGGGCAAATGCACTTGCAGTATTGCAGGCAATCACAATTGCCTTCACCTGCTGCTCCTGCAGAAAACGGATAATCTGGCGTGAGTACCTGATAATAGTCTCTTTTGATTTACTTCCGTAAGGCACTCTCGCCGTATCACCAAAATATACGATTTTTTCTGAAGGAAGATTGCGCATGATCTCACGTGCAACAGTCAGTCCTCCCACACCGGAATCAAAAACTCCAATCGGTGCATCTCTATCTATTTTCATTGATTTATCTCCATCTCTTTTGGTTGTCCCATTATTCTATCACCAATCGAGAGCCTGTGCAAGCCAGAAGGATATCTTTATGTCATCTTTCTTTCCTTTATCCTCTGTCGGAAGCTGCGAGAAACAAAATTTCGGATATAAAGTTCCCCACCATGCTGTAACAGCTGTCTGCTCCTGTCGATTTTCCACGATTTTGTACACTCTGGCAGGCACTGTTTCTGCCAGAAACACTCCGAGCATTCCCGCAGTCAAAGTAACTGCCAGTTTTTTTGCCAGTCTGTTTGCTATAAAATATTTCCTGTTATCCGTCATTATATCAATCTCCTGCTGTATTTATCAGTTTTACCTGGATTATAGCCATTATCTGAGGAGTTTATACATTAACCTTCAGGCAGTCATTCACAATACTCACTGTTGGCAGCGGCGCAAGTTTGTCTTCCCTGTAGCTCTCATAAAAAAGCTCTCTGAGTGTTACAATCGTTGTATTTTTTCCGGACATTCGATTTTCCACCAGTCCTGTGATATACTCTCCCACCGAAGAATTATCCTCTCCACGCCATTCCAGGATCTGTGCTGCATTCTCCGCCTCAAATACATAAAGATTCTCCCCTGTAAAAGCTTCCTGTTTCAGGTAATCCAGAGCCATTCTCCACCGTCCATCCTCAACAAGAGTCCTTCCGATGATCAAAACCTGCAGATGTCCCATATCCAGAAGTTTCTCCTGCGACTGCCCGTATGCCTGCTCGATCCGTTCAAAATCCGGTCCGCTGATCTGCAGAACTCTCGCTCCGCCATCTTCTTCGTCCTTTCCCTGTCCAGTACTCTCAGACAGATCGGGCATTCCATATGACAGAAGAATTCCCTCCGGAGAAGCATCCACTCCAACAGCCATCGGATACATTCTTTTCTCCGGTTCCACAGCAGCACCACAACCACTCATAAGCAGGCACACCGCCAGGATTCCGGTTACTGCTGCAGACGCTCTTTTCCTGCGGCGTCCTTTTCCCCTGAAGAACAGATAAAGCTGGCAGATCAGAATTCCCGGTACAAAGATATACCCCAGACACCAGCCAAAATAATCCAGGATTCCTTTTCCTTCTTCTTCGAGAATAGATATCAGAAAAATCAGCGCAGGCAGCCACAGCCGTCCTGTACCAAGATGCGCCTTCCGGATGACCAGATGTCCGTAATGCACCAGACTTCCTATAGAAAAGAGCAGACTGTACAGAAGAAATCCCATCCATATCACATCAAACCTCGCCAGCACATTCCCCGGAAGATCTGCTCCGTCCAATAACGGCAATACCGGAAATTCTTCGGCTTTTATCCTGTCATATCCCAGTACTGCCGGAAGCAGGATTTCCATTCCCACAAGAATGCCCCCCAGTGTCAGGATCCCTCCGACAGCCGTTTTGCCTGCACTTCCATATTTCTCTACATTTCCAAACAGGAACGGCAGCATACCTGCTGCTGAGAACGCACACAATACTGCGTAAAAAGCCCTCCATATATTTTCCATTGTAAACTCATTTCTTCTGACTGCATCCATAAGATATTCCATCTTTGCCTGAGGTATACACAATGCCATCATGATCAGGACACCTCCCAGGAGCAGACCACCGGAAACTTCTGCCATTCTCCCCCGCACAGGCATTCCTTTACAGGTTCCGACAGAACACACCACTATAGCCCAAAATGCAATCCATCTGCCGGATACCCCTGTGATCAGACTCACTGGCACGATCACTCTGAGAACTGCCAGCAGATACCCTGCAGTCAACAGGATATATAGCAGAAAAAATATACCTATGAGCCGCCCGGCAAAACCACCGGCTGACTTTACCAGATTATCAAAAGCAGGTGTCATCCGCACCAGCAGGATCACATAAAAGCCAAGCAAAATCAACGCCAGAACAGTCCCCGTCACAGCACTGGTTCCATTGATTCCTCCCATTCCAAAAAGACATAACATAAATGGTGCCAGAAATGCCAGTATCATCTGTCTGTATAGCTGTCTGTGGGAAATTCTGTTGTTTTCTGCAAACCTCATGAACCGGGCTCCTTTCTCTTCAATCGGATTTTCTGTTCTTCTCTTGCATAAAGCGGCCTCAGCTTTCTCCTGCGCAGAGGTACTCGCCATATTCCTTCTTGTCCGCCTTCTCCCTGTTCCTTTTTTATAAAAGGCACGAGATACGGTACTCCAAAACTTACAAGTCCGGCCAGATGCCCCACTGTCAGATATACTCCCAATACAATTCCATAAATCCCAAGATAACCTCCCAGAATCAGGAAACCATATTTCAGCAGACGAAAAGCTGCTGCAAATTCTTCGCTTGGAATCGTCATAGACCCCAATGCAGTCAGTGCCACGATCATCACAACAATAGGACTTACCAGATTTGCCTCCACTGCTGCCTGTCCGATCACAAGACCACCTACGATCCCGATAGCATTTCCTAATGATCCCGGAACCCTCACCCCTGCCTCCCTGATCAGCTCAAATGACAATTCCAGAAAAACAAGCTCTACTACACTTGAAAATGGTACCCCTTCTCTCGCCTCCGCAAAAGACAGTATCAGCGCAGACGGCAGAATCTGTGTATGAAAGCGTATTACAGCCAGATAAAGTCCCGGCAGCACAACAGCTGTGATCAATGCCAGATACCTCAGTACTCTGAGAAAAGACGCCATCTCGAATCTGTGGTACCAGTCCTCGCTGCTTTCCATAAAACTGTTAAAATTCCCCGGCAGGATCAGTGCTTCAGGTGAATTGTCACATAAGATGACAACTTTCCCGTTTAATATCTCCTGTACAGCCCGGTCAGGACGCTCCGTTGTCTGATACTGAGGAAACGGTGAATACCAGGCATCCTCCGTCAGCTGCTCCAGCATTCCGCTGTCAAGAATCCCATCAATCTGAAATTCTTCAAGCCGTTCTTTTACTTCCTCCAGAAGTTCCTCATGTACCAGATCATCCATATAGAGAACCTGTGTCAGTGTATGGGAACGCACACCTATCTTGTACTCTTCCACCTTAAATCTAGTATCCCGGAGCCGTTTTCTCACCAGTGCACTGTTGCTCTTTACACTGTCCGAAAAACCTTCTTTGGATCCCCTGAGAACTTTTTCAGATTCAGTCTCCGTCACCCCCATTGACGGATATCCTTTGCTGGAGATCTTCATTGCTTTGTCATAACCGTCTATAAAAAAGACTGCATCTCCGGTCAGCATTGCTTCTACCGCCTCATCAAGATCTGCAAGCTTCTTTACATCTGCAATTCCAAGGCTGTTATTCTGTACAAATTCCTGTATCTGATCCGGAGAAACTTCCCAGAAATGATTGATCATTTTACCAAGGGCAGAATCATCCAGCATCATATTGGAAACTGCAACCTCTATATAAACTATAAGACAGTCTACTTTGTGCTTTTCCCCCAGCCGCATAGGCCGTATCAGAATATCACTGCAGTTTATCAGTCTGTCTCTTAAATATTTCTCATTCTCGCGCAAATTCGCAGACACTTTTTTCTGGTCCGGCTGCTTTTGCGATTCTTTCACAGTTCTCACCCCATTTCCGTTAAATTCTATAAGTAATTTAGCAATGCGATTCTGCCCGGAGGGCTTTATTATGTCACAGGAACATTACAAAGCAGTTTCCTGTTGACATAATAAAAGAGAGGCTCTCCGCCTCTCTTAGAATTTCCCAATATTTAAATATTATTCAATATTTATTTACGTCCTCTGGTCTTCTCCTTCTCAGCGCGCTCGCGCTCTGCATTCTCTGCCTCGATAGAACGCATGATCGCCATTCTCTGATTTTCGATGTGCTGGAAAGAAAGCTGTTTCGCACGCTCTACGTCACGTTCTTTAATTGCCTTGGTCAGTTCTTCATGTTCTTTTACAAGAAGATCTCTTGTCTCGCCTTCTTTAAGATATTCCACACGGTAGCGATAAATCTGCTCTCGCATATTGTTAAGTACCTGAATCAATCTCTTATTATCGGAAGCCTGATAAATAATCTCATGGAAGGCAACATCCGCCTCAGCCAGCTTAACCAGATTTCCCTCTGCAATCGTATGCTCGAACTCCTTCGCCGCAAGCCAAAGTCTGCTCATCTCTTCTTCTGACATACGTGCACAGGCTTTCTCAATGGCAACATTCTCAAGTGCAATGCGAACCTCCAGCACATCATTCAGATCTTTCTCTGTAATATTCGCAACCTGAGCTCCTCGACGGGGGATCATCACAACCAGCCCCTCCTGCTCCAGTTTGCGCATTGCCTCTCTGATCGGAGTTCTGCTCACACCAAGTCTCTCAGCCAGAGCAATCTCCATCAGTCTTTCACCCGGCTTCAGTTCTCCCTTCAGAATTGCCTGACGCAGTGTATTGAACACTACATCTCTTAAAGGAAGATATTCATTCATATTTACTGAAAATTCACTTGTCATTTGTATGTCCCCCTGCTTTCGTAACTTCTGTTGCAAAAACTGTTTTTGCCAGTCTGCTCTCTCTCAGTACAGCTGCCGCTTCTTCCATCTTCTTCCGGTCATCAAAGATTCCAAATACAGTCGGACCGCTGCCACTCATCATTGCCTTAAGCGCCCCATGCTCCTCCATCAGAGCTTTGATTTCACCAATAACAGGATACCTGCCGATGATTCCCGGTTCAAAGACGTTCTCCATCTTCTCTGTCATTGCACGCAGGTCACCACTTTCAATATCTCTGATCATTCCGTCAATATCCGGATGCGTCTGGATCTGATCCAGCTGCAGACTCTCATAAGCAGCCTTCGTAGATACATTAATTCCTGGTTTGCCAATCAGAACAAAACAGTCCGGAACCTGCGCGATCCTGGTAAGCTTCTCACCAATTCCCTCTGCCAGGGCTGTTCCTCTCATAACACAATAAGGCACATCTGCACCAATATTTACAGCACGTTCCATCAAATCTTTCTCACTGAGTCCCAGCTTAAACAAACGATTGACTCCAACCAGAGCTGCCGCTGCGTCCGAACTTCCACCAGCCATACCCGCTGCCACAGGAATAAATTTCTCAAGCCGGATCTCCACACCTTCTTTAACCTGGAATTCATCCATCAGAAGCTTCGCTGCTTTATATACAAGATTTCGTTCGTCGCTTGGAATATAAGGATAATTCACAGACAGAGAAATTCCCGGCTTTTTCACCTTTCTCATCTCCAGAACATCATACATCTGAATTGTCTGCATGATCATCCTGACCTCATGATAGCCATCCTCTCTCTTTCTGAGAATATCCAGACCCAGATTTATCTTAGCCAATGCACGTAAACGCATAAAACCCTCCGCTTATCCTTTGTACTTTGTATACAATAAAAATCTTTGTACATATTTTAAAACATTTTACTGCTGTTTTCAATATATGATCTTCTATTTTTTATGGAAATTTTTTTCAATTCGGCACCTGTTTTACCAGAATCAGTGGCTGGCCTGGCTTTACCTCTTTTTCAGTCAGGCTGTTCACACTGCAGATCTCATCCACAGTTGTATAGAACTTTCTTGCAATGTCCCACAATGAATCCCCGGCTTTTACAATATACACCGTAATACCTGGCATACTTTCAATTTTTTTACGATCCAGTGGCTGCTCTTCTACAGATTCAATAATCTGCTCCTCCCACTGTCTGAATACCAGAACGTTCAATCCCACTGCTGCCTTAACTTCCAGTTCATCCCCGTCAGCCATGGCCGTGGAAAGTTGTTCCAGATCAGCCTGCAGGAAATACGTACAATCCTGACCAATATCTTTTGCCTCGATCAGATGGGTAAACGGCAGCATGGCATCCATGGAATAAAACGGCATTTCATCATTTCCAATAATATACAGAATCTTAAGCATTACGATGCCCTCTGCCACAATTCCCTTATCCGTAATTTTAGTCTTATCCACCTTCACCTTACCACTGCTGTGACAAAGCTGCAGGACTTTTCCCTGGCTCTCCTTTATCTCGATTCTGTCGGTCAGCCTGCACTTCGAAAAATTCCGCACCAGAAGACTCTCCAACAGTTCCTTCCTGCCATGCAGCACACATTCTTTCAGAGGACTATACGCATCAAGAATCAGTTCATGTTCTTCCTCTCTGTACATCTTCATATTTAATTCCAACACAGCATCAACCTGCAAGATCCTCTCTTCTCCGTCCGGATCCGGTTTTACTTCCACTCCCTGATGAATCAGTGAAACTTCAATATGCGGGATCAGTTCTTCTGAACATCCGCTGCACTCCACTTCACTGTTAAAAGGCATCGTATATTCCAGCCACTGAGGCGGGTTCGCCTCCTCAGTCCCTGCATACAGCAAAAAAACTGCCAGTTCACCTTTTACCCTGAGTTTATTTTCCTCAGGACGCAGATCCAGATTCCGCGGTTCAATAGTATACCATAAAAGGGTCTCCACATTTGGTCTGTTTGATGCAAGTGTAATATCATCTTTGATCCGTAAAGTATCTTTTTTATGTACACGCAGACTCATCAGCCGGATTGTCTTCTTTTTTACCGATATGTCCGAGTCATTCAGTTCAACAGGAAGCTCTATCGTCCTCATTTCATCTACTACTGCATAAAAAGTCACGATTGCCTTAATGTTCAATTTCCTTGAATGGATCACATGAACGCTGAGATCTTCAATCTCCCAGTTCAGGCACAGCTTATCTCCCCCTTCTATCCCTTCCAGATTGATAATCTCATCCAACGGCAATTTCGCAGAAAGACTGTAAATCCTTCCTTCTTTTTCCCCTACATAAAGCAGATCTACATTGAGCGTTCCCTTCAGGAAAGCTCTTCCCTCACTGAGCCGCACCTCATCCATAGAAACATCTGCCTTGCTCTGCACCAGACGGCCGATATCCGGTTTCACATCCGGCACATTATAATCCTCATCAAAGGTTACCTGGCTGGCTGCTTTATTCTTTACTCGCAACATCTGAATATTTTCTTTTCTTAATTCCAATTTTTTCATTCCTTTCCTTCCATTTTTCTACAGATTATTTACCATAACTCCTTCTTACCCGCTAAACTGTATCGGTTTCTTTGTTTCTGCTATTTTCAGAACGATACATGGATATGACGGCTCACCCCCTGCATCTTTCTCTTCAGGCCCGATCAGTCTTGTTTTGCAGAACACAGCATTCTCCGATTCTGATAGCTCTTCCACCTGAATACTGTATCCCCCTGTAAGCTGCTCACCGTAACCTTTCATCAGATATCGTACCCCTTCAGCCTGATATGTCATCTGGAATACTTTTTCTTTTTTCTGTTCCATCAGTTTTGAGGCCTCTGCGGGGATCTCCTCCTGCTTTACGATCGTATATTCCAGAGGTGTACGCTCCCCCTCCTCAATCTTGATAAACCGACAGCCCGTCAGCAAAACTGCCAGCATCAGAATACAGATCAAGCCTGCTGACTTTTTTCCCATAATGCACCCCTGCTCATTCCTTACTAGCAATTTTATGCCTGGACAAGCTTAGTTATTACATCGCTTTCCTGCTGTCAGGCAATTGATATCTGTCTTATTTTTCACTTCTTTTTTCTTTTTATCCCGGCATCATTAGATTCTTTCTTGCAGGATATCTCATAATTCCGTATAATAAAAAGAACATTAACATCACATGGGCATTTCTCATTTGCCCGGAAAGGAAATAATAAATGATACGATTTATTCTTGTCTGTATCGTGGTGATCGGATATCTGATTCTCTCCATACCCATTCTGCTGGTTGAATGGATCATTGGTAAATTTTCTCCCATGACAAAAGATATCAGTTCCCTCCGCATCATCCAGGCAGTATTTCGCTTCATCCTCCGTATCACTGGAGCTAAAGTCACAGTAATCGGAGAAGAAAATGTACCTAAAGATACT
Organism: uncultured Blautia sp.; assembly: GCA_934416185.1. GTDB lineage: Bacteria > Bacillota > Clostridia > Lachnospirales > Lachnospiraceae > Blautia_A. The sequence goes on along the minus strand of CAKRWH010000020.1, from coordinate 24,407 downwards.
CCGGTTCTCTATATCGGCAACCACAGAAGCTACTTTGACATACTCCTGACATACTCCAGATGTCCGATTCGCACAGGCTATGTTGCCAAAAAAGAAATGGAAAAAATCCCACTTCTTTCCACATGGATGCGTTATCTCCACTGTCTCTTTCTTGACAGGAAAGATATCAAGCAGGGACTTAAGACTATTCTCACAGCAATAGATAAAGTAAAATCCGGCATTTCCATCTGTATCTTCCCAGAGGGTACCAGAAACAGAAATGAAGATGAACTGGACCTGCTCCCATTCCATGAAGGAAGTTTCAAAATTGCAACCAAGGCAAAATGCCCGATCATTCCGATCGCTATCAGTAACTCCGCTGACATTTTTGAGGCCCATTTTCCTAAAATGGCACCAGCCAAAGTTGTGGTAGAATACGGGAAACCAATTTATCCTGACGAACTTAGCAAGGAAGATAAGAAACATATTGGTGAATATACCCAGAATGTTATTCATGAAATGTTGGTTAAAAATAAACCTCTCACAGAAAAACAGTAAAATAGTAAAATATATCAGAAGATTTTGAACTTCTTCTGATACAGATGAGTCCCCATCTGCTGCATCAATTGCAAAAAGCAATAAGCAGCGGCTGGAGACTTACTTGATTGGGTTAATTTTATTTTTTACTTCAAACACATATCCCTGTCAGCAAGATTGCAGTGATCGTTCCCGCCAGCGTAGCAAGAAGCGCTCCTGGCAGAGTATATCTTGTCTTTTCAACTTTTGCCGCTGCAAAATACACACTCATACAATAAAACAGACTCTCTGTTGAACTTAATATTACCGCACCCATAAACCCAGCTCTTGAATCTGTACCATACTGTTTAAAAATATCCAACAGTAAACCTGTCGCAGCACTGGAAGAAAACATCCGTACAATCGTCAGCGGCAAAATCTCCGACGGAATTCCAATCCCGGAAGTTAATTTTCCAAGCTGTTCTCCTGCAAAGTTCAAAAATCCTGAGCCTCTCAAAATTCCCACGCCTGTCATCAAGCCTACCAGTGCCGGACAGATCCCGACCACAGTTTTTAATCCATCTTTTGAACCATCCAGAAAATCATTATATACATCTCTCCCGGCCAGCAGCCCCCAGCTAATAATATAAAACAGAAATACCGGAATAATCATATCAGACAAAAATGCAAGAATTTTCATCTATCTTTCCCCCTGCGGTTCATAATTCTGCAAAAAATCACTGCTGTAACAGTACTGACCACAGTGGCCACCATCCCTGGCCCCACCACTGCTGCCGGATCGGCACTTCCATACTGCGCACGGTATGCAATCATATTCACAGGAATTAATTGCAAAGAAGAAATATTAATAATCAAAAATGTACACATTTCTTTGCTTGCAATTCCAGTTCTTTGTTCAGACTTACTCCCCTTCCATTTTTTCTTACTTATTTCTATCCTCCTGTCTTCCAGTTCAGCAAGACTCTCCATAGCTTTCAGTCCGGCAGGAGTAGCCGCCCAGCCCAGTCCCAGAATGTTCGAAAGAAAATTCAGTGAAATATATTTGCAGGACTCAGAATCCGGATCCAGATCAGGGAAAAGAAATCTCATAACAGGACGCAATTTCCCCGAGAGCTTCTCTACTATTCCTGCCATCTCCGCAATTTTCATCAGCCCTGACCACATAGCCACCATTCCAGCCATGGAAATACACAATGTGACTGCATCTTTTCCCGAAGACACTGCTGCTTCCGTCACCGCCTTAAGATTCCCGGTCAAAGCTCCATATATGATTCCGATTATGATCATTCCACTCCATAAATACGTCATTTCCATTGCCCCCGGTTTTTATAAACATCTCATATCTCTACAGCATATTCCCTGATTTCTTCTGTCAGAACTTCCACTCTGTCTGACCAGATCGTGCCCCTCCTTTTTCTCGGCATCTGCACGATCAAGCTACTGTACACACCACAAATATAACCATTCTGCGTCAGATTTTATCCACATCCTAATAAAATTTCATGCTATAATTAACATAAAAGACAAACAATCTGAAACGCAATTTTTTTTGGGGGTGAAGTAATTCATATGTATTACATAATTAAAAATGGGCAGATCGTAGATGGACTAAAACATCCACCATTCCACGGTGATATCCTGATCAGAGATGGAATTATACAGGAAATCGCAGAACACCTAGAAATTCCTGCTGATTTTCCAAAAGAAAATATTCTGGATGCAAATGACGGCTATGTAACACCAGGATTTATTGACATTCACAGACACGGCGACTGGCAGGCACTGCAGCATGGAGACGATGAACTTCTGAACCGTCAGGGATTGACCTCTGTGGTAAACGGAAACTGTGGTCTCTCTGTCGCACCTGCAGGACAAAAATACTCCGATCAGATTTACAGTTTTCTCGGCAGTGTAACCGGCAAACTGGATCAGGATCCTCTTTCGTTTATGGAATCCATGACAAACTATATGGATGCCTTATCGAAAACCGATCGAAGTGTAAACACAGGAATGCTTGCAGGCAATGGCACCATCCGGGCTGCAGTTAAAGGATATGCTTCCGGAAAACTTTCTGATACGGAAACACATCAGGTATGGAAAACACTGGAAGAATCTTTATCCGCAGGTTCACTGGGCGTAAGCCTTGGTATCGCCTATGCTCCGGAATTTGAATATGACCGGAATGGACTGATTCAGGCACTGCAGCCTTTAAAAAATACAGACATTCCCATTACCACACATATCCGCAACGAAGGCGATGGCATTCTCCCTGCACTGCAGGAAGTAATTTCTGTTGCAGAGGAACTACATATTCCACTGCATGTAAGCCATATGAAATGTATCGGCCAGAAAAACTGGGGAGATACCCCACGAAAAATCATCCAGTTATTCGACGAAGCAGCCCTGCGAGGTATAAAAACAGACTTTGATCTGTATCCATATCTTACAGGTTCCACTCAGCTGGTTCATCTGCTTCCGCCAGAATTCCAGGAAGGCGGTACATCTGCTATCTGTCAGAGACTGGCTGATTCTGAATGTCGTAAGGCTATCACCGAGGTGTTAAAGCAACCTTCAGACATCTTTGAAAATATTGTAGAACTGGCTGGCTTTGAGCGAATTTACGCAAGCACACTGCATACTCAGAAGTATGCACCATATGCAGGAAAATCTATTGCTGAAATAAGCAGAATCTTCAACAACGATCCGTATGAAACGCTTTATGATATTCTTCTTGCAGAGCACTGTGATGTTACTATGCTGGACACGATTGCTTCCGAAGACGATATGCTGTACTTCCTGAAAGACGACCGTGCAAATCTGATCTCGGATGCTATTTATCCGGCAGGCGGCAAATACCACCCGAGAGTTTATGGTGCATTCCCAAAACTCCTCACAGATTATGTACGGGATAAAAAAATCTTCACAATTGAAGATGCTATTTACAAAATGACCGCAAAACCGGCACAGGTACTCAGTATAAACAGAGGTGTTCTGGCTAAAGGAATGCCTGCAGATATTAATGTATTTCATCTGAAAAACCTCCAGGTACATGCCGATTTCCAAAATCCGGACCAGTTCTGTACAGGCTTTGATTATGTTCTTGTAAATGGCAGAATCGCGGTTTCACATGACCAATACTTAAATCCTGCAAGCGGAATGATACTCAGACGGTAACCTTTATGTTACTGGGCACAGTGTGAACAGTAACACCTTTTATAACTACCACATCCCACGGTAAATATTATCCTTGCTTTTATATATCGAACAGTTTATACTGGACAGAACGGGTAAAAAATAATTTGGAGGATTTTACACATGAAAATTGCAGTAACTTATGACAATGGAGAAGTTTTTCAGCATTTTGGAAAAACAGAATCTTTTAAAATCTACAACGTGGAAGATAACACAGTAGTTTCCAGCGAGGTTATCGGTTCCAACGGTACAGGCCATGGTGCTTTAGCAGGATTACTTGCTGAACAGGGCGTAAACGTTCTGATCTGCGGTGGCATCGGAGGCGGCGCTCAGGCTGCTCTTACAGAGGCAGGTATTGAATTATGTGCCGGAGCCCAGGGAAATACCGATCAGGTTGTAGAAGCTTATTTAAAAGGTGAATTAGAGTCTTCCGGTGTCAATTGTGATCATCACCATCATGAGGAAGGTCACTCTTGCGGAGATCACGAAAGCGGACATTCCTGTGGAGACAGCTGCGGCAGTGGATGTGGCGGAAGCTGTGGTGGATCACAGCCTCAGATCACAGGACGCAACGTTGGCAAAACATGCCGTACTCATTACAGGGGAACATTTAATGACGGAACACAGTTTGATTCCTCATATGACCGCGGAGAACCACTTGAATTTATCTGTGGCGCAGGTCAGATGATCAAAGGATTTGATGCAGCTGTAGCAGATATGGAAGTCGGACAGATCATTGATGTTCACCTTATGCCGGAAGAAGCATACGGAATGGCAGATCCAAATGCCATCTTTACCTTAGAAATCGCACAGCTTCCAGGCTCTGAAGATCTGACAGTTGGTCAGCAGGTATATCTTTCCAACCAGTATGGTCAGCCATTCCCGGTTAAGGTAACCGCTAAAGACGAGAAGAATATTACCTTTGATGCTAATCATGAGATGGCAGGTAAAGAACTGAATTTTAGAATTGAATTAGTTGAAGTAAAATAATAATATTCATAATAACTGTTCTATATCTTCACAATGAATAATGAAATACTGAATGATTTCTATTCAGTAATATAAAAAGAGGATTCATAAAGTTCAACATATTAATGAACTTATATGAATCCTCTTTTATCTTTGACAAAATTTCTTATAATTTACTGACGATTATTTCTTTCTGACAATAACCTTATCCAGATGCCAGATGTCATCTACATATTCCTGGATAGTTCTGTCAGATGTGAACTTACCGCTGCATGCTGTGTTGAGAAGTGCTTTCTTAGCCCATCCCTTTTCATCCTTGTATGCTGCTTCTACACGTTTCTGTGCATCTGCATAGGAACGGAAGTCTGCCAGGATGAAATAACGGTCTGCTCTGTCTGTATTCTTTGTATTAAGAAGTGAATCATACAGGTCACGGAAGAGTTCTGTATCATTGGAGAATGTTCCGTTAATAAGCTGCATCAGTACCTGACGGATTTCTTCATCTGTATTATAGATCACGTTCGGATCATAACCACCGTTGTTTTCATAGTTGATTACTTCATCAGAGCTTAAACCAAAGATAAATGCATTCTCTGCACCAACTTCTTCTACGATCTCTACGTTAGCACCGTCCATAGTTCCAAGTGTCGGAGCACCGTTGAGCATGAACTTCATGTTACCTGTTCCGGATGCTTCTTTACTTGCTGTAGAAATCTGTTCGGAAACATCTGCTGCTGCAAAGATCCACTCAGCATTAGATACTCTGTAGTTCTCGATGAATACAACTTTAATCTTTCCGTTAATGGAAGCATCGTTGTTTACTACATCACCTACGGAGTTGATGAGTTTGATGATCTTCTTGGCTGTTGCGTAACCTGCGGATGCCTTTGCACCAAAGATGAATGTTCTTGGATAGAATTCCATTTCCGGATGCATTTTGATCTGGTTGTACAGATAAATAACATGCAGGATATTCAGAAGCTGACGTTTGTACTCGTGAAGTCTCTTAACCTGTACATCGAAGATGGAATGCGGGTCTACTTCTACACCATTGTGCTCGAGAATATATTTTGCAAGGCGCTCTTTGTTTCTGAACTTAATGTTCATGAATTCCTGGAGTGCTTTTTCATCATCTGCGTAGACTGCAAGTTTCTTTAACTGCGGAAGGTCTGTAATCCAGTCCGGTCCGATATGCTCTGTGATCCAGTCTGCAAGGAGTGGATTTGCGTGGAGCAGGAAACGTCTCTGAGTGATACCGTTTGTCTTGTTGTTGAATTTCTCAGGCATCATTTCATAGAAGTCTTTTAATTCCTGGTTCTTCAGAATCTCTGTATGAAGACGTGCAACACCGTTTACAGAGTAGCCTGCTGCGATTGCAAGGTGAGCCATCTTAACCTGTCCGTCATAGATGATAGCCATCTTTTTGATCTTCTCATAATTTCCCGGATATTTTGCCTGGATTTCAAGAATGAAACGACGGTTGATCTCTTCGATGATCTGATATACACGCGGAAGCAGTCTGGAGAAGAGCTCGATCGGCCATTTCTCAAGTGCTTCAGACATGATAGTATGGTTTGTGTAAGCAACGGATTTTCTTGTTACTTCCCATGCTTCATCCCATCCAAGTCCTTCTTCGTCCATGAGGATACGCATTAACTCTGCTACTGCTACAGTCGGATGTGTATCATTCATCTGGAAGGTTACTTTTTCATATAATTTATGGATATCGCCATGTTTCTTTTTATATTTGGCAATTGCTGCCTGAAGGCTTGCAGATACGAAGAAATACTGCTGTTTCAGTCTCAGCTCTTTACCTGCATAGTGGTTGTCGTTCGGGTAAAGGACTTCTACGATATTGCGGGCAAGGTTCTCCTGCTCTACTGCTTTCTTGTAATCACCTTTGTCAAAGGAATCAAGCTCGAAGTCTACGATCGGCTCTGCATCCCAGATACGAAGTGTGTTTACTACATCATTGTCATATCCTGTGATCGGCATATCATAAGGAATGGCTTTTACTGCCTGATATCCTTCGTGGATAAATTTGTTTCCGCCCTTTTCAGGATCGTACTCTACTCTTACATATCCGCCGAAGTGTACTTCTTTGGCGTATTCCGGACGACGGAGTTCAAATGGATAGCCGTTCTTTAACCAGTTATCCGGTACTTCAACCTGATAGCCATTCTCGATTTTCTGTTTGAACATTCCGTAATGATAACGGATTCCACATCCATATGCAGCGTAGTTTAAGGTTGCAAGGGAATCAAGGAAGCATGCAGCAAGTCTTCCAAGACCGCCGTTTCCAAGTGCAGGGTCTGGTTCCTGATCTTCGATGCAGTTGAGGTCGAAGCCCAGCTCTTCAAGAGCTTCTTTTACTTCGCCATATGCACAAAGGTTGATCAGGTTGTTTCCGAGAGCACGTCCCATCAGGAACTCCATGGACATGTAATATACGATCTTCGGGTCCTGTTCATCGTATGCTTTCTGAGTTGCAAGCCAGTTATCAATGATAACGTCTTTGACTGTGTAGCTTACGGCCTGGAAAATCTGTTCCTGTGTAGCTTCTTCAATTGTTTTTCGATAGAGGAATTTTACGTTGTCTTTTACGCTTTTCTTGAATGCCTCTTTCTTGAACATTTCGTTTGTCATTTCATACCTCCCGTAATGGTTTCACTGTTCACTTTATTCTCAGTAATACGCCTTACAGATACTACCGGTGAACAGCATCATTCCGCCAACTCTTCTGTTTTCTCATATCAGAGAAATTGGGGGCAAAGAATCTCTGCCTCCAATTTCCTCTCTGAAATCAGACTGTCAAAAATAATGATACTCTCTTTTCAATAGTCTGTCATGTGTATAATTGCCGAAATTTGTAATATATTTTTGTTATCGTGCATTGGAAAGTACCATATTGCCTGTCCATATACCCGCAACATATCCATAATTGATCAAACGGTATCAATTACAGTTTTTTAACACCCATAGTTACTGCTTCTTTATTGATATTCCATTCTTTCACATAACCATCGGTCTCACCAAGTACCATTTCGTCAGCAAGTACTTCGGACTTGATCTCATCTTCGTGTGCTTTCATAACTTCCTGGATCTTGTCATTTCCGTGAGCGTATACTACGATCTTATCCATAACTTCAAAGCCAGCTTCTTTTCTCATTGTCTGGATCTTGCTGATGATCTCACGGACAAATCCCTCTTCGATCAGTTCAGGGGTCAGGTTTGTATCAAGAACTACGGATATTTCACCGTCAGATTCAGATACATATCCTTCTGTCTGTGCTGTTTCAATAAGAAGGTCTTCTTCTGTAAGTTCTACATCATTTCCGTTGATATCCAGTTTCAGGACACCGTTGGTTCTCAGTTCATTCATTGCTGCTGTTCCGTCGATGTCTGTAAGAGCCTGTTTAATTCCACCAAGAAGTTTACCATATTTTGGTCCTACTGTACGTAGCTGTGGTTTAAAGCTGTAGGAGATAAAGGATTCTACGTCATCTGCAAATTTTACTTCTTTGACATTCAGTTCATCAGCAATGATGTCTGTGTAGAATTCACCCATCTTTTTCTCAGCTTTTACATACATAGTTCCGATTGGCTGACGGTTTTTGATATTTGCTGTATTTCTGCATGCACGTCCGAGAACTACGATTTCCAGAAGTTCTTTCATATCTGCTTCCAGATCTTTATCGATCCATGCTTCGTTTACAGTCGGGAAGTCGCAGAGATGGATACTTTCAGCAGCATCTTTATCTACGCTTCTTACCAGGTTCTGATACATATCTTCTGTCATGAACGGAATCATCGGAGCTGCAGTCTTGGCAATTGTTACCAGTGCATGGTACAGAGTCATATAAGCATTAATCTTATCCTGCTCCATCCCTTTTGCCCAGAAACGTTCACGGCTTCTTCTTACATACCAGTTACTCATCTCGTCTACGAATTCCTGAAGTGCTCTTGCTGCTTCCGGAATCTTGTAGTTTGCCAGATCATTGTCTACTGCCTGAACAGTTGTGTTCAATCTGCTGAGAAGCCATTTATCCATTACAGGAAGCTGATCATATTCAAGGTTGTATTTAGTCGGATCGAAGTTGTCGATATTAGCATATAATACAAAGAATGCGTAAGTGTTCCAGAGTGTGCTCATGAATTTACGCTGTCCTTCTACAACTGCCTTACCATGGAAACGGTTCGGGAGCCATGGCGCACTGTTGATGTAGAAGTACCATCTGATTGCATCTGCGCCGTATTTGTTCAGTGCATCGAACGGATCAACTGCGTTTCCTTTGGACTTACTCATCTTCTGTCCGTTCTCATCCTGGACATGTCCCAGAACGATTACGTTCTTATATGGCGCTTTGTTAAAGAGCAGTGTGGATTCTGCAAGGAGTGAGTAGAACCATCCACGAGTCTGGTCTACAGCCTCAGAGATAAAGTTTGCAGGGAACTGCTGCTCAAATAATTCTTTGTTTTCAAATGGATAATGATGCTGTGCGAAAGGCATTGCTCCTGAGTCAAACCAGCAGTCAATTACTTCCGGTACACGGTGCATTTCTCCGCCGCACTCCGGACACTTCAGTGTGATCTCATCGATATATGGACGATGAAGTTCTACTGTTTTGGCTTTCTCGTCGCCGCTCATCTCGAATAATTCCTGACGGCTTCCGATGGAATGCATATGTCCGCAGTCACACTGCCAGATATTCAGTGGTGTTCCCCAGTAACGGTTACGGCTGATACCCCAGTCCTGAACGTTTTCAAGCCAGTCACCGAAACGACCTTTACCAATGCTCTCCGGAATCCAATTGATCGTATTGTTATTTCTGATCAGGTCATCTTTGACAGCTGTCATCTTGATGAACCAGGATTCTCTTGCATAGTAGATCAGTGGTGTATCGCATCTCCAGCAATGCGGATATTCATGTTCGAATTTCGGAGCATCGAAGAGTTTGCCTTCTTTGTCCAGGTCTGTGAGAACCATTGGGTCTGCTTTCTTTACGAAAACACCAGCGTATGGTGTTTCTTTTGTCAGGTTACCCTGACCGTCTACGAACTGTACGAATGGAAGGTCGTAGTTACGTCCGATTCTGCTGTCGTCTTCACCGAATGCAGGTGCGATATGAACAATACCGGTACCATCACTCATAGTAACGTATGTGTCACATGTTACGAAATGAGCTTTCTTTTTCTGTTTTGCTGCTGCTTCTCCTGCGCATGCGAAAAGCGGCTCATACTCTTTATATTCCAGATCTGTTCCTTTATAAGTTTCCAGAACTTCGTATGCTTTTTCGCCTTCTTCTTTGGCAAGTTTGCCAAGGACTTTGTCCAGAAGTGCTTCTGCCATGTAGTATGTGTATCCGTCTGCTGCTTTTACTTTGCAGTAAGTCTCATCCGGGTTTACGCAGAGTGCAACGTTGGACGGAAGTGTCCATGGTGTTGTTGTCCATGCAAGGAAGTATGCATCTTCACCTACAACTTTGAATCTTACAACTGCGGAACGCTCTTTAACAGTTTTGTATCCCTGGGATACTTCCTGTGCGGAAAGCGGAGTACCACAACGCGGACAGTAAGGAACGATCTTGAAACCTTTGTACAGAAGCTTCTTGTTCCAGATTTCCTTCAGTGCCCACCATTCGGATTCAATATAGTCATCATAGTAAGTTACATATGGGTGCTCCATGTCAGCCCAGAAACCAACTGTAGAAGAGAAATCCTCCCACATTCCTTTGTATTTCCAGACACTTTCTTTACACTGTTTGATAAATGGCTCCATACCGTATTCTTCGATCTGTTCCTTGCCATCCAGTCCCAGTTTCTTCTCTACTTCCAGCTCTACCGGAAGACCATGGGTATCCCATCCGGCTTTACGCGGAACCATATAACCCTTCATTGTACGGTATCTCGGAATCATATCCTTGATTACACGTGTAAGTACATGTCCGATATGTGGTTTACCGTTTGCTGTTGGCGGTCCATCATAGAAAGTATAGGTTTCTCCCTCTTTTCTGTTCTCCATACTTTTCTCAAAGATATGGTTTTCTTTCCAGAATTCTTCTACTTTTTTCTCACGGTCTACAAAATTTAAGTTCGTATCAACTTTCTGGTACACAGTAATTTACCTCCTGTTTTATATTGTATAATTAAGAACGAAAATAATCCTGTAATTTTTGTTTTATAGGATAAGGATGTTTCCAAAAAATGTACATCTTTATCCTATAAAACAAAAAAATCGCCCCTTTTTGTAAAAGGACGAAGGTTTATTGACGTTCGTTATACCACCTGTTACATTGTACGGGCATCTCTGCCGATACATGATCCGATAACGGCGGAATCACCGCCAGTTCTTACCAGCCTGCTGCGTTGGGAACTGAAACTCCGGAGTGATCTTCCGCTGTATTTACTCACACCGGGCTTGCACCCTCCCCGGCTCGCTGAAGTTTTCTGATACAGTTTACTGTCTCCATCAACGTTTTTGTGGTTATGTTCTATTAAACACTATGCGGATTTATTATAAGGTCTCGAATTTCCTCATGTCAAGTATTTTTTCTAATATTTAGGTAATCCTAATTTACTGTGTTACTGAGCACAAAGTAAACAGTAACAATAATCCTAACCAGTAATTAATGAAGATAAATATAAATTTTACACAGTCATTGTAAATAATGGTATAATAGTGTAGAATATTGTGTCTGAATCTAACTTTCAGGCATCGGTGATCATTCACCTTATGATAAAGCAACTGATCAGCATATTAATTATGCGCATTTAATTAATGAAGGGTAAACTCAAATGTTTAAAAGAAAATTTCATACATTAATCAAGCGGTGTCTTGCCGGAGTTCTCTGCGCAGGACTCTTCGCTTCTCAGCCGACGGTCACTTATGCCACAGAAGCAACGGTGTCTGCTGCTCCTGACGCATCCCATTCTGCAACATATTCTCAGGCTGCAGATACAGATTCGATCAAAGGGTGGCCGGCAGGTCCAAGTATCGAAGGACAGTCTGCAGTTTTAATGGATGCAGTCACTGATACAATCCTTTATTCCAAGAACGCAAATGACAAACTATATCCTGCCAGCATTACCAAGATCATGACAGCACTCCTGGCATGTGAAAATCTCGATATAAATGATACGATCACTATGTCACAGGAAGCAGCTTACGGAATCGAGGCAGGAAGCTCTACCATTTACGCGGAAACCGGCGAAGTTTTTACAGTAGAGCAGGCTCTGATGGCTCTGATGCTGGAATCCGCCAACGAGATGGCTCTTGCACTTGCAGAGAAAACAAGCGGTTCTGTTAAGAAATTTGTTGAACTGATGAACCAGCGTGCCGCACAGCTCGGATGCAAGAATACACACTTTAATAATCCAAATGGTCTGCCTGATGAAACACATTACACCACAGCCGGCGACATGATGAAAATTGCAAAGGCAGCCTGGTACAATCCTCTGTTCCGTAAATTTGTCACCACCCAGACCTATGAGATCCCGCCTACCAACAAACAGCCTGAAACACGCTATCTGCTGAACCACCATAAGATGATGGCAGGACAGTCCTATGCATATGACGGCGTACTTGGCGGAAAGACCGGATATACCACTGATGCCGGAAATACTCTTGTCACTTATGCAAAAAGAGGAAATTCCATCCTGATCGCAGTAGTTCTTAATTCTACTAATGGGGCATTTCCCGACACAGCATCACTGTTTGATTATGGATTTGGAAACTTCGAAAAAGTAGATCTGAACGTTGATTCCAATCCAGTACCTGTAAAGTTTCTTCCATGTGAAAAATATCTGTTAAAGGACAACGGAAATCTGTGTTCTTTCTACTATATGAGGCACGTATACGTAACAGTTCCTACAGGAGCAGACATAAGTAAACTGGTCAGGAAGCAGAAACTTCTCAATAACACAGTCGGGCCTAAACGAATTAAAAGTAAATACTATTTCAATAACCATATGGTCGGATACGGAATGCAATATGAAAAGGAGATCCTTTCAGATCTCCTTCTCAATACTTCTCTTTAATTTTCGCCTGAGGCGGAGGACTTCTTTTCTTTCACGAAGTTCCTCCGCTTCTTCTGTATCTGTGAAACGTAATGTCTTCACTGCAAAATATTTATCGTCATCTGTTTTGCGGATACGAATTTTTCCTTTTACCAGTCCATGCTCTTCACATACAGATATACTGTAATAAACTTTTGGATTATTCATAAACCAGCGAAGCTTACGCTTGGCAGGCAAATGACAGAGCGGACATCTGGTACTTGTCACTTCACGGTCCTTCATGACTTTCTCTCTTGTCATAAATTCTCTGGACACATACTTATCATGATCAGGATAAGAAATATGAATCTCATCTTTTTTCTTCTTTGGGTTCTGGTATACATCCAGAGACGGATGATTAATGATCATGATATTGCTTATTTTCTTCAGAACTTCTGCTGTATACCAGGCATCTGCAAGCGCTCTGTGGAAACTCTGAGACTTTTCTATTTCCAGTTCATCAATCGCATGTTCCAACGCACATCTGCGCTCACCGTCATCGTAACTGATGCTGTACAGTTTCTGCACATCATAATAAGTTACAGGTCCCGGAAGCAGGTCCAGCAGACCATAGAATTTCATATTCCTCTGCAATTCCATCACGTCCTGATTTCCCCAGGTAAAAAAGTACCAGTCTTCTCCACACCAGTCAAGAAATTCTCTGACAGCCTGCTGAAATGGTACACCCTTCATAAGGTCTTTGTAATCCACATGAATCACTTCATGGATGCTGTCATGGATCCATTTATAAACCTGTGGTTTGATCAGCCTGTGAAAACTGTCTGTGATTTCTTTCTTGCTATTTACTTTTACAGCTCCGATTTCGATAATTTCGAATGGAAGTCTGTCGTTACGTGATTTCTTTCCCGCAGGATTCTGGTTCCATTCCAAGTCAAAGACAATATAGTTCATTCATCCGTTCCTTTTTATATGCGGTTTTCGCAATTACCGGCCCTTTATTTTACTTTTTCTCCTAATTCATAGATCGCTTCTATGAGATATTCCTGAAATTTGGCTGCATCTGCATCCATAACTGCAATGTTCTCATCCTTTTCTTCATATGTCCACCAGCGAAAATCCGCGATCGTTCTTCCGGCAGATACTCCATCAGAACAGTCTACATCCAGTACTGCTTTTTGGATTTTAAAAATTTCAGGATGATTCAGATACATAAATGGTACTGCATCATGGATGCTAACCTTTCCCCTGAATTTATTTCCGTTTGCAAGACTGTAAGCAGCCATATCTCCACAAAGTTTTGCAACTTTATTATTATCAGACTGACTGAGTTTTCGGATCTGATTCGCTGTCAGTGCACACTTTTCTGTCACATCCAGACCGCACATTACGACTGGAACACCGGACTTGAATACAATTCTTGCAGCTTCCGGATCTACATAAATATTAAACTCAGCAGACGCAGTAGCATTTCCGCCGGCTATTGCTCCGCCCATGAGAATAATCTCCTGAATTTTATTTTTTACTTCTGGGTAGATTTTAAGGAGTATACCGATATTTGTCAACGGTGCCGTGCAGATCAGGGTTACTTTCTCACCCTCCGGAAGTTCTGTGAGAAGCTTCTTAATATAAAAGACAGCCATCTCTTTTACAGGTTCTGCATCTGATTTGGGAATCGTACAGTCACCAAGACCATTTTTGCCATGAAATTCAGATGCTGTCTGTGGTTCTCTGACAATCGGTTCTACCATACCTGCTGCTACCGGAACATTCAGTTTATAGAGCGCTGTCAGATCCAAAGCATTTCTGGTCACTTTCTCAATAGTCTGATTTCCTACCACTGTTGTTACTGCCAGAAGATCAAACGCTTCCGGATGAGCTGCTGCATAAGCAAGCGCAATCGCATCATCAATTCCCGGATCACAGTCCATGATAATTTTTCTTTTTTCCATAGTTTTTTATTCCCCTTTTTGTTGTAGTTTGTAAATACCATTCATCCCAATTACCCCTGTCGGACGTCTGCTTTATAGTATAACAGACAGAGAAATTACTGTAAACACCTGATATCCTAACGCTGAAACGCAGCATAAAAATTCCCCGCAAACATATTTTTTTATTATGTTTACGGGGAGTCAAGCGGGTATTCACAATTAAACCAGAAAATTTAACTGTATGAAGCACTTCCTTTATTTCTTTGCAGAATACTGTTCTATATAATCAAAAATCTCTTCCGGTTTCTCCAAAAACTTACACATGTCCAGTATCTCCGGTTCCATAAATTTCTCTTTGACCGTATGTTCCAGAAGTTGTTTCATCAGATCATAATAACCATTGATATTGTAAAAAACAATAGCACGGTCCAGACGTTTCAGACTCTTGAGTGTAAGGATTTCAAAGAACTCTTCATATGTTCCGATTCCTCCGGGAACTACGATCGTCGCCTGGGATTTCTCTTCCAGAAGATGTTTTCTCTCACGCATTGTTTCAGTCATAATAAATTCTGTGCAATGCTGATACAAAATACCAGGTTCATCAAAGAAACGTGGTGCAATTCCCAGAAGGTATCCTCCTTCTGCGTCCACACCTCTGGCTGCAGCTCCCATGAGTCCTGTCGCGCCACCTCCAAATACCAGGCCGTGGCCACGCTTTGCCATCTGTCTGCCAAGTTCTTCTGTTTTGTCATAATAAATCTGAGCCAGTTCCGGGCTAGCTGCGCCATAGATGCAAATGTTCATCTTACGAATCTCCTTATTCTCACATATCACAATATTCTGTCTATATAAATTATGTTGTAACTGTTCACTACCTTCATAGTTACGGACCAAAATTCAGGATTAACCAGAAAATTATTTTATAACCTTGAGTTCATACTGTCTGGTTCCTAAACCGATCTTCTCAGCCTGATCCAGTGTTGCCTGCCATTCAATATTCGGGTTGGAATCTTTGAAATGGTCGTGGTGGCAGTGCCAGTCAGGTTTTGCCAGATGTTCTCCAAGCTGGCTGTTCTCAATCGGAGTTGCTTTCAGACAGGCATCTGCACATGCCTGATCCAGAGCTACCGGATCAAAACTTGCAAACATTCCGATGTCCGGAAGGATTGGTGCATCGTTCTCTCCATGACAGTCACAGTTCGGGCTGATATCCTGAACTAAAGATACATGAAAATGCGGACGTCCATGACAGACTGCCTGTGCATATTCTGCCATCTTACGGTCAAGGAGTTCGTTAGCACTGCTGTTTGGATTATATACAGCATCATAACTGCAGGCTCCGATACAACGACCGCATCCTTTACATTTATCATAGTCAATGACTGCTTTTTTGTTCGGATATGTAATCGCATCGCTTCCGCACTCTTTCGCACAGCGACGACATCCTCGGCAAAGTTCTTCATTTACTGCAGGTTTTCCGCTGGCATGCTGTTTCATCTTTCCGGCACGGCTTCCACATCCCATTCCGATGTTCTTCAGAGCACCACCAAAACCTGTTGCTTCATGACCTTTGAAGTGGCTTAAACTGATAAAGATATCCGCATCCATAATGGCATGTCCAATAAGTGCGGTCTGGCAATATTCACCATTCACTACAGGTACTTCTACCTCATCTGTACCACGTAAACCATCACCAATAATAATCTGACATCCTGTTGTAATAGTATTAAAGCCATTCATATTTGCACAGTCCAGATGCTCCAGTGCATTCTTACGGCTTCCAGGATAAAGAGTGTTGCAGTCTGTGAGGAATGGAAGTCCTCCCTGCTCTTTACAGAGATCTGCTACTACTTTTGCATAGTTCGGGCGCAGAAAAGCCATATTTCCAAGCTCTCCGAAATGCATTTTGATCGCTACGAATTTACCATCCATGTCGATGTCTTTGATTCCGGCTGCAATGCAGAGCTTCTTCAGTTTGTCAAGCTGACTGGTGCCAACCGGACATCTGAAATCAGTAAAATAAACGGTTGATTTTTCCATTATTTTATCCTCCTTATTTATTGATCAAACTTTATTTTATCACAAGAGACAAGTTCTTTTCGAGATATTTTTTATTCA
This sequence comes from uncultured Blautia sp., assembly GCA_934416185.1. Classification (GTDB taxonomy): domain Bacteria; phylum Bacillota; class Clostridia; order Lachnospirales; family Lachnospiraceae; genus Blautia_A. The sequence goes on along the minus strand of CAKRWH010000020.1, from coordinate 7,668 downwards.
CATCTGTTCGTAGAATTTTGTCACTTTTTTGTATTCTGCCGGTAAAGTGATCTGCTCTACCACAACATCTCCATCTTCGGCATTGTGATAACGGTAGATGTATACACCTTCCTGAATCTCATCTCCCTCGATCAGTGAAACCGCCAGATATCCCTGTCCTTCAAATTCAAACGTATCCATGATCGCGAAATCCCTTTCTGTTCCGTCAGATACCGGGATGCTGATTACTTCATATTCTTCCATTTTAGTTTCCTTTCATTTATAAATAAATCTATTTCTGTTTACATTATTTTTTTATTGTAGCAAAGAGCGTTCATTAAGTCAAAACGATATCAAAAAGAATTTCGACGCACAAAAAGGCCATGCCCATAGGAGCATAGCCTTTTCGCTTCATGCATTTTATTTACTTTAACCCACTGCTGCTTATGCCATAATTGGTTTCAAAGCTTCTGCAAGTTTCTCTTTCTCAGCTTCTGCCTCTTCAAGGTTCTTGCCAAGAGTTGTGTAATAGATCTTGATCTTAGGTTCTGTTCCAGATGGACGAACGACTACTGTTTCACCATTATCCAGTTTGTAAATGAGTACATTTGCTGCCGGAAGTCCTGTTTCTTCTGGTTTCTTGTAGTCTGTTACTTTAACGATCTGGTGACCTGCGATCTCTGTGAGAGGTTTGTCACGAAGTCCCTGCATCAGAGCTGACATCTTGTCCATTCCGCTTAATCCCGGGAATTCAAAACTGTCTACTTTGTTCAGGTAACGTCCATACTGTGCATAGATTTCTTCCAGTCTCTGTTTCAGAGAGCTTCCAATGCTTCTGTAATATGCTGCCATTTCGCAGATCAGCATAGATCCGATAACTGCATCTTTATCACGTACATATGGTCCTGCAAGGTATCCGTAACTCTCTTCGAAACCAAAGATGAAACGGTCTACTTCTCCTGCTGCTTCAAGCTGTGCGATCTGATCACCGATCCACTTGAATCCTGTAAGTACACTTCTGAGTTCTACACCATAATGCTCTGCTACTGCATCTGCAAGTGGTGTGGAAACGATAGATTTTACTGCTACCGGGTTCTTCGGCATTGTACCTTTCTCGATACGTCCTGCACATATGTAATCAAGGAGAAGAACTCCTACTTCGTTACCGGTTACCAGTTCATAGGAACCATCCGGGCATTTCATTGCAATACCAACACGGTCTGCATCCGGGTCAGTTGCAAGCATTAAGTCTGCGCCTGTTTCTTTTGCAAGGTTTAATCCTAATTCAAGGGCTGCAAAGATTTCCGGATTCGGATAGCTGCAGGTTGTGAAGTATCCGTTCGGATATTCCTGTTCCGGAACGATTGTAATATCTGTGATTCCGATGTCCTTTAATACCTGAGTTACAGGCACAAGTCCGGAGCCGTTTAACGGGCTGTAAACCAGTTTCAGGCCTGCTGTTTTGCAAAGACCCGGACGAACCTGGCGGGATTCGATTGCTTCATAGAGAGCCTGTTTGCAGTCATCACCTACAAAGCGGATCAGGCCTTCTTCTACACCTTCTGCGAAAGACATGTATTTAGCACCTGTAAGTACGTCTGTCTTCTGAATTTCATCGTATACGATTGCTGCTGCATCATCTGTCATCTGGCATCCGTCAGGACCGTATGCTTTGTATCCATTGTACTTAGCCGGGTTGTGGGATGCAGTTACCATGATACCTGCGTTACATTCATAATAACGTGTTGCAAAAGAAAGTGCCGGTACAGGCATCAGTGCATCGTAAATTCTTACTTTGATTCCGTTTGCTGCAAGTACGCCTGCTGCGTTCTTTGCAAATACGTCGCTCTTGAGACGGCTGTCATAGCTGATGGCTACTGTCTGGTTTCCGCCCTGTGTTTTTACCCAGTTAGCAAGTCCCTGTGTTGCCTGACGTACTACATAAATATTCATACGGTTTGTTCCGGCACCAAGTACTCCACGAAGTCCTGCTGTTCCGAACTTCAGCGCTACTGCAAAACGATCTTTAATCTCTTCATCGTTTCCTTCGATCTTGGATAATTCCGGATTGAGGTCTGCATCCTGCAGATCTGCTGCCAACCAACGTTTGTATTCTTCTTGATACATTTTGACCACTCCTGCCCTGATTTTTTTAGTTTTTTTGTATATATTAGCTTAATATAGGTTCATAATACCATAATTTAAGTCAATCAGCAACAAAACAGGGAAATTTAAGGTAAGTTTTCTTCTGTTTTTATCGAGGTTTCCGGAAAAAATTCTTCCTTATCAGATCATACTAATTTTCCTTGTTCTAAAGCCGATTTTTCCTGAAAATAATGTATTCCTACTATTAATACATGTTATCTGTAGTAACAATTTTCACTGCATCCCTTTGGAAAAATCGTCTGCTTCATTTGCTGTTGAAATATTTTCTCATTATTCTGATCTTGCCCTATATTCTCGAAACTTCTGTCCAGAATGTTTAATGCCTGCCTGAGATTACGGATGTCCTTTTCCATAAAATCTGTGTAGTTGCCTCTGCCTACCAGTTTCAGATGAGTGATACCGGCTTTTTGCAGCTGGTAAAGAGCACATAAACCGCATCCGGTTTCACCGCATAAATAGCCTGTGTCGTCGTATTTTTCAAACCAAGTCTCATCTTTCAGAATTGCTTCCACTTCTGCAGACTTCCCGGCTAAATCTTCTGCCATCTGCCTGCCATATCTCTCTCCTTTACCCAACTCCCGCTCATTTATTTCATCAAAGTCACTGCTACTGTAATCGCTGACACACATATGTAATTGGTCCTTTTTTGCAATCTTTTCTAAATGATATGGAACTCTGCAAAGATATCCCATTTCATCACAATGAAGAGAATTGCAGAATGCACCGCTGAACTGGCACATTTCGTTGAGGACAAACGCTTCAAATTCTGTCTGCACCCGTTCGCCGCCTGCCAGTTGTTCTGCATGGATCACTGACTGCATGTCTTCGAAAGTATTTTTCCTGTGGAATATAATGCGTTTGAGTTTCTGACGCTGTAAAATGTCGATCATATGGCTGTTTATTTCCCCGGTTTCTCCGCTTAGGTGGATATTGCAGTCAATTCCCTGATTTCGCAAATATAGGATCAGTGCCGGGTCTGCTATGATATAGCTGTGGAAACCCAGTTTCATACAGCCTTGAATGATTTCTGCTATTTCAGGGTATTGCTGTGGAATGTAATAGAGAGAATTAAATGTCAGATGGACAGGTTTTCCATATTTCTTTATCATTGCGGAAAGTATTTCCAGTTCGCTGTAGGAGCCAAGCTGGACATTGTAGCAAAATACTTCCCGTCTGTTTAATGGCATAACTGTGCCGTATTTCTTCGCCCAGGAATATGGCACATAACCGCAGAAAAATTCATCTGCACCAGCTTCTGCAAATCTGATATATTCATCTATTGAGCCTAAGCCTACTGTGATTTTCATACTTCTTTTTCCTTTTTTCCAAGATTCTTTTTGATGTTGTTTATCAAACCAATATTCACAATTCCCCATTACTTATTGCTTTTCGCAATTGAAGCATGGAATTTACTTGATTGGATTAAAACAAGAGACTTATTAATTAAACATAGTTCTCTACTCCCATCCAATAACAAGACGGTCGATTCCTGCGTTTGCGTAAGCTTTTATTTTTTCCGGATGATCCAATAATTCTTTATCTATTCCAAACAAAGAGTTAAATCGTCCGGCCATGTTCAACTGTTCTGGATATGCCAACCTATATGTGCTGCAATAATGCGGACATTCTTTCACCAGATACTGTGTGCCTCGATTTCCTGTTGTACAGATTGCGTGAAGCGGACAATACTGAGATGTATTGGTCTGATAGTATGGAAGATGCAGACTGTTTTTTCCCTGTGGAAATTCCTGCTCATAGCCGCAGGATTCCCATTCATAACGCTGAATTCCAAACTCACTCCGCAGATATTTGCGATAGAAATCTTCATTTAAATTGTTCTGACTATACAAGCTTTTATTACCTTTTTTATAGGGAAATCTTGGATCTTTTTTTCGTTTGTTTAACAGGATACCCAAACATGGAATAAGATACTGTCTCATTTCGTTAATATCTTCTGATTTCTTTATTGCTGATTCTGCATTTTGTCTTGCTATAATATCTGCCATCGCCCAGTCATTTATAACGATTTCTATACAGGTATCTTTTTCTTTGCACCATTGCATAAGACGATTTATCAGCTTTTCGACAGGCTTTAACATAAACTCTCGAATATAAGAGAACGCAATTGTAATTCCAAGAGCTTCCTTATGTGCTTTCTCCAACATCATAAATAGTTCTTTTTCGTCTGGGAATAACAGATGGCAAAACTGATTTCCAATATAAATGCGATTCAAATTAAGGCTATATCCAATATTCAAGGCGCTCTCCGGGCTGTCATTTTGCTTATCTGATCCTGATTGATTTCCCGTTATCCTCCTCCATTCATAACATTGCTCTATCAACTGTTTTATGTCGTTTTGCAAATATTCTCTGTATAATTCCGGTCGGTCAATTTCAATTGCCGTTTCCAGACTGTAACTCTGCCTGGCCTCCAGATTGTAATAATCAACTGACTTTTTTTCCGGATATCCCGTTAATACTCTGGCCAGTTCTTCATCGTCATCTTCCAATTTCAGGCGGATATATCTGCTGTACTGTCTCTGCAGTTTTCTTACTTCCATCCTGTAGTTCTCACTATTTACAAGCACTGTATATTCCGTGCAAAACTCTGCAAGTTCCGAAGAAGCATTGTCCTCTTCAATTGTATAATTCCTAATTTCTATTTCATGATAATCTGCCTGTTCCATATCATAAAAACAAACCAAAAAGGACTCCGGCGAAGCTGCCTTTTCAGACAGTCTGAACCGGAATCCCTCTTCAGCAAGCTCTATAATCCTGATTTCTTTCCCATCCATAAAACCGGATAACAGGCCGAAAGGAATCATTGATATTCCGTTTTTCATCGTTCTTCTGCTCTCTGCATTCTTATTCTTTTAAATATTTCATACTGTCGTTCCAATTCCGCATTTTCATCTGTTAACATACCCTTTGCCTCCAGTATTCTCTCAATTGCCTGAGACGGATCCATTGTATGATATGGTAAAAACAAGCCTCGTAATTCTTTCGGTTTCACAATTTTATAAACCTGTACAGATGTTAATTCATAGGTAATTGAAAAATATCTGTAAAGATACCCAATCCAGTACATTTCATTATGAGTATATTTTACAGATCCATAATCTGAAACTCCATATTCTTCATCTACTAATTGTAAAATATCATTTGCCTGAATATTACTTTCAAGAACAGATTCGTTATCAAGCCTTTTTGCTATCTTACTTCTCATAAAACGTCTGATAAAAATTTCAGAACTCGATTTCGTTTTATCAATAGAGTTTTCAAATGTTGTCGCCTGAAGTTCGCATAAAAGTAAACCGTCCTTATCTATCTTTTTCATGCACCAGTCACCTCTTTACTCCAATATTTCATCAATATACCGACCTTTTCCTCTATATTGCTTTCTTGCCAATTTTACTTTATTATCCCCTAATTTTGACTCTTCAAGTCGTACATTCTTATAGTATTCCCTCTCATTATTCGAAATATAACAACGTTCTATAAGCTTTGCCTGAGACACTGCTTTTTCACTTATAAAAATATACTGCATTCCAAGATTTGTTGCTGCAAGACAGTGCTTGCATTGTTCGTCAGTAAGTTCCCCGGCAATAAATGAATTGATGATCTGGAACATACGATTATCTGCTATTGGTGCTATTATGTAATCACAATCTCTTGACTGCTCTATAAGTTTCTTTATAATTGGATGATTCCTGTACTCATCCAGTGCACCTCTATAGTAAGCAATCGTCATCATCCATTCCTGATCTACTTCGTATCTTTTACACTTTAAATTTTTATCATCAAAGCGAATATAATATACAGATGAATGGTCAAATCCCGAAACAAACGAAATTGCCTGCTCATAGCTTTCTCCTGTATAAAACCCCTGTCCGAAATCATTATTATGTCTGCCCCTGTGAATATCTATTTCTCCGTTAATTTCACTTTTAGCTCCATGAAAAAGCAGTTTCTCATTTTTTCTTAAGTCATCCCGCCAAAGCATTTCTTTTAATTTATTTATCTTTATATTTTTTGCAAAGGCAAATGTATATACACTCTCCAGAATTTTTACAGATGGTTCTGTTTTCCCCAACTCATTTCTTGAAATAGTTACCTGTTCCACACCAATTTGTTCTGCAAATTCACTTTGAGAAAGACCTAATATCTCCCGAATTGATTTTATATCTTCTGAAAAATTATATTTCATATTGCTCACCTCAAACTTATTTATAACACATTACTTAAACAAGTTCAATAAAAACTTATTTATAACATATTACTTAAACAAGTTTTCAATTCCTGGGCTACGACAACCGAATTCGGGCAAAATATACCGCAAAGTGGGGCGTGCAGATTGCAGGAATGATTTTTCAAACACGCTTTAGCGTAAAAAAGCAGTTAACCTACTTTTATAGGCTAACTGCTCAAATTGGAATCTTTCTTCAACAAACTTCACTTATATTTTATTACCTGCGTACTGCTCCACATACCAGTGAAATAATTCCAACTACCACTACAAGCGGAAGAGCAATTGCAACCAATCCACCAATTGCCAGTGCAATTAAAACAAACGGCAGGAACACCAGTGTAAACAACACTTTTGTAATTCCCCATGTCATTCTAACAGCAAGTCCGATCAACTTTCCAAAAACTCCGATCATCAGGCAGACAAATACTAATGTAAGCATATCTTTCACTCTCTTTCTCAAACATACTCAATTATCATTTAGTTACCATGCAGAAAACTTTTATATTCCGCTATACATTTAGTCTTATTCAAGATAAATATTCTTCATATAATATAACGTCTGAGAGTTTGATTTGTATTCGGAATTTTCTTAAGTTTTAATCAATAAGAAATAAAATTATCCTGAACAAGTCTTGTACCTGCCAGGATAATTTATTTTCACTATCTTAATTAACGATAGTCCTCTTTATTTCTTAATTTTAGTACAGTTTCGCACCAGCCGGAATATGGTTATCAACCATGATCAGATGAAGTTCTTCATCCTCAGAATCCTTAAGGTTGTTTACTGCTGAGAGCAGCATACCGCAGGACTCGATTCCCATCATTTTTCTTGGTGGAAGGTTGGTGATTGCGATCAGTGTCTTTCCTACCAGTTCTTCTGGTTCATAGTATGCGTGAATTCCGCTTAAGATTGTACGGTCTGTGCCTGTTCCGTCGTCCAGTGTGAACTGGAGGAGTTTTTTGCTCTTCGGCACTGCTACACACTCTTTAACCTTTACAGCTCTGAAATCAGATTTGCTGAAGGTGTCAAAGTCTACTGCTTCTTCAAATAAAGGCTCAACCTTTACATTTGAGAAATCAATCTTCGCATCGTCTGTGAAGAAACCATTGTTGTCACCTGCAGGTGCTGCTGTTTCAGCTGCGCCGGCCTGTGCTGCATTGTTTGCTTCATTCTTTGCTGCACCCTGGCTCTTCATAGTCGGGAAAGTTGCACGAGATAACGTGCTATTCCGTATTATCCTGTATTCAAGGTTTTTCCCTCTAATATGATACCT
>CAKRWH010000019.1:0-63646 GCA_934416185.1 uncultured Blautia sp. | reverse complement strand
CTCTCTGTATAATAAGATTTTTACTAACCTGCCAGTCAGTAGTCTTATTGTACTCTGAGGTATTTTCAATTTTCAACATCCACGCTTTTTATTATACAGGAAGCTCCGTTGATTTCTACTATAAGCTTTGGCAAAGCACCACGTCCGTGTGATATAGCGCTGTTATATCGAATGGACATAAGAGTGTGTCTTACTGGTTTTTTTATATAGTTTCAGATTTTTTGCTTATCTTTTTACTCATTTTCTTCCAAATTGTCCCAAGGTTTCAGGCCCATTTCCTCTCAGGTGACACCATACGGTGCACCTCCGAAGGTATAACCGGTGATAAAGAAAATTTTCAATATGCTGACTATCGTCCTGGCGTTGGCATCAACGAATAGCTGCATTTTTCAACTCATTCTCAATCCATGTCATGATCACGTCAACAAGATATGCTTGCTGAACCTGGCTTAATTCCCTGCCAGGCTGTATTTTATGCCATTTTCGGATGCATTCCCGGCAGCAGGTCGCAGTTGCATGCTGTGCGATGAACACAGGGTGACCACGCATAGGCGTTTGCTTTCCGTCATTTGGGATATATGCAGGAGCTTCCCGCTTTGCAATGAAATCTTCTGCGTGTTTCCGGATCGTATCCAGTCCTTTTTCATGAATGTAATCAATATCCTTCTGCTTAAGATGAAAGCTGCTTCGAAACCTGGAATTTCCAAGCCCCTCAAACAGCTGTTTATACCATTCTTCCTTTGTCACAAAAACTCACCGCTTTCTATTATGAAAAAAGATTCTGCTGCTCATATTTCATCTGCCCAATGACTGGTGCGAAATCGGTCGGACGGATATCTTTTCGTGTTGGATGGATTTTCTGATCTATTTTTTGTATCACTTTGATTATTTCTTCCATCATATCTGGAACAACATAATATCTGCTGCACATACTTCTCTCCTATTTCAGGATTTTTTTGATCTGCTTATCCGTTGCTTCCGGATAAAGGAGATGCATTTGATCAACAATTTTTCTCCAGGATGCCTGTGGATCTTCCTTATAGCAGGAAGTGACATGATTGTATCCATAAATGTGTTCCGGAGAAGAATACACTGCCACATCCCATCCGTATTCCACACCCTTTCGGTTGATTCTTTTCCGAAAATCGCAGTTACACAGATATGTCTGCATCATAAGGCTGGTAATGGCTCCGTCAAATCCTTTTTCACCATCTTTTCCAAACCCGGCCAATCTTTTCAATTCGTTGGAGTAGATTTCTGCATCATTTTCCATGAAATGGTCCATGATCTTCTTATGTTTGACTGGTGCTTTTTCATCCTCAAACAGAGCATCAAAGTCGTAGCCATCCCTGCGGTAGTTGGCAAATACCGGCAGCCATTCCCTGGAAATAAACCCGGCTTTTTTTGCAAAGAATTTTCCGTAAAGAACATCATGTCTTTTTGCAATGGCAATCCGCCATCTCCACGGATCCCTCACGGGATCATCGGACCACCAATATTCTGCTGCTGTTTGTTCTTCCAGGGAGAATCCCAGAATTTCGTTCTTAAAAAGAGGAAGAAAACCAACCCGGTTGATATATTCGACTGCCTCATCCACACCGTGGATGCATTTCGGATCCTCCCATGTTACTCCATGAATGATCCACTCTGCTGCTTCGTTTCCCATGGCTTTTTCCTTTCTGTATTATGCTGTCTTTATTATATCACAGATATGTGTATCTTGTCAGAAAAAGGCCACCGAGTTATTTGTACCTAAAATGAATTCTTAAAGGGGTTTTGGAAATGCTGTTTCCATTTATTTCCCCAAAATATACTTCCTATGTGCAGGGATTTAGGATGCTCAATTTATCCGCAGCCTTTTCTGTTTGACGGTGTATTATGCTCTCCGTGGAATCAGTTAATCCATGATAATTCATCATTTTGTATGGAACAGTTAAGTGCCATACACTGAAAAAAGGAGCCCAAATGACTCCTTCTTCCAATACGCATTAATTATTTTTAAAAAATTGTATATCCACCATCTACAGCCAAAGCAGCTCCATGGATAAAACTTGCGTCATCCGATGCAAGGAAGGCGATGGCCTGTGCAACTTCTACTGGCTCTCCAGGGCGTTTTGCCGGACTCATTCCAATCTTCATTGTAACAGGATGCTGGGGGATCGCAAGCACACGTGCGATCATATCTGTTGCAATCGGTCCGGGAAGAACAGCGTTTATACGTACTCCTGTGCGTCCATGATCCAGTGACATCTGACGGGTGAGTCCAAGAAGACCATGTTTGGCAGAAGTGTAAGCAAGCCCTCCACGGCCTGCTGCGGTTGCCCTTCCGATTCCTCTTGTTGAACCAGTAATGATCGCTACTTTATTTTCAAACTTCATGATAATACCCTCCTTATCTTCTTCCTGTTTCCATAAATGCTGTTCTATCATACCGTGAGGTAAGCAGATACGGTGCCAACACATCTGCATCCAACTCTTCGCACAAATTCAGTTTGTGAACCATCAAATCATTTGAGGAATATGCACCTCCAACAACCGTTCTGACTGGAAGTTCTCCCCATGGATCATCAATGGATGATTGTAATTGAATCGTTGCAAAACCAGGTTCCCATGAATGGTAGTTGTATTCACAAAGATTCTGGAGCAATGCATCATTCTGGAAATGTGATTTTCCTTCCTTATCTGGTTCACGGTCAAGATGGAAGTAGAAACCACCGCCATATGTCTTTTTACCGGCTTCCGGGAACTGATACAGCATTCCGGTCATTGCATTATTATATTCACCAATCTTAAGATCAATATTTACAAGTTCAGTACCACGACGACAGACCTGAGCAGTTACATGATCATTGTTTCGGCGGATCACAAATTCAGAACCCAGTTTCTTTGGGATTGATCCATTATCACGTCCGCACTGAACTGCCATTTCTGCACCGGTTCTTCCAAGTACAAGTCCTATTGGATATAATCCAAGCTGTGTTCCATATGTACAGTAAACACCAAGGATTGCTTCATAATAATCATCAGCAAAGGTTGGCTCTTTAACATGGCACACAGATACTGTAACTACAGGTACGGAAAATGGTTTTAACGGTGCAGGCAGAACCTTTGCGATTGCCGCAGGATCAGTGAGGTATGCAAGATATATTCCCTCCTGATTTTTCATAAGAGAGATCTTGCCGAAATTAGGCATTTCTTCCAGAACTGTGATAAAGCTTGGAGTTTTGACAGACGTCTTAAATAATTCTCAAGTCCCGTAACACCTGCCCCGATAATCATTACTTTTTTATCTTTCAGCTCGGCTTTTCAGGAAAGGATGTCTTCGATTGTATATACATTTTCTCCAGTTATTCCGGGAATAGATCTTGGAACGACAGATTTAGAACCAGTTGCTACAAGTACTGCGTCTGGATCCATTTCTGCAATTCATCTTCCATGAACTGAGAAATTCAGGCAGGGACGTTCTGATACTATTATGAAAAAGATGATCGAAGCCCAGGAAAGACAGATGTCCAGTGGTTCTCAGGGCGGACAGTACTAATCAGATAAGAGCCTCACTGTTGAGGCGCTGACTGAAAAAACAGTCAAAGCCATCGGGATTGTGTCATTGTAGGCAGATGTGCCAATCATATCCTGCAGGATAATTGTCTCAGTGTATTTATTTATGCTCCCTATGATTAACGTGTCCAGACTGTAATAGAACGCACAGGCCGTGAAGAAAAAAGTGCTCAGAAGCTGTTCAAAAAAGTAGACAAGGAACGTCGCACCTACTATGAATACTTTACTGACAGGAAATGGACAGATCTGTCCCAGTATCATCTTTCCATTGACAGCAGTAAATTTGATCAGGATACCATTGTAAAAATGATCAAGCTTGGTTGTAAATGCCGGCTGATGGCATTTTCATTCCATAACAAAATAAAACAGGCAGGAGGAACTTCCTTAGCGGAAATTCTTTCTGCCTGTTTTTCATGCTTATCACTATTCTTCTGTTTCCTCAGGTAACTGTGAGGTACAGTGCGGACAGCGAGTTGCATGAATGTCGATCTCTGTCATACAGAAGACAGTATTTTTCTTAATTTACTGCCATAATCCTTTCCTGCTGCCCAGCCGCTGCCATAGGGGTTTTCCTGGATTCCCAGCCACTCCACATAAGGAGCAGTCTCTCTGGTTACATAGTCAAAGCGCTCATCCACGCATTCCTGGTTTAAAGCTTCAGAGGATGCATAAGCCTTCAGATGCTGTACCTGTGCCCGCAGTCCTGTACGGACATCCGGGAAAGAATTTCCTTTCACTCCGTTTCCGGTTGTTCCCAGTCCTGCAAAATTAAACTGACTAATCTCAGAATCGCCACCATAAGACAGCCACCCGGTTTCCAGCATGGACTGTGCAAATACCACTTCTCCGCGGACATTTTCAGTATTGGCTTCCTCAATGATAATATTACAGAAAGTCTCAATATCCGGTGCTCCGCCTGCTCCCAGCGCCTCAGCAGGATAAGTAATACCCTGTTCATTATACAGAGAACACATGGCTTCCGCTGTTACAGTGGTTCCCCCCATAATTGTATAATATCCATAGGTGTTATCTGTGGGATCCTCATTGGAAATCACTGCATCTGAGGATTCCTCCAGATATTCAGGCTTTGATATCTGCCCTTCCCCAGAATGATCCGGTTCCTGACTGTTATCTGATGTTGTCTGATCCTGACCGGCACTTACCAAAGCAGGTGCCCCGAATATCAGGGCACCTGTCATTGTCATAAGCAGCCAGAAATGTTTTCCCGGCACTTTCTTCATCTTATGCGTTTACCTTTCTCATTGCAGCTTCTACTACATGACCAACCAGTACAGAAGTTGTTACGCTTCCAACACCGCCCGGTACAGGTGTAATAGCATCTACGATCGGCTCTACTGCTGCATAGTCAACATCACCACAGAGTTTACCTTCTGCATTTACGTTGATTCCTACGTCGATAACTGTCTGGCCTTCTTTTACGTATTCAGCACCAACAACACCAGCACGTCCTGCTGCTACGATGATGATGTCTGCTTCACGAGCTACAGACGGCATATCTACAGTTCTTGTGTGGCAGATAGTAACAGTTGCGTTCTTCTTAACGAGCATCATTGCTGCAGGTTTACCAACAACAAGGCTTCTTCCGATTACGACTGCTTTCTTGCCTGTGCAGTCAATTCCGTAATGATCAAGGATTTCCATACATGCCTGTGGTGTACATGGCGGGAATCCGATCTGTTTGCCAGTGAATACACCAGACATGGAAAGATCTGTCATACAGTCAACGTCTTTCTCAGGAGCAAGTGCGTTCTCGATCACTGCCTGATCCAGATGTTTTGGAAGCGGACGGAATAATAATACGCCGTGGATCTTGTCGTCTTTGTTTACTTTATCGATTGTTGCAAGAAGTTCTTCCTGTGTAACGTCTTCCGGAAGTAAGATCTTTTCACATGCAACACCTAAAGTTTCGCAGCGTTTTGTTGCTCCTCTTTCGTAAGAGATATCGCTTGGGTTCTCACCAACACGGATGATGCAGAGAGTAGGATTTACTCCTTTTCCCTGAAGCTCTGCTACGTTTGCTTTGATTTTCTCGTTTAATGCGGCTGTTACTTCTTTACCTAATAACTGCTTAGCCATTTGTCGTTCCCTCCAAAATTATGCATTATTATCCTGTATTGTAACTGAATAATTCCAGTATAGCTGACTGATATTTTATATGCACTCTATAAAATATTTCTTCAGAAAAGTCGAAAAACAATACAGGATTTTCTATTTTATTATTATTTCAGTCTGCCAAGTACGCTGTTGAATGTGTCATCTGCAATCTTTGTGTATTTCTCAAGCATTGCATCTGCTTTTCTGTTTAATTCTTCTGCGTATTCTCTGTCAGCCATGGATTTTGTATTGATGTATACGTTCAGGCTTGCACCCTGTAATGCTGCTTTACAGAAAGCTGCACCAACACCTGCATCACTGATGGCGAGTTTGGAACCTTTTGCACCGAATTCAACGATCAATTCGATAGCTTCACAACATTTCTCCATGATTTCCATAGGTACGGAGCATGCGTCTTTTAATACAATCTCCATAACTCTGGCTTTCTCAGCTTTCTCTTCTTCTGTTTCTTTTGGCATTCCGTATGCTTTGGATAATGGCTCGAATACTTCGGCATCACGCTCGATCAGGTGAAGGAAATCCTTCTGTAACTGGTCGCATTTTGCTTTTAATTCATACATTTCGTCTTCTACGTCAGCATATTTCTTCTTGCCTACTGTAAGACTTCCTACCATGTTTCCAAGAGCTGTTCCTACAGCACCAACTAATGCAGATGCACCGCCGCCGCCTGGAACCGGAGCTTTGGAAGCTAAAACTTCAACGAATTCGGTACAAGTACTTGTTGAAAATCCCATCTTTTTCTCTCCTGCTTTCTTTTATTTATCAAACAGATGTCCTGATCTGTTTATTTCAGAGAGTGTCCTGAAATATCTTCGCAGGCACCCTCATTCACTTTTAATAAAAATCAGTAAAATTAGAACAGACCTGTAATCTTACCTGTCTCGTCTACATCAATTCTCTCAGCAGCCGGAACTTTTGGCAGACCTGGCATGGTCATAATCTCACCTGTGAGGGCTACGATGAATCCTGCACCAGCAGAAATCTTCAGATTACGTACTGTAACTTCGAAGTCTGTCGGAGCGCCAAGTTTGGTCTGGTCATCTGTTAAGCTGTACTGAGTCTTGGCAACACAGATCGGGCAGTTGCCGAAGCCAAGAGCTTCTAACTGTTTTGCCTGTTTCTGAGCGTTAGCTGTCAGGACAACTCTCTTGCCGCCGTATACTTTCTGAACGATCTGGTTCAGTTTGTCTTCGATGGAACCTTCCAGTTCATATGCATAGGAGAAGTCGTTTGGTTCTTCTACAAGACGGAGAACTTCTTCAGCAAGTTTGATTCCGCCTTCGCCGCCTTTTGCCCATACTTCAGAAAGGGCAACGTTAACACCGAGTTCTTTACATTTCGCTTCTACAAGGTCAAGCTCTGCTTTTGTATCTGTCGGGAATGCGTTGATGGCAACTACGCATGGCAGTTTGTATACATTCTTGATGTTGGATACGTGTTTCAGCAGGTTTGGAAGACCTTTCTCAAGTGCTTCCAGGTTCTCATTGTTGAGGTCAGCCTTTGCAACACCGCCGTTGTATTTCAGGGCACGTACAGTAGCTACGATAACAACTGCGCTTGGTTTTAAGCCAGCCATACGGCATTTGATATCGAGGAATTTCTCAGCACCGAGGTCAGCACCGAAACCAGCTTCTGTAATTGCATAATCAGCAAGTTTCAGAGCCATTTTTGTAGCTGTTACGGAGTTACATCCGTGAGCAATGTTAGCGAATGGTCCGCCGTGTACGATTGCAGGAACGTGTTCCAGAGTCTGTACAAGGTTTGGTTTCAGAGCATCTTTTAACAGGGCTGTCATAGCACCTTCTGCGTGAAGGTCACCGGCTGTTACAGGTTTCTGCTCGGAAACTTTACCGTATGTATATCCGATGATGATCTTGGATAATCTTTCTTTCAGGTCTTTGATATCGCTTGCGAGACAGAGAACTGCCATGATCTCAGATGCAACTGTGATGTCGTATCCGTCTTCACGAGGCATACCGTTTGTCTTTCCGCCAAGGCCGTCGATTACATTACGAAGCTGACGGTCGTTCATATCTACACATCTCTTCCATGTGATCTTACGTGGGTCAATGTTTAATGCATTTCCCTGGAAGATATGATTGTCGATCATAGCTGCAAGTAAGTTGTTTGCTGCACCGATCGCATGGAAGTCACCTGTGAAGTGAAGGTTGATGTCTTCCATAGGAACTACCTGTGCATATCCGCCGCCTGCTGCACCGCCTTTAACACCGAATACCGGTCCTAAGGATGGCTCACGAAGGGCTACCATAACGTTCTTGCCAAGTTTCTGCATAGCATCTGCAAGACCTACAGTTGTAGTAGTTTTTCCTTCTCCTGCTGGTGTCGGGTTGATAGCTGTCATAAGGATCAGCTTTCCGTCCGGCTTGTCTGTTTCTCTTAAAAGATTGTAGTCGATTTTTGCTTTGTACTTTCCGTACTGCTCCAGATATTTGTCATCAATACCTGCTTTCTCCGCAATCTGGGTAATTGGAAGCATTTCGCATTCCTGTGCAATTTCAATGTCTGATTTGAATCCCATTTCAAATTACCTCCTTTTTACTCCGCTTTTAAGTCGGTTTTTCATTACCGGCCACTCCAAAGACCGGGTAACTTTTTTATCTAAAACAGGTGCCGCCTGTCTTATTCAAATTTAAGCCTGAACGCATTTCAAAAATGCTTTTAAAGAACCAATGATCACATCCCCCATAACTGCCATATCTTCAGCCTGGAAAGAAACAGGGAAGTTATCAGAAAAGAGGATCTGTGAAGACGGCGGAAATTCCTCATCGCCCTCCCAGAGGATCATCTGTACTTTGTATTCCGGGAAAATCTCTACTTCATAAGCAATATCGCCATGCTTTACAGGTGTAGCCTTGATATGCTCCATGATTGCTTTGAAATCTCCCAGTCGGTTTCCATAGGAAAATGCCAGACGCTTAATGCATCTGCCGTCAAACTGTCTTAAGTATACCTCTCCCCATGGCATCTCACGGTATGTTTTAAACTTTCCGGAACTCTCAGATTTCACACCGTTTAAAAGGAAACGGATTGTCAAAATCCTTGCATAGATCATATCTTCCAGTGGATAAAATCCCTTCTCATCCGGAGTATGTGTCACTGTGAAATCCGGCCATGTGATTTGGTATTCGGTTCCAAGAAAAGTTAAAGTCAGAGTTTTTGTTTCTTCATTGTAAGGAATGGCAAGTCTGGCAGCAATCTCTTTCGGATCTGCGGCTGCATATTCCTGAGTGTAATGCTCCCACGGCATTCTTTCCTTACTGTCTTTTTCATAGTTTAATTCATTTAAGCTAAACGCCATTGTAAGTCTCCACAGACAGGACAGATAAAAAACTCATCTGCCCTGTTATTTTTATTACTTAGCGGTTCTGGATCTCTTCCATTACAGTTGGGAACATACTTGTATCTGTATGAGGAATGAAACATGCACCTACAAATTCATCCATATAAATCGGTACTGTAGAAAGTTCCATATATGTCATATTTGCAGCAAGTTCATAAGTCTTCTTCTCTGCCGGTGTTGACAGAAGCATCAGATACGCACCTGTCAGAGATGAGTTACCAATGTAATGGAATTTCTCGATCGGGATATCCGGGAACATACCGATGTTAACTGCATTCTGCATATTGATACCACTTCCGATACCACCTGCAACATATACGTCATCGATCATGCTCACGTCAAAGTCCAGAGAAGTCAGCATGGTACGGATAGCTGAGAAGATCGCACCTTTAGCACGGATGAAGTTATCAATATCAACCTCTGTGATCTCAACATCCTTAACGGAACCTGCCTCATCCTCGAATGCAAGGATATAACTTCCCATTCCGTATTTGTCATGTTTGATTCTCTTTCCTTCACGGATAAATTTACCCTTCGGATTAATGATTCCGCAGATATAAAGTTCACTGATCACATCGATGATACCGGAACCACATAAACCTACAGGTTTGGTTCCCGGATCACCTACGATCTTGTAGGTCGGCTCCATGGTTTCTTTGTCAATGGTACATGCTTCGATTGCTCCGTCTGTAGCACGCATACCACAGCTGATATCACCACCCTCGAAGGCTGGACCTGCGGAACATGCGCAGCTCATCATAAAATCTGAGTTTCCGAATACAAGCTCTCCATTGGTACCAAGGTCAATAAACAGGGAGAATTCCGGTCTGTTCCAGATCTGGCTGACCAGGGTTCCGGCTGTGATATCACCGCCTACATAGCTTCCGATATTTGGCGCCATAATAATATGAGCGTCTTTATTAATATCAATTCCCACATCAGAAGCAAAAAGGGAATTGGTCTTAAAGAATGCAGGGATATAAGGTTCTGTACGTAATGGGTCAGAATTGATTCCTGCAAACAGATGATTCATAGTTGTATTAGATGCTACGCACATCCTGTATATGCGGTTTTTCGGGAATTTGGCACTCTTACACATCTCACTGATCATCGGATTAATGGTTTCTTTGATCACAGCATCCTGCAGTTTCTGCTGACCGCCCGGTTTCTGTGATTCTACGATTCGGTTGATAACGTCTGCACCAAAACGGATCTGTCCGTTTCCGGCAGAACTCTTTGCCAGAATCTCACCTGTTTCCATATTGATCAGTACAGCTGAAACGGTTGTTGTACCAATATCGATTGCCAGACCACCGATCACTACATCCTCGTCCTTGCCGAAGATATCATACACAAACATATCGTCAGAAGTAGCACGAATCACACATTTTACTGAAAAATCACTCTCTCTTAATACATCAGGGAGCTTTTTCAGAACTGCATAAGGGATTCTGACTCTGCCGATATTCAGATATTTCCGCAGTGCACGTGTAAGTCTCTCATTATCCGGCATTGTGTCATCCAGAGATGGAGGATCCATCGTGAGATCCACAACCTCCAGGCTGTTCTTCAGTTCAATGCCAGCAAGCTCTACGTCTCTCTTGGCATTTTCAAAAATGGCTATTTCCTCTTTAGAGCTTAAATCAGCTACTTTCATTCTGCTCTTATAGGCAGATGCAATATCAGGTACCAGTACAGTTACATCCGCACTGATCTTACTGCAACAGGCAAGGCGCCATCCTTCCTGATATTCTTCGTCAGAAATATGTAATGTCTTTTTGCTGTCCAGCTCTCCGCTCTTTAACTGGACACGGCATTTTCCGCAGGCTCCGTTTCCGGAACAAGGTGCATCGATCGCCACATTGGCACCACGAGCTACCTCAAGTAAATTATCTCCCGCATTGGCAAACGCTTCTACCACACTGCCATCTTCGAATGAAAATGTTACCTTAAACATTCGGCAACCACCTTTCTCATAGTCGTTAATAGCCTGTAATAAAATAAGGGCTGAAGACCGAAGCCTTCAGCCCCCATAATTATGTATTCAATTAAATACGCTTTTCAGATAATACTGATTAGATTTCCAGATAGGAATCTGCATACAGTGTATTGCCTTTGAATACATCACAGGATTTAATAGTTTCCATCAGACGAAGGTCGTTAGGGTTAACGATCGCAGATGTAAGACCATTCATCATAGCCATTGCTACAAGAGCAGAGTCCATGATCGGACGGATATGTTTTGGCATACCGTTACTGTTGTTAGAAAGACCACCTGTAGAATTCAGTCCCATTTCAGAGAACATCTTGATTGCTTCAAGAACTTCCATCTGTTTGTCCTGCATTCCTTTTACAACGAGGAATAACGGGTCGAACCACAGATCTTCTGTATCCATACCATGAGCCATACCTCTTTCAAGCATGTTCTGGCAGTGCATCATACGCTCATCGTTGTCTGCTGCTACCATACCAGAGGAGCAAAGTGCGATACAGATTGCATCGTTTGCTGCTGCAAGGTCAATATTGGAAATTCTGTCACCTGCATCTGCAGAGTTAACGATTGGTTTTCCTTTTGCTCTGTTGTATACAGAAATACCAGCTTCGATAGCTTTCTGGTTTGTTGTATCCAGTGCAAGCGGAACATTGTCAAACTCAGACTGAAGGAGCTGAACAGCCCATTTCATTAAGTCTTCGCCATCATTTTCTGCAGGTCCGATGTTTACATCAAGATATGTAGCACCAGCATCCAGCTGCTGTTTTGCTCTTTTGATGATCGGTTCAGGATCTCTTTCTGTAAATGCTTTGTTTACTGCCGGTGCAGTAGTGGAAAGTCTTTCTCCAATTGTTACGAATTTTGCCATAACCCTGTTCTCCTTTTATATTTATTTATACAGAGGAATCTGACAATTGCAGATCTCTCTGCATACATTCTTCTTTATAGCCCGGCCGATATCAAACCGGCCGGACGTTTACGGTCATTAGATCTGGCCGTCTGCCTGCATATCTTTTAAGAATTTAACAAGCTGTACAGCTTCTCTTGGTCCAACAATGATTTCCCATCCAGGAAGTTTTGCTTCCAGGTCACCTTTCAGAACCGCTACTTTACCAGGGATGATAAGCTTTCTGGATTTAACCTTCGGCTCAACATTCTCTTTGATATAAGAGGAAATGCTGTTACCGGAGAATTTACCAGCTGCCCATGATGTCAGTACGGAAAGTCCGCCGGCATCATTGATTACCAGGTTAAGCGGAACACCGGAACGCTCCAGCTCGCCGGATACTACGAAATATGTAAGAGCGAAGTCTACAGTAGTAACTACTACTGCGTTCTCGTCTGCACCATTTAATGGGTAGATGCCTGGCTCTACTTTCATTGGCTTCTGCGGGTCAGTGTAAACGTTCTGACGCAGACCATATAATGGAAGAGCTTCTGCATATGTCATCTGCTCCATAACAATGATGGAACCATATTTCATTGTAAACATAGATGCAAGAGCTGCCTGTAAGTGAAGGTCACCTTTGGCAATCTTAACAAGGTTTACGATAGATGGATAACCAAATGTTCTGTCCTGATCTTTCAGAGCTGCGCGACGAACCTGTACAGTGTTTGCAAAGGTTTCTTTAATGTCAGCGCCTGTTGTATCAAGAACAAGGTTCTTGTTTCCAAGTTTTTCAAGAGCTGCTGTTGTATCATATAATTCATTTAAGTCTTTACCAGATACACCAAGAACAACACCTGCTTCTGTAGCAACTGCGTTCATTGCTTCATAGTTGGAAGCATCTGCACCGTTTAAGACTGGTTTGCTGTCTTTGCATACTGCAAGAGCTGCTTTAGCAATCTCAGGATCTTTGCAGTCAAGAACTAAAGTTCTGTTAAGACCTGCAGCTTTTTCTACAAGTGCTGTATATTTAGCAGCATCTGCACCTTCTCCACAGTTTACATATACAAGTTCAGCGAACATTCTCTCACCGATACGATCATAATCAACCTTCGGGATCTCAGCAAGTTTCGCATCTACTGTAGCATCATCCATGCATGTGCACAGAGCTACTGCATATCTAGGTTTGCTTACGAATGTTTTTTCATGTCTGAATAATACAGTTTCGCCGCCAAGTGAGAATTCGTTCTCGCCTGTTCCGATTTTGATTGTTTTCATTGGCGGAGCTGTTGCTTCGGATAAGGAAGCTAAAGCTTCATCAGACATATGCGGACATTGTTCGATCTTCATAGCGCCCTGCGCAACTTTCATAGAGAAAGCCATACATGTTGGGCATCCGCATTCCTTACAGTTTTTCTTTGGTGTTAATTTAAAAATCTGAATACCATTCAGTGCCATTTTATTTGTTCCTCCTATTCAATTACGCAAGTGCTTTGATCATTCTGGAAATAGCTGCAACAGCTTCCGGATGTCTTAAGATGACTGCATCAGATCCGGCTGCAAGGTCAGCAGCAGCTGTCATAACTTCCATATCGATTCCACGCTCTTCTTCCGGTCCCCATTCAGGCATATCTTTTTCAGAAGCTGTTGCTTCTTTTACGCCCCATGTTTCAGCGGATACCGGTGTAATGATAGGCATCTGCAGCATGTTATCATTCTGAGATAAAGCTGCACCTTTAATACGGTCCATAGTGGATACAACATACTCATATCCATATCCGGCAGCAGCACTACCGATATTCATAACGATTTTCTGTGCGTTAACGCCTAACTGAGTAGTTACAACGTTAAGCTGTTTAGCAAGGTTGATATCTACGGCAGATTCTGCACCTACGATCTGATCGTAAGCAAGTCCTGCCGCAGCACCGATTGCTTTGTAGTTTTCTTCCTTTTCGGAAAGGATCAGTACGTTTCTTCCCTGGAGAGCTTCTGCTACCTTAGGAAGAAGTTCAGCGTCTTTCTCTACGTTCTTGCATCCTTCTACTACTAATGGTGTGTCGATAGAATCTGCAACATCTTTTACAACTGCAATGAGTTCTTCAACAGATTTGTTTACACCATTCGGGTCTCCACCTTCGAGGATCAGAGCTACAAAGTCAGCACCTTCCATTTCAGCTGCTTTCTTAGCCATTTCTCCGATTGTGTTTGCTCCCTCATAGTATGCTTTGATACCCTCGGATACAACATTCTCAAGACCCATATCAGAGATCTCAACACCGATCTTCGGTGTGTTTTCTGATGGTGCATCAAAAGAATAGAATGGATAAGTAGAGTCTCCGCCGATTGTTACAGTCTTATCTCCGCTACCAATTGTGACTGTATTAATCTTTGCATTAAATTTCTGAAGTTTCTGATTAAACGGCATTTCTTTTTGGCCTCCTTAAAAAAATTGCTATGTGCTTGCCCCTACGCAGACAAATCACATCATCTCATATAGTATACTACATCATTGGGTCCATTGACAAGGCTGGATGATTATGTTCTGTTAAAAATGCAACAAGCTCCTCCGGATCTGTTGTATTTGTCTCATCACCAATCATATCAGTGAAATTGTCAATGCCATACAGTTCTTTCGCAGTCTTGTTCAGACGCTCTGCAACTGTATCTTTTAATTCTTTCGGCATCCATACGATACGTTCGATACCGCCTTCTGCCTTCATGAATTTCTTGGATGAAATAAAGTGTTTACCATGTCCCATAAATCCTGGTGTCTGAACACCACCGCCGGTCATGGATGCCATCTCTGAGAATGTCATTCCAAGAGGTGTCATTCCCGCATATTCACGGTTGGCGATAACTACACCATTAGAGAATGGTTCAATACCACAGATACACTCGAAGCATCCACAGGATGTCATAGGATCCTGCATAATAGAATACAGTGTAACATGTTCCAGAGCTCCCTGTGAGAACTTCTGTACAGCTTCGTCAACATCCTCATAAGAACCAAGGTTCTCGTCGATTGGTCTCTCTTTTGTAATGATCTGACAAGGTCCGTTTGGATCCAGTTCATTTGTTGCCTTTGCATCCAGCCATGAGACTGCTCCGCAAAGTCCGAGTCTCTCTGGTGTAACAACACATACATGAGACGGTGAAAATGCCTGACAAAGGATACAGCTGTAATATACGTCTACAGTTTCATCTGTAAGATTTTCAAGACGTGCATCACGTTTATCGAATACAGGAATTGCTACCTCATGACGGATTCTTGTACACTCAGCAGGATCGGTATAAACAGTTACCTGACACTTGTCAACTACAGCTTCGAACTCATTCTTAACCTGTGCATACAGAACTTCTCCGATATGTCTCATACGGAATCCTGCATTGTAAGCTTCCTTACCGATACGGATTCTCTGCATATCTCTCTGTCCTGTGTGGTAAACTCCCTCAATACAGTTAATGTAGTTATGGAATTTACGTTCAATTACAGGCTCGAAATCAGGCTGCATTCTCTTTCCCGCTACTTCTACCACATAAGCGATCTGGTTCTTGCTTCCTAATTCCATTTCATCTACATCTGGTCCTACCACTGTGATCTTGTGGTCCTCTACCTCATCCATACTTCTTGTCTGCACAAGTTCTGCACAGTCCACACGGGAACCGTCGAACTCAACCTGCATATCTTTACGACGAATGATCTCGCCCTCGAATGCAGATGCAAACGCAACTGGAATGTCAATATTGGTAATTTTGATCTTAATATTTCTGGCTTCCAGAGAAACCTTATTAAAATCAGCAACATTCGGGCATGCGATCAGCGCACCCGGTACTTCTGTAATGTTCTCATCTTCATTGGAAATTACAGGGAATCCAAGTTTGATTGCTCCTGCACCTGCAGCCAGTATCACGTCATCGATCGGCTTGAAAGCATTTACGAATGCCGGAACTCTCTCTGATGTATATTTGATCAGAGAAGCCGCATCACCAGGAGTAACATTTCCGAAGATCAGGGCTGCACGAAGTGCCACGGATACTACATGGATAACTGATGTAATATCTTTTCCAAGTGGTACGATTCGAACATTGTAGCCCATCTTTAATCCAAGTTCCTGAGCCTGGTCAATAATTCCTCCAACCAGTGTTACAAGAATACCCTGTGCCTGATAACTCTTTACCAGGTCTACACCTTCCTGTGCGGTCGGTGCTGATCCGATAATAACAGCAACACCAGGAATATCACCGGTTACAAGAGGTACACCAAGTTCACGGATAATGGAATCCGGAAGGTGTCCATAGTACGGTTCACTGTATGGCTCCGCTCCATCCAGGTACTTCAGTACTTCTATGAACTCTGCACACAGTGCGGTAGCGACTCCTGACATTAAAGCATCGTCTAACTGATGCTCTCTTGTCATAAGAGATTTGATTACACCAAGTGCTTCTTTCATATCGCCAAGAGTTTTGATCTTGACTCCTGTTACTGCATAGTAACATGGCAGACAGTAGGCAGTATGAGGAAACTCAACTGCCTTGTCTGCACCGTGCTGTGCAATGGCTCCCTCTACAGCCTGAGTAGTTAACCCATAGACTGCATCATTTCCGTTAAAGATTCTGTCGATTAACAATTTTGCACATCTCCATTTCGTATTAAAAATACTATGGTTTTATCTATATAACGCTTATTAGCGTTTAAACCCCGGAGACGTTTTAGTGGCTTCCGCATTGCCCATCCACGCCTCCGGGCAAAACCACCATCTTTACATCATCGGATCAAGAGCTAATGCCGGATGGCCTTTCTCTGTAAGGAAACCAACCAGTGTTTCCGGATCAGTAGCGATTGTTTCATCACCGATCATATCTGTAAAGTTGTCAATTCCATAGAGTTCTTTTGCTGTGTTATTCAGACGTTCAGCAACAAACTCTTTCAGTTCTTTCGGCATCCATACGATACGTTCGATACCGCCTTCTGCCTTCATAAACTTCTTGGAGCTGATGAAATGTTTACCATGTCCCATGAAACCAGGTGTCTGAACACCACCACCTGTCATGGATGCCATTTCTGAGAATGTCATTCCAAGAGGTGTCATGCCTGCATACTCACGGTTGGCGATAACAACACCATTGGAGAATGGCTCGATACCGCAGATACACTCGAAGCATCCGCATGATGTCATAGGATCCTGCATAATAGAATACAGTGTAACGTGCTCTAATGCACCCTGGGAGAATTTCTTAACAGCTTCATCTACATCTTCATAAGAACCAAGGTTCTCATCAATTGGTCTTTCTTTTGTAATTACCTGGCAAGGTCCGTTCGGATCAAGCTCGTTGGTAGCTTTTGCATCCAGCCATGAAACGGCACCGCAAAGTCCAAGTCTCTCAGGTGTAACAACACATACATGAGACGGGGAGAATGCCTGGCAGAGGATACAGCTATAGTATACGTCTACAGATTCATCAGTCAGAGTATTCAGACGGTCATCACGTTTCTCGAAGATCGGGATTGCAACTTCGTGACGAACTCTTGTACACTCAGCAGGATCTGTGTAAACGATAACTTCACATTTATCTACAACTGCATCGAATTCATTCTTAACCTGTGTATAAAGAACTTCACCGATATGTTTGATCTTGAATCCGGCTGCAAATGCATCTTTGCTGATACGGATTCTCTGCATATCTCTCTGTCCTGTGTGGTATACACCTTCGATACAGTTGATGTAGTTATGGAATTTACGCTCGATAACCGGCTCAAAGTCAGGCTGCATGTTCTTACCAGCAACTTTAACAACATATGCGATGCTGTTCTTGCTTCCTAATTCCATGTCGTCTACTTCCGGTCCTACAACTGTGATCTTATGATCTTCTACTTCACTTGCATCACATGTATGTACAAGCTCAGCACAGTCTACACGGGAACCATCGAATTCAACCTGCATGTCTTTACGACGGATAATTTCACCTTCGAATGCAGATGCGAAAGCAACCGGGATATCGATGTTTGTAATTTTGATCTTGATGTCACGAGCTTCCAGAGAAGTTGCATTCCATTTGGAGATGTCTTTCTGGCAGATAAGGCTCTTCGGTACTCTTGCAACATCTTCCTGGTTTGTGATAACCGGGAATCCAAGAGCGATAGCGCCTGCACCGCAAGCTACGATCACATCATTTAACGGTGCAAATGCATTAACAAATGCAGGTACACGTTTCATTGTGTAATCCATCAGAGTTGCAGCATCACCTGGTTTCACATTACCGAAGATAAGAGCTGCACGAAGTGCTACAGATACTACATGGATAACTGCTGTAACGTCTTTTCCAAGCGGGATAACACGTACGTTAGCACCTGTCTTGTATCCAACTTCCTCTAACTGATCAATGATATCACCAACCAGAGTGATCAGGATACCCTGAGACTGGTAGGATTTAACAAGGTCTGCTGCTTCCTGTGCGGAAGGAGCTTTTCCAAGGATAACTGCTACACCTGGGATATCGCCTGTTACAAGCGGTACACCGAGTTCACGGATCACTGCATCTGCAAGATGTCCATAGCAAGGAGCTTCATATGGTGTAGCTCCGTCGATATATTTCAGAGCTTCGATAAATTCTGCACAAAGAGCTGTAGCAACACCTGACATGAATACGTCATGTGTTCTCTTCTCTCTTGTCATAAGAGTTTTTACTACTGCAAGAGCATCTTTTAACTCTGCAAGAGTTCCAACTTTTGTTCCTGTTACTGCATAGTAGCATGGTAAGGAATATGCTGTATCAGGGAAGCTGACCGCTTTGTCAGCGCCGTATTTTTCAATTGCCTGGTTAATGGCACCCTCTGTCAGTCCATAAACCGCGTCGTTTCCCGCAAAAACACTTTCAAATAAAGTCACTTGTTCTACCTCCTAATATATGATTACTGACGATCTATCTTTTCTTTTATTTTAATGATCTCATCGGTAACTGTTTTGCTGAAGTCATAAGGGGATTTACCCTGTCTGTCTGCATCAATTACCTCTGTATTGTAATGAATCATACCTAAAAGATCTTCCTGTGGAATCCGTTCTCTGATAAAGTTTTCGTCATCTTCATTGCGCACTTTGTTTGCGACAACCTTTACCTGAGATACTCCTAAATCTTTTGCCAGGCGCTTTACATTTTTATATGTCTGCACACTCCTTGCACCTGGTTCAATCACTACGATAAATGCGTCAACTCCTTCTGTGGTTCCTCTGCCGAGATGTTCCAGGCCGGCTTCCATGTCAAGAATTACTACATCCTCTCTTCTAAGTACCAGATTATTGATAATGCGCTTTAACATTACATGTTCCGGACACACGCATCCGCCGCCGCCTGTCTCGACAGTTCCCAGGACAAGGAGACGTACGCCATTGCAGACCTTACCATATTTCTCCGGGATGTCATCCACCTTCGGATTCAGATGGTAGAACTGATTTCCTGCTGTAGCACCTGTACGCTCTTCCACAAGCTTACGCATCTTTGAAATCGGCACAATGGAATCCAGTGTTTCTTCATCAAATCCTAAAGCAAGACCAAGATTCGCATCCGGATCCACATCTGCTGCAAGCACTGGTCTGCCCTCTGCTGCATACAACCTCGCGAGCGTTGCTGCAAAAGTAGTTTTGCCTACGCCGCCTTTTCCTGTAACTGCTATCTTCATTTTACGTCATCCACCTTTATTCAGTTTTACAAACAGCAGATTAGATTCCTAAAGCTGTTCTCTTTTCTTCAATTCTTTCGATCATCAGATCAACTAATTTCTCAATGTCAGTTTCTACTGTGTAAGCAGCACCTGTCCATTTTCTTGTTCCCTCTGTAAGAAGTTCGCACATTTCTGTAGAACCGGAAACATATGGATCAACCCCAAGGAATGTATCAATACCAGTACCTACTACATAGTTACCGATGGATACAGCCTTCTCAGACATCCATTCAGGAGCACATCCAACTACCGGGAGCTGATTGATCTGGAGGCCGGAATCTTTAGCCAGTTCAGCAGCCAGGAGCATCATACGGGAAATATCTACGCATGATCCCATGTGAAGTACTGGTGGGATGTCAGCCAGTTCACAGACACGTTTCAGACCATCACCGCAAAGTTCTTTTGCAGATTTGTCCATCAGACCAGCTTTTGCAGCTGCCTGTGCAGAACATCCGGAAGCAATGATAACGATATCGTTAGCAATACATTTCTTCATCAGTTCGATATGAGCTGTATCAGGTCTAACTTTCGGATTATTACATCCAACCATAGCGACAGCACCACGGATAACACCGGAAGTGATGCATTCAAGTAATGGTTTTGTTGTTCCTGTTTCATCAACCTGAGAGTTTGTAACACCATCAAGAGTCTTAACGATTGCTTCCAGAGAGTAACCAACTGTAGCTTTCTGTTTCAGCTGTGGAATGTGTACAAGTTCAGGTTTTCTATTCTTGAAGTTGTCAATAGCCATCTTAACGATTGCTTTTGCATTCTCTCCTGCTGTTTCAGCGCTGAATCTGATGAATTCAGAATCTGGCATCTGAGCGATTGGAGAAGTTGTAACGAATTTAGTATGGAAGCATTTGCTTAAAGGTCCTAATGCAGGGAAGATACACTGAACGTCTACTACGATTGCTTCGCAGGCACCTGTCAGTACTACGTTCTCCTGCTGCAGGAAGTTACCAGCCATCGGAATACCACGACGCATTGCTACTTCGTTTGAAGTACAGCATACACCGGATACAGTAATTCCTTTTGCTCCTACAGATTTTGCATAATCGATCATTTCTTTGCTGTCTGCATATTCACAGATCATTTCAGAAAGGCTCGGATCATGTCCGTGTACAACGATGTTTACGTTCTCTTCAACCATTACACCAAGGTTAGCTTCTGTATCGATTGGCTTTGGAGTTCCGAACAGTACATCGGAGAACTCTGTTCCCATCATGGAACCGCCCCATCCATCTGCCATACCGCAACGGATAGACTGTTTTACAAGAGCTTCCGGAAGAGAAGAACATCCCATATGAGTCATATGTAAGGAAGTGGAAACTTCACGGTCAATCGCACGTGGTGCAAGTTCGTTCTCAATCAGTTTTTCTTTCTGTCCTTCAGGCATTCTGTCAAGGAATCTCTGATATCCGAATGGTTTACCATATTCCATCAGACCGATCTCAGCCATCTCATGAGCCAGATCATAGATATCTTTTCCTTCTGTTTCTACGCCCCATTCTTTAGCGATACGGATCAGTTTCTCAGGATCTTTTACCTGATAATTTCCACCATCTTTTGCACAATACAGTGTATGGCAGATTTCACGACCGTGATCAGAGTGAGTAGCTGCACCGCCTGCTGTAAATTTCAGGAAGTTTCTTCCTACGATGCCATGAACATCACATCCACAGACACCTCTGGATGCTTTAGGAGTAATACGACATGGTCCCATAGCACAGATACGGCAGCAAACGCCCTGCTCACCGAATTTACAATGTGGAGTCTGTTTCTTTACACGTAACTGCCATGCATCAGCTCCAACCTTTTCGCCTGTCTCTAAAAGTCTGGCTGTAGCCTCTTCAAACTCTTCCACTGTAGTTAATTTGAATTCACTCATTATAGACCTCCTTTAATTCTGGTTTGTACATGTCTTGTTTTCATGTACTCTTTATTTTTAATAATCCCGCAGATAAAGAACCCATCCCTACCCATGGGTTATTTTACCGTAAATAAAGCACTGTATTTTTTGTATGTTGTGCCTTAAGGTTCTCATTTTTCCTATGCACACAAACATCCCTTACCGCATTTTCATACGGCAAGGGGTGCATATTATAAACTTAACTTGTCAACAATCGCACGAAGTGCAACTTTGACCGGGTTATCTTCCGGAAGTGTGCTTGTCGGACGGCCGTCGCAATCATATTCATAAACGGTTTCATCCTGAGGAACCACACCCAGAAGTGTCAGGCCCTGATTGGCAATCTCTTCTTTGATCCCGTCGTTCAGTTCTCCTTTCGGAGCTCTGTTTACGATCAGTCCTACTGTATCCGGATGCATATCGCATTCTTTGATCAGTTCCGCAATTCTGCCAACAGCCTGAATTCCTCTTCTGGAGCAGTCACTGACTAAAATTGCAGTCTGCATGCTTGGAAGAACACCTCTGCTGATATGTTCCATTCCAGCCTCATTGTCTACGACAAAGTACGGATAATTATTCTGATATTTTGCAAGCTGAGTCTGAAGAAGTCCGTTTACATAGCAGTAACAGCCTTTTCCCTGTGTCCTTCCCATTACAAGAAGATCAAAGTCATCATCCTCAACCAGCGCATCTTCAAAACGCATCTCCGCATAATCTGCCTTGGATACTCCGGCAGGGATCGGATTCTCTTTTGCAAGTTCTGCACGGGCAATTTCTTCACGTACATCACCAAGAGTTGTCTCTACCTTTACTCCAAGTACTTCATTGAGATTTGAATTTGCATCAGCATCTACCGCAAGAATCGGTCCTTTTCCCTGTTCACACAGATACTGGATCAGCATTCCGCATAATGTTGTTTTTCCTACGCCGCCTTTTCCTGCGACAGCAATCACGTGTGCCATAAAACCAGGTGCCTCCTAAAATTATGTTATATTATACTAATGTACGAAGACCGGATCTGTCGATGATCTCAGATACGTCTTTCCATTTGTTCAGTGCATAAAGATGGATACCATCTACGCCCATTGCACGATATTCATCGATCTGTTTGATTGTGTATTCGATACCTTCTTCTTTGAATCTCTTAACTTTATCATCATAGAACATATCAAATGGTTTTCCGTCAGCATCTTTAGCTGCGAATGGGTTCGGGAACAGCCAGTTTCTGGAAATGAGTCTGCAGAGCTCACGATCCATTACACAGCCGTTACGGGAAAGTGCCATGTTGATTGTAGCAGACATGTCGAGGATTGGCATTACACCAACGTCTACAGGCATTGTAACACCAGCTTCACGGATTGCATCCAGCCAGTATTTGAACTGTTCCATATCCCAGCAAAGCTGAGTCATGATGTAGTCTGCACCATTGTCCTGTTTCTGTTTCAGAACTGCGATATCAGCGTCAAGAGAACGACATGCGATATGTCCTTCCGGTGATCCTGCTACTGCGATTTCGAATTTATCACCAAATTCGTTACGTACGAATTTAACAAGGTCTGTTGCGTAATTGAAGTCACCACATGTTGTTGTTTCACCAAGCGGAATATCTCCACGAAGTGCAAGCATATGATCTACGCCTTCATCTAAGTACTGCTGAAGCTGATCTTTGATGCCTTCTTTTGTATTCTTGATAACTGTGAAATGTGTTACAGGTGTTGTACCTGCTTTCTTGATCATCTGACATACTTCACGGTTTGCGCCAACGTTTCCGCCGCCTGCACCATATGTACATGAAATGTACTCCGGTTTGTATTTCATCAGATGTTCAATTGTTCCAGGAAGGTTTTCCATACCTTTTTCTGTCTTAGGTGGGAATACTTCGAAGGAAAGGAGCATTTTCTCTTTCATTGCTTCTGATAATTTCATAGTTACTACCTCCACGTCTTTTTATTTTTTATTATCAAGGCATTTTCTGCCTTTGATTCATATGTAATCCGATTCGCCGTAGATCCGTATTCTTTCCGCAGGACGAATCTTCACTTGCAGGTATTAATCACATTTAAGTTTCACAATGCTGTTGGCAAGATCAACCATCAAAATGGTTCCCTCTACCACTCTCTCGTCTCCCATAATGTCACGAAGAACCAGTTTGTTTCCGTCCACATCAATACGGGATACATTCTTAAAGATTACAGAATCATCGCTTTCTTTATATACAGTTGCTAAACACATGTGATGCCGCCTCCTATTTCATCTCTTCTTTAACAAGTGTTAAAGCAAGTCCAAGTCTCATATTGCCTTTCTGGAAATCTGCAACAGCTTCCTTGATCGTCTTGCATGCTGCGTCCATTCCCATCTTTGCAAGATTATCAGCCATCTGATCCAGTTCCTGAGCATGATGCTCATTGTGCTGAAGCATATATGTCAGAAGTGCCAGTGTTTCGTTCTTGCAGTCTCCTTCATTGCAGGATCCGCAGTGACTGTTCTCACAGGCATGGTCTGTATGGGTATGTCCATGATCATGACCGTCACCGTGAGTATGCTCATGAGTATGAGTCACACCATCTTCATGAGTATGCTCGTGGGTATGTCCGTGTCCATGCTGGACAAGATTCCCATTTTCATCTTTGATTAAATGCATGATTAAATGCCCCTTTCTATTGAAAAACAGGCCAAATCCATAGAATTTACGCGGGTTTCAGGCCGTTTTTATGACAATTAATTATCAATTTATTGATATTATACATCGTTTTGCCTGTTTCTGCAAGGTATTTAACATAAAAAATTACCAAAAAATTCTGAAATATCCGCCCATATCTAGCTTATTTCACGAGATGCGTTAACTGTTTAACCATCATGTTATTTTATTAACAACGCAGATTTAAAAAAGTTAATAAAACTGATGTACATCTGTCACACTTTTATGTTATACTTGAACAAGAATATCGGGCAAAAACTGGTTGTCCGTCCAAAATAACGCAAAGTATATATGATTGCTGAAAGTATAACAAACAGTAACCTGTATATGAAGTAAGAGAAATTGGAGGAATTGTTTTGAATAATACCGTTTTTCTGAATACAAACAGAGAGATGCCTTTACTTGGTCTCGGGGTATACAAAGCTACCGGAGAAAACGAAGCAGAGAATGCAGTGATTTCTGCAGTAGAATCCGGATATCGTCTGATCGACACCGCTTCCGTATATAAAAATGAAGAAAACGTCGGACGTGGCATCGCCAGATGTGGAGTTCCGAGAAGCGAACTCTTCATCACCAGCAAGGTATGGAACACAGCTCAGCGTCTTGGGGATATCCAGGGAGCCTTTGAGAGAAGTCTTGATCGTCTGAAGCTGGATTATATTGATCTGTATCTGATCCACTGGCCTGTTCCGGGATGTTACATCAGCACCTGGAAAGTACTGGAAGATATCCAGAAGACAGGACGCGCTCTTTCTATTGGTGTCAGCAATTTTGAGATCCGCCACCTGCAGGAGTTGGAAAACAATGCAGGAATCATTCCAGCTGTAAATCAGATTGAGTGTCATCCTTTATGCTACCCAAAAGAACTGATCGATTACTGCCAGAGCAGAGGAATCCAGGTACAGGCTTATGCCCCTCTTGCACGTGGCGCTTATCTGGATAATGATGTCATGTGTGTTCTGGGTACTAAATATGCACATACTCCCGCACAGGTCGGTCTGCGCTGGGCAACACAGAAGGGAATTTCTGTAATTCCAAAATCTGTTCATCCGGACCGTATTAAGAGTAATGCGGATATCTTTGATTTTACTATCGAGCAGGAAGATATGGATCTGATCGATACTCTGAACGAAAATTTCCACAGTTCCCATGTTCCGGAAGACTTAAGAGATATTGCATTTTAACTAAACAGAAACGATAAAGCTAAAGCAGTTACCTGGTTATGAGCAAACAATAAAAAGAATTATAAATATTCACTCAATAAACCAAAACACAATATATGATATAGAAATGATTAAAGCAGACACTCAAAAGTGCCTGCTTTAATTTATACATATTAATCTGCTGAATCATTATACCACCCAATGGTGTTACTATCACAATTCAGATATCCGAACTTCAAAATCACTCATTATCCCATGGAAGCATCGGTGTTTCCACCTTTTTATCTCTCACCATCAGATCAATTACTGCTTCAGCAGCACTCTTGCCTTCGAACAGAACTTTATTTACTTCCGTGATAATCGGCATCTCTACATCGTATTTTTCTGCCAGTTCTTTGGCAGCTTTCGCAGAATAAACACCTTCAACTACCATCTTCACTTCGTCCATCGCCTGCTGCATAGTATATCCCTTTCCCATCAGATAACCAGCCTTTCGGTTACGGCTGTGAACGCTGGCACAGGTAACGATCAGATCGCCAATTCCAGACAGACCGTAAAAAGTCTCCATACGAGCTCCCATCTTTACACCGAGGCGTGCGATTTCTGCGATTCCGCGTGTAATAAGAGCAGCTTTTGTATTATCTCCGTATCCAAGTCCGTCGGCAGTTCCCGCCGCAAGCGCAATCACATTTTTCAGAGCAGCTCCAAGTTCAACTCCAAGCATGTCCGGTGTAGTATATACTCTGAATACAGGGCTCATAAAAATTCCCTGCAGATACTCTGCTGTTGCTCTCTGATGAGAACTTACCACACATGTTGTAGGAAGACCTTTTCCAACTTCCTCCGCATGGCTAGGACCGGAAAGTACAGATACATTTGCCATTGGGAGCTCTTCCTCAATGATCTCGCTCAAAGTCAGAAGCGTTTTCTCTTCCACACCCTTGGCAACATTTACAATCTTCTGTCCTTCTTTTACAAAAGGTGCCAGACGTTTACAGGTACTTCTGGTATAAGGCGACGGAACAGCCAGCACAGCAACATCTGCATCCCGCAGGCTCCTCTCAACGTCCGTTGTAATATCAATCGCTTCAGGAATCTTTACACCCGGAAGTTTGCTTACATGCTCACGTTTCTCTCTTAATGTAGTAATCTCCTCCCCAAGCGCAGACCACAAGATCACATCATGTCCATTATTATAAAGAAGAATAGCCAGGGCAGTTCCCCAGCTTCCTGCACCAAGTACACTGATTTTTGCCATATAAACACCTCTTTTTATTTATTTTTCTTGCTCAGATAAATTTTACTTTCTGTCCCGTCAAGAAGTCTCCGAATGTTTTTCTTATGCCTGTAAAATGCCAGCACCGTCAGAGCTCCCATAACAACATAAAGCTCTATGGTATGTGCATGATCCATATGATAAGATCCCATCTGGCCAAACACGATCATACTGATAAAAGCAGCAAAATATGCGCTCACTGAACACAAAGAAACATAATGTGTCAGAAAGAACAATCCAAAGAATACGATTGCACAGATTACAAAAATGCGCCAGTCAAACGCAATCACAAGCCCTACAGATGCAGCCACACCTTTTCCACCTTTAAAATTCAGATAGAACGGAAAATTGTGTCCCAGAATACATCCTGCTGCCGCATAAAGGCTTAACAACGGCAGGATATTGCTGTAAGAATCCCCAAATACTGCCCTTGCAATCAGGATTGCGACAATACACTTAAGGCAATCACACAGCAGATTCAGCGCACCTGCCTTTTTTCCAAGCGTACGCAGTACATTCGTAGAGCCAAGATTCCCGCTTCCCTGTTTACGGATATCGATATGATAAATCTTTCCCAAAATGTATGCTGTCTGAAAGAGTCCGCATACATATCCTATTGCAATGCAAGCCAAGCGTTCCATGATTATTCCTTTTCACCTCGTTCGCGAATGATGAATTTCAGTGATGTTCCTGCAAATCCGAACGCATCTCTGATCTTGTTCTCCAGATATCTGGTATAAGAAAAGTGCATCAATTCTTTATCATTTACAAAAATAACGAATGTTGGCGGTTTTACAGCCACCTGAGTCATATAGTAAATTTTCAATCGTTTACCCTTGTCAGACGGCGGCTGCTGCATAGCAACTGCTTCAGAAAGAATTTCATTCAGAACACCCGTCTGGATACGAAGCGTCTGGTTCTCAATAACTGCATCAATTGTTTCAAACATTCTGGAAATTCTGAGTCCTGTTTTTGCAGAGATGAATACCAGTTCTGCATATGGCATATAAGCCAGAACTTCACGAATTCTGTTTGTATGTTTATAAATAGTCTTGTCATTCTTCTCGATAGCATCCCATTTATTTACAGCAATGATAACACCCTTTCCTCTTTCATGAGCAATACCTGCGATCTTCGCATCCTGCTCTGTAACACCCTCAGACGCATCGATCATTACGATAACAACATCCGCACGTTCTACAGCAGTTACTGTACGGATCACACTGTATCTCTCAATTTCCTCTTTCACTTTACCTTTACGGCGAAGTCCGGCTGTATCAATAAAAATATAATCTTTACCCTGCCACTTCACTCTGGTATCTACTGCATCTCTTGTAGTTCCGGCAATGTCGGAAACGATCACACGGTCTTCTCCCAGAAGTTTATTTACCAGAGAGGATTTACCTACATTTGGTTTACCTACAATAGCAATTCTCGGGATCTCATCATCCTCATCTGTATCCGCATCCTCCGGAAAATGTTTGATCACTTCATCGAGCATATCTCCCAGTCCCATACGGTTTGCTGCAGAAATCGGCATCGGCTCACCGATACCAAGATTGTAGAACTCATAAACATCCATCATAAATTTCTGAATACTATCTACCTTATTTACAACAAGAACAACCGGTTTTCCGCTGCGGCGGAGCATATCTGCAACTTTTGCATCGGAATCAACCAGTCCCTGATGAACATCTGTAATAAAGATGATAACATCCGCTGTGTCAATGGCAATCTGCGCCTGTTCTCTCATCTGAGATAAGATGATATCACTGCTGTCTGGCTCAATACCACCTGTGTCGATCATGGTAAATGTCTTGTCCAGCCATGTCACATCTGCATAAATTCTGTCTCTTGTAACGCCAGGTGTATCTTTTACAATAGAAATCTTCTCACCTGCCAGTGCATTAAACAATGTGGATTTACCTACATTAGGCCTGCCCACTATTGCTACTACCGGTTTGCTCATATATCTGTCTCCTTCTTATCTTTTTATGGTCCGGTGCCTCGATCAGACAGTTCACCAGGTCTGCACCCGGCTCATCTACTACTACGACTTCTGTCTTAAGAGCCCGTCTGACATCCTCCACCGTCAGGTCATCCAGAAAAACATCCTCGCCGCTTCTGAGCATATTGCAGGGAATCAGCACTTTCTCTCCCAGATCTCTCTGCGCAAGCTGATCTATAAGATCAGCAGCTGTGATCAGACCGGAAACCGTAATTTTCTCTCCAAAGAAATTATTCTTTACCGCATATACTTCAGCCTGGACATTGGGAAATTTTTCCTGTACCAGTTTTATCATTTTACCTATATAAGGTGCTGCCAGCCGTCCTGTTGCAACAGTAGCGTTTACAACTCTGTCATCACCCTCAAGCTGCTCAAGTCTCTCTTTTACCTCTGTTTCAAGCAGTCGCATCATGCCAACACCATTCTCCAGCTGAAGATATCCGTCATATCTGCCTTCTTCAGGAAGTTCATATCCTGCAAGAATATACCATTCATCTGAAGCATGTACAAAATGAATACCATGTTTCTTCACCATAATCTTCTGCCATCGTTCCACCTGACTGATCAGATATCTGGCATCTTCTTTATCAAAAGATTCCAGAGGATACAATCCGTCACGGTATTTCGAAAGTCCTACAGGAACGATAGAAACACTCTGCAGTACAGGTGCATATTCAGAAAGCTTCTCAAGGCTGTATTCCAGTTCGTCTCTGTCATTGATTCCTTTACAGAGAACGATCTGCCCGTTCATTGCCACATCACCCTTATAAAGTTTCTCAACTTTCTCAAGAGCATCTCCTGCGAAACGATTGTGGAGCATTTTACAGCGAAGCTTCGGATTCATTGTCTGAAATGATACATTGATAGGGGAAAGATGAAACTTGATAATACGTTCCAGATCATAATCACTCATGTTTGTAAGGGTAACATAATTCCCCTGCAAAAATGACAGTCTGGAATCATCATCTTTAAAATATAAAGTTTCTCTCATACCGGGCGGCATCTGGTCAATAAAGCAGAAAATACAGTGATTAGAGCAGGAACGATACTCATCCATGAGACTGTTCTCAAACTCCACTCCTAGATCATCTTCATACTCTTTCTCTACTTCCAGTTCCCATTCCTCACCATTCTTCTTGCGGACAAGGAGTGTGACAAATTCGTCATTCATCAGATAACGATAATCAAACACATCCTCCACCTGCTGGCCATTAATGGAAAGCAGTGCATCTCCCGGTTCCAGTTCCAGTTCCTCCCCGATACCTCCGGGAAGTACTTTGGATATAATGTGCAAATTTTTTTTCATGAATCATAACTCCATCAGGATATACCCGGAAACTGTGGGATCGTCTTTCCCGGTATATCTACTCATCCGGATACACGCATACGTATCCATTGTGATAAACTCATTATCTTCTATATCATAACAATTGTACGAGAAAAAATCAATAAATTCCTTGACGTAATTTAGGGCAAATGTTATAAATGATATAGAAATCTATTTTTTGAGTATAAAATCACTTAGGAGGAGTATTATGCCAAACATAGAATTGTTGGAAAAATCCATGCCGGTTGCACCTATCCGTATTGCAGCTCTTGGATGCAGAGAACTCGCGGAGGAAGTTGACAAAAAGCTTGTTAAATTCCGTAAAGAACTGGTTGCACGCAAACAGTTCAGCACCATCCCACAGGGTTACAGTGAAGAATCATTCATTGTAGAATGTGACTGCCCTCGTTTTGGAACCGGTGAAGGTAAAGGTTACATTAAAGAATCCGTTCGCGGTACTGACCTTTATATTATGGTGGACGTAACCAATTACAGCGAAACCTACACAGTATGCGGACATGAGAATCATATGTCCCCTGACAATCATTTTCAGGACCTGAAAAGAATCATCTCTGCCGCAACAGGCAAAGCCCATCGTATCAATGTTATTATGCCATTTCTTTATGAAGGCCGCCAGCACAGACGTACAAAGAGAGAATCTCTTGACTGCGCACTGGCTCTGAAAGAATTAAGTGATATGGGAGTTTCCAACATCATTACCTTTGATGCCCATGACCCACGTGTTCAGAACTCTATCCCGCTGAACGGTTTTGATAACTTTTTCCCTACTTATCAGTTCTTAAAAGCTCTGATCAAGAGCGTACCGGATCTTCGTGTTGACAACGATCATCTGATGATCATCAGCCCTGATGAAGGTGCAATGTCCAGAGCTGTTTATTTCTCCAACATCCTTGGAGTAGATATGGGAATGTTCTACAAACGCCGTGACTATTCTACAATTGTTAACGGCAAGAACCCAATCGTTGCCCATGAATTCCTTGGCGATTCCGTAGAGGGTAAAGATGTGGTAGTTATTGATGACATGATTTCCTCCGGTGGAAGTATGCTGGATGTTGCTAAACAGTTAAAGGAACGTCATGCGAAACGAGTATTTGTATGCACTACTTATGGACTGTTTACAGATGGTCTGGCCAAATTTGATGAATACTATGAAAAAGGCTGGATGGACAGAGTAATCACAACCAACCTGAATTATCGTGTTCCGGAACTTTTAACAAGACCATATTATGTAGAAGCTAATATGAGCAAATATCTTGCAAGTATTATCGATATTATCAATCATGATGTTTCCGTTGAGAAAGTTCGTTCCAGCAATGAGAAGATCATGAGCCTGATGGA
Organism: uncultured Blautia sp.; assembly: GCA_934416185.1. Taxonomy (GTDB): domain Bacteria; phylum Bacillota; class Clostridia; order Lachnospirales; family Lachnospiraceae; genus Blautia_A. The sequence goes on along the minus strand of CAKRWH010000019.1, from coordinate 32,252 downwards.
GAAAGTTAACTCCAGATAGTTTTTTCAAAAGAATACTCATAAATAGAAAGAAGAAGCTTTCCCTATTTCGGAAAACTTCTTCTTTTTTGTATATTTTCTGTTTATTTCTTAATTCCAAGAAAAGCGCCCAAATTACCGCGTTTTCCATGGGAGGCCCTGTGAGAGAAAAGGAATTCCGGATTACAGCAGGTGCAGATATTCGGCATAGAGATATTCTGTTTCAAAATTCCGGATTCCATAAAAATAATCCGGTTTGCTTCCCAGAGATTCAGCTGGTATTTTCCATTCTCTTTTACATAGAACAGTTTTTCCCAATGCTTTCGTTCAAAAGCATTCTTAAATTCTTCAATCACATCCCCACTTACTTCGTAGCATTTCTGGCAAATGGATGGGCCGATTGCAACTTTTATGTCTTCCGGATTACTTCCGTACTCTTCTGCCATTTTCTTTATCGTAACTGCTCCAATCTTCCGGACGGTGCCTCTCCAGCCGGAGTGGGACAGTCCAATGGCATGATGTACAGGATCTGCAAAATAAAGCGGTACACAGTCCGCATAAAAAGTTGCCAGTACCAATCCTGGGATATCTGTAATCATTCCATCAATGTCCGTATAGTCTCGTAAAACTGTGATTCCTTTCCCACGATCTTTTTCTGTCACTTTCCGTACATTGCTGGTATGAGTCTGATCAGATGTAACAATATCTTCTGCCCGAAATCCCATAGCAGCTGCAATCCTGTTATAATTCTCTCTGACAGAGTCTTCTTCATCACCTCTTGTAAAACTCAGATTCATGGAACTGTAAATTCCCTGGCTTACACCGCCAAGGCGGGTACTGAATCCATGAACCATCCAGTCCATCTCCTCAAATACAGGATATGTCAGAAATGTAACTCCTTTATCATTCCGTACATTCATTTTCGGAAGCTGTTCACTGCTCCATTTTATTTCCATAGTCCTTTTCCTTCTCAATTCTGTCAAAAACTATATTTACCGTTATCCACCCAATCACCATATGTATTCAAACGCATTTTTTATCCAGTGTATTTTGTCATCGTCAATCCCTATCACATCAAAACGGCACGGAACATCCATACAGCGGTATTCTACCGCTAGAAAGTGCCTGGCCACTTTACATATTGTTCTCTGCTTCGCCGGATTTACTGCTTCCAAAGCGCAACCGGAACCATTATCATTTCGATATTTCACTTCAACAAAAACGAGATACTGTCCATCCCTGACGATCAGATCAATCTCACCGGACCTGCAGCGGTAATTGTATTTCAGGATAAACATTCCCTGCTTCTTCAGATAATCAGCAGCTTTTCTTTCGTACCAGGTTCCTGTAGTTCTGGTATTGTTGTACAAATTCTCCCGTCCATTTCTTTTTTATGTAGGTATCTTTTGTAGTTATTCAGATAAAATGCGTAATAAATGTCTTTCTGTGAATCGGAGTTGCACCATATTTTTTCAGCGCTTCAATATGTGCTGCCGCACCGTATCCCTTGTTTGATGCAAATCCATATTCTGGAAATACTTTATCATATTCTTCCATTAACCTGTCTCTCGTCACTTTTGCAACAATGCTGGCCGCGGCAATAGAAACACTCTTGGCATCGCCCTTGATGATCGGGACCTGAGGAATCGTGATCTGTGGAATCGTAACCGCATCATTGAGCAGAACCTGAGGAACTACTTCCAGTTTGCCAACTGCATCACGCATTGCCTCATAAGTAGCCTGAAGGATATTGATCTCATCGATACGTTCCGGACTGCGCATACCGATGCCCACAGAAACTGCTTCTTCCATTATCACATCATACAGTTCTTCTCTCTTCGCTGCACTGAGTTTCTTGGAATCATTCAGATAAAGGATCTGGCAATCTTTTGGCAGGATTACTGCACATGCAACCACCGGACCTGCAAGTGGCCCTCTTCCTACCTCATCAATCCCACATAAATATCCTAAATGTTCATATTTATGCTCATATTCCTTCATCTTCTCAATACGCTGTTTTTCTTTCTCCAGTGCCATTTCTTTCTTGTGACACTGTTCAATCAGTTTCTGTACTCCACTTCTTGTGTCATCCCTGTACATTTCATATAAAGCCGGGTAGCTGTGCATATCTGCAGCAGCAAACTCGGCTTTGATCTCAGCTATTGTTTTCATAAGGGCGCCCACTCCAATGTAATCCGTCCCATCTTACCTGAACGGAAATCATCAAACAGTATCAGAGACGCCTTAGCATAATCCAATTCTTCTTGTTTCTTAAGGCATCCTCTTGCTCTGGCAATCTGCTCCAAAACTTCAACAGCAGTTCCCTCTTCTGTGATCTGATATCTGTCAGCCAGAATTCCGTTATAATTCCCGCGAAGATAATCGATCAGCCAGAGTGCCAGTTCTTCCATATTCAGAATATCATCCTTAATAGAACCCACACAAGCCAGGCGGATTCCTACCTGCTGGTCTTCAAATTTCGGCCAAAGGATACCAGGAGTATCAAGCAGCTCCACACCTTTATTCAGGCGAATCCACTGTTTTCCTTTTGTGACACCAGGCTTATTTCCTGTCTTGGCACATGCACGACCTGCAAAGGTATTGATAAATGTAGACTTACCTACATTAGGGATTCCTACAACCATGGCGCGGATCGGGCGGTTTTTAATACCACGTCGTCTGTCTCGCTCAATTTTCTCTTTGCACGCTTCCTGAATAACGTTATTAATCGCCTTCATCCCGGAACCATTTCTGGAATCTACCTTTACAACATAGAATCCCTTTGCCTGAAAATAAGTTTTCCATGCTTCATTCTGACGCTCATCAGCCAGATCCGATTTATTCAAAAGAATCAGTCTGGATTTATTTTTTCCCAAATCATCTATATCCGGGTTTCTGCTTGAAAGAGGGACACGGGCATCCACAAGCTCAATGATCAGATCAATCAGCTTAATATCCTCCTGCATCTGTCTCTTAGCCTTGGTCATATGACCAGGGTACCATTGTACGTTCATATTTACCTAGCCTTTCAAAAATCCAAATTTATCTTTCGGAGAAATAACAAACCATACTTTCCCCACAATATATTTCTTATTAATGTTTCCAATATCACTATAACGGCTGTCCTCACTGTTGTTCCTGTTATCTCCAAGTATAAAATACTCACCGCTTTCCAGGGAAACGCCGTCTGAAGCCAGTCCTGCATTGCTGATTTCAGGGAAATCCTTATTTTCGTTATATACCGCTCCATTAATCAGTATGTTTCCATTAGATATCTGCACTGTCTCACCAGGCAGTCCGATCACACGACCAATATGTAATGCCGCATCATCACTTCCGCTGGTCTTATATACAATAATATCGTCTCGTTTTGGCGAAGATACCTTATATACAGCCCGATTTATAAAAAAGCGTTCTCCTACCTGCAATGTAGGCTCCATTGCACTCTCCTGCATAGTCACTGACTGGAACATGGAAATTCCTACCAGTACGCCAAAAATCAATGTTACCATAATCTGAAAGACCCAGTTCAGGATCTTACGTACTTTTCTATCCTCCAGCCGCGCTTCCAGCTTCTCCTTTGTTTCCTGCAGTGCCGGACTCTCTTTCCATTTTTTTATATTCATTCAAATCTCCCGACAGATGGAAAAAGAGGGACAATACACAAGTTATTGTCCCTTCTTCTACAATTCATGAAATTATTTAACAAGCTCTTTAACCTTAGCTGCTTTACCTACACGGTCTCTTAAGTAGTTCAGTTTTGCACGACGTACTTTACCACGACGGATAACTTCTACTTTAACTACATGTGGAGAATGAAGCGGCCATGTTTTCTCAACGCCTACTCCGTTAGAATTCTTTCTTACAGTAAAGGTAGCTCTGTTGCTTCCGCCCTGTTTCTTGAGAACTGTTCCTTCGAAAACCTGAACACGTTCACGGTTTCCCTCTTTGATCAGTGCGTGTACTCTTACAGTATCACCTGTGTTGAATGCCGGTACTTCAGCTTTTAACTGAGCTGCTTCGATGTTTTTGATAATTTCGTTCATTTTATTCTCTCCTATTCTTATATGGATGTTCTTAATACATATTCCGTAACAGAGGACCATCTTTTTTCACAACAGTTGTGATTATACTATATCATTCGATATATTGCAATACTTTTTTGCGGATTTATCGTGGATTATTAAATTACCAGCAGATTACTTCACATCCTGTCTCCGTGACCAGAACTGTTACTTCCCACTGTGCAGATGGAAGGCCGTCTTCTGTACGAACCGTCCACTCATCAATCTCATCTGTATAAATTTCATCACTTCCCATGTTTACCATCGGTTCTATAGTGAACATCATTCCCGGAACCATCAGAACGCCTGTATTTTCTTCAGAAACGAAGCTTACCCATGGATCTTCATGAAATTCAAGTCCAACACCATGTCCGCCTATTTCTCTGACTACAGAATATCCATTCTCTACTGCATGTTTATGAACTGCGCTTCCCATATTCCCGATCGGAGTCCACGGTTTTACCTGAGCAATTCCCAGTTCCACACACTCTTTGGTAACTTTAACCAGTTTCTCTTTTTCAGGGCTTACTTTACCAATACAGAACATTCTGGATGAATCAGAGTAATAACCATTGTAAATCGTGGATACATCTACATTAACAATATCTCCCTCTTTCAGAATCTGTTCTTCATCCGGGATTCCGTGGCATACAACTTCATTTACAGAAGTGCACACGCTTTTAGGAAAGCCTTCGTAGTTAAGAGGTGCAGGAATCCCTCCATGTCTTACAGTCTCTTCGTGTACCCATCTGTCAATTTCTTCTGTCGAAACACCAGGGCCAATATGTTCCGCCACATAATCAAGAACTGCAATATTGATCTTACAGCTCTCTTTAATCTTTGCCACCTGCTCAGGAGTTTTGATCAGGCTGCGGTCTACAACTGCATATCCCTTCTGTTTCATCATTTCCATTTTTTCATCAAATGCCTCATGGCATTTCTTATATTTCTTACCACTTCCACACCAACATGGATCATTTCTTCCAATTTTTAAAGACATGATATGTTCCTCTTTCTTTTTCTTATGTCGGGTACAGCGTATCGTTATCATCTCAGTCTGTACTGCTTAACAGATATATATGCAGCACAACATTTTTTTGTAACAAGCCGCGTACTATTTTATAATACCACATTTTTAATAAAAAATGTGAACTGTTATTGGTAAAATTATTCGTTAGTTAAGCGAGATATTACCTGTGAACAGTAATCAGATAATTTCAAATCAAGCAGATATTTGCAATCCGCTTCGCTACTTGCTCATAACCAAAAATCCAGCAGTTTTAATTACTGCTGGATTTTTTGGAATCTGAAGCTTTATCGGCACTTGCTTCTGTATTTGTATTCGTATCTGCATCCGCTTTCATAATCTGGTCAAGCTCACTTATCATTTCATCGTCTTTCAGACGGAATTTAACCTCTACTCGTCTGGATGCATCTTTGTCCTCATTACCCTTGGAATCAAGAATCGGGTTCGCTGATCCATGACCGTTTACAGTCAGATAATTCTGCAGGTCTGAAATTTCATCAGCACTGAGAAAGTTCTCACGAATCTCTGTCAGATATTGCGCAACAGCCAACGAACGTTTCTGAGAAAGCTCCAGATTATAATCATAATCTCCATCTGTGTCTGTATAGCCGTCGATGATAATCTCAGCCAAATATTTCTTATAATCATCCTGCAGCAGTACTTTACAGTAAATCGGCAGGATATTGGCAAGTTCTTCCTTACCTTCATCTGTGAGCTCTGACTGATCATAGTCAAACATTACATTCGCATTCAGTGTAAGAGCACCTGTCTGTGCATCAATATCAACGCTGACATTATTCTTGGAAAATTCTTTCTGCAATGCCTCAATAACATCTGCTTTTACACCGATGATATTATCAATCTTTTTCTGCTGTGTGGCAAGAAGGGATGTTTTTTCATCAAGATCTGACTGCTGCTGGTCCAGTGTAGCCTGCTGTTCTTTCAATTGCGCTGCCAGTTCTGCCAGCAATTTCTTCTGTTTATCCAGCTGCTCATCCTGGGAACTTAACTTGCTGTCCTTTTCGTCCAGTTCCGTCTGCTGTGCCAGAATCTCCGCTGTATACTGCTCCTGAAGAGCGATCTTGTCATCTCGTTCTTTAATACTTTCATTATAACTTTTCTGTGCCTGAAAAAGTGTCACACACATGATCAGGATGAAAAGGAGCAGCACACCGGCCATCATATCAGAATAAGATCGCCAGACATTAAATCCGCTGTCATCTGATTTCTTTCTTCTGCGCATAGTTCTCTCCTTTTCTTATTTAAATAAACCAAATCTGCCTTTCTGGTTTTTTGAAATGCTCTTCATGTTCTTGTTCATTTCCTCAAGAAGTGCTTCCTGACGCTCTCCCTGTTCTTCAAGAAGTCTGCGTACTTCTTCCACAGATTCCTTTTGCGCCGCATTCTGGCTTAATTTTCCGGTAGAAAGATAAATATTACTATTGTCTTTCTGAACAGAAATATCTGCAAAGAGTTTACGTACCTCTTCCATTGTCTGGTATGTCATTTTCTGATAGGATACAAAATCTTTCAGTTTCGCATCCAGCTCCTCTACCAACTTTTGATTTGCCTTAAGAACTTCTTCTCCTGCCTGATTTGCAGCAGAAACTTTTTCCATACCCTGGGCAGCTGTCTCTACATATTTCTGCATGGTCTGGTTGCAGGCAACCCAGAATTTGGCGGAAGATTTTTCTGCTTCCCGCAGGTAATCGGCAACATGCTGATAATCCTGCTGCTGTAATTTCTGAATTTCCTGATTATCCTGTGTAATCCTTGTTGCAGTAGACATATAACGATTCTGGATTCTGCCCAGTTCATCCACAATTTCTTTCATAGATTCACTCTGTCGTGCATAGGATTCATTTAACTGATCACTCATTGCATGATAGAGATTTGATGTATACTCAATATTCTCTTTCTGCGCTTTCTTAAGCTGTACAAGTGCATCATTGAAATCCTTGAACTGCATTTTGAAAGAACTGTTCATCTCTCTAAGGAAAGAACGCAGAATTTCCTGAACCATATCTTCCTGACATTTTGTTACAGATTCTGTCAGAATCTCCAGAGATTCATTCATTTTCTGAAATGTAGGATTGATAGCCTTCTCAAAGCTGTCTGCCATCTGTGAAGTGAGCTGCTCTGCCATCTGTTTCATAGCTTTTGCCTGAACTTTCTGGCTTGCAAGCATCAGATTTCTTGATTCACTCTCAGCAGTCGGAAGCACATAAACGTGAAATTTCTCCAGGAAACCCTGTAATTTCTCATCCATACCTGCATAAATACTCTTCATTCCTGAACTGTAGATCAAAGCAAATGCAATTCCGTAAATAGAAGTAAGAAACGCAACCTTAATGCCTTCTACCAAAGTAGATACAGATGTGGTCATTGTCTCATAACTGGATGGTTCAAAGCTCTTTAAGCCCCATACCAAACCAATAAACGTACCAAGGATACCGAGACTTGTAAAAATATCCGGCGCCATCTCCAGAATCTTTTTATGTACATGAAGGTCTATTTCATCTTCATTTATATATTCTTCAATTCCTCCAACGCCCTCCTGATTCTTATTCATAGAATCAACAAAATTATCCATTCTGTCGTCCAGATATTTGTGATCAAATATCCCCTTCAAGCAGGTAAGGTCCTCACTTTTTGCTTTGCCTGGCATCTTAAAAACACCTGTAAGTTCCTGTGTACCGCGCATAAGTGCCTGTGTAATACCATCTACTCGAAACATTCCACCGAATAATCCAAGCAGATAGATTACTGCCATAATGGCAAGAAACGCAAAATTATAAGTCATTGTACTAACTGAACCCTTTCCAGTCAGCAGAGTCATAGCGATGCATCCACCAAGAACTGCCAGAAAAAGTACAGTATTCATAATTTTTTTGCCCATAATGCACCTCCTGTGGTTATTTGCAAATAATTTGCATAAAATTACAGACAATTTCTTTTTTGTCTATCATATCACAATGTTATATCAGCTACAAGTGAAAATGCTGTGTTCTCCTGCCAGTAACGATCTTTCAGGTTTCTTTTAACTCTATTCTCAGTAACCTGCTTCGCGATGTACAGGATAGCACAATAGTCTATACAACAGCATTTTTCAAACACGCTCTAACACAAAAAGCGGAAAATCTGCCCCAAAAGCAAATTCTCCGCTATATTTTCTTATTATATTTCAGAATAAACCTTATCTTCCTCCAGAAGCCGCGCCTTACCGTCCTTTACCTCAACCAGATTGATACTACAGTTCGGCGGCACACATCCATGCCAAAAGTGTTCGTGATCCTGATAAATATTCTGAAGTAGCGCACGAACCGCACAGCCATGTGAGGAAACAAGAACTATCTTGTCAGCCAGTTCAGGATCTGATATTTTCTCCTGCCAGAAATCTCCGGTACGTTCCAGGATATCTGAAATATCCTCTCCATTCTCCGGTCGTTTAAATTTCAGCGGATCCGTGAAAAAGATCTCCATTTCACGACTGACGATTTTTCCCTGCGCATCCTTAAACTGTGTTCCTTCAAGAACTCCAAAATCAATCTCCTGAATTCTCTTATCTTCGATCACTGGAATATCTCTGTCTCCAAGCACACATCTGGCCGTCTGTTTCGCCCTTGTCAGAGGACTGGTAAAGCAGATGTCAAAATGTACATTCCTTAACGCCTTACCTGTTTTCTCTGCAAGTTCGATTCCTTCAGGGGCAAGAGGAATATCCATTGCCCCCTGCACTTTCTTCAGTTTATTCCACTGGGTCACCCCATGTCTTAATACATAAAGCAACATTAACTTCTCAGCTCGATTCCAAGGTCAGTCAGACCGTTTAAGATCTTCTTCATTGCTGCTGTGATCTCGCTCTCTTCCAGAGTCTTGTCATGATGACGGAATACCAGAGAATAAGCCATAGATTTGTATCCTTCTTTAATCTGGTTTCCTTCGTAGATATCAAATAACTGATAACTCTCCAGAATCTTTCCGCCTCTCTGTGTAAGAACATGTTCAATCTGTCCTGCAAGAACAGTTTTCGGAACAACCATACTTAAGTCACGGGTTACTGCCGGATATTTTGCAATTCCTGTGTATTTATGGTTGAAGCTTGCAAACTCAAGAACTGTAAGGATGTCAATCACTGCAACATATGCTTTATCACCGATTCCATAAGTATCAGCCACCAGAGGATGAACCTCTCCAAGATATCCTACTACTTTACCGTCATAGATCATGTTTGCCTGTCTTCCCGGATGAAGGTAAGTCTTACCGCTGTTCGGGTCATAATCTACTTTGTCTCTCATGCCGACTTTCTCGAAGAACTCTTCGCAAACACCCTTCATGTCAAAGAAATCTCCGTTTCCGTACATACCAAGTGTGAAGTGCATACGCTCATCCGGAAGTTCTGTCAGAGGCAGGGAATGTGGACGATATACATTTCCAAGCTCATAGAGGCGGACATCTTTATTTCTTCTGTTGTAGTTTGTAGCCAGAGAACTGAGCATACCGTTTAATGTAGTAGTTCTCATTACACTGTAATCTTCTCCCAGAGGATTGCTGATCACGATTCCCTGACGAAGTTCACTGTCAGCCGGAAGTCTTAATTTGTCAAATACCTTCGGGCTCTCGAAAGAATAGCTCATTCCTTCGGAGAATCCGCAGTATTCAGCGATGTCACGTGCTACAGATTCAATACGAAGTTTGAATGGAAGTTTACCTGTAGTAGCTTCACCTGTAGGAAGTGTTGTCGGGATCTTGTCATATCCGAAGAATCTGGCAACTTCTTCTGCAACGTCTGCTACATAATGAATATCCTGACGGAAAGTAGGAGCTACGATCTCGTTTGTCTCTTTATCGTAAGTCAACTCTACTTTTGCAAGGTATGCAAGCATTTCTTCCGGTGTCAGATCTGTTCCCAGAAGTGCGTTGATCTTCTCAGGTTTGAACGGAACTCTGGATGGCTCTCTTACTTCGCTGCATACATCTACCATTCCGCCTACAACTTCGCCTGCACCAAGTTCTTCCATCAGCTGGCATGCTCTGTCGATCGCTGCCTGTGCGTTGTTCGGATCAAGACCTTTCTCGAATTTACCGGAAGCATCTGTTCTCAGACCAATTCTCTTGGAAGAAAGACGGATGTTTGTTCCGTCAAAGCATGCTGCCTCGAAAAGAACAGTCTTTACATTATCTGTGATCATGGAGTTCTCTCCACCCATGATACCTGCAATACCGACTGCTTTCTCGCCGTCACAGATCATCAGTACCTGATCATCCATGGTACGTTCCTGACCGTCAAGTGTTACGAATTTCTCATCGTTCTTAGCACGGCGTACAACAATTTCTTTCCCTGCAATCGTATCCAGATCATAAGCATGCATTGGCTGTCCGAACTCTTCCATTACATAGTTTGTAATATCTACAAGGTTATTGATCGGGCGGATTCCGTTAGCTGCCAGACATCTCTGCATCCATTTTGGAGACGGTCCGATCTTAACATTCTTTACAACCCTTGCGCAGTAACGCGGGCAGAGCTGCGGATCCTCTACTGTAACTTTTACATAGTCGGATGCTTTCTCATCATTTCCCTTGCACTCTACTACAGGAGGGCAGAACTTCTTGTCAAAAGTAGCTGCTGCTTCTCTTGCAATTCCAAGTACACCGTAACAATCTACACGGTTGGATGTAATCTCATATTCAAATACAACGTCATCCAGTCCCAGGGCTTTGATCGCACTCTCGCCTACAACAGCATCTTCAGGGAAAATATAGATTCCGTATTCCGGTGCTTCCGGATACATTTCCCTTGTACTTCCCAGTTCTTCGATAGAGCACATCATACCGCAGGATTCAACTCCGCGGAGTTTACCTTTCTTAATTTCGATTCCACCCGGAGTTTTCTTTCCGTCATGACCGCCTGCTACACGTCCGCCGTCAAGAACAACAGGAACTTTATCTCCTTCTTTTACGTTTGGAGCACCTGTAACGATCTGTACAGATTCTGTTCCAATATTTACCTGACAGATGATCAGTTTATCTGCATCCGGATGTTTCTCGATCTTGTCGATCTGTCCGATCACGATCTTGTCCAGATCTGCATCCAGTTTCTCGAAGCCTTCCACCTTTGTTCCTGTCAGTGTCATGGCATCTGTATATTCCTGTGCTGTCACATCAAGATCCGGCACATACATTTTAATCCAAGATAATGAAGTATTCATTTTGTTAATCCTCTTTCTATTATTATTAGAACTGTTTCAGGAAACGAATGTCGTTCTCATAGAGAAGTCTCATATCGTCAATCTCATATTTCAGAAGTGCGATACGTTCAAGGCCTACACCAAACGCAAATCCTGTGTATTCCTCCGGATCAATTCCGCACATGCTTAATACATTCGGATGAACCATACCGCAGCCAAGGATTTCAATCCATCCGGAACCTTTACAGAAACGGCATCCTTTACCGCCGCATTTGAAGCAGGATACGTCTACCTCTGCACTTGGCTCTGTAAATGGGAAGTGATGTGGTCTGAATTTCGTCTTTGTCTCAGGTCCGAATAATTCCTGTGCAAACTCCTGTAAAGTTCCTTTCAGGTCTGCAAAAGTGATGTTCTTGTCAATAACAAGACCTTCGATCTGATGGAAAGAAGGAGAATGTGTTGCATCTACTTCATCAGAACGGAATACACGTCCAGGTGCGATCATACGGATCGGCAGTTTGCCTTTCTCCATTGTACGCGCCTGAACCGGTGAGGTCTGTGAACGAAGAAGGATAGAATCATTGATAAAGAAAGTATCCTGTTCATCACGTGCCGGATGATTTTCAGGGATGTTCAGTTTGGTAAAGTTGTAGTCTGCATACTCTACTTCCGGTCCCTCTACTACTTCATATCCCATACCGATAAAGATACGCTCTACTTCTTCCAGAGCGATGGTATTCGGATGGCGATGACCGATTTTGGCTTTTTTAGCAGGTAAAGTAACGTCGATAACTTCCTGTTTCATCTTCTCTTCACGAACTGCTTCTTCCAGTTTCTGTTTGGATTCGTCGAGCAGTGCTTCGATCTTGGATCTTGTTTCGTTTACAAGCTGTCCAACTTTCGGGCGTTCTTCCGGAGCAACATCCTTCATGCTCTTTAAGATTGCTGTCAGCTCGCCTTTTTTACCAAGGTATGCTACACGTACTTCATTCAGTTTGTCCAGACCTTCGGATTCATCAATCCGTTTTCTGGCTGCTTCAGCCAGTTCCTGAAGTCTTTCTTTCATATCCATGTCTTTTCTTTCTCCTTTATCTTATAATAGCAAGATTTCGTCCGAAGAACTTACGTCCTTGTAAACGTAAAAAAACTCCGTCCCAGTAAAGGGACGGAGTAAAATATCCGCGGTACCACCCTGCTTCCTGTATCTTCTACAGGCTCTCGGTCTGCTTAACGCGCAGTAACGTCATTTCCTACTGTTACTTCAGAAATGCAGCTCCGGTGGGAAATTCAGGAAATATCTGAACCCGAGGCAGCTTCCAGCCGACGACCGCCTCTCTCTGTTGGAAAATAAATCCCTATAAACACCTTCTATGCTTTTCATGATTATCAACATTAATAATCATGCCACAGACTTAAAAATCTGTCAAGTATCATTTTCTTTTTTCTTATCCGGTTCCGGCAAAGGTTCAAGAGGTTCCTGCACAGACAGTTCAGGCTGTCTTCGTTCTCTTTCATGAGCAATCAGTCCTCTTACAGATCTGTGTGCAAGCCGGAACTCTTTCTCGAAATATGCATTGATCTCTGCTCCATACAGTAATAAATTCATGCAGATATACAGCCAGACCATGACCATGATAATAGTCGCAAGATTCCCATACATGTTGCTGAATCCCGGAAAAATTTCAAAATAAAAAGAAAATCCATATGAAAAAATAGACCAGGCAACTGCTATAATAAATGCCCCAGGAATCTGACTCTTAAAAGTGGCCTTTCTGTTAGGAAGTACTTTATACAGCATAAGAAATACCACAAACAACACGCCAAATACCAGCAGGGTTCTCGCCCCAAGTATTCTGGCAATCATACGTCCAAGGAACGGTACATACCTGGCTACAGCTCCCTGTATCTCATTTCCCAATACAAGCAAGATCAAAGATATGATCAACGCTATTACCAGTGACATTGTATAAAATACTGCATAAATCCTGGTAAACAGCCAATTACGTGTTTCCTTTACATGATAAATCGTATTGAGTCCATTAATGATGGACTGCATTCCCTTTCCGGCAGACCACAAAGCAACCAGTGCGGAAAGGGGAACAATCGCGGTGCTCCTCTTATAAACATCCACAACAATTCCCAGCACAAAACTCTGCAGATTCTCCGGAATAAATGCAATGATAGCATCCCGGACTACATTATATGATAGTGGTGTATATCGTACCAGTGTAGTCAGAAACAGAATACACGGGATAAATGACATGATCAGAAAATATGCAGCCTGTGTTGCATAAGCTCCAACATGATCTCCGGATACGCGGTCCATAAATCCAAGTAACAGACCTATAATCGACCGCTTTTCCTTTCTCTTCTCCATAAGTTTCTCCATTCTGTCTGTTTTAATAATGGAATTTTCCCTGATTATTATCATACCATGAAACTGTCATTATGACAAATACGAATTATATTACAGGTTCCCGGGTTGCACCAAAAAATCCGATTCTCCCCATACTTAAATATATATGGAGACAATCGGATTTATATGTAAATTAATTTTTATTTTTTGATATAGAAACGATAAGATGTTACGGAATCATACTGTTCACCGGCATTCAGGATTGGAGAATGGAAGCCTTCTACATTGATGGCATTTGGCTCTACCTGTGTTTCCAGACAAAATGCATCTCTCTTGCTGTATACATGACCATTTTTGCCATTTTCATGTATTATAAAATTGCCGGCATAGAGCTGTACACACGGACAATCGGAAGCAACATCCATAGCAATGCCAGTTTTATCACTGTATGCCGTCGCGATCAGTCTTCTGTTTCCTTTTGCATAATTATCTGTTACATAATTATGATCATATCCACCGGTATATTTCAGCTGTTCAAAGTCTGCATCTATGTCCTGTCCAATCTTCTTAGCAGTTCTGAAATCCATCGGAGTTCCTGCTACTTCTTCATAAACGCCGGTCGGAATAGAATGGCTGTCTGCTACAGGTGTGTAATATTTTGCATGAAGTGTAAGATACTGCTCCATAGCAGTTCCGCTTCCTTCACCATTCAGGTTAAAGTAGGAATGATTTGTCATATTGGCAATGGTAGGTTCATCACAAACACCCTGATAATGAATCTTCAGTTCATTCTCTTCTGTAAATTCATATTTGACAGACACATCAAATTCTCCCGGATATCCATTCTCACCGTCAGGACTGATACGATTAAAAACAACGCTGTTTTTATCCTGGGAAATCTCAGCTGCCTTCCAGAGCTTTTTTTCAAATCCGTTCGGACCACTGTGAAGATTGTTATCATTCTCATTCTGTGCCAGAACTACCTCTTTGTCTCCAATTGAGAACTTCGCTCCACCAATACGATTGCCACTTCTTCCGATAGTTGCACCAAAGAAACATCCGTTTACTTCATAGGATGCCAAATCGTCATATCCAAGTACCACGTCTGTCAGACTACCGTCTTTATCTGGAACGCATACTTTTACAAGAATCGCTCCAAAATCCGTTACTTCTGCGTATGCTCCGGATTTATTCTCCAGATGATAAATCTTTACTGATTCTCCAGACTGAAGTATACCAAATTTTCTCTCAGAAACACTCATTGTTTCCAACCTCCCATATGTTATTTCTAACAAAAAAGAGCCTCACGTCGGCTCTGTTTTTTACAGTTCCCGAAATGCCGTTCCCTTCCCATTGACGCCTAGCCGCAGCTAGGTGGGTACTCTCAACAGACTTTCTGCCTTCCGCTGCATAATGACGGCTTGACATCCGGCCTGCGATGTTGGGTTCCCGTTGAAGTCGATGTAGGTTCAAAAAAAGAAGGGGCCTCGCACATTTCAGGATACTGACACGTTCTTAACTGTTTTTTATTATACTCTAGTATATACGCTTTTTCAACATAAAATGCGCAATTATTTTTATTTTTTATGTCATAGGAAATTACTCCGTAATGTTCCTATGACATAAAAAGCCCTCCGGGCAGGATCACACTGCGTCGTAGAGGAATCATGTCGCTGGAGCGACCCGCCGCAGGCGGAGAATCCTGCTTGTAGGATTCTTTCTTGTAGGATACCAGTTACTGAGAACGGAACGAACAGTAACTGATACTGTTGATCATAATATGAACAACAACTATTTAATACCAAGAATGTCCTTCACTGTCTCTGGCATATCCGGTGCATCTACAACTCTGTCATGAAGTACCGGTGCTGTACGGATTGTCTCAACTGCCTGCGGCAGTTTCACTCCTGAAAGGCTGCTCAGTTCATCTGCCAGTGCAAAATCATCTTTGTCCTCCGTGCTTACACCCAGAGCTTCCATTACACTTCTTGTAAATTTATATGGACTTGCAGTAGATGCGATGACTGTTGGTGTAGTATCTTTTGTATCTGCTACATATTTGTCATATACACCGGCCGCAACTGCTGTATGAGTATCGATTACATATTTACTGTCTTTGAAAATCTTATCAATCGTCTTGGCGGTTTCTTCCTCAGTACAGTAATTGCCATAGAAATCAGAAAGCTGTGCTTTCATATCATCAGTAATCGTATATTCCCCGCCTGCCGCCAGAGCCTGCATAAGTTCTGCACATTTCTTGGCATCATTGCCTGCAATACGATAGATCAGGCGCTCCAGATTACTGGAAATCAGAATATCCATAGACGGGGAAGTTGTAAGAATAAAATCACGTTTTCTGTTATAAGTTCCTGTACGGAAGAAATCATACAGAACTTTATTGTCATTAGATGCGCAGATTAATTTGTGAACCGGAAGTCCCATCTGCTTTGCATAATAAGCAGCAAGGATGTTTCCAAAATTTCCCGTAGGTACTACAATATTAATCTCCTGTCCGTCTTTTATCTTGTCCTGACGTACAAGAGACGCATACGCATATACATAATAAACAATCTGAGGTACCAGACGTCCGATGTTAATGGAGTTTGCAGATGAGAACTGATATCCTGCTTTATCCAGCTCTGCCTCTAATTCCTTGTCATTAAACATCTTTTTAACTGCTGTCTGGGCATCATCAAAATTACCAGTGATTCCTACAACATAGGTATTGTTACCCTTCTGAGTTACCATCTGTTTCTCCTGAATCGGGCTTACACCATGTTTTGGGTAAAATACGATAATCTTAGTTCCCGGAACATCCGCAAAGCCAGCCATAGCCGCTTTACCAGTATCACCGGAAGTTGCAGTAAGAATAACAATCTCGTTCTTCACCTGGTTCTTCTTAGCTGCGGTGGTCATCAGATGCGGAAGAATTGATAATGCCATGTCCTTAAATGCAATTGTTGCGCCATGGTAGAGTTCAAGGAAATAAGCCCCATCCGCTTCATGAAGCGGTGCGATCTCTTTTGTATCAAATTTGTCATCATAGGCATTGTTGATGCAGTTCTTTAATTCTTCTTCTGTAAAATCAGTGAGGAAACGTTTCATTACCTCATATGCTGTCTCCTGATAGCTCATCTTAGCCAGTTCATTCATTGGAACATCCAGCTTCGGAATTTCTGTCGGCACAAACAAGCCGCCATCCTCAGACAGCCCCTTTAAAATAGCCATAGAAGCTGTTACGGTTTCTTCTTTTCCTCTTGTGCTTTTGTATAATACCTGCATGATATTTCCTGCCTTTCCAAAGTTATTCATTTGCCAATTGAACACATTATAGCATATGCTTTAGCAAAATACCATCCTAAATTATTTCTGTTTTTCTGATTCTTTTTGGCATTGTTCACATCTCCAACAAGAAAGAATCCTGCGACATGATTCTTCTCCGACGCAGTGCAATCCTGCCCGGAGAGTTTTGGTGTCATAGGAACATTATGAAGTAATTTCCTATGACATCAAAAATACAGGCATGTCCTCCCTTCGGACTGCCTGTATCTGTAATCTCGCATATTCTATTTATGATTCTGTTGTACTCTCCCCGGCGTCCGGATATGTATAAAACTCATGCACTCCATATTTAAAAAGGCGTTTCAAATCTTTCTCAAACCATGAAACATTATGTGCCTCGGCCTCAGATTTCTGAATAAAAAACAGAGCACCTTCTGAATAATCTACACCTTCAAGAGCCTGTCTGACTGCTTCTTTTGTTTCATCGGTAACGCTTACCTCATAGATACGTCCGTCATAAGTCGGAGAAAACTGCGGCACTCCATCTATACGCTGCCACACCACCTCTGTAACTGTATCCGGAAATTCATCATTCTTTATCCGGTTCATAATCACATTCGCCACAAGGACACGTCCCTTAACATCCTCTGTACCGGCTTCAGCCTCTACGATATGCAGTAATGTATCATAATCCTCATCAGACATCATCCGGGCACTCTGTGCAAGAGCTGTTGTCTTTGCATCAAGATCATTGATCTTGCTCTCCATAGAAGAACTGACATCAAATTCAGCTACATTATTTTCAATCACTTTAATCCTCTGACCAACCATTACCTGCTCACAGGATGTCCCAATACGCTGCACAGATTCCTTCTGGTCAGCAGTACCATTTATTCCGGATAACACACCTGCTATCCCGGTAGGAAGAGCCTCTACCTGATCGGACTGAGAAGACAAAATTTCTTCTTCATTTCCAGAAGCTGCATATACTTTATTTTTTCCATTATAGTCTGCTGTCCTGATACCTGCCGCAAACGCAACAGCAGAACATGTACATACCGTAACCAGCACAAGACTGCGCGCCGAATTACCGGATAGTCTCTTTTTTCTTTCTTTACCGGACTGCTTTAAACTACTCTGAACTTTCATACTTTCCATTCCTTATGATTTTTTAATTACAGTTTTATTTTTGTAACATTTTTGTAATTTATGAGAAAATTATATTTAACATAATCATTTTTGTCAAGTATTTTTTATATTTTTGTAACATTTTTGTGTTACTCATGTCACTGTTCACCATCTTATCATCCTATGCATTCCGGCACCATCTGCATAAATAAATTATAATTTTCACCTGGCATTTCGTCAACAGAATTCAATCGTATCAATCTTCCATATAAATCAAAAAGGAGATTTCTTCCAACAAAATCTCCTTTTTTCATATATTTTATTTCAATATATTCTTCATTTTTTCTCTCCACATATCAGGAACATAGGCGTAGGATTATAGAACTCATCTTTCTTTGTATAAATTCTGTTACTGATTCCCAAGTCAATAGAAAATCTGTTCACGCCCAGCTTGCCCAATGTCTCCAGATCCCATGCGGGACGGATATAAGAGCTTATTGGAAGCTGACGCTTAATCTCTTCACATTCCTGCATCATAACATCCCCTACCGTAAAATGCGCATGATTGGACGGAAGTCCTGAAGTATCTGCAAAATTATCTGCACCATAATTAGCATCTGCATTAATCAATATCCCACCTGGTTTTAATACACGGATCCACTCTTTATATGCTCTGGCAGCATCCGGCAATGTCCATGTCAGATTTCTGGAAACAATCACGTCAAAAGTTTCATCCGGAAAATCCGGATTCTCTGCATCCATCACTTCAAAATTACAGAAAACACTTTCTTCTTCAGCCAGTTCTCTGGAATGAATGATCATATCCGGCGTCAGATCAACTCCTGTCACTTCATGCCCCATTTGAGCTAAAAGAATACTGAAAAATCCAGCTCCGCATCCCACATCCAGAATTTTCAATTTTTCCTCCGGAAGAAAAGCTTCAAGCTCTTTTCTCCATTTATCAGCCATATCACTGTGAAGTTCCGCTCTTCTTTGCTCCATAAAACTGTCGCTTCTTTTTGTCCAGTAATTTGTAATCTTTTCTTTTCGCTCATCTTTTCTGGAACTGAATTTGCCATAGGCAATCATCGGACCATCCTTTAATACCTGCAGACTTGCAACCTGATAAAGGATCACACCGTTCAGATCCGAATAGCTTTTTTCAAGAACATTACCTTCATAATCCCGGGTACATCCAAGATATTCACCAGCCTTAATAAGATCTCCCGGTTTTTTCTCCGGATACCACAGTCCGAACACACTTGCAGACTGATAACGCATTTCATCAATCTCCATCGGATAATAGGTACTGTAATTTCTAAGTTCATTATAAATTCCGAGGCAGCAAAGAATATTATGAACGTCTTTTCTCGTAGAGTAGACCTCCTCCTGTGTCCATCCGCCCATCTGCCCCCGCTCGATCAGTACACTCGGAATACCGCAGGAAGCCGCATAATTATAAGAACCTCCGGAAGCCACATCAGACTTTACCATATAAGGTACATCTGCCTGCTCTGCCATTTTTTTGGACATTGCCACAACATCCACATCTGCCCGTCCGGCGTAATAGATATATGGTGTCAGTTCCTCATAATCATCTCCGCTGTGAATATCAATATAGAAATCAGCCTCACTCTGCAGTGTCTGTACAACCGCATATGCCAGGCGCTCCATTCTGGTTCCTACCGGACTGCCAGGGAAAACACGATTCAGGTTCTTATTATCTTCTCTGCCAATACTTCCGCTTCGTTCTTCGAATTCTCTTCGACAGACTGTTTTCACAATAATCACTCTGCCGTTGATCTTCTCCGGTTTCAGATTCTCTGCCAGTTCTATAGCAGCCTGAATTCCCACATGTTCTCCCGCATGGACAGCTGCAGTAATTAAAACTGTTTTACCCGGATTACTTCCGCAGATCACTGTGTATGGAAGCGCAAATTCTCCACCGCCAAGTTTAAGAAATCCATTCTTCTTCGTACCCGGTGCAGTACAGAGCGGATCCATAATACCCTGCCCGTTCTCCTCAGTTACATCTTTATCACAACTCCAGCTGTCTCTCCCTGCTTTCACTGCACTGATCATAAACATCGGGGTAGAATGATAATTCAGTTTCTCCTCCTGACTCCACACCCGTTTCCAGATTTCCGTATCTACCGCCACAGATGCAAAACCATTTTCCTTTAACAATTTTCGATCCCAGGATGGTCTGTTAATAGCAGAAAGAGGCATCTGCAATGCAATCTTCTCCATCCTGTCAATATCCGTACAGAGATAATGATCATCCAGATTCTCATTCTCCACACTCTTCCTGTCCTCTTCATAGGACTGACGCTTCTCTTCATCATAAAGATAACCATACCAGTTCGCATCAAAATTAAGCAGCTTACCGCCCGGTTTCAGAACACGATGCCATTCTCTGTATGCCCTCTCAGGATCTTTCAGATTCCACGTCAGATTCCTGCTGATCACAACGTCAAACACACCATCTTCAAACTCCAGATTCTGCGCATCCATTTTATAAAACGTAATATTTCTGCATAATTCCCCTGCATTTTTCTTGGCAGTATCCAGCATCTCCTGTGTATAATCCACCGCAGTAACCTGATATCCTGCCTCAGCCAGGATAACAGGAAAAAATCCCGGGCCTGTACCGATATCCAGAATCTTCAATTCTTCCTTCGCCATCTCCGGAAACTGACTCTTTAAAACCTCCAGCCATGCCCCTCTCTGCATTCCATTTAGTTCTTTATGATTCACTTCTGAATACCCTTCCGCACGGGTCGTCCAGTAGCTCTCAATTTCTGATAATAAATCTTTCAATCTATATTCCCTCCGCTTTCGCCTTTTTCACATTCATTTGACAAGATTATAACAAACTCCCCTCTTCTCAACAAGCCTACCCGGGGGATATAAATTTATGATATTTACCAATACCAGCCAGGCAGAAAAATATTTGTTGCAGATGCATTTGCAGGGTTCTTAGATATTCTTAGGCATCCAAAATCTGCGTTATGAGAAAAGAAGGACACTGTCTGAGCCCCTATGGGCGAGTTTGTCCTTCTTTTCTCATGCTTTTAGCAGATTTTGAATGCCTTAGAATATCTTAGTGCCCGAAACCGCATCTACAACAAATATTTTTCTGCCTGGCGTCCTCCTATATAAAAAACTGCCATACAGGAATCTCTCCCCATACAGCAGTCTCATATTTTATGTCGAGCGGATATCCGCAATTGAATCAGGGTACTTACTTGATTCTATTAAATAGCCCCAAGAATCCTCCGGGCATTATCAACTCTCTCCTGTGTCGGCGGATCAACTCCCTCCAGTGGATAATCCAGTCCCAGATTCTCCCATTTAAATTTTCCAAGTGTATGATACGGCAGTACCTCTACACGCTCTACATTCGAAAGCGTATGAATAAAATCTGCCAGCCGGTGAAGATATTCATCCTTATCACTGCCTCCAGGCACAAGTACATGTCTGATCCACACAGGTTTCTTCATATCAGAAAGCTCACGCGCCATCGCAAGAATATTCTTATTGGAATGTCCCGTAAGTTTGACATGTTCCGCCTCATCAATCTGTTTAATGTCCAGAAGCACAAGATCTGTATATTTCATAAGCTCCAGCCACTTAGAATGCCATGGTTCCTTATCCGTAAAAGGATTCGCACTGGTATCAAGAGTTGTATGAACGCCTGCTGCCTTTGCTTTCTTAAACAGTTCTGTAAGAAAATCAATCTGCAACAACGGCTCTCCACCGCTTACGGTGATACCGCCTTTATTTCCCCAGTAAACTTTATAGCGCAGTGCCTTGCTCAGAAGTTCATCTGCCGTATATTCCTGTCCCTGCCCCATTTTCCAGGTATCTGGATTGTGACAGAACTGACATCTCATAGCACAGCCGCTTAAGAAAATCACATATCTTACTCCGGGTCCGTCAACGGACCCGAAGCTTTCTAAAGAATGAACATAACCTTTCATCTGCTTATCATCCATTCTGATTACATTCTGTCGTGGCAAGTTCTGGCGATAACGTCTAACTGCTGCTCTCTTGTAAGGTCAATGAACTTAACAGCATATCCGGATACACGGATTGTGAAGTTTGCATACTCTTCTTTTTCCGGATGTTCCATAGCATCGATCAGTTTCTCTTTGCCAAATACGTTTACGTTAAGGTGATGAGCCCCCTGATCAAAGTATCCGTCCAGTACATGAACAAGGTTCTCTGTACGTTCTTCATCACTGTGTCCCAGTGCATCCGGGTTGATTGTCTGAGTATTGGAGATACCGTCAAGAGCATCTTCATAGTCAAGCTTGGCAACAGAGTTCAGGGAAGCAAGAAGTCCGTTCTGCTCTGCACCGTAAGATGGGTTTGCACCAGGTGCAAGAGGTTCGCCCATTTTTCTTCCATCCGGAAGGGAACCTGTAGCTTTACCATATACTACGTTGGAAGTAATGGTAAGGATAGATGTGGTTGGTTTGGAGTCACGGTAAGTATGAATATGTTTCAGTTTCTCAAGGAATGTGGAAAGCAGTGTTGTTGCAATCTCATCCGCTCTGTCATCATCATTACCGTAACGTGGGAAGTCACCCTCGATCTCGAAGTCTGTAGTGATTCCATCCTCATCACGGATAGCTTTTACTTTCGCATATTTGATAGCGGAAAGGGAGTCAACTACATGAGAGAATCCTGCGATACCAGTTGCAAAAGAACGGTCAACTTTTGTATCGATCAGAGCCATCTCTGCTGCTTCATAGTAATATTTGTCATGCATGTAATGGATCATGTTCAGAGTTCCTACATAAAGGTGAGCCAGCCAGTCCATCATCTTGTCATATTTTCTGATCACTTCATCATAGTCAAGATATTCGGAAGTAATTGGTGTATACTCCGGTCCTACCTGCTGTTTTGTCTTCTCATCAATACCACCATTGATCGCATACAGAAGGCATTTTGCAAGATTCGCACGAGCACCAAAGAACTGGATTTCTTTACCTGTCTCTGTAGCAGATACGCAGCAGCAGATGCTGTAGTCATCGCCCCATACCGGACGCATAACATCATCATTCTCATACTGGATGGAACTTGTTGTAACAGAAATATTTGCAGCATATTTCTTAAAGTTCTCAGGCAGTCTTGAGGAGTAAAGTACTGTAAGGTTTGGTTCCGGAGCCGGTCCCATATCTTCCAGTGTATGAAGGAAACGATAGTCACTCTTTGTTACCATGTGACGTCCGTCGATTCCCATACCTGCTACTTCCAGAGTTGCCCATACAGGGTCACCGGAGAATAACTGGTTGTAAGAAGGAATACGTGCAAATTTTACCATACGGAATTTCATTACCATGTGGTCAACAAGCTCCTGAGCTTCAGACTCTGTAAGAGTACCATTCTCAAGATCTCTTTCAATATAGATATCAAGGAATGTGGAGATACGTCCAACACTCATTGCAGCACCGTTCTGTGTCTTGATCGCTGCCAGATATCCGAAGTACAGCCACTGGAATGCTTCTCTTGCGTCTTTAGCAGGCTGGGAAATATCATAGCCATATGCCTGAGCCATTGCTTTCATGCCTTTCAGCGCACGGATCTGATCTGCGATCTCTTCACGAAGCTGGAAGTCGTAACGTCTCATACCTTCACGGTCACAAGCTGCGAAATCCTTCTGTTTTCCCTCGATCAGAGCATCAATACCGTACAGAGCCACACGCCTGTAGTCACCTACGATACGTCCACGTCCATAAGTGTCCGGAAGACCTGTAAGGATCTTGTTGTGACGGGCTGCTTTCATCTCTGGTGTATAGATATCGAATACGCCCTGGTTATGAGTTTTGAATTCATAGTTATTGAAAATATCTTTAATTTTATCACTTACTTCGTATCCATAGGTTTCGCATGCCTGCTCAGCCATTTTGATACCGCCGTATGGCATAAATGCACGTTTGAGAGGTTTGTCTGTCTGAAGTCCTACAACTTTCTCAAGGTTCTTGAGGTCTTCGTCAATGTATCCAGGGCCATATGCAGTCAGAGATGTGACAACTTCTGTCTCCATGTCCAGAACTCCGCCGTTTGCACGTTCTGCTTTCTGCAGTTCCTGAAGTTTGCCCCAGAGTTTGTTTGTAGCCTCTGTAGGTCCTTCCAGGAAGGAAGCATCTCCATCATATGGTGTGTAGTTCAGCTTGATAAAGTTACGAACGTCGATCTTCTCTTTCCAACGGTTCCCTTTAAAGCCATTCCACTGTTCAAAATTTTTCATTCTTTTACCTCTTTCTCTAAAATATTTCCGCGCATTTCTCACTAGCCTAAAGTGAGATAATAAAATGTAATTTGTACTGTTTTAGGACACTTTTCTGTCCACGCAGTTAGTATACGTAAACATAAGCGTTATGTCAATCGGTTTTTCGTATGATTTTAATTAAATACAATCCTGAACGTTTCTCTTTATTTTTTCCTGTTTTATTGTACTTTATCCCGTACATTTGGGCTTTTTTGTACTTCTGAAAATACAAAAAGATACCTATCAGACCACTCCGGGAGCAGTCTGACAGGTACCTGATAATTTTTATCTTATGTAAAGTTATTTTCTCCTGCCGAATCTTTATATTTATCTCATTCATAAAAATTCCTACCGAAAAACTTTATTGTATCGCAGGAGCATTATAAAATAATTTCCTATGATATATATAAAATAGCCAGGTCATTTCCTGTCAAAAAATGATCTGGCTATTTCAGATGGACAAGATTGCCCGCAAATATTTATATTCTCAATCAGCGATTATTGATTGCAGTTACAAGTGCATCAATAGAAGCACGGATAATATCCGGGTCCACGCCAGCTCCCCATGCAAGAGTTCCATCCGGTTTCTTAATACCAACATAAGCAATTGCCTTGGAACTTGAGCTACGTTCCAGAGCATGCTCCTGATAAGTCTCCAGAGTATATTTCAGTTCATATGCTTTCTTTAATGCATTGCTGACTGCATCCAGACGTCCGTTACCAACTGCCTCGGTAGTGATTGTCTTACCTTTAAAAGTTGAAGTAACTTTTGTGGAAATTCCGTCTGCCGTCTGCTGGAAATGAACTTCATTGATGCTGTACGGCTCCACAACATTCTCAAATGTCTGTTTAAACAGATTGAAGATTTCATCCGGATGAAGTTCTTTATGTTTATGGTCAGAAACTGCCTTTGTGGCATATCCCATTGCTTCACGCATTTTCGGCGGCAGGTTCAGTCCGAATTTTGTCTCAAGGATATATCCAACGCCACCCTTACCGGACTGGCTGTTGATACGGATAACATCTGCATCATAGTTTCTGCCAACATCTGTCGGATCAATTGGAAGGTATGGTACATTCCAATGATCTGGATCTTTCTCTTCTCTCCAGTGCATACCTTTTGCAATAGCATCCTGATGTGAACCGGAAAATGCAGCAAATACAAGAGCACCACTGTATGGACTTCTTTCGTTGACCTTCATTCCTGTACACTCTTCATATACCTCACAGATATGCGGCATATCGGAAAAATCAAGTTTCGGATCCACACCCTGAGAATACATATTCATACCAAGTGTAACGATATCTACATTACCTGTACGCTCACCATTTCCAAATAATGTACCCTCAATTCTGTCCGCACCTGCAAGTAATCCCATTTCAGAGTCTGCCACACCGCAGCCTCTGTCGTTGTGTGGATGAAGAGATACAATGACATTTTCACGGTATTTCAGATTCTCACACATATATTCAATCTGACTTGCATAAACATGCGGCATGGAATGCTGTACAGTTACAGGCAGATTAATGATACATTTATTGTCTACTGTTGGCTGCCATACATCCAGAACTGCGTTGCAGACTTCAAGAGCATATTCAGGTTCTGTACCTGTAAAACTTTCAGGACTGTATTCGAACTGGAAATTGCCTTCTGTTTCAGCTGCCAGTTTCTTTAATAATGCTGCTCCATCTACCGCAATCTTCAGGATCTCTTCTTTGGATTTCTTGAATACCTGTTCTCTCTGTGCCACAGAGGTGGAGTTGTATACATGTACAATTGCTTTCGGTGCACCTTTGACAGCTTCGAAAGTTTTACGGATGATATGTTCTCTCGCCTGAGTCAGTACCTGGATAGTTACATCCTGTGGAATCAGATTCTGTTCGATCAGTGTACGCAGAAATTCATACTCTGTTTCAGAAGCAGCCGGAAAACCTACTTCGATTTCTTTAAAACCAATTTTTACAAGAAGTTTAAAAAATTCAACTTTCTGCTCCAGACTCATCGGGATTACCAGTGCCTGATTGCCGTCACGAAGATCCACAGAGCACCAGATCGGTGCTTTGTCTACATATTCTTTTTCTGCCCATTTCATGCATTTGACAGGCGGCATGAAATACTGTCTCTGATACTTGCTTGGATTCATCATTTTTTCTCTTCCTCCATATGTATAAATATTGTGTTTGTCTCGCGGGTTAGATCGGTTAAATGGCATAAAAAAATCTCTCATCCCCGCAGACTTATCTGCAAGAGACGAAAGATACGATTATCTTACGCGGTACCACTCTTATTTATGACCAATGTCATACACTCATGGGATACGGAATGAACTGTCATCCTTATATCCTCTCCATATAACGGTGGACACCGTCTGCACCTACTCTCATATGATTTCAGACAGCTGCTCAAAGGCGAGTTCCACAATTTCCATCCACTGCTTCTCAGCTGCCAGCAGTTCTCTGTGCTCCGGGCCGTGTGTACTATTCCTTATCGTTGCATTTGACTTATAATTTTCCAAAAAAATATTAACATATATCGGAATCATTCGTCAAGGATAAATTCGATAATATGTTAGTCGGGGCAACAGGATTTGAACCTGCGACCTCACGGCCCCCAGCCGTGCGCGCTACCAAGCTACGCCATACCCCGCAACGAATATGAGTATAACAAATCATTCCTGTGATTTCAACTCTTTTTCTGCAGAATTTTTTAAAAATCAAGCAGGAAGAAACCCACTGTAAATTTTACAATGAACTTTCTCCCTGTTTATCTTATGTATATGTTCTTTGAATGTTACCTATGCTGTCATAACAGATTTTTCCAGATTATCAACACGCATCACCAATCCATTAACTATCTCTCTGGTTTCCTTATTCTCTTTTCTATAGCGAAGTTCATCCGTATGTGCATCAAAAAGAACAGATATCTTCTTGCCGACATCATTTTCCAGTTTAAGTTCTATATTTTTCACATCTTCCTGGAGTTCCCTGATATCTGCTTTCATATTTATGATATCGCTTTTCATGTTTATGATATCGCTCTTCATGTTTATGATATCGCTCTTCATATCTGAAATATCTCTTTTTACCTCGGACATATCATTCTGAAAACTGACTATACTTCCCTGAATGGAAAAAAGAATACTTCTCAGTTCTGCATCTTCCACTTTCTCTCCCTCCTCTCTTGTCAGTACAATTTGTTCTCTTTAGTATGAAATACATTGTACCATCGAAAGGAGCAAAAGTCCATGTCGAAACTCTAATATTTTTATAAACAATGCAATTACAGTTTATGTATAAACAGCCCGCTTCTGAGTTTCGGTTCGAACCATGTAGATTTCGGCGGCATCAGTTTGCTTTCATCTGCGATTTCCATAAGATCTTCCATGGAAGTCGGGTACATAACAAATGCTACTCCACCAGTCTTATCCGCAATTGCAGCCAGTTCCGCAGCCTTATGACTTCCGCCAACAAAAGAAATTCTCTGATCTGTACGTGGATCCTCAATTCCGAGAATTGGAGTGAGAACTTTTTCCTGCAGGATGGATACATCCAACTGTCCCACTACATCTTTTTTCTCATATACATCCGGCCACGCTTTCAGGTGATACCACTGTCCGTCCACATACATTCCCATACAGTGCTTCTCAACAGGTTTACACGGAAATCCCGGCATCAGCATCAGTTCGAAGTTAAATTTCAATGCTCCGAGAAATGCCTTCACAGTCAGTCCATTCAAATCCCTGACTATTCTGTTATATGGAAGAATACAAAGCTGATCGTATGGAAATACAACAGATAAAAAATAATTAAACTCTTCTTCTCCTGTATACCCCGGGTTCTGCTCTCTTCTCTTCAGGCCTACTTTTACAGCAGACGCTGCACGGTGATGTCCATCTGCAATATAAAGAGAATCAATACCTGCAAATTCTTTATTTACTTTCGCAATAACTTCCCTATCCTCAATCACCCATACTCTATGCGTGATCTGATCCTCCTCTGTAAAATCATATACTGCCTCATGGCTTTCTTTCCAGTCATTCATCAGTTTGAGCAGAGCTTCCGGATATCTGCATGCAAGAAAAATCGGTCCTGTATTTGCATTACAGTAATCCACATGATGGATACGGTCCTGTTCTTTATCCTCTCTGGTAAGTTCATGTTTTTTTACCACACCATTCAAATAATCATCAATCGAGCTGCACCCTACAATACCCGTCTGTGTTTTACCTCTCCTCACAAGTTCATATATATAGTAGTATGGCTCCTCATCCTGAACAAGAATCCCTTTTTGCTCCATATTAACAAGATTTTCTTTTGCTCTTTCATAAACCCGTTCATCATATAAATCAATTCCCGGCTCCAGATCCATTTCTGGTCTGTCTACATGCAAAAAAGATAACGGATTCTCATCTCCGATTATTTTAGCCTCTTCTCTGTTTACCACATCATATGGAAGTGCCGCTACTTCTGCTGCCTTTTCCTTTACAGGGCGCAATGCTTTAAATGCATGAAATACTGCCATAGTATTTTCTCCTCTCTTGTACTCTCAATTCCACAAAACAAATGAATAGAAATATTTGTGTTTATTCCTATTAAATGAGACGCACGTTGCTTATAATTTTAACATATTTCAGGTCCTATTTCAATGTTCTTATTGCTATACCTAACTTTTTTTTGAAAAACCTAAAAAATTTTGTATTTTCTATTGCAAAATTTTTTTATTATGGTATTATAGAATCAGAAATTAAAGGAAACCACAAGATAATTTTTAGGGAGGTCATTTTATGACAGAAGGATTAAAATGGACTGTAAATGAGGTTCCAAAATCAGATGATAAACATTTGGAACTGATGTCCGAAGAAAATGTAAAAAAAGCAAATGAATTCCACAAAAGTTTCCCACAGTACAGTGTGACACCTCTTCAGAATCTTTCTTCTCTTGCCAAATATTTAGGAGTAAAGAATATTTTCTGCAAAGATGAATCCTACAGATTTGGATTAAATGCATTCAAAGTACTTGGAGGCTCCTACGCAATGGGACGCTATATTGCAAAAGAAGTCGGCCGCGATATCAGCGAACTGCCATATAATGTTCTCTCTTCTGATAAATTAAGAGAAGAATTCGGACAGGCTACATTCTTTACAGCAACAGATGGTAACCACGGACGTGGAGTTGCATGGGCAGCTAACCGCCTTGGACAGAAGGCAGTTGTAAGAATGCCAAAAGGAACAACAAAGACCCGTTTTGATAACATTGCTAAAGAGGGAGCTACTGTTACGATTGAAGAAGTCAACTATGATGACTGCGTAAGAATGGCTGCTGCAGAGGCTGCCAAGACTGAGCACGGCATTATCGTTCAGGATACCGCATGGGACGGATACGAAGAAATCCCATCTTGGATCATGCAGGGATATGGAACTCTGGTTCTTGAAGCCGACCAGCAGTTAAAAGAAATGGGAATTGACCGCCCGACACACGTATTTGTTCAGGCAGGTGTTGGTTCCCTGGCAGGTGCTGTAGTTGGTTACTTTGCTCATAAATATAAAGAAAACCCGCCGGTTATGGCTGTCTGTGAAGCAAGTGCTGCTGACTGTCTGTACCGCTCCGCTGTTGCAAAAACAGGTGATCTGGTAAATGTTACCGGTGATCTTCAGACAATCATGGCAGGTCTTGCATGCGGCGAAGGAAATACGATCGGATGGGATATCCTGAAGAACCACGTAGATGTATTTGCATCCTGCCCTGACTGGATGAGTGCAAAAGCAACACGTATCTACGCAAACCCACTTGGAGATGACCCGCACGTTGTTTCCGGTGAATCCGGTTCCGTTCCGCTTGGTTTCTGCTTCACTGCTCTTCACGATGAAGATGCAAAAGACTTAAAAGAAGCTCTGAAACTGGATGAGAATTCCGTAGTACTTGTTATTTCTACAGAAGGTGACACTGATCCTGTTCGTTACCGCGAGATCGTATGGGACGGATTATACGGAACAAACGAATCTTTAAGCAAATAATTTTAAAGAACAAACTTAGAACAGCAATTTGTTACTGATCATAACTGTAAAAATACCGAACAGTTACAATTAATAAATATCATACATATTGGGAGGATTTAAAAATGGATTACGCAAAAATCAACGAAGCTGCAATGGGTTATAAAGATGATATGACCAAATTCCTTCGCGATCTGGTTCGCATCCCTGGCGAAAGCTGCGGTGAAAAAGGACATATCATGAGAATCAAAGAGGAAATGGAAAAGGTCGGATTCAACAAAGTTGAGATTGATCCTATGGGAAATATCCTCGGATACATGGGAACAGGTAAAACTCTGATCGGTTTTGACGCTCATATCGATACAGTAGGTATTGGTAACATTAAAAACTGGGAATTCGATCCATATGAAGGTTTCGAAACTGATGAAGAAATCGGCGGACGTGGAACATCCGACCAGATGGGTGGTATCGTTTCTGCAGTATACGGTGCTAAGATCATGAAAGACCTTGGTCTTTTAAATGATAAATATCAGGTACTTGTAACAGGTACTGTACAGGAAGAAGACTGTGACGGTCTCTGCTGGCAGTACATCATCCACGAAGATGGTGTTCGTCCTGAATTCGTTGTTTCCACAGAGCCAACAGATGGCGGTATCTACAGAGGACAGCGTGGACGTATGGAAATCCGCGTAGACGTTAAAGGTGTTTCCTGTCATGGTTCCGCTCCTGAGCGTGGTGATAACGCTATTTACAAAATGGCTGACATTCTCCAGGATATCCGTGCATTAAACGAAAACGATGCAGCTGATACTACAGAGATCAAAGGTCTTGTAAAAATGCTTGATGAGAAATACAACCCGGAATGGGAAGAAGCCCGTTTCCTTGGACGTGGTACAGTTACTACATCCGAAATCTTCTTCACATCTCCAAGCCGTTGTGCAGTAGCTGACTCCTGCTCTGTTTCTCTTGACCGTCGTATGACAGCAGGCGAAACATGGGAAAGCTGCCTGGATGAGATCCGTGCTCTTCCGGCTGTTAAGAAATATGGTGATGACGTTACAGTATCCATGTATGAATACAACCGTCCATCCTATACAGACCTTGTATATCCGATCGAATGCTACTTCCCGACATGGGTAATCCCGAAAGATCACAAAGTAACACAGGCTCTGGAAGAAGCTTACAAAGGACTGTATGGCGAAGAACGTCTCGGAAATGCAGAGACAGAAGGTATGAGAAAAGCTCGTCCTCTGACAGACAAATGGACATTCTCCACTAACGGTGTAACAATCATGGGACGTAACAACATTCCTTGTATCGGATTCGGACCTGGTGCAGAAGCACAGGCTCATGCTCCGAATGAAAAAACATGGAAGATCGACCTTGTAAGATGCGCTGCTGTATACGCTGCTCTTCCAACTGCATACTGCAAATAATTTAACTTTAGATAAATTTTAGGCGACGGATTCTCAAATCCCAAAGGCTTAATATGTGTCCGGACATAATCCCTGCCCGTCAGAGCAGGGATATAAATAAAGGTAATACCCTTTCTTCTGTGTCGTATTCAGATAATAAGCAGAAAAAGGGTTACAAATGCAAATAAAACTGATTCTCAATTATTTCATACAGGAAAGGATAAGCTATCAAAGCATAGCAGGTATTTATTTTATGAAAACATTACAGGATTACATTGATAAATTAAACAGCTTAAACTTCAAGGAAATGTATAATAACGATTTCTTCTGGACATGGGACAAAACAGACGATGAACTGGAAGCTGTTTTCACAGTTGCTGACGCTCTCCGTTTCATGAGAGAGAACAACATCTCCACAAAAGTATTCGAGAGTGGTCTTGGAATTTCTATCTTCCGTGACAACTCCACACGTACACGTTTCTCTTTCGCTTCCGCATGTAACCTTCTTGGTCTGGAAGTACA
>CAKRWH010000018.1:0-65924 GCA_934416185.1 uncultured Blautia sp. | reverse complement strand
TCATAAAGGAGGTTTTGATTATGAGTAAACGCGTGATTACAATAAACAGGATGCTCGGCAGTAATGGCCGTCTGATCGGCAAGGCTCTCGCAGAGGAACTTGGATTTGCTTTTTATGACAAAGAGCTGATTGATATTGCAGCTCAGAAAGAGAATATTCCTTTTGATATACTTGCCAAGGTTGACGAGAAACGCGGCAGTAACTGGCGTTTCCCAATTGACCATGAACTTCAGATGGACAGTGATTTTCATTTTGTTCCTATGAACGATGTCCTCTTTGATCTCCAGCGTAAAATTATTCTGGAGGCTGCAGAAAAAGAAGATTGTGTAATTGTCGGAAGATGCGCAAACTATATCCTCGACAACAAATGTCTGAGCGTATTTATCCATGCACCATTTGATTACCGTGTACAAACCGTCATCGAGCGTACAGGCAGGGAAGAAAAGAGTGCTCAGAAGCTGGTTAAGAAAGTGGATAAAGAACGCCGTACTTATTATGAATACTTCACAGACAAAAAGTGGAAGGACATCTCCCAGTATCATCTGGCATTTGACAGCAGCAAATTCAGTCAGGATAAGATTGTAGAAATGATCAAGACAGCATTATAATTCTCTTAATTTCCTGATTTAAATTTTAAACAGTACCTCCATTTATAAATATAAAAACAGGTTCTTCGGAACCTGTTTTTATATTTAAGCGGATATTTACAATCCACTTACGTGGCGCTATACCGAATAACTGCTTCACAATTTCAGTTAAATTAGCTGTTGACGACTATTTTTTATCTGATCTCATATCTGAAATATACTGTTTCAGGAAGTCATATATCTGGTTTTCTGTAGGCGGGCATCCATTTACATTATGCTCAAATTTACACGTACATGCTCCAACACCCAGTTTTCCTGTTTTGCCGCGATAGCCCTGACCGATGCAGATCTTTGTGTCCAGTTTTTCAAAAAGTCCATCATTTTTCAGCATTTCCAGTGCAGGGATCAGATATCCATAGCAGGCGCTGCAGGATTCTACTTCTTCTACCGCATCCTGAAGTTCTACTACTTTTCGAGATTTCGGCAGTTCTTTCCGGGCAGTTTCCTCGCAGTAAATGATGTGTGCATTATTCAGATCCGTGCTTCCAACTCCCAATTTCCCTGCCAGTTCAATATACGGCACATCCTTTGTTGCATAATGCATGACCTGACAGACATAAGAATCAATCAACACCGGATCCATTCCCGCCCAGACACGGTTCATTACTACCGGATTACCACCATCTTCGAAATCCAGATCTCCGCAGATGTTATCAACCACAATAAAATCCTGGTGAATTCCTGTATTCAGATGCGCAATTGGTTTGTGCAGTCCCATTGCATGAAAACGGCGCTTCTCAATATTCGGAAGCAGCCCCTTGAGATTCTTTAATGCACAGGTAATTTTCGTCTGGCAATGCCCTTTTAATACCGGAACATTAATCAGGAAATCGACATCTGCCACACGTTCGCAGATATTTAACTTCATACCCTTACAGTCACGCTCAATTCCTTTATCCTTCTGCATGTCCCAGAATGGCACCTGATATTTCTCTGAAAGTTCACGATAACCGCACACCTCATATGCTTCTGTTGTCTTATCTCCTACCCAGGAACCCTCAAGGATAGCAATCTTTCTGTAACCGTTTTCCTGCAGGTACTCAATAATTCCCGCCACAATCTCCGGATGCGTAGTAGCACCCCAGGAAGCCTCAGATGGTGAGACAAGATTCGGCTTAATACCAATCTGCATATCCGAATCAGATATCTCAGCCGCTAAATTACACTGGGTCAGAAGATCTTTTGTCATTTCTTTGTATTGTGTACCGCTTTTTATATAAATTTCGTTTTTATTCATAGATTTTTCTTTTCACAATCCTTTCCTGTGCATGTTCTGATTCCTGTCGGTTAATTTTGAGCTGTTCAGACGGTATCCTGCCAGAGGAGTTCTGAGATCGTGAGAAATCCCTGTTACCATGTCGGTTCTGGCTTTCTCATTTTGAAGGCGCTGTTCCTGATCTTCGAGAATGGTCTTCTGCATGGCATTAAATATCCGGCAGACTTTTTCAAACTCTTCTCCATGATACTGAATTTCTTCTGTCAGATTTCCATCCTGAATGCGCTGAGCTGCTTTAACCAGTTCGTCAAGAGGCTCCATGATTTTCTGGTTCATGCGGTTAGTAAACCATACTGACAGAATCAGAATTGTTTTTATCATATCAGCTTTTATAAAAATTTTCCATATAAAAAGGTTCCCCTGCTGCTTCTTGCAATTTAAACAGGGAAACCTTCATTAACCATCACTATGCAGCTTTATAACTGTGTCTCGTTCTTTTACCTGTTTCTGTCGCCGGGATTGCCAGTTTCTTTATGCATTCCAGTGCAAGGATCAGCATCAGACTGCAGGCTGCTGCAAGGAGGATAAAGATCAGCATCGTATTTATAATTGCACATACCTCAAAAAGTGTGGAAAAGATCATCAGTGCCAAGTATCATGGTAATACAGATAAATCCTCTGAGTGCATCAAATGGGATACAACTCTTGACTACCGCCAGCATGGAGATACTGATCAGCAGTACATACATGACCATCCGATTCTCTGATATAGAGAAAGGTGTGAGCAGATTTACTGCTCCTATCATAATGCTTGCAGTGATTCCAAATGGTGCGGCATTTGCAAGTGCGGTTTTGAGGAATCTGCCTCTGATCTGTTCTGTATTGCTTTCCATGATCGTCAGGAAAGACGGATATGCTTCAATGCCTGCATCGTCTCCTATAGTCAGACCAGACTTTCTGTTTACAGGTATTTCTGCATGTCATCCCGCAGATTTTCTTCCATTCTGATAAGTTTTTTTGCAGCGGAAATACTTTCTGAGGATGCGTCTTTGCATTGGTGCAAAGCTTCTGTGATAGACTGAATTCCCATATTGCATCCGTTCATGATAATTTTAACAGCCTGTTTGTTTTCGTCTTCTCCTGTCATCATTTTTACACCTGTAGTCATCCAGGAGAATGTGGAAACCATAACTCCCGGCTCTTTCTCAGGCTGTCCGGCACGCAGGAGCATTTTAGAGACTTCCGCTTCCAGTTCTTTATGTCTGGAACAGTATTTTTCGATTACTCCTGCAATCCCGGCGTCAGTTACATGATGCTGGACCTGCTCCATGCTCTCGATTCCCATTTTACATCCGACACTGCATTCCTCCAGCAGTTTTTTGGTGCTGTTATCCATTTTGATTCCTCCTGTCAAAATAATTCACTTATATCTTGTATCGGATGTAGTATGTGTATTTTGTTTTTATCTATGCAAAGCAATTACTATGTTCAGATACGCCGCAAAAGTTAACCAGATCAGATACGGAATCAGAAGTTTTGCAGCTCCCCGGTCAATTCTGGCAAACTCTTTTATCAGAACAAATACCAGATACCATAACAGCAGAATCCATACTGCTGCAAATAACTGCCATCCCAGATTAAAGAAAATTATCGGCCAGAGGAAGTTTACTACCAGCTGGATCAGATAAAGTTTCAAGCTTTCCGCTTTTGGATTCTTCATATAAATTCTGTATGCTGCAATCCCCATCAATGTATACAGAATTAACCAGGCTATCGGGAATACCCATCCCGGCGGCGACAGAGGCGGATGGTACATTTCCTGGTATTTCTCCATACTTCCGAAAGTAAGAAAGCCTGCAATCACTCCGGTTCCCAGAGAAATTAACAGGCTGACTGCCAAAGGTTTCCGTTTCATCGAAAAACTCCATTATTCTAAAATCAATTTATTATATTCTGAAGTTATCGCAAACATTCTGACTACTTCTTCATTTTTTCTGATATGTCTGCACCAGATGATATACCAGTGTGCTTGCAAATACTGCTACGAGAAATCCTCCCAGAACATCTCCGGGATAATGCACTCCCAGATAGAGTCTGGAAAAAGCTACCATACCCGCCAGAATTACTGCCGGAACTCCATATTTCTTTGGCAGCATTCTGAAGAAAATCAGGGCACATGCAAAAGATGCACATGTATGACCGGATGGAAATGAGAAATCCGTCGGCCTGGTGATCAGAGGAATAATCTCTGTATAAGCATCAAAAGGTCTCGGGCGGGCAACAATATTCTTAAGCAGTACATTCGTGATCAGAAATCCCACTGCAAGGGAAAGCAATGCTGCAATTCCTGTCCTGCGTGTTTTTTTCGGGACCAGCAGTGCCACTGCCAGCACGATCCAGAACCATCCCGCATTTCCCAGAAAAGTGATCACTTTCCAGAATGGTGTCAGAGCATCTATTCTTAAATGTTCCTGTATCCACAATAAAATATTCATATCCAGCTGCTGTAATGTCATCATAAATTTCTCCCATTACTTTCATTTTCTGCCAGAATATCATAAAAGAAATAAAAAGTCAAAATATCGTATAAAACTGTCAAAATACAGATAGCATCTGCCTGGCAAAAAAGTTATGATAAACATAAGTCAAGCGGATCAAATCATCCGCATTCGGTTAAATTGTCTGATCAGACAACTAGAAAATTTATTATGGGGGTAAATATGACAAATACGTTATCAACCGGTAAGGACGATTTTTACCGGCAGATGTTTAAGCTGACGATTCCGATCATTATTCAGAATCTGCTCAGCGCAGCGGTTAACTCCGCGGACGTAATCATGCTGAATTACGTCGGACAGTCTGCGATTTCCGCAGTATCTTTAGCTGCCAATTACTCCAATATCCTGTTTATGGTATATTACGGACTTGGCACCGGCGCATCACTTTTATGTGCGCAATATTTTGGAAAAAATAATATCCAGGCAATACATGCTATCGAAGGAATCGCGCTTCGTTTCTCGATCGCCATTTCCGGAATTGTTGCATTAATTGCATTTTTTGCTCCTCAGCTTATGATGAAGATTTTTACATCTGACCCTGAACTGATTTCTATTGGTTCTTCTTATTTAAGGGTTATGGGTATTACATATCTGTGCTGGGGTGTTACGGAAGTTTATCTGGCGATTCTGCGCAGTGTTGGACGTGTAACGATCAGTATGGCACTAAATATGCTTGCTTTTGTTCTGAATATTATTCTAAATGCAACCTTCATCTTCGGATTATTCGGAGCACCAAAGCTTGGCGCTACAGGTGTTGCCATCGCAACGGCTTCTTCCAGACTGGTAGAACTCATTGCCTGTGTAATTGTTTCTTTCCTGAGTAAAAATGTAAAGCTGAATCTGACTTATATGTTTATCCGCAGCAAAGTATTATTCCGTGATTTTATGAAACTGTCACTTCCGGCACTTGGAAATGACGTATCCTGGAGTGTGGCATTCTCTATGTACTCTGTAATCCTGGGACATCTTGGCACAGATGCCGTTGCTGCAAACTCTCTGGTTACAGTTGTCCGTAACATCGGCTCTGTGTTCTGCTTTGCAATTGCCAGTGCAGGAACAATTCTTCTTGGAAACGTTATGGGAAAAGGCGATCTGGAGAAATCAAAAGTATATGCTTCCAGAATGCTGAAGATGACTGTTATCGCCGGTGCGATCGGCGGCGTGATCGTATTTGCTATCACACCTCTGGTTATGAGATTTGCTTCTCTGAGTGACGGTGCAATGCATTATCTGAAATATATGCTTCTTATCAATACTTACTATATTATGGGGTCTGCAGTGAATACCGCACTGATCGCCGGAGTTTTCCGGGCAGGTGGTGACACGAAGTTTGGTCTGATCTGCGATACCATTGATATGTGGGTATATGCAGTGCCGCTGGGATTTTTCGCAGCATTTGTTCTGAAGCTCCCGGTGCTTTGGGTATACTTCCTGTTATGTACAGATGAATTCGTGAAATGGCCATGGGTATTCCACCATTACCGCCAGGGAAAATGGGCGCAAAATATTACACGCGAAAATTTATTTGAGCAGGAAAAAGCTTCATAAAATATAAATTCAAATATAAAAAAGGCAGGAATGTTCATTTACCAAACATTCCTGCCTCTTTTATGTCTGCAGAATTCCCTCTGCGAACATACATTTTCAGTTATAAAAACGATTATAATGTATTCAGGTCAATTTTGTAATCGTCAGAGCCCTGACCGTCTACAGTATAGTATGCGGCTTTCTGCTCTACGTTTAAGTAAACACTGATTTCTTTTCCTGCGATGCCTTTTGCTTTGATGTCTTCTTTGATCGCTTCTTCGATGGAGCTCATTGTAACTGCAAAACCAGGTAATTCGATAGTTGTTTCTACGAATTTTTTGATGTCGATATTCTTGGTCACTTCTTTTACTGCTTTCTTTACAGTTTCTTTTGCTTCTTCTACAACAGGAGCTTTGGCAATATCAGATGCAACATCTTTTGCTTCTTCGATCACCTCTGAAGCTTTAACAGTTGTTTTCTCTACTGTTTCTTTTACTGCTTCTGTAGCCTTTGTTGTAGCTTCCTTGATTGTTGTCTTTGCTTTTGAAGTTGATTTTTTTCTCATAATAATCTCCTATTCCAACTGATGGTCTAACAGTTTCCTACCAACCGTAACACAAAATCCAGATAATGTCAAATTTTACTCTACATTCTTCAAAGCCTCGTCCATCGGCACTTTCTTCACTCTTCTGAACTCCAGCAGTGCTACAATTTCATAAGTGATAATTCCCGCAGCAAACATCTGCACATAGATCATCGGGTCGATCCAGAGGGTGATCCATCCTGAAATGCTGGACAGCATCATCTCACGGAACAACACATTCATGATTGCTGTCTCAATTGGAAGACTGAGCAGAAGACAGATTACTACCACAATAGACGTGGACAAAATATATAACCTGCTGATCTCACCGTTGGTATAGCCAAGAATCTTTACCATGGAAATAGACTGAGCATTTTTCTCAATGATGATCTTAGACAGCAGATAGATCAGTACCATATAGATCATAATGGCAAACCCATTGATCAGGCCCATCATACTTCCCATGGACACATCCAGCTGTCTCGAAATCTTGGTCAGAGCGTCCAGATCAACCACGGAACCAATATACTGACTCTTGATATCTGTAAGTTCTGTATCTGAGAAATAGCCGCTGTAATAGTCATCTCCCAGGTCAAATGTATCGTTCAGTTCGCTTCGCGGCATGAATACGCAGAGAGCAGCTGTATAGTCATAGATTCCTGCTACCTTAAAAGTGTATTTATCTTTCTCATACTTTTCTTTCAGAGTAATGGTATCTCCGACATGGATCAGGAATTTATCTGCATATGCTTTGGAAATATATACGCCTGCAGTATTTTTTCCTGTATTGACAACATCATTGTCATCCGTATTGGCCCCATCAGAAGACCTCTCCTTGTCTGCGCTGTTTTCTTCTATATTATCAAAATCTATTTTTACATATTTACTGTCCGGTTCAATACCATAAAGCAGTACTTCCTCGCTCTTATATTTCCCAGGCAGCGTATTCAGCGAATAAGCAGAAAATTTTTCTGCATCTTCGTTATCCGTATCAGAATCCATATAAAATTCCAGCAGTGAAATCAGACTTTCAAATTTATTTCCGCTTACTGCACTGACCGGAACCTGAAGCATATATTGATACTTCGCCAGCATATTATCCTGGATCTCCACCTGATAATGAGACAGCGCAGACGGAAGCAGCAGCCCAAACATCAGAAGCAGGTTCGCAAATATAATTCCTATAAACAACACGATATAGTTGCTCATATTCTGGAAGATTACACGGAGTCGGAATCTGGAAAATATTTTAATCTTTGGACTTAAATGGATAGCTCTCTTCTGCCTGCGTCCTGAAGAAAGATCCCTGCGCAGGAATTTCAGCGGAGACAGTTTTAATTTATGTCTGAGGACTCCGTAATTTACCACCAGCATAATGATCACCGGAACTACTGTTGTAAGCAGAAAGGCTTCTGCATTCCATATGGTCACATAAGTCGGAAGACTGTAACTTCCATAATACATACCTGCACAAACGCCCTTAAACACTGTATATCCGAGGATATTTCCAATCAGTGCTCCAACCAATGTAACAAGAACCGGAAGTGTCATATAATGAAGAACCAGTTCCCGCCTGGTATATCCGGATGCACGGAGTGTACCGATAACGCCGGCTTCTTTTCGAATGGTATTGCTGATGGTAATTCCAAATACAAATGCCATGATCACCATAACAATATAAAGCAGCATGATCACCATCGCCTTATCACCGCCCATATCATCTCCGGTAAAAATAATTGCCTGATTCAGATACTGCGGTACAAAAGCTTCCAGTGTAACGATTTCTCCGATATCTTCCATCAGTTTTTCGGAAACTTCCTTTTCCTCCTTCTCTGTTTCCGGTTTCTGATCATATATCCAGGAATAATTGTACTGTAACTTCTCCTGGTTCAGGGAATTAAATTCTTCCTCCGTCACAACAGAAACTCCAAATTTCACGGAATCAAACATAGAATCATTGTTATTCTGAAACAAACAGCTATAATCAGAAAGAGCCACCAGCCCTGTAATCTTCCAGGTCTTATTTCCGCTCTGAAGTGTATCACCTACAGATAGACTATTATTGTCCGCATACATTCTGTCGATAGCTATCTCTCCTGTTTTCGCCGGAAGCTCTCCATCCATCAGGCAGACCCTGTTAATCTCCTCTCTGTTTTTGAAAATACGCATAGTACTTCCATTGTCAAGAGGTTCCTCCAGATAGAAATTATCGTATAATTTTACACCCAGCTTCTCTATTTCTTCCCGCTGACCTTTATAAATCTGCTCAGCTGTGCGAAAATTTCCATCTTCAATGTTATATTTTTCGAAACTCTCATTATATGCAATGAGCATACTTCCATCCGCTACAAGGAAACCGGACACAAAGCCTATGGTTGCAACCATCAGGATAAAAACTACCAGATACTTTCCAATTTCACTTTTCAGCTCTCTCGGCAATCGCTTTCTTAAAGGACTCTTCATCGCTTCGTCCTCCTTACCAGTCAAGCTCTGCGGCAGGAATCTTGTGCTCATTAATGTAATTCTTCCGGATCATACCGTCTCGAAGCTTCACTACACGATCCGCCATATCTTTAATGGCATCATTATGTGTTACCATAACAATCGTATTGCCATATTTCTGATTTACAGTTTCAATAAGTTTCAGAATCTCTTTCGAAGTATTATAATCAAGCGCTCCTGTCGGCTCATCACATAACAGAATATCCGGATTCTTCACAATCGCCCTGCCAATAGCAGTTCTCTGCTGCTGACCACCTGAAAGCTGATTCGGAAGCTTCCTCTGATGCTCATAAATTCCCAGAGTATGCAGTAACTCATCTACATCCAGCGGTTTATCACTGAGATATGCACCTACTTCTATATTCTCCCTCACTGTAAGATTCGGGATCAGATTATACATCTGAAAAATATATCCCAGATGCTTACGTCTGTACAACGACAACTTCTTCTCCGACATATCCGCCAGACGCTCCCCATCTATGATCAGATTCCCCTCATCCGCACTGTCAATTCCGCCAATAATATTCAAAAGCGTAGACTTTCCTGAACCAGACGGCCCCAGAAGAACACAAAACTCTCCCCTCTCTATTTCAAGATCCAACCCTTTCAGCACATCCACACGACTGTCCCCCGCACCAAAAGACTTCTTAATACCCTGTATCTGCAAAAACATTTTTTCTTCATTCCTCCCTCATAACAGCTCCTATAGAGCCAATCTCTCCGGCATAACAAAGTAGGCTTATAACAATGTTATGCCCCACTAACTTTATGTTAGTGTAAACTTACTCCCTTGTCAACCAATTTTCGCAGTTTCGAAAAATTTCGCAATAATATATAAATACCAAATCTACTCAGCCCCATATTGTGTACACCTCACCCTTTGCAATTACTCTCATAAAGGAAAAATAACCGAACAGTTCAGTTCATTCAAAAATTCCCTCCATTTTAACCAAATCAAATAATCCCCCTGCATCCATTACATAGCACAATAATCAGGAAAAAACTGCCCATAACCAAATCCCAGCGCAGAAATATCGTTTATATGGGCTGCATTTGCAGGCATCTTAGATTTTCTTAGCCAATAAAAATCTGCGTTATGAGGAAAAATAGCAACCTGTCTGAGCGAAGTCTGCAACGGAGCGAGTTTTGCATTTTTCCTCATGCCTTTAGCAGATTTCTAGTGGCTTAGAAAATCTTAGATACCGAAACCGCAGCCCATATAAACGATATTTCTGCGCGTCCCTTTTGTCCATCAAAAAAAGCAGTCCCACTATACCTAATAATGATGATATAGTAGAAACTGCCTCTTTCCCACTTACTCTTAATGTCTGACTTCCACAAACTTAGCCCTGTTCATCAACGGATGCGCCAGCTTAATCGCATCTTTCGGACAAACCATAACACATGCCCCGCAATAATAACACTCACCCGGATACATAATGATCGGATGTTTCCCCTTCTCCGATGAAGGAAGCAGGATATCACACTGGCATACATTTGCACACCGATTACATCCAATACACTTACTCTCATCATACTTCAGCGGATTCGTACTGCAAGACACCGGCTCAACCTCAAAAGAAGTACCCTCTGCATTCTGCACCTGCTCTTCCTCCTGAACCTTAGCTGCAGTCACATATTTCTCCGCACGTCCCGCATTCTGTGCTTCTTCCATAATATAATCCTGATTCCGCTTCTCATACTCATCCTTCAGTTTACCAAAGAAATCCAGAGGGACAATCCTTGTCACAGCCTGACCATTCTCCTGATGGATCACGATATGCTTACGATCCTCTACAGGATCCATTTCCGGATAATCACTTCTGTTAAAGCATAACGGAGCAGAACTTGACTTACGTGCCAGACATGCATGAAGCACAATCTGGGCAACTGTAAGAATATCCAGAACCTCATGGGTACGCATCAGATCATGCGGATTATCCGCAACAAGCTCCGGTACAATATCTTTCTCAAAACTCTGCAGCAGATCAAGTCCCTCTTTTAACAGTGCCTCACACTTCACACCGCCACAGTAATTCTGCATAGCCTTGGAAATCGCCATATTCAGCTCTTTCCAGCCCATACCATTCTCTCTGTCTGCATATAACGGTGCATATAAACGCTTCTTCTCCGCATCTGCATCCGCTCTGTTAAAGTCTGCAAGCTCCACACTCTTCGCATAAGCAGAAGCCTTACGTCCTGCATAATATCCTGTCGCACATGCAAATCCTGCACAGTCAGAAGCATAAAGCTGATCACCGGCAGCATAAATACCGTCAATATTTGTCTTCAGATCCCAGTCATGCATAATTCCGCCCGGTGCTCCGAAGAACTGTCTCTCCTGATCCAGAAAACTTGCGGACTGCCAGCCTGTACCATAACTCTGAAGCATATGTTTCTCAGGGTCAAAGCCACGCTCTGTATAATTCTGGAAGATCGGGATCTTTGTCTTGGCTTCCTCACCTACCATCATGCCCCAGATGACTCTGCGCTCTTCATCCGGCATACGGCTTAAGTCAGCATAAAACGGAAGCTGATAACCACGTTTGATCAGCTCTGCGAAATCTACTGTCTCCGGTCCTCTGTATTCATATTTCGGATTATCGATCACACCGCCCTTTAAGAAGAACTTCTGTCCTTTTGCAGGGTAATATCTCTCTGAAACTGTCTTCAGTTCTTTTCCGTCACGGTCCACATATGGAATTTCCACACCTCTGGCATCTACCATTGTAGCTGCATACCAGGTATTATGGTTGTTTCCTGCACCATATGGCGGGAAACTTCTTCCTGCTGCTGAGAACTCTGCACGGACAGATTTCTCCATCATAGTAAATTCAATTCCGGCTCTCCATCCCATGGCATGTCCGCTTCCGATACTCTGCATAGGTCTGAACTCGCAAAGACCTGTAGTGTCCGCATTAAACAGCCATACACGGGCCGGACGTGACATAGTAAGGATCGTGGATTTTGCGCGGAAAATATAAAACTTTCCGGTATGTACATTCATACCCATAGCACCTGCGCCGCGCTTTTTACCATTTTCCTCTGCCACAAGCAGTGCTGTGGCCTCTGTACGGTCCATGATATTGACACCAAGACGCTTCATCTCTTTTACCAGTGCAGGTTTGAAAGTAGAACCCCATACACGGATCGTAAATTTATTCTTATAATCATAAGCAAACATCAGCTTTGTTTTTTCATCGCGGAATTCTGCACCCACGAATTCATCCTCTGTATCACGGATCTTACCGCCAAAAGACTCCAGATCAACAAGACGGTCATATCCTTCACGGCACTCAATATAATGCGCGATACCATTACTGTACCAGTCCTGTTCATTCACATAGGCCTCTGCGATCTCCTCAGGTGTTACCTCTGAACAGGGATTTGTACAGGCAGATTCCCAGTGATCAAAACCGGTTCCTGCTGCTCCGCTCTTTTCTGTAGCACCTTTCTCCACCAGAGTAACAGACAGACCTCTTCTGGCTGCAGCGATCGCTGCGAAACATCCGGAAAGTCCGCCGCCAAGTACCAGCACATCGCTGGTAACAGTCTCTTCCTGTCCTATTTCATTGGCATACGGCCAGTTAAACTCTTTATTCTTCATTCTCGATTTCCTCCATACTATCTTATCCCTGTACCGGACACGCTGA
Source organism: uncultured Blautia sp. (assembly GCA_934416185.1). Lineage (GTDB taxonomy): Bacteria > Bacillota > Clostridia > Lachnospirales > Lachnospiraceae > Blautia_A. The sequence goes on along the minus strand of CAKRWH010000018.1, from coordinate 53,238 downwards.
GAAATGTCCAGGTGACACCTCTACCAGCGGCATTTCCCCACTGTGGCAGCTCTCCTTCGCCAGAGGACAGCGGGCTGCGAAACGGCATCCCGGTTTCGGATTGATCGGGCTTGTTACCTCACCCTGCAGAAGTGTTCTCCTCTTATGACAGGACTCAATACTCGGAATCGGGATGGCTGCCAGAAGAGCTTTTGTATATGGATGTACCGGATTGCAAAAAATCTCCTCAGCCGGTGCTTTTTCTACACATTTTCCAAGATACATAACCATGATCTCATCAGAAATGTGCTTTACAACGGAAAGATCATGTGTAATAAACAGATAAGTCAGTCCCATCTGTTCCTGTAAATCCATAAGAAGATTCAGAATCTGTGCCTGAATGGAAACATCCAGGGCAGATACCGGTTCATCGCAGACTACAAATTCCGGATTCAATACCAGGGCACGTGCAACACCGATACGCTGTCTTCTCCCGCCGTCAAGTTCGTGAGGATAAGCCATTGCCAGACGTTCTGACAAACCTACGGTATCCATGATCTCACTGACACGCTCCTGAATTTCTTTCTTATTCTTACAAACTTTATTTACGATCAGCGGTTCCGCGATCAGCTGCTGGACCGTCATACGTCCATTCAGACTGGAATACGGGTCCTGGAAGATCATCTGAAGTTTTGGACGTACCTGATGAAATTCCTTTTTAGAAAGATTTGCAATGTTTTTTCCTTTAAAATCAATCTCACCGGAGGTTGGCTCATAAAGCTGAAGCAGAGTCCTTCCAAGAGTGGATTTTCCGCATCCGGACTCTCCTACAACACCCATGGTGTGACCTTTCTCTATGGAGAAGCTGACATCATCTACTGCATGGAGCATTCCGGCATTTGTCTTAAAATATTTTTTCAGATTTTTTACATCAAGAAGTGTCTCACTCATCTGCCTGTCTCCTTTCCATTCTCTGCTGCTCCATTTCCGGTGAAGAAAACAGGTGGCAGCGAATCTGATGACCATCTTTCTCCCATACTTCCGGCTGTTTATTTTTACAGAGCTCTGTACAATGGCTGCATCTTGGTGCAAATTTACATCCCTTTGGAAGGTCAGTCGGATCTGGCATCAGGCCCTCGATCGGATGAAGTCTGCGGGCATTTTCCTGAAGATTCGGGATAGACCCAAACAGACCTGTTGTGTATGGATGATGGTTTTCTCCTGTAAAAATGTCTTCCAGAGTTCCATATTCTACAATTTCTCCGGCATACATGATACCCACTTTATCGCAGGTTTCTGCAACCACACCCAGATCATGCGTGATCATAATTACAGATGTGCCATATTTTCTCTGAAGGTCACAGATCATAGAAAGAATCTGTGCCTGAATAGTTACATCAAGAGCTGTGGTCGGTTCATCTGCAATAAGAAGCCTCGGATTGCACACAAGCGCAATCGCGATGACCACACGCTGACGCATTCCACCAGAGAACTGGTACGGATAATCATTCTTACGCTCTTTCGGAATACCTACAAGTTCCAGAGTTTCCTCTGTTTTTTTATCAATTTCTTTCTGAGAAAGTCCTTCTTCGTTGTGAAGATACAAGGCCTCTCCAATCTGGTCACCTACTGTAAGGACCGGATTCAGAGCTGTCATCGGATCCTGGAAAATCATGGAAATCTTCTGGCCGCGGATATGTTCCATTTCCCGCTCTTTCATTGTACAGACATTCTGATTTTCAAAAAGGATCTGGCCGGATGTGATCCTGGCAGTTCTCTTTGGCAGAAGTCCCATGATTGCCATGGCTGTAGTTGTTTTTCCGGCACCTGTCTCTCCCACAAGCCCCATTGTTTCCCCCTGTTTCAGGGAAAAACTGATTCCATTTACTGCATAAACGGTTTCCAGGTCTGTCTTATAAATAATGGACAGATCCTCCACCTTTAAAATTTCTTCCATATTAATCAGTATCTCCCTTCTTAATCTTTCAGTTTCGGATCCAGGGCGTCTGTCAGACCATCGCCTACCAGGTTAAAGGCAAGAGAAGATAACAGGATAAACATACCCGGGAACAACAGCATATATGGTGCAGAAAACAGATAAGTCTGAGCATTGGAAAGCAGTGCGCCCCATTCCGGTGACGGAGGCTGAATACCCATTCCAATAAAACTAAGTCCTGCTGCAGACAGCATCATATCTGAAATACTCATAGTTGTATTTACAATGATCGGTCCCATTGCGTTTGGCAGTACATAACGAAAAATAATTCTTGCATTGGAAGTTCCGTAAGACTTCGCAGCTTCTACATAATCCTGCTCTGCTGTTGTCAGGACTACGGATCGGATCAGACGGACATTTCCCGGAATACAGGAAACTGTAATGGCAATGATCAGATTTCTTAAGTTTGTTCCCAGTGCTGCTACAACAGCCAGAGAAAGCAGAATTGGAGGCACGCACATAAATACATCCATAATACGGCTGATCACATTATCAACAATTCCGCCGAAATATCCGGCACTTGCACCCAGAACCGCACCTACTGCCAGCGCAAGAAGACTTGTGACAAGTCCTATCATCAGGGAATATCTGGAACCGTGAACGATTCGTGCAAAGAGGTCACGTCCAAGTTCATCTGTTCCAAAGAAGTGTCTCAGACTCGGTCCCTGCAGACGGTCTGCACCTACCTGTTCAATACATTTACTGTAAGGCACGATCAAATCTGCAAACACTGCCATTCCAATAATCAGCACAAGCAGCACAAGCCCCAGAACTGCAGCCTTATTTTTGCGGAATCGGCGCCAGAACTCTGAAAGCTGCGCATGTTTTTTTCTTTTATTCATGGCGTTTTCCTCCATTCTGGTATTTCGCCTTGATCCTCGGATCAATAAACGCATACAAAATATCAACCAGCAAGATAACAAAACTGAAAAGCACTGCCAGGAATAGGGTCGCGCCCATAACCATCGGAATATCTTTCTGGCGAATCGCAGTTGTCATCAGTGTTCCCATACCAGGCATTGCAAAAACTGTCTCAGCAATGATCGCACCGCCCAGAGATGCACCGAACCCGGTTCCCAGTGCAGTGACTACCGGAAGAAGTGCATTTCTCAATGCATGTTTCCAGATCACACGTTTACCGGAAGCACCTTTTGCCTTAGCTGTACGGATATACTCCTGGCGGATCGTCTCCAGCATCGCAGACCTGGTCAGACGCAGAAGTCCTGCAGCCGAAGTCAGCGAAACCGTCAGAGTCGGCAGAATAAAATGCTTCAGCGAAGCAGCACCAAATGACGGAAGCCATCCCAGTTTCAGGGAAAATACGATCAGCAGCATCAGTCCAAGCCAGAATCCTGGCATAGATGCAAAGACCAGCGCAACAACAACGCATACATGATCTGTAATAGAATACTGGCGTACTGCTGAAAGAATTCCAAGAGAGATTCCTATAATGGAGGAAACACACATGGAAAGCAGTGCCAGAACAAATGTGTTCGGAAATCTTGCCAGAATATCATTGATAACCGGCTGACGGGAAGCATAAGAAGTTCCCAGATCAAAATGGAAAATAATATTTCCGATATAAGAAAAGAATCGGATAAAAAACGGTTTATCATAGCCAAACTGCGCATTCAGTGCAGCAATATCTTCCGGTTTGGCGGTAATTCCCAGAATAATAGTTCCCGGATCACCAGGTGTCAGAGAAAGAATCGTAAATACCAGAAATGCCACGCCAAGAAGAACCGGTATCATATATAAAATTCTCTTGATTATGTACTTAGCCATATAAGCGGCCCCTTTCATATCATAAAAGACTGCTGCAGTAAGCACTTCCATGAACTCACACACACTTCTGGGCGATCCATGTCTATTGCTTATGCAACAGTCCTTTGTTTATTCATCTAGATCAGTCAAATTCAGTTAGCTCTTTATCTTTTTAGTAACTCATTTTGTACTGTGGTAAATCTGTTTATGCCCAGTTGAAATCATATACATAGTAGTTTCCTTCAAACGGGAACTCTTCCGGGCAGGTCAGATCTGCATTATATGCATACAGTGTAAGCGGATTGCAGAGAACTGCATAAATCGCTTCATCCTGTGCTTTTGTAAATATCTCGTCAAAGATCTCAAGTCTCTTATCACTGTCTGTTTCTGTTCTTGCATCATCAAACAGTTTATCCATTTCTTCATCAGAGTATCTTGCATTATTTGCAGTTCCGATATAATCAGATGTAAATGCCATCTCAAGGCTCTGTGTATCACCATCCAGGGTCATGGTCAGAGCTGTGATTCCGTAATTTCCGCTTGTCAGATCACTGATATAAGAGTTGAACTCTTTTACGGAAATAGTCATCTCAAGTCCAACAGCTTTCAGATCATTCTGAATAACAGTTGCAAGGTTTGAATATTTCTCAGCTACAAGAATCTCGCCCAGGTCATACGGAGTTTCGATTCCTGCTTCTTTCAGAAGTTCTTTTGCTTTCTCAGGATCATATGTGTACTGCGGCTGGTCATCAGAATATCCGCTTCTCTCTTTTGCGCAGATGTTAGAGTTTACTTCTGCTTCACCGTCATAGCATACAGAAACAAGATTATCTCTGTCGATAGCATAGTTGATCGCCTGACGGACTTTTTCATTATTAAATGGTTCTTTTTCAAGATTCATGGATACATAAGCGAATCCTGAATTCTTTACTTCTGCGATTTTGATCTGAGGATTTGCCTGAAGCTGTGAAAGTACAGAAGAATCAACTTCTGCAAAGTTAACCTCTCCTGTCTGCAGTGCGATCGCTTTTGTAGCTGCATCCGGGATTACCTCAAATGTAAGATTCTTGATCTCAGGAGCTCCACGATAGTAATCTTCGTTTGCTTCCAGAGTGATGTTGCTTCCTGTTGCACGATTCACAAATTTGTATGGGCCGGTTCCAATCGGATTTGTGGCAAATGCATCTTCATCTTTTTCATAGTATGCTTTTTCACAGATATAAGGAGTAAGTACACCCTGAAGGAATGGTGCATACGGAGTATCCAGGTGGCATACAACTGTGTTGTCATCTGTTGCTTCTACACTTGACAGCATAGAAATCTGTGAGCCCTGATATTCAGACTGTTTGAACAGTTCAAGAGAGAACACTACATCGTCCGCTGTTACTGCAGCTCCATCATGAAATTTCACATCATCTCTTAAATGGAATGTATAATCCAGACCGTCCTCACTGATCTCATAGCTCTCAGCAATTCTTGGCTCCGGATCATGTTTTCCATCCGGATTATAGTACATTAAAGTATCATATATCTGATTTAAAACATCCTGCTCTACGCCTGTGGAATAATTCGTTGCGTGGAGAGTGTCGATATCTGCGTCAAGAGCAATGACAAGATCTGTCTTATCTGCTGCCTGTGCAACAGTTGCGAAACACATAGATGCTGTCACAGTACAGACAGCTGTTAAAATTGCAAGGGCTTTTTTCATTCTCATAATTCTGGTCCTCTTTCTTTTTCTGCTGATTTAAACGTTTCTTAGTCAGGCGAATAAAATCATCCACATTCGCTGCTTACTTTAGTTGATTAGAACTTAAATGTATATCTGGAAAATGCATTCATCAGATCCACACCTGCTTCAATGTCTTTCTTGGAAGCTACTGCACTCTGACAGTGCGGATATCTGGTAACTACTACGATTCCTCCTGTGCGCACACCGTAATGTGACTGATTCATACTGGAAGCATCTGTACCACCCTGATCGATCACTTCTCTCTGATATGGAATATTATTCTCCTCACAGCACTTGTACATTGCCTCTACTACATCTTCATCACATACAACTGACGGGTCGCAAATCTTAACGCCGATTCCACCGTCCACTTCGTTGCTTCCCTCCAGATCACACGGATAATCATGTGCAGGTGAAATATCTACTGCGATTCCGATATCCGGCTGAATTCTCTCTGCTGCTGTCTTTGATCCGCGGCATCCTAATTCTTCCTGTACGCAGAATACATAATAGATATCATTCGGATAAGTTCCGTCATTCTCTTTTAATGCTTCCAGAAGCTGATAACATCCGATTCTATTATCAAGGCTCTTAGAACATACACGGTCATTATGAAGTTCTAAATACTCTCCTCTGTATCCGCACGGATCACCAAGATTTACATATTTCAGTGCATCTTCTTTAGAAGTAGCTCCGATATCAATGTAAAGCTTGCCTGCTTTATTGGCAGCTTCTTCGATCGGTCCCATGCAGCTTACCACACCAATGGTTCCGTTCTTAAACTGTACTCTGCTGTTGTATGCAGATCCTGTCCAGTTCCATCCAAGATTGCAGACACGTAATCTTCCGTCTGCTTCAATTGTTTTAACCATAAATCCAATCTCATCCATATGAGCTGCATACATTATTTTCTTAGAATCCGGTCCGCCTGTACCATTCTTCTTCACGATCAGGTTTCCCATTGCATCTGTAAGCATCTCGTCTGCATAAGGCGCCGCCTCTTTCTCAATATATCTGCGTACCTCTTTCTCATAACCTGATACGCCCCAGAGCTGTGTAAGCTCTTTTAACAATTTCTCATCTCTCATCTGATCACCCCGGTTGTCTTATTTTGTTAGTTCATTTTATGCTATATTCTTGTCTGCCTTAACGCGTTGTCCCGTTAAAGTTTTAAATTACTGTTAGTTTAGCACTTTTGAAGATTTTTTGCAATATACATTTTGCATTTTGCAAAATATAAAATTCTTGACTTTTGTGCCTTTCATCTATATCATTACAAATAATATGATGTTAGGGTCAAAAGGTATTTTAGCCCTAACCTGATATCTATGAATTTCATTGCTGCAGGCAATCCGGAATGATTCTGGCATTATTTTTAATCTACTATATTATAAGGAGTCTATTATGGCATTAAATAAATCAACCTTATCCGAACAGATCTATCAGATTCTCCGTTCTGACATCCTGCATCAGAGAATCCCATTAGGTGAAAAATTAACACTCAAAAATCTCCAGGCGCAGTTTGAAGTCAGCTCCACTCCCATCCGTGAAGCACTTACCCGTCTGACGGAAGACGGCCTGGTACGTTATTATTCTAATATCGGAGTAAATGTAATTGAATTATCAAAGCAGGATCTGACAGAGCTTTATCAGTTTATGGGAGATCTGGACCGACTTGCGATCCTTTACAGTGGAAATTCTCCTGAACATGAGCAGATCTGTAAAATATTAGAAGATAACATCCGCCACACCCTGGCATTGGAAGAAAAAGCCAAACAGGCGCCTCTTTCCAAAGAAGAAACCGAGAAATGGATCAGTTATTCAGACCATTTTCATTTGATTTTCTATGACTATTGTGCAAACAGTCGTCTGACCCTGGCAGCTGAGAAACTTCGCAGTCAGCTTACGATCTTTTCTAATTTATATGAAACGCAGGCTGAACCACAGCATAATATTGGGCAGATGCATAAGCAGATCTTTGAAGCATATAAGAATGGAGAAATTGCCAAAGCCGGTGATCTGATGAAACAGCATCTGGAGGATTCCCTGCAGTATGCGCTGTCCTGCCTGTAAAGTACAAAATATATTTTCAATTAAAATACTGTATCTCCCATGTTTTATAATATTCATGCGATATACAGTATTTTTATGTTATAAGAAATTACTTTATAATATTCTTACTATGATATAAAAATCTCTCCGGGCAGGATTCTTTTTTATTACAAATATTATGCTATTCGTAATTTTTGACATTCAAAATATATTGACTTTTCTTTTTCACCTTGCTATATTTTTCTTGGTTATCTATTGAATCGGGCAAAGTCCCTTTGTTCCGGACAATGTACCGATCACTTATTCATTAATATCAGAGGGGAAAATTATTATGAATTCAGTCAGAAAAATATATTGCAGGGCTTTTCAGAAAGCTTTTCATATTGCTATTCCATTTTTACCATACCGTAAACCTAAAATCGCAGGAAGTGTCAAAGAACTTCCGGAAATCATTATGCGTCACAAATGTACACATGTACTGATCATTACAGATGCAGGAATCGCCAGCCTCGGACTCACCAGACGTCTGGAAAAAACATTAAAAGAAGCAGGAATTCCTTATACCATGTATGACAAAACAGTTGCCAACCCTACTACTGTAAATGTTCAGGAGGCACTGAATCTCTATCACGAAAACGGCTGTGATGCCATTATTGGTTTCGGCGGAGGTTCCAGTATGGACTGTGCCAAAGCTGTGGGCGCACGCGCAGTAAAACCAAACCAGTCTCTGGCCCAGATGAAAGGAATCCTGAAAATACATAAAAAGCTTCCACTTCTTATGGCAGTTCCTACTACTGCCGGTACGGGAAGTGAGACTACTCTCGCAGCTGTTATCACTGATGCAGACACCAGATATAAATATGCGATCAACGACTTTCCGCTGATTCCCCGTTACGCAGTGCTCGACCCTAAAGTTACATTAAGCCTTCCGCCTTTTATTACTGCAACCACGGGCATGGATGCCCTGACTCATGCAGTCGAAGCATATATCGGAAACTCCACCACCATTGACACACGTAAGGACGCTTTAAAAGCAGTGAAGCTGATCTTCGAAAATATTTACACCGCATATGACCATGGCGATAATATTCAGGCAAGACGAAATATGCTTCACGCCTCTTTCTATGCAGGCTGCGCTTTTACCAAATCTTATGTAGGATACGTACATGCAGTTGCACATTCACTTGGAGGAGAATATAATGTTCCTCATGGACTTGCCAATGCGATCCTGCTGCCAATGGTACTTCGCGAATATGGAAGCTGTATTGATAAGAAACTCCACAATCTGGCTGTTGCTGCAGGACTTGCGGACAAAAACACACCGGATCATGAAGCAGCAGAACTTTTTATCCAGGCAATTGAAGAAATGAAAGAGAAATTTGGAATTGGAAATACTGTAAAAGAGATCCAGGAAACAGATATTCCGAAACTGGCACACTACGCAGATAAAGAAGCGAATCCATTATATCCTGTACCGAAACTGATGGATGCCTCTGAACTTGAAAAGTTTTATTATATGCTGATCCCTGAAGTTCAGGAATAAGCTACAACCGTTCCATACTTTCATTGCAACTTATCCTATTTTATGCAAGTAGATAAAATCATTCACTTTGCTAATAACTCATAACCCAATAACTGATATGCAGTTTTTAAATCGTACATCCTACAAGGAGAGTTTTATATAATGACAGAAACAGAAATCAAAGAAATCGTACAGAAACAGCGCAGCTATTTCTATACAGGTGCAACATTACCAGTAGAAAAAAGGCTGGAAGCTTTAAAAAAATTAAAAGTCTGTATTCAGAAATACGAACCGCTTATTAACGAAGCACTGAAACGTGATCTGGGAAAAAGTAACTTTGAATCTTATATGTGCGAGGTAGGCCTTGTACTCTCAGAACTCAGCTACATGATCCGCCACACCCCATCTTACGCAAAAGAAAAAACTGTACTGACACCAATTGCACAGTTCGCATCCAGAAGTTATAAGAAGCCGTCTCCCTACGGTGTGGTTCTTGTTATGAGCCCATGGAATTATCCTTTCCTGCTCACAATTGATCCGTTGGTAGATGCCATTGCTGCCGGAAATACAGTTGTGCTGAAACCAAGTGCATACTCACCAAATACAAGCCGTGTGATCGAATCCATCATTGATGAATGTTTCGATCCACATTATGTAGCAGTAGTTAATGGCGGACGTGCAGAGAACACTTCACTGCTTAATGAACATTTTGACTACATCTTCTTCACCGGAAGCCAGCACGTAGGCCGTGAAGTGATGGCAAAAGCTTCTGCACATCTGACTCCTGTCACTCTTGAACTTGGCGGAAAAAGCCCATGCATCGTAGAGAAAAGTGCAAACCTGAAACTGGCCGCCAGACGAATCGTATTTGGAAAATATCTCAACTGTGGACAGACCTGTGTTGCACCGGATTATATCTACTGTGACAAAGAGATCAAAGACGAACTGATCCGTCAGATTCAGAAACAGATCAAAAAACAGTTTGGTTCTGCACCTCTGAATAATAAAAATTATGGAAAGATCATTAATGAAAAACACTTCACCCGTATCCATAACCTGATTGATTCGAATAAAGTAGTATGCGGTGGCGACTGTAATCCGGGTACTCTGCAGATTGCACCTACTGTAATGGATAACGTTACTTTCCAGGATGCTGTCATGCAGGAAGAAATTTTCGGTCCGGTGCTTCCTGTACTGACCTATGATTCACTGGATGAAGCCATTGTGACCATTAATTCCATGGCACATCCGCTGGCATTATATATCTTTACATCCAGCAAAGAAATCGCTGAAAAAGTAACCTCTCACTGTGGTTTCGGCGGTGGCTGCGTGAATGACACCATCATCCACCTGGCTACCAGCGAAATGGGCTTTGGAGGCTTTGGAGAAAGCGGTATGGGCTCCTATCATGGAAAAGATGGTTTCAATACTTTCTCTCATTACAAGAGTATTGTAGACAAAAAAACATGGCTGGATCTCCCAATGAGATACCAGCCATATAGAAAAATTTATGAAAAACTGCTTAGAAAGTTCCTGAAATAGGGAACTTTCTTTTATGCAATAGCACATTTAGACAAGTATTAATTCATATAATTTTTTGCTTATTTAAGCACAGTTATTCAACAATTATCATACTGCATCTTTATACACTCTCTGAATATGCATTGCCAGATATCCAATTTCCGTCTCATCCAGCTTATGTCCAATACAACTTTCCAGATTCTTACAGATATCAGCGGCAATTCCATAAGCCTGAGGATACTGATCCAGCATATATTCGTTCATATCCAGGTTCAGTTTCTCTCCTGTAGACGCACGTGCTACCATATATTTCATATGGTTCATCAGACGATTATAGGACAGTGACAACACATCAATCGGTTTCCCTGTTGCTTTCTCGATCATGTCTATGCACTCTCTCACTGCTCTTGCAGTCTGCATAGCAACAGATACTTTCTCATCACCAATTGCAGAATGAATATGCAGTGCCACATACCCCACCTCGTGATCATCAATCTCTATCTGAAGTCTCTCTTTCAGGATTGTTTTCAGTGTTTCTGCTACTTTAAATTCACTGTAGAAAAGAACCTTGATATCTTCAGTCAGAGGATTGCTAATCTGCTCATTTTTACGGATTCTGGCAACTGCAAACGAAATGTGATCTGCAAGTGGAAAGAGAATTCCCCTGTCTATAGAATCACCAAATACCTTTTGCGCCTCTGTCAGAATCGCATCTGCAATCTCCAGGTATTCCGGCGCAATTCCCTTTACCAGCTCCTTCGCTGACCCACGCTCTGTCTCCTGTGCCAGGCGGTACATGGTACATTCCTGTGGTTTCTCAAAACGCTGGCTGACCTTTTTCCCAAATCCAACACCCTTGCCAAGAATCACGTATTCCTGGTTTTCGTTCATATCAATGGCTATTACGCCGTTGTTGTTTAATACTTTGCTCACTCTGTACATCTATTTATGATCCCCTCATTTTGTATTACATCTGTCATCTATCGTATCAGAATTTTTTCACTATGTAAACCCAGGCAAACAGATAAAATTATAACTAACCACTTGATAAATATTGTTCCAATTTCGTCATAAATCAATTCAATTTAGTCATTTTTCCCCAAAATAACTAAATTAAAATGCAAATAACTAAATTGAATTTTCATCTTTTATATCACCAACACTAATTTCCCAATATTTTTCTCAAAAATCCCACATCCGGGCGATCAGGATTTTCAAAAAAAACATCTATTTTCCCAGGCTCTGCTGAACGATCCTCGAACGCCGGAAAAATAAATCCACATTTTGGACTTCTGGCATTGTAGTCATTATCTACCGGAGCTGCCACACATACCAGAAAACTGTAAACTTCTTCCGATTCCCACTGTTCACTCTGATCTGATCCTTTCTTTGGGATATCGTATATTCCGTGATAAACGTATATCCCAAATTCATGTCCATGCAAATGATTTGCCCTATTCGGTGCATCCTCTGTTCCGCAGATTCCCTCTGCAAGCTGTTCGCAGAGAGTCTGTACCAGCAGATCATCCTTTAATCCATACTGGGATAATGCCATCAGAAGCTTATGAATACTGTCATATGCCATATCTCCTGCCGGGAACTTGTAGCATTTTAACTGTTCATTAGTTTTCGAAAATGGGATTGTTTTCGCAAGGTCCAGATTTTCCTGCTGGTCGTGCTTTCCCATGTTTTTAAAATTCACGTTAAATGTATTATCTATATATCCATCTTCATCTATGTATGCACCTGCTGCACGCATAAAACAATTTCTGGATAATGTCATTCTGCGGGTTAATTCCAGCATGTCATTTCTGTTGATCCTTGTACAATTTTTACTCATCAAAATGATTCCATCCTCCAAATATCCCTGGGCGGCTATAACCTTTTTTACTCATATTCAAATGCTCCTTTTCTTTATCTGATATCTATTTGATGAATATATATTCACAATTTATCTTTTGAATTATTGAAATATATAAATCATTTATATTCATTGCTGCCCATATTTAAATAATTTCTTTAAAATTTATTTTAGCTAATTCAAGTGTATCATATTTTTGTTTAAAATCCTACCTGCCATACAAATTTGTTTTATTTTTGAATAACTAGTACATCGTTTCATTTGACTAACTCAAAGACAAAAAATAAACCTGCAAGCACCATCTCTAGTACTCGCAGATCTACATTCTATCCAAAAGAAAATTCTGCTATAGTCCGCCTTCTTTTTTACAAATCGGATGCCTGATCACAGTCTTCCATTTTTCCGGAGCAACTTTTCTTGCATCAGATAGATATATTTCATGATGCAGTCTGACATCACTGAAATCATTTCTATATCCATTTTCCTCAAGATATTTGTCCATCACTGCAACAGTTGCCGGTTCATCATCAAATGCTCCATGATGCATAATCTGCACACACAAGCCTTCGGTAACTGTCAGATATTCTACACTGGAACAATCTATTTTCTTCTTTACAGATGCAGTTTTTACAGCCCAGTTAAAATCTTTCTCTGTTACAAAATCAGGAAGTCTGATTACAGATATCCAGTTAAATGCATCCTTATTAGAGTAATCAACTTCGCCCACTTCTTCCTGCCACCAGAAGCCTTCGAGCGGAGGAACCACATACTCAAAAAATCCCTTTATCTTATAATCTGACTTATAACTCATTCTCAGCGTATATGCTACAACATATAAAATTCCTATCGCATGCTGATATGCTCCACCTTCTTCATTGGGATCTCCTTTCCCTCTGACCGCAATATAATTTGCCTTTGGAATAGTCACAATTTCCGGCTTATTCTTTGGCATGTAAAATTCTTTATATTCCTTCTTAAAATCAAACATCACTTTTCTTATTCCTCTCTGTATTTTTCTGTAAGTTCTGAAGCAATCTGAAATAATTTCTTCCTTATCGACTCTGGTTCCAGAACTGTAAGGAAGTTCCGTAAAGCTTTCTCTTCCATACGCCTCAATCAAATGCCACTTCATTGATGCGTCAAAAACAGCTTTTATCTTGTTCTAATTTTTCTTACACTGTTTGGTATATACATATTTTAACATATATAATCGTCTTATACAAACATTTGTTCTGTATCTTTATAAAAGATTGTGCATCCCTACGAAATATGATATGCTAAAAAGAACAGTCCGACGATCAAGAGAGCATCATTTAACTCTTTTGATCATCCAACTGTTCTTTTGTTTTTTGATATTTTTAGCTTAGCTTTTCTTTATCCTATATTATTCCAAAGTCTCTACCGCAAACAACGGTTCACCAGCCTTAATTTCTCCGTTTGCAAGAAGTCTGATTCTCTGATTATCTTCCGGTTCTGTATCAAGGATTGGAGAGGTAAGGGATGGGGCATTCGCAGATAAAAACTCTAAGTCGAGTTTCATCATCGGCTCGCCTTTTTTCACTTTCTGGCCTTCTGTTACCAGGATTTCGAAGCCTTTTCCTTCCAGTTTTACAGTATCGATTCCCATGTGGAGAAGCATCGGAATGCCGGAGTCTGTCTGGAAGCCGATAGCGTGTTTTGTGTCGAAAATGAACTCAACTTCGCCATCTGCAGGTGCGTATACGGTGCCTTCGGTCGGAGTTACGACTGCGCCATCGCCCATCATTTTTCCTGCAAATCCTTCGTCCGGTGCAGTAGAAAGATCTGCTGCGATTCCGTCTACCGGGCTGTAAATGATAGCTGTTTTTCTGATCTTTTCTTCTTTTACAGGTGCTGAGGTCTGTGCTGCATTGTCTACATTTTCAGTTCCTGTGCTCTGATCCTGCGCTGTCACACTGTTCTGTCCATTTGCGTTTCCTGCTGCATTATTTCCAGTTTCTGCTACACTATTGTTCTGTATTTCCAGTGCATCTTCCGCAAATTCATTCGGAGCAGTCTCCAGATATTCTTCCAGTTTTGCTTTGATAACAGTTACATGCGGACCATAAATAACCTGTACGCCCTGTCCTTTTTTCACGATTCCTCTGGAATCTGTCTGCTTCAGAAGTTCATCACGAACTCTGTCCGGCTCCGCAACAGTGATACGAAGTCTTGTTGCACAGCAGTCAACATCTACAATATTTTTCTTACCACCAAGGCCTCTGGTAATCAGTTCACTTACCGGATCATTAGATGTTACTGCAGCTGCACCTGCTGCCTTTCCGCCTTCTTTTCTTGCATTCACATCTGCTTTTGTATAAAGCTTTGTCTCTGTATCGTCATCTTCACGTCCCGGAGTCTTGAAATCAAATTTCTTGATCATGAATGTAAAGATCACATAGTACAAAATAAAATAAATAATACCAACCGGGATGATTCTCAGCCAGCTTGTCTTTGCATTTCCCTGCAGGATACCAAACAGAAACAGGTCAAGGAATCCGCCTGAGAAAGTAAGTCCTACTGCAATATTCAGGATATGTGCGATCATATAAGCCGCACCTGCCAGGATTACCTGCACTACAAACAGTGCCGGAGCTACAAACAGGAATGAGAATTCCAGCGGCTCTGTAATACCTGTAAACATACATGCCAGTGCTGCGGAAAGAAGAAGTCCGCCTGCTGCTTTTTTCTTCTCAGGTTTTGCACAGCGGTACATAGCCAGCGCTGCACCCGGAAGACCGAAAATCATAAAAATAAATTCACCTGAGAAATATCTGGTTGCATCTGCACTGAAATGTGCTACATTTGCAGAGTCAGCAAGCTGCGCAAAGAAGATATTCTGTCCGCCCTGTACCATCTGACCCGCAACTTCCATAGTTCCACCGACTGCTGTCTGCCAGAATGGCATATAAAATACATGATGAAGACCAAATGGAATCAGCGCACGCTTGATAATACCAAAGATTAAAGTCCCAAAATATCCACTTCCTGTTACCAGTCCGCCCAGAGCATAAATACCATTCTGAACTACCGGCCATACAAAATACATCAGAATTCCCACAAACATATATACGATCGTAGAAATAATCGGCACAAATCTGGAACCGCCAAAGAATGACAGCGCATTCGGAAGTACGATCTTATGGAAACGGTTATGAAGCGCTGCAACGCCAAGACCTACGATAATACCGCCAAACACACCCATCTGCAAGGACTGGATTCCACATACAGAAGTAACTGTTCCCTCCAGCACATCTTTCGCAATCTGTCCGTCAGCTGTAATCTCGCCATTAATAAGAAGCATAGCACTGATAGCAACATTCATAACAAAATATGCAATCAATGCGGAAAGAGCTGCAACTTCTTTCTCTTTCTTTGCCATACCTATGGCAACACCCACTGCAAAGATCAACGGCAGGTTGTCAAATACTGCACTTCCGACTTTATTCATAATGATCAGAAGAGAATTAAGTAACGTTCCGCTTCCCAGGATCTTCTGTAATCCATAAGTAGCGATGGTTGTTTCGTTTGTGAAGGAACTGCCGATACCAAGCAGCAGACCTGCAACAGGGAGAATCGCAATCGGAAGCATAAAGGATCTTCCCACACGCTGCAAAACTCCAAAAATTTTGTCTTTCATGTTTCTTTTGTCTCCTTTTCCTTAAATAGTGTAAGCATGGGAGCTTAAAACCTTCTGACAAATTATTATTCCGGAATTTCCCGCAAAAAATGCATCAAAAAAGGCACTAACCCCCATAAACATTAAAAAATAACATTTATGATCGGTTAATGCCTGCCTGTCCAGTAACACACCAAATCTGTTGTTTACTATAACTGATTTTTGGATGTTTGTCAATGGGATTTTTTATATCAGCTTATTCTGATACATGAGGGAGTTTCTAATTTCCAGTTTATTTTGCTTTATACCGGTAAACAGTCTTGACTGCTGTGCTGTCTTTGCTGGTTGTCCAGCTGCTTTCGGAGGTTGTGGTCTGTGTCTGGAGTTTTTTATTCTGGTACTGGTTCATACGGTACCAGGCCTGACCTCTGGCTCCGTGGCTTCCATATGCGCCATCGCAGGTAGTTCCGCTGGAACACCATACACGGCTGCCACTGCCATTCCAGTTCAGCAGATAATAAGTAATACTTGGATCATCTCCATCTGCACCAGAAGAAGCCACCGTTACCTGACTGGCCGCCACACTGTCAAAATGTACATAGGAGCCTGTTTGTGCGAAGTTAACATTATTTCCGGTATTCGGTCCACAGAAATGATAGTAATAATAGCCCACAAGCTGTCTGGTAGCGGATGTCTGTAACGGTCTTACAGATTCATAAACCCCGCCATCATTTACATAGCTGGAAGTTGTTTTCTGATAAGTATGCTTATACTGGATAGTATATTTATCCGAAGTAATATTCTTTGGAAGCGTATCCACATAAACCCAGTTCTTAGATTTTTCATTGATCTTAAAAGTTTTTGTTACTGTTCCGCTGTAGTTTCCTTTAAACTTCACAGCAACTTTATAAGTGCCTACATTTTTTCTTCCCCTGGAATATGATACATTATAGTTTCCGGAACCAATCGTTTTCTTATCCGCACCGATCACTGTCACCTTCGGTGTTTTTACTTTTCCATCGTATGTATAGTTTGTGACAGAAAGTTTTACTGTCTTCGGATAATAGATCGTTTTCTTTCCTGTCACCGTGCCGCAGGAGCAAAGATACTGAACATATCCATTCTTCGATGTAGTTGCTTTCTGAACCTGTTTCTTATAATTGTGTTTATGAGATTTTCCTGTGATCATAAAAGTTTTTGTAACCGTTCCTGAATAATTGCCCTTAAACTGAACTTTTACGCTGTAAGTACCTACATATTTTCTTCCGGCAGAATAAGTAACTGTATAATTGTCTGCACTGATCACCTTATTATTACTGTCTGTTACTTTTACTGTTGGTTTCTTTACTTTTCCATCATAAGCATAACTCGTTTTGGAAAGCTGTATTTTTTTCGGATAGTATATGGTCTTCTTATTCTTCACACTTCCACAGCTACACTTCTCTTGCGTATATCCGTTAGCAGTGGTTGTTGCTTTTACTGTGACTTTCTTGTAATTATGCGTATGTGTAACAGGAGCCGCCTGTACAGTAAAATTCACAGAATCCGAAAACGTATATGCATACTGTGCATGACTCACGGATGCCACAGCTACTCTGTAATTTCCCTCCGGTAGTGTGCAGGACCAGCTTGTTCCGGTTATTCCGGACTTTACCTGGATTGCACTGGACTGTCCTTCTTTGTATACATAGACATCATAATACTTCGCATAGCTTGTTGCATTCCACGAAAACGTAGTTGTCTGATTGCTTTTTCCCGGATTAACACTCACATATGGTTTGCCTGGCACACGGATGCCGGGATAAATAAATCCAAGCAGCACTTTGTTGGTATCGTACGGACGTCTTCCGCCTACTGCATTGGTCAACGTATATCCATATGCAACTCCATGGGATGAAGTCTGATCCAGATCAGTTCTTCCACCCTCATCTACCGTAAATTTGTTATTTCCCAGATTTGCGGTTACATAAGCAACATGTCCATAATAATCACCACTCCATACAGCAATGGAACCAGGAACCGGATCATTTCCTACCGCATATCCCTGATTGATGGCATTCTGCCACCAGTTTACCGCATTTCCCCATGCAGGCAGCGCAATTCCCTGTCTGCCATACACACACTGCCAGGCAAAATATGTGCAGGGGATTTCATATAAGCCATCTTTGTCCACATCCTGTGTTGTAGGATAGGGATTTCCCGCAGCGGTTGCCGTTAAGGCAGGAACCGAACTGAACGCTGTTACTGCGGACAATGCAAGAACCATAAATTTTTTCAAAAATTTCTTTTTCATAGCTGGTCTCCTGTTCTGTTTTTTAAGTTTTTAGGGAAAAGTGGTCAGGAACCCTTACAGGCTCCCTTCTATACTGGTTCTCTTATGTACATCACCAGATAATTCTAGCACCAACCCATATAACACTTTCCTTTATTATCCCTTCTTATTTTCTAAAATTATATCATTTAGGGTATGTCTTAGCAAGATTCTTTAGATTTCTTCTATAGAACTTTCAGAGATGATTTAGTCTCTTTATTTGTCTCTCATGGTGTCTAACCCTAATTTTCTAACATTTTATCTGCATATTGATTTCCTGATCTGCATATACTATATATCTCAACTTTTGTGTATTTGACCCCAATTTCGTGTCTTTTATTATATCATAAAAAAGACAATAATAAACCTTGCTTTTACACTGTTTATTATCGTCTTAATTTTTACACTATTTATCAAAATCTATAAATACTTTTTTCCAGATTTCCGTATCTTCATCTTTTATTTCTTGCATTATTTTTTTATTTCTAGTATGCGATCAGAACACTCTTTATATAAACCAGACTGTAATTTTTTCTTTGCATCATTACCGCTTTTATCCGAATCCAAAATAACAAATGGTATTTACATAAAATATTTTTTGTATTCCTCCGGCAAATATTTCGCTAGTTCCTCGACCAACTCATACACCCTCGTTCCAGGTGCTATCTCCGCCGGTGTTTTTCCCTCTCCATTTTTAATAATCCGTCGCGCATATCGAATTGCCAAATTGGGACTTCCGCCATTCATCAATGTTTCAAATATATTATTCATATTCTTCTCATACTTTCCAATTCCTAGCTCTTGAAATTTTTCATTCAAAAATTTCTTATACTCCGACCTGTGATTATTTGCCGTGTAATATGCAAAATGTAACATAAACCAGAATTCGATACACTCGTTACTCCATGCCGCATGGTACTGAACATCCGGATTATTTTGATTTAATACTTCTGCCCGTTGGACCACTCCATTGACATCACTGGCTGGGAAGCTGTCTTTATCATAAACACACCATATCTGCCCTTTTGTAATCTTATTCTCACGTACATACTCTTCAGCTTTTCCGATTACCCTCATCGTCTCAGCCTGGCAGCCTTCAATTTCTATTAAAACCATATCTCGATAAATGGGATTATCCTCGATATACCGTTTAAATCCTTGAAAATATTTAGGTTCCGTTGCTTGTCCTTCGCAGAAAATATAGTAGCGAAATTCTTTCTTTTCCAGATATTCCTGCCGACGTTTCTTCTTCCAGTTGTCTTTCTCTTTTCTGCCTCTTTTAGCCATTCACCGCCCCCCAATCTATAATCTTTCTGAGGTATGGATCTGCACCATATTTTCCTTCCAGATACTGTTTATCAAACTTAGCATCTTTGCGTACAGACTCGCCTTTCTTATTTTTAAATTCTACAAGAGAATATAATTTTGAATTCTGACGGTTTCCTTTAGCTACAAACCATATTTCATCTCTTCTGAAAACTTCACTGTTCATAGTAGACAAATCATGTGATGTAAAAATCAACTGTGCGCCTTTTTTATTCTTTTCCATATTGCTGAACGTCATAATAAGGTATTTAAGTAATACCGGATGTATCTTTGCATCCAATTCATCAATTACAAGTGTTGTTCCTCTTAATAAACTTTTTGCAATAAATGGGAGCAAGCCAAACAATTTCTTTGTTCCACTGGATTCATCAAACAAATTCAACTCTGCTTCATATTCATCTACTACGTGTTTTGTAAACACTTCAATCTGATCATTTTCCTTTTCTTCTACACGGAAATCTACGATATCTAAATCCATCTCCTGAATCATCTGAAGCATCAGTCTTTTTACATCCTCTGACTTTGACACAGCCATTCGCAATTCCTGCATAGGATTTCCATAATTCAAAAAATCAATTTCTTCATCAAACCAGTCAAGTACATCCTGCACCACTTCGTTTTTGCTATAAGTGATTCCAAGATACGATAACAGCGGCAATGTATCGGATAATCCATCACTGGTTTTTAATCTTGCAAATGCACCTTTCAAAGTAATTTCATCTTCATCCCGTTCAAAAAGTGCTGATTTCCGTCCCGTCTCCAATTTTATACGATCCAGCCTTTCATATTCGATCACTTCTTTTTTTACAGTCAATTCATAGCGATACTCTGCCATTTCCGTTCTAAAAAACAGTTCAAATTCTGTTGGCTTATTTCTTGTTCCTTCATCAAAAGCAAAGGGCTCTATCACAAGTTTTTTCATTTTCATTGCAATCTCTTCATTATTGCTTGTAGCATATAATGGTCTCAGTACTTTCGAAACCAGACTATGCAGCGCTTCAAGAACGTTGGATTTTCCTCCGCCATTGGGTCCATATACAGCAGATACCGGTAAATATAATTCTTCATCTTTATCTTTTATAATTCTGTCTTCATGTTCAGAAACGGCGGCAGCCTGCATGTCAAATGTTACCTCATCCCGTATACTCTTAAAATTTTTCACTGTAAATTGGCATAACATTTTCTTTACCTCCATTTGTCCATACTTCTTATCTATATCCTTATTATATTCCGTTTTTTTATTTTTACAACAGTTTTGCGAGATAAAATCTCATATTTTATATTGTAATTTATTTTTTAGCATTTTTCGACAAAATTATACGCCTTATACTTCCTATTGTGCCTTTCAATCCATTCCTCATCTATCCACTTTATTCTGAATTCACATTCATTTGCTTCCATCTGCACCATATTCTTCTGCAATATCTTCTCCATCTTCTCAGTATTCGCTTCTATCATCACTTTCAATATGTAATCGACGGTCACTTCCATCTCCTCCCTACTCACTCTTTGTCAATTACATGAAAATCTCTTCCGAAATAGTCTTAGATTTTTAGAATGTTTTTCATAATCTGCATATTGTCATTTGCTATGGTTTCACGTCTCTCATGGCGTCTGACCAAATTTCGTCTATCCCCCAAAAAGACTCTATTAAAAAACTTTTCTTCCATATTTCCTGCTATATTCTGCTGTTATTAATGCTCCACTGGCTTTTCCGGCCTGAATTACAATTAGTTTATCGGACCAGCTGCTGATCAGGCGGTTTCTGCGTGGAAAGTTGTATTTGGCCGGTGGCGTTCCCGGTGAATATTCTGATACGAGTAAACCTCTTTCTTCTATACATCTCATCAATTTATAATGCTCACTTGGATAGCAGATGTCAAGACCATTTCCCAATATTGCTATTGTATAGCCGCCGGCATTGAGACATGCTGTATGCGCATAGCTGTCAATTCCTTTTGCCATTCCACTGACAACTGCAATCCCTTTCTGCGCATATTCTGACGTCAGAGATACCGTTTCCTTTTTCGCTTCCTGGCTGCATCTTCTTGCTCCTACTATTCCAACTGTCTGATCAATCTCCTTAATATTTCCTTTATAATATAATACTACAGGTGCATCAGCTGGTTTCTTTGCCCTCAGGGGATATCGTTTATCATTCCAGCATAAGATGGATATATTTTTATTCTGACAATCATCCATGATTCTTCTCGATTTTTCCAATGAATGATTCCTGATAATGCTTTCTCTTTGTCTTGCAGACAGTCCCGGCATTCCGGACAGTTGCTTACTGTCTGCCTGATAAATTTCCTCTGCATCTCCCAGCTCTTTAATTAAGTATCTGGCTGTAACAGGTCCGATAAACGGTATCTGTGTAAGCCATATCCAGTATATCATTATCTGACCACCACCATTTTACTATTGCTTTTGTCTAGTTCCCGGCATGTCAGAACTTTTTCTACATCCTGACGGCGTATTTTTTCTTCTCCTTCCAGGTCTGCACTGGTTCTGGAAAGTCTTAGGAGTTTATGGATCACACGGGCACTGTAACCATATTTCTCACTGGTCTCTCTTAATAGATTTAATGAATCTGTATCAAGGACACAGTATTTCCGAATCAGTTCTGTAGTCATCTGTGCATTACAATTGATCCCGCTCTCTTGCATGTATCGATCCTGCTGTATTTTCCTGGCTCTTTCTACCTTTAATCGCAATTCTTCTGAAGAACAACATGGTTTTTGATCTGAAATTGCGAAGAAATCTACTGGATGAACTTCTTTCTGTATATCTATCCGATCCATAATAGGACCTGAGATTTTACTCCTGTACTTAATAATTTCATAATCTGTACACTTACATTTTGCACCCGGATAATAACCACATGGACATGGATTCATCGCTGTAATAAACATAAAATTAGACGGAAATGTATGGGTGCCGTTTACTCTTGAAATAGAAACTTTTTTGTCTTCTATCGGCTGACGGAGTGCATCAAGAGTCCTCCTTGAAAATTCTGCGAGTTCGTCAAGAAACAGAACTCCATTATGTGCCAGCGATACTTCACCCGGCATTGCATTCACGCCGCCGCCAATTAAAGCATTTAATGATGCATTGTGATGCGGCGCGCGAAACGGTCTGTATTTCATCAGAGCATGTCCATTTGGAAGCAAACCAGAAATACTGTATATCTTTGTTACTTCCAAACATTCTTCCTCTGTCATTTCCGGAAGGATCGTCGGAATTCTCTGCGCGATCATGGTTTTGCCGCATCCCGGTTCTCCAACCATCAGCATGTTGTGGCCTCCCGCCGCCGCAAGGACAACCGCTTCTATCAGTTCATCCTGTCCTTTGACATCTTTAAAATCCAGAACTCTTCCGACTTCTTCCAAACTGCTTTCACTTTCCCTCACATGGACTTCTCCACCTGTTGTTTTTCCCTCAAGCCAGCGGAGCACACCTGTCAGATCATGAAATCCCAGAATTTCTACTCCATGCACCAACCCTGCCTCTTTAAGATTAGCTTCCGGTACAATGATCTTCTTTATCCCTCTCTTCTGACCGGCAATGATCATCGGCAGTATTCCCCGGCAGGCTCTCAGCCTTCCATCCAATGACAGTTCCCCGATAAATCCGTACTCTGCCAAATTTTTTACCCCTATATCCCCATTTTGGCAGAGTACCCCAATCGCCATCGCAAGATCAAAATGGGAGCCACTCTTCTTTTTATCACTGGGTGCAAGACTGATGATCACACGCTTCTTAGGAAAAACATATCCACTTTCATCAATCGCCGCCTGGATTCTCTCTGCTGCTTCTTTTACTGCCTGATCCCCAAGTCCAATGATCGATATCGCCGGCTGTCCCTCCAGCATCTTTACTTCTATATCCACAGGATATCCGTCTATCCCCTGGATTGCAAAACTTCTTACCACGGTAGCCATAATTCATCTTCCCCTATCATCTTTCTGATATGCTGTTCCTCGACAATATATTTATGTCCAATATCTTCCACAAACTCCCTGTAATAAAAAACACTATTCTTCGAAAAATATGCAAGTGTCTTCTTTCTCTCTGTGATTCCATCATCTGTTATCCCTATCATTGTCCGGTAACTACTCCATAAATAATCTTCCGGATAATTTATCATCTGTGCTTTTACCGGGTTTAAATGAATATAACGGCTTGTCTGAAGAAAATATGTGTCCTCTTTTACAAGACATGATTTATACCGGCCTTCAAAAACATGTCCTCTATAAAAATACTTTTGATTAAAATATATTGCATAACACTCCGACAGATACTTCATAAACTTTCCAATTTCCATATCACCTGTTTCAACCAGCAGATGGATATGATTTGTCATCAGACAATATGCATGCAGCATACAGTTATATTTTATCAATGAGATTTTTAATATCTGTAAAAGCACCTGATAGTCCATCTCGTCCTCAAATATTGGTTTTCTTCTCACTCCTCTGTGCATGATATGGTAGACTGCCCCCGGAAACCAGATTCTTAATTTTCTTGCGATCCTTCTCACCTCATTTTCTGTTATATTTTATAATATTATCATTAATGATTATGTTAAAATAAAAATCTGTCAGTCATCACAGATTTTTATTTCAATATGTTTTCCAAGTGCATTAGCATATTTTTCCAGTACAATCAGTGTCGGTACCCTGCCACCGCTTTCAAAACGAGCCAGATTTGATGGCTGTATCCCTGTTATATCTGAGATCTCCTGCTGGGTCATCTTCTGATTATGTCTTTCTTCTACCAGAAGCCGGATCGTTTCTGCCGATTTATTCAGTACTGTTTCCTGTATCTTCTCTGTATAAACTGCCAGACGCTTTTCCCTGGCCTCTTTTTCAGTAAGATATTCTTTCATATTTTCCTGCATACGCATATCACACTTCCTTTATTACTCATTCTTCTTGTTTTCTGGAATTATATCACTAATGATAAGTCTCTGCAAGATACTTTAGATTTCTTTTATACAACTTTTAGAGCTGAGTTAGTTTCTTTATTCATCTCTCATAGTGTCTGACCCCAATTTCCCCTATGCTTGTACCCTGAAAGATTAAGTCTCTCATGGCGTCTGACCCAAATTTCATGTCAGATACCTGTTTATAATTATTTCAGAAAACTTTTATCTCAACTTTCGTGTACCTGACCCCCATTTTGTATATCCAAGATACTTTAGATTTCTTTTATACAACTTTTAGAGCTGATTTAGTTTCTTTATTCATCTCTCATAGTGTCTGACCCCAATGCCCCTGTATGCATTCCAAAACCAGAAACGTCTGATTGATGACTATATGGTCAAGTATGTCGTAGAGCATGAAATGCTTGGAACCATGACTACATAAACCTCATTGCCGCCTGAACTCAGGCGGCAACCCTGTAAGGGCTGATGACAAAAAATTAATCAATCTGGTGACAATTCATGCGAGCAAGTCAGTGACAGCTCATGAGGTCAGTAACATCATACAGCTCCGGAATATTCTCAGTCACTTCAATTTTTATATTTCCTTTTTTTATTTTTATCATATTCATTACACCCCAATACTATAAGTACCTACACATTTTCTTCCAACAGAATAAGTATCTGTCTTTCATCGTATCTGAATCTAGAAACTTTCAATTTAACATTTTATCTGCATATTGATTTCCTGATCTGCATATACTACAATACCAGTAGATAAAGAAATAATAATTTGTCTGGCAAGGACAAAAATGAAGCTCTCGGTACCGCAAATACCGGGGGCTTCTTCTTATTTTTTTAGATATAGAGATATTTGGCAGGCGTCGCGGCTTCTGCATCTCTTCTTTCTGTCCCCAAATGCGCATGACCTCGCATTATCAGTAAACATAAAAACAAGATCTGAACTCTGGTTTTCGGTGTTCAGACCTTGTTTTTCTTATTTAATATGACAACTTTTACTCTTTGACCAGGATCCGTACCATGTTTTACCGTTTACTTTCTTATATGCACGAATTCTTACATAATAAGTCTTTTGGGAACTTAAGTTTTTAATTGTCTGCTTATTTTTTGCAGTTCCTGATATCTTTACCGCTTTACTCTTTGAAAAATTTTTGCTGGTACTGTACTGCAGCTGATATCCGGCAGCTCCTGATATTTTGCTCCATTTGACAGATGCGGATTTCTTTCCTGCTTTCAGTTCTGATATATTTCCTGGCTTTAGAATAATTTTAAATGATGCTTTTCCTGAGCAGGCTTTGTATTTTCCTTTTCCTGTTACAGTAACAGATGCATTTCCTATATTCTTATTGTTTTTGTAACTTACTGTATAGTATTTCGAAGAAACAGTTTTCCCTTTATAAGTTACGGTAACTTTAGGAGTCTGTTCTTTTCCATTATAGGTATAGGATGTTTTTGAAAGAGTAACTCCAAACTTTCCTGTAAGCACCGCTGGAGTTGGAACTGCTGTTGGCTTTGGCGTTATCGTTAGTTTCGGCGTTGTTGTCGGTGTCACTGTGGGTTTAGGCACCTCTGTCGGCTTCGGCGTTGCTGTCAGCATTGGCGTAGGTGTCGCTGTCGGCTTCGGTGTGGCCGTTGGTTTCGGCGTAGGCGTCACTGTCGGCTTCGGTGTGGCCGTTGGTTTCGGCGTAGGCGTCACTGTTGGTATCGGTGTGGTCGTCGGTTTCGGCGTAGGCGTCACTGTCGGCTTCGGTGTGGCCGTTGGTTTCGGCGTAGGCGTCACTGTCGGTTTCGGCGTAGGCGTCACTGTTGATATCGGTGTGGCCGTCGGTTTCGGCGTAGGCGTCACTGTTAGTATCGGTGTAGCCGTCGGAGTTCCAGGTACTGCCCAGGTTTTCCATGTCACTGATGATGTAGCAGGAAGCGAACTTCTTTTCCACGTACTGTTATTCTCAGGATAATACGCCGTTGTCGTTGTATTCGTAAATACATTACTATAGGAATTCTCCTCGAAGATCGGCATATCTCCCTTGAAGTAAATACTTTTCAATTTCTTGCTCATCCATCCAAAAGCCTGTTCTCCTATATAGTCCACACTTGCCGGAACTATAACAGATCCCGGATTACTCAGCATTTCAAATGCCATAATACCAATCTTCTGTGTTCCCTCCGGAATTGAATAAAATTCTGCAGCTTTTCCTCCCGTATATGCCACTAGCACTGTTTTATCTTTACTGAACAGAACACCATCTACAGAAGTAAACGATTTACTGTCCACATTTACAGATATACGCTCTAAATTATCACTGGTAAATGCCCCTTCTTCAATGGTAGTAACCGATGCCGGAATTACAATATCTGACATACCGCAGAACGCAAACGCCTGCCATCCAATCTCTGTAACACTCTCGGGAATTACCACTTCTTTTAAATTACTCAGTTCAAAAAATGCCGCACCGCCTATCCTTGTGATTCCATTTTGTATTACCACTTTTTTTACTTTAGGTTGATAATAAGAAGGCACAAAAGTTTCTCCGTATAAGTCTTCCATTTTACCAGAACCACTGATTGTGAGAATCCCCTGGGTATTTAATTTCCACCGGGCATCTGCTCCGCAGCTTCCGGATGTCAGTATTTTCGAAACACTTAACTGACTTGCCCCTGCAGATGTATTGGAAAAGCTGATTTCATCACAGGCAGAACTCACATTCTCCGTGCGATAATCATTTCCATTATAAATAGCTACGTTTACACCGGAAACAGTCTCTTCCGATCGATAAGTAATCCTGTCAGCATCACTGGTCATATTACTTTTTCCATTGGCTGACCCGGAAATCTGAAAAAGATCACAAGTCTGAAGATCTGCACTTACTGCCATGGAAAATGAATAATTTTCTCCTGCTGCCACAATTCCATCGGTATTATCCAGTGTTATTTTCGAAGCACCTTCTGTACTGACATTGTAATATTTTCCATCTATCTCCGCCGAAATCTCAAATTCATCAGTAAAACCAGAAACCTCAAAAGAATTAACCGGATCTGTTTCAATTGTAATAACAGCGTTAGTCTCACCGCTTACTTTCGAGGAGTATATCGGCAGATTGCCCGCATATGTATTTCCATCGTATGACAGAGTTTGTCC
This sequence comes from uncultured Blautia sp., assembly GCA_934416185.1. Taxonomy (GTDB): domain Bacteria; phylum Bacillota; class Clostridia; order Lachnospirales; family Lachnospiraceae; genus Blautia_A. Next base: position 25,456 of record CAKRWH010000018.1, on the reverse strand, counting down.
TTTTTCATTTTTCAAATAGAACTGTTTATATGCAGAAAAACTTATTTCAGCAGTATTCTGTGACGCAGACGCAGCATTGACACTTACCCTACTTTTTCCTGAATTCTTTAAAAGATTCCATGGTGCAGATGCCAGCTCATTAATTCCTATAAACTGCATGTTCTTCCACAGGGAATTTAACACCACGCCTTTACTGTCTGTAAATAAAAAAGATTTAAAATCCGAAGAAATATCCATATACAGGTACTTAGAAGAAATCATATTGCAATCATAAATTTTTATAATGTGTCCACCTGTCTGAACATTTTTTGCATATCCGCACACTACTACTGAATGACCACCTGTGTAAGATTTATTATCTATCATATAAGTATAGGTATAGGTAAAGCAGAATGGCAGACGTTCATTAGAACTCTTCTTTGATTCAGTAACCATATTTTTCAAAAAAGAACTAAGACTTTCTCCCAGTAAAAAGTTTGTAATTCCTTCTTTATACGTACTATGGGAATATGAAAAATTATCTAAACTCTGGCAAAGCTGATAATAATTAATCGTATTCATTAACGGCGAACCTTTAAGTGGATTGTCGAAACTATAATAGTAGGTATCTCCCAACCGTTCAGACAACATCCCTTCATTCATGTAAATCATGGATAAAGCCATTCCCAGACAGGAACCGTCCCACTTTTTATGCTCTTCCTGGCGCAATCTGTTTTTGCTAATGACCGGATGTTTCGACTGCATGTTTAAAAGAAGATCCAGATAATCCGTTGAATAATCTGCAGTCCCCCAGGTGCTTGGATTATGAGCAAAACGATTCGTATCTTTTCTCAGCACAAAGTAATCTGAAATGTTATCTCTTGCAATAGGAACATTAACAGTTTTCGAAAATCCACCTTCTGATGTGAAAGTTATATCTGCACTTCCCTGTGAACCGGAAGCCGTTACTTTTAATGTTCCTGAAGCACTGGTATTATCAGAAGAAATACTATATGAAAAAGAATCCTCTGTTAAGGAACCTGTTGAATCATTATTCTTAATCGTATATTTCAGGTTTTTCATATAATTATCAAGATAATCTTTATTTGCCTTTGGAAGAGAAATCTTACATATAATCTCATCACTGTCAGGAATGCTTACCGGTGCTGTAATTTTCATTTCCGGTTCTACATAAATAGTACAGGATGCTGTTTCTCCTTCAGCAGTAGTACCTGTCAGAGTCGTTTTTCCCACATTGACTGCTTTTAATTTTATGTTTAGTGAAGCAATTACATTTCTGGTATTTTCTGCTGAGATATCATAGGTAAAACCCTTAAACTGCGCAATTTTTGTATTCTGGATCTCCCATGTGATCAAATCGAGTTCCGCTTTAACTGATTTCTCGTCTCTTACATAATAAGATCCCTTTACACTTCCCTCACTGTCCAACAAAATTCCCTGATCATCCAGATCAAAAAGTGCCTTCTGACCAAATTCATCAAAATTCTGCCTATATACCACCGTTCCAAAAATATCTGTTATTTTAAATTCCCATTGTCCGTTTGGCTCTAAAGTAGCTTCCAGGCAGGAGCCATAATAAGACTCTCTTTCTGAAACAGAAACATTGGAAAAATCGCTCATATAATTTAAGTACAACAATGTAGAAAAGTGATCTGGCGAAGTACTATGCACATCCGATATATACAAATACAGGATCTCATATCCTCTTTTCCATTTAAAATAGATCTCTTTATTATCAGAAGTGGTCGTTCCTCTGAAGAATCCTATATAATCAGATCCTGCATAATAGTCTTTTCCAATCAGACTTTCTGCAGTTATTTCCTGTTCCTGATCACTTTTCGCTGCTTGTGTTTCGTTTTCCCCATCATCGGATTCCGAAAATTCATGATCTGTTTCTTCATCTTCTGATGGCATATCCGGTTCAGAAAAAGTCTCCTCTTCAGACGGTTCTGTTATTATATCTTCTGATTCCGAAGTAAACGTATCATCACCTGTCCCATCTGTAAAATCTGCTGCAAACCCCCAAGTAGATTGAACAAGTACCAGAAATGCTAACAGTATCGTAAATATCCTTTTCATTGTGCCAGTCTCCTTCTTTTTGTTTTTATACCTATTCCAACAGTAACTCTATAAAACGCCTTTTTTCCTAACCCAACTCATCTATCTCCACCTTCTGATTCCACATCCCTTTTTCACCCAGAAGTCTATTTTTCATCACATTTCTTCCGTAAGGAGAAAACCACATTAAATTTCTTCTCTACAAGATTCTTTAGATTTCTTTTATACAACTTTTAGGGCTGATTTAGTTTCTTTATTTGTCTCTCATGGTACCTGACCCCAATCCGGACCCCAATCCGTACTTGGTTCTAACAATTAAATGGCAACTTCGAAATATCATCTGTCGACATTTCAATTTCCTCATATGCAATTGCCTCAAGTATCCCCATATCATGAGTTGATAATTTCATTAATGCGGACACAAAAAGATCTGCAACTGCATATCTTAGCTCACCTGGCATTGTTGTCTCAAAATTCATATTTCTGATAAGAAATACATCTGGGTGATACTGTTTATAATTATATTCCGGTAAAATATCAATTAATAATCGTGCAGTCTCATCATCGTCAGCTATAATTACAAATTTATCAATATGAAAAAATCTGTCATCTATATAGTAATGTTTCAAAAGTTCAAACAAAGCTTTTACAAATTTCCGCTCCACAACATTAAAAATATTAGGATATTTTTGTAAAAAAAGATCCAGATCATAACCATCTATCAACTTTTTCTCATTGTCAGTCCGGACAACAATAATACAATATTTTTCAAATACACCTTTAGGAATCAATTCACGTAACACTTGACAAATTGCCGGCAAATTCAGATCTTTTAGATCAAATATATAATATGGATGATATAATTCATATTTTTCTTTAATTATTTTATATAAATATTCGTAATCAACAACAACCAGATTATGAAAACAATTTATTTCTTTCTTTATCTCCAAAAGCTTTCCTTTATCAAAATCCCGCAGCCCATAAACTTCAAAATCATAATCAAATCGAATTCCTTTTGATTCCTGTTTTTTCTCAAATATTTCTTTCAATTGTTTATAGCTTTCGTATGGCCATTTAAAAGGTAAACCAATCTCACAGACAGCTGGTAAAGTATATTTTGAATCATCAATTTTTGTAAGTTTATCTTCTAAATCAGGACTAAAAATATATGCGTAATCTGTTTTTTCCAAATCACGGCGAATAAATCTTGAAAAGAATATATTATGTGGCTGACCGTTTATTTCCATAAATACCATTGAATTTTTGCTGTTGCAGAAAAAGACATAATAATATGGTAATTTTGTATTTAAAGATTTACTTATTCCCGAAAGAATATATTCATCCGCAAAAACTTCCGCATCCAATACCTGATTAATGTATCCACGCTGATGCCCTATTTGGGATGATGAAAAGAAACTATTATAACGATTAATCACTGAAAGCGAATTCCCGCAATTAATATTATCCTCAAACATATAAAATTCAAGATTTCTGCAAAAATGCACTTTATAGTTTAAAAACAAGCCTGTAACAATACCACCTATTCCAAGTTTAAAATATTGATTATGATAAAAATAACATTGAAGTGTTGCTGATACCAATGCCAAATAATAATTAGGATCTGTATTATTCAGCCTATCGTCCACATACATCGTATCTATTATTGTTTTCATATCTTGCGCTAATGTTTTAGTCATTTTTCCCGAACCGATATCCGCATAATCACTTTCCTGGAATTTTCCTCCGGAAAATTTATATATTCTTACATCATCTTGTCCAAATGAATAAGCCAGCAACAAACTCGTATTGATGTTTCCATCATAAGTCGCCTTAAAATCATGTAGCAAATCGGAAAATTTATATGTATCTGATAAATTCTCATAAAGCATCCTTATCGTTTCAATCATCTGCCAGGCACACGTTACATCTTCTGTTGCAAACGAAACAGCAAAATCAGACGAAATCTTGATCAACTTAAGAAGGCCTTCTTCAACATAATATCCAAAATGTGTTGTTTGTACTTCCCCCATTGAATTATAAGGGACCATGGGTTCATCTACTCTGGATGAAATAGCAGTATCTGATAACATAAAAACATTATTACCATGCTTCCATGCAATGCAATATGACATATATGTGTCTCCTCTATATTTTCTTATAATATATTTACTATTTCTGTCTCTTCTTATAGCCATCCTTCATGGAGACTCAGCTTGGAAACAGGGGGCTTCATTTTTTTATTATATTTATATATTGTAGAATTGAACCAAATCCTTTTTCTCATTAAAAAAATTGCTTTTTATTCTTTCAGTATATGTCTGTGCAGCATTTATTCCCTGCGCCTTCAAAACTTTAAGACTTTCTGTATCAACTTTATCCAATCCCGCCTGTCCTTTTAATATTTCTTCCTTGACTCTAATATAATTCTTTTCTCCCAACAAAAGTCTGCTTCCATTATCCGCATATTGACATTCTGCTAGCATAAAAGATTTTTGAATTTTAAGAGCATCTTTTAATCCCATTTTTTCTGTGCCCCTTACAGGATGAGGTTCTTCTACACTACCCACACTTAACATTCTCATTTCATTTCTATTCCATCCACACCTTGTCAAACCCTCAACAATTGCGAGCATTGATGGATTATTCGCGCCAACACCTCCATCCATATATACGCCTCTCTTCATTTTATATGGACTGAAAAAAATTGGAGCAGCTGTCGTAGCCATAAGAATGTCTACCAATAATTCATCCTTATCATAGAATAAATCTTCTGCATGAGGTGTTTTAAACACTTGTACTTTTCTAGTTGTAAGATTAAACACCGGAATTAATAAACGTGTCTTACAATCTTTTACTTGCTTTTCTCCAAAAGTATTTGTCAAAGCTTTTTTCAATGGTTCACTATCATATTTCCCTCTGAAAATCTTATATTTTCTTCTCAATGGAAAAATATTCTCCGCATTTTCCATATACAGATCAGCAATATCCTTTGCCGGAATCCCAATACATAAGGCCGCTGCTATGATTGCCCCTGTTGACGTACCTGCTATAAGATCAAAATAATCACAAATACTTCCATCACACTTTTCCTCAAGCTCCGCTAAAAAAACTGCTGAAAAAATTCCCTTAATTCCTCCACCATCTATAGTCAAAATTTTTTTCATTTATTTAATCCCTATATAGTATAAAAACACTATATTCCTTCCTGATCTTTCTATGAGCCTTCTTCAAACACAACATTAAAACATTTTAAGTAATATAAATATTTTTTATAATTATATCAACATAGTATAAATCAGACAATATAATCCTATTTTAATTTTTAAATTATTTTTATTATCCGCATCGGTAACTGGCACCGTGCCGCAGGCGTAAAGATATTGATTTCCTAATCTGCATATGCTATAATGCCAGTAGGCAAAGAAATAATAATTTGTCTGGCAAGGACAAAAATGAAGCCCTCGGTACCATAAATACCGGGGGCTTCTTCTTATTTTTAGAGTAGACAAAAAACTGCCTGGCTAGTATTGCCCTACTTATCTCCGCTAACCATTTGATGATATAGTGGAAAACTATGCCAGCCGCGCAGGAGACAAGAAAAGAAATAATAATTTCTGACAAGGGACTCATCTCCTCCCGTTGCCGGGTATCAGTTGAACAGCACTGTAATTATACCGTATTCCTTGTCATTCTGAAAATACAAACAGTTCTTAAATGTTTATAAAATAATGCTTGTACCCTGAAAGATTAAGTCTCTCATGGCGTCTGACCCAAATTTCATGTCAGATACCTGTTTATAATTATTTCAGAAAACTTTTATCTCAACTTTCGTGTACCTGACCCCCATTTTGTACATATACGATAAAATTACTATTTATGAATGCCAGGCTATGATTATATCCTCAGGAAACTGCTCCTCAACAGAATCATGAAAACCCCAAATATCGGTTTTCTTCTCACTCCTCTGTGCATGATATGGTAGACTGCCCCCGGAAACCAGATTCTTAATTTTCTTGCAATCCTTCTCACCTCATTTTCTGCTATATTTTATAATATTATCATTAATGATTATGTCGAAATAAAAATCTGTCAGTCATCACAGATTTTTATTTCAATATGTTTCCCAAGTGCATTAGCATATTTTTCCAGTACAATCAGTGTCGGTACCCTGCCGCCGCTTTCAAAACGAGCAAGATTTGATGGCTGTATCCCTGTTATATCTGAGATCTCCTGCTGGGTCATCTTCTGATTATGTCTTTCTTCTACCAGAAGCCGGATCGTTTCTGCCGATTTATTCAGTACTGTTTCCTGTATCTTCTCTGTATAAACTGCCAGACGCTTTTCCCTGGCCTCTTTTTCAGTAAGATATTCTTTCATATTTTCCTGCATACGCATATCACACTTCCTTTATTACTCATTCTTCTTGTTTTCTGGAATTATATCACTAATGATAAGTCTCTGCAAGATACTTTAGCTTTCTTTTATACAACTTTTAGAGCTGATTTAGTTTCTTTATTCATCTCTCATAGTGTTTGACCCCAATGCCCCCCAATGCCCTCAATATCCCCAGAATATGAAATTATCATATTTGAAATTAATTTTTTCTCTACAAACTCTACAGCCATCTTCGCAATTACTTCATCCTTTACAAATTGATTTTTTTACATATATTGTACTACTTTTCATCTTCAAATTCATCTCCATACTATCGAGCTTTTTCTACATATCATAATTTTGTTATATTATATTTATTTATAAAACTAGTGCCGCTCAATCATCTATTTATAATGATTTTACGGCACTAGTTTATGGTTTTAGGACATGTTATTTATTATTATTTAACACTAATTCCTTTTGCATTATAATCGCTGTAAACATTGGTAGTACCTGATTTACGTAATGCTCTTACAGTATAGGTGTATTTTGCACCTTTTTTTGCAGTAGTATCTTTGTAAGTTGTTCCTTTTGTTACCTTGGCTACAGCTCGCCATTCGCCGTTATTTACTTTTCGGTAAACAACGTATCCATTGGCACCTGCAGTTTTGTTCCATGTAAAGATTACTCCGGAACCGGATCTCTTAACGCTCTTCAATACAGGAGTACCTAATTTAGGTGTTCCAGAAATTCCCTTCTTATTATATGCACTAAGAACTACTCCATTGCTGGTCTTCTTATATGCTGTGACAGTGAATGTATATTTCTTACCTGTCTTAAGACCTTTGCATACATAAGATGTAGAATCTACTTTTGCAAGAGTTTTCCATTTACCGTTTTCTTTCATATAAACACGGTATCCATCTGCATTCTTTACTTTGCCCCAGGTTACTTTTACTGAATTATAATTTACAGAAACAACCTTTCCAAGCTTCGGAGCAGACAGTTTCACTGGTTTCTCTGGAGTTTTGGTTGGTGCAGGTGTTTCACTTGGTTTCGCCGGATCTGCCTCATATCCCAAAGCAATCATTGCAGGAACAAGATCATCTTCTGACAATGGTGCAAATAATGCAGATGCAACTGTTTCTTCAGATGCATTATTACTTCCAATAAAGGCTTTTATTTTTGTAACGGAAAGAAGGTTATCACTTGTGTTTTTGATTGTTATAGTTCCCGAAGAAACCGGATAGAACATGTCTGTAGTTGAAACACTCTTTTGAGTTCCATTTATTGTAAAGGTGACATCTCCGTTCACGCCTTTAAGACCAATCTGCGCTGTCTTGTTCAGCTTAAATGTTACTATCTGGCCATTTCTTAAATAAAGTTCATTTTTAGGTCCATTGTCAAGGAGATCTTGAGGATCAGGATTAATAACACTACTATTACCATCAGCGTTCTCTTTTGAAAGGACAATTGCAGATATTGCATTTGTAATGCCACTTGACGCATAAACCTGACTCAAAGTGTTTTTAGCAACCTGCTTAGCATACTGACTGGTTCCATCTCCCTTGTTGCCTATTACAGAATCGACATTAATTGCATGTAATACCTGATCACGAAGCTCACAGTAGCTTGGGTTAGCTTCTTTATCTTGCGCATATGTTGCAGCACTGCTGTCATCATTTAAGGTATTGTATACACGGTATCCATCAAAATATACAGGTTTTAAATCTTCTTTTCCTGTTTTGACACCCTGAATCACTACTGTATATTTCGCATATGTGCCCATATTAAGAGTGGCAACCGGCACATTCTTGCCATCAACTTCCTGACCAGCTGTGGCATCTGTGCTACCATTCTTCATTTTTGTATCAACAGAAACAATTTTAATTACTTTATCGTCTTTTTTTACAAAAATCATCATAGTACCAGTATCTGCGCTGGTATTTGCATAAATGTCAACACCAGTACCTGTAAATGTAAATTCTTTAGTGATTCCTTTAATGTCTGTAGAACCATTAGAACTCATAGCTCCATCTTTTGCATATATAGAATCATATCCATAATTTGCAGCAGAAGCTATCTGGGTATCTCCCGGTTTAGCTTTTTCCTGAGGGGTTTCCAGATTTGTTGCACCAGTTCCACCCTCAACAAATGTTTCTTCATAATAAATAGTTGTTGCCGGAACAAATGCTAACTGTCGTGTTTCACTTGAACCACTGTTATATGTTATTTTAACAGTAACAACATCCATTCCAGTCAGGGCTCTTACCGGTGTATATGTTATTACAGATCTATCATCACTTACTGTTGCATTAGCACTTACTTCGACATTAGTTACGCTTGCAATAGCATCTTCATCTACCAAATCGCTAAGTGGTACATTAACTTTTGCACCAAAATCAACTACATATTGCATATTAATTTTGGTTTTGTCAATATCATAATGTAAAATTAATGTCTTTCCGTCCGCAGAGATTTCTGCAGATACATATTGATAAGATCCACTTAAATATTTAATGTCTGTAAGTTCCTGAGTTTTTGCAACAGTAGCAAGAACTTTACTGATATGCTGATTTACATTTGAACTATTTGTTACATAAGCGTCGTCATCAAGTGTAAAAGTACCTGTTGTAACCTTTGATGACTGCTTCAAAGATCCATTAGTTCCATCAAATCTTGGTTTAGCATCACCCTGATTATAAGTCATTGCAATCTGATACTGAGCAATTGTTGTCTCATTTTCACTATCATCAACATACTTGACATTCAAATTGGTAGCTTTCTGGATTGGCTCCAGATAAATAAGTACTAATTTTGCAGTATTCTTAGCTGACCAGGTAATATTCCTTGTTTTACCATTGACCATTGGCGTAGTTCCAGAACTTTTATTCCATACTTCTGTTTCATCATACCATTTATCACCACTGTCAAGTGTTGTTTTATTCCATGTTATACTATCAGATGTATACCATACATTTGCACTGGTATCGTTTTTTCTCTTACCATCAGTTACTGTAATTTTACTGATATTGTAATCACTGTTATTCTGCGGTGCGACAATACCAATATCACGTCCGCTCCAATAATTAAAAATTGTTGTAGAATTAGCATACATGCTGCCTTCAGCAGGTGAAACAGTTCCATCCGGATATACTACAGCAACTGTCAGTGCAACCTGACCATTCCCACTACTTGTATCCGGTGTAGTTTCACTCGGTGAATATCCCCAGTCTTTTGAATATGTAACAATCTCTTTTGTTACATCAGTCTTCTGAAGATAATATGCCACCAGCTGATCGCTACTTACAAAATAATGCCATGTTCCATCAACTGTTTTATACTGCCATGCTCCGCTGTGGTAACGAACATGTGTTAAAGTAGTTCCATCAGCTGTCTCATCATCACCAGAAGCATTAGTCTGTTTATTATCTGAATCCAGTCTCATTGCCTGCCAATAGTAAACTGTTTTCCAACCATCAAAGTTAGAAGATGCCTCGTTTGGAGCAATGTCTGTAATTGCGATTCCTTCATCAGTAGTAGCTTTGTCTGTAGAAGTTGTAATTGCTTTTATATGTTCTGACCTTGTGTTCGCAGTTTTGTAAACTTCATAGTTGGTAATCCAATACTCAAGATTAATGCTTGTACTTGTCATTGCATTATCAGGAGCTTTTTCTGAAACATTGATTGTATAAACCACATTACCAACCGTAACCATTGTTGTACCAGGCGCTACACCTGTAAATTTCAACTCCGTAGATGCCTCTGTAACTTCTGTGGTGCCTGGTGAATATACAGTAATTTGAGGAGTACTAGATGTATCTGAAATACGAGACTCTGTACTTATATTAGTTACATTGCTACTCGAACTACCATATCCCCAAGTATAGGAATATACAGTTCCAAAAAACCAATAACTACTTCTCTTGGCGTATAACTTATGATAAGTTGTTCCATCAAAATAATAATAGTTTGTCTTCTGCCAACTTTTGCTATTATCTTCATTAATCAAATTATCATAAGTTACACTTGCTTTAACATAACCTGTCTGTTTGTCACCGACACTTTTTCCGTCCGTAACTTCTACTGTTGCAATTGAAGGATCATCTGGAGTAAATGTTTGTCCTTTATAGTTGTATCCCTTAATAGTATCTGTTGCTGTACCGCCAACGACAAGATTTATTGTTCTTTTATTCTCTTCAACAGCACCATTGTCAGGTGCCTTGTCTGGCTCTTTTGTCTGGAATACATCTGAATTGTTTGTGGCAAAAGTTTTGAGAATTTCTGCTACTTTATCAACTTCACTTTTCTTCTCATCATTGTCACTATTGTCACTATAAGATGCGCTTGGATTGTCACACCACAGGCATACCATTGCTCCACTCACAGAAGGATCATTATCGCCTGGAACATCTGCATATTTTGTACCCTTCACACCATCCAGCGCAGTGGCACTTGTATATCCACTTGTATCTCCCTTCTTACGACCAAGTACATAATACCATGCATCATTTGTATTGATAATCTTGTGGCCTTTACCTGCAAGGAAGGAAGCAGATGCTGGTGAATATCCAGGCCATCCAACAGTCCAATAAGCAATAGCAATGTTTGTATCAAAGTTTCCACCAGATGTATTATACTTATAATAAATTCCATCATTAAACGCCATTGGAACCATTCCGGCATTTTTAATCACCGAAGCAATACTGTTTACATAGTCTACAAATAAGTTATACTTTCCCTCATTAATAAGTCCTGCAAATCCTTTTAAAACATCATTAGAAACATCATTAGCATATTCATCTGCACCCATATTAAAAATACGGCATCCTTTTCCAGAAAAATAGCTAACATATTTCTGAATCAAGGCTGTTGTAAATTTTACAGCCTCTGAGTTGGATACATCTATTGTTCTGGCAGAGCCATTGAATGCAACATTTGTCATACCAAGTGACTCCATACAATCAATAATGGAATCCATATGTCCCGGAGAATTCAGTAGAGGTATAATCGAAATCCTTTTACTGTCGGCATATGAAATAATCGTATCCATTTCTGCCTGAGACAGTTCATTGGTACCTGCATTATAATAATTCCTGTTTCCCTGCTGAATACCAGCTGTCACCGCATCAGATGAATAAGTCTTTCCATCAACTGTTACTGACATATCATCCAGAAGAAAACGAAGTGCATCATTTCCTACAGCCAGTTCCATATAGTTATAGCCGTAAGTACTTAATTTATCAATGAGATCCTCAATCTGAGCAACAGAAAAGTATTTACGTCCTGCATCCAGATGGAAAATTCTCATATTTGTTTCTGACAAAGAAACGGATGCATTTGATGTTACATAATCAAAGTCTTCCGCTTCCGGTGTATCGTCGGAGAATACTTCTGTATCCTGTTCATCTCCTGCACTAAATGCATCTTCATCATCAGCAGAAAAAGAATTTTCTGCATCACCACTCTGAAATGCATCATCTGTTGAAGCAGCAGAAGAATCTGTTGATTCATCTCCACTTACGTTAACATCTTCTGAAACCGGAGTTTCATCTTCTACTGTTACTGCAGATTCACCACTGCCGAATTCTGCACCGTAAGTTGTAAGAGGAATCATTGTTGATAACATTGATACTGACATTACCACAGACAGTATCTGTTTTACTTTATTTTTCATCATTTTCCTCCTTAAAAAATAAGTTACTCTATTTCTCCAGACATCTTACATGTCATAGATTTTTATTTGTTCAGCCGCCATACTTTTTAGAGCTTCCATCATTTCACATAAATATCTGGGTACTTTGTGAAATTCTCCATTTTCTGCCAGTGCCATCGCAGCACATGCGTGACAAAAGCTGTGATTCTCACATTGTTCACACACACCTGAAAGTTGAATCTCTTTTGTCACTCTGACCAATTCTGTCCATGCGTCTCCAAATATTCTGTCATCCATATCTACCTTCGGTCTTGTTAACATACCACAAGGTAACAGATAACCATCCCATGTAGTCCAGAAAGAAGCACTCCCTGCTCTGCATCGAACCTTCCCATCTACAGGATCGTAGCAGGATTCATCCATTCCCATAGGCTCTGCCATTCCATTGACAATACCGTCCAGAAATTTCCGATAATCTTCTTCTCCTCTCTGAAGCTGATAACGTCTCATATGCCAGTATGCAGCTTCTTCAGAAGTAAATCTGTCATTTCTGCCAATACTTGTGGGATCCTTTCGAAGAGGCGGAAACATATATGTCGTAACATCCAGAATCAGTTTTCTCTCCTCTGCATAGGCTACCATTTTCTCCAGATCCTGAGCATTATAAGGTGTTAATGAACAATTCAGTTTCACCTGAATGCCGGCCTCTCTCAACATTGAAATTGCATTGTCCACCATTGTAAAGCCCCTGGGGTTTCTGCACAGTCTTTCATATGTATCATTGGATGCGCCATACAATGTTATATTAATTCTTGCAGGCGGCATTTCTTTCAGCTTATCAACTGCCTTCCGGTCTATCAATGAACCATTGGTATTAATGCTGATAATCAGTCCCTTCTGAGATACATATTCATACAGTTTCCAGAAATCCGGCCACAGAAACGGTTCTCCGCCTGTCAGCAGAAGATAAAGCATCCCGGCATCCACAGCCTGATCTGCCAATTGCTTCCACTGTTCCAGTGTACGCATCTTCCTTGGATGATTTCTGACCTGTTCCGGAGTCTGCCGTACATAACACATTCTGCAGTCAAAATTACAGACAGGACTTAATTCAAATGTTCCGCTTATCGGTATTTTTTCGACACTTGCCTTCTGAAACAGATACTTAGTCAGGGGAGTTTCATAATGTATTTCTTTAGCATCCATTTTATAATTCTCCCTTCAGCATATACTCAAGTTCAGATATCGCTCTCTCATCCGGTGTACAAATCATCTGATAAACAGGAACTTCCATTGCCAGTTCTTCTGTTATTGAAAGAATTCTCTCCACATATGCATCATTCCATACATTTACGATCATTCCCTCATACAGTTTCCGAAATGCTGCTGCTTTGTCCATCTTTCGAATACAGCACTCTGTTCCCTGTCCCAGAATGACAATTGCTCTTATCTGAGATGATCTGTTCAGCCAGCACCTTGAAGAACCTGCATATGGTGAACCATATGCTTTCCATCCGCTTTTATCTCTTCTGAGTATCGGTCTGTCTCCATTAACCTGTTTCGCATTCCTGTATCTGCACCAAAGATCTGCCTGTGTTGATTTGCCTATACCCGAAGGTCCAGAAAAAAGGATTCCTCCATATACAGTATCAATATATGACGCGTGAAGAACAACGGCATCCCTTCGAAGCAGTAAATCCTCCAATGCAATATGTGAAAATGTATTCTGACTTTCATTAAAGAACGTCTGACGTTTCTTCAGATAATGAATCTCTTCCTCCGTATCAGAAAGAATCTTTCCTGTTGCATACGGCATATTGCTCTCTTTGCGATCATGAAATACCCGATAATATCCACTCCGATCCTTATATACGCTGAATGGAATCTTCACACAAACAGGAAAGGCCTGAGGAAAGTTCATACTCTCCTCCTCATATATACGAATATGAATATCAGGCTCATCAGCTGATTCTGTAACAAAAGGCTGAAAGCTCTCATTTATTATAATTCCGTGTGGCATATGAAGCATCATATTTAATCCCGCCAGGGAAAACTGAATTTCATAATCCATCAGGAATTAATTGTAGCCAGGTTGAACGAACCAGTTGTATAGCAAAATGCCTCTGCAGATGTGTAGCACTCCTTAACAATTCCCACTGCAAACAGAGATACGTCCATACCATTGACCGTACCAGTTGCAGTGCAAGTTCCTTCATCCTGAGAATTCATTGTCAGATTACACCCTGCAATATGCTCCGCCAACTCAAATCTCTCCATATAGATCTGTGGCTTTTCGTAAGTCTTCTTCATTATCTACTTTTTCTCCCTTCTAAGCTGTGCACTTACATACACTGCTTTAATGTCGCCCTGTCTGTGCTCTGTAAGGAGTCTGACCGGGCATGCAGGTTTTTTGTTCTGGATGGCATCACTTTTGTGTGCTGTCCTTCTGCTGTCAATGCCAGTCCCTGCTTCCTGCACATTTACAGCATTTTCATTTATTTCATACAATCCTTCGTAGCTTTTATCAGCAGATATACTGAAGCTTCCTGTCCCTGATGGGGCATGGCCGTCATCAGTAAGCAATGCTGACAATCTCCACATCTCCCAACATATCCTCTGACGTATCCACTACAGTGGTCTCGTCCACTGCAAGGCTGTCTACTGTTGCAGTGTAGCTTAATCCACCGAAGTACATGTCATCCAGAATGCTGTGATATTTCACCTGGATGTTGTTCAGTGTGTCGCCGGAAATGTTCTGCAGGTGAACACCCTGATCGTCTTTGGTAACTGCACATGCGTCTTCATTTATAGATGCATCTGCGTTATAGGAAGCCTGTGCCTCTATATAAGCTACACCGGCCTTTCCGTCATAGGACGTGTTCGCTGTGTCAAAAGCAGTAACGGATTTGCCTGCCGGAATGTCCTGAACCGTAAATGAAAATGCTGTTCCATTATCCAGTTCTACAGAAATCTCTGCTGATTCCAGATACTGGTCAGAAATATTCTTCAGCTGGATGGAGGCAATGTCATCACCGTTCTCAAGCTGTGCATCCGGATTGACACCGGAATACTGAAACAGTGAATCGATCCGAAGCCTGTTGTGATCAAGCTTGTACGGGAATTCCAGCCCTGTGTTGTCTTCCTCGGCTGCGTTTCCGGAATCTTCCTTGTCAGCTGACTGACTGTCTCCGGATTCGTCTGACGCTTCGGTTCCCTGGGCGGTTTCTTTCGTCTCCTGTTCTGCAGACTGCTCAGTGGACGCATCCTGCTTCGAGCTGTGCCTGTTCACTGCGATCAGAACACCCAGAACAACCACAATTACCACAATGACTGCCAGCCAGAGCTGAAAGCGTTTCTTGTCATTTCCACCTTGCTTGCTACTCACTATCATCCCTCCTTTTTACCTTTTTTTACAATTACAAATTGTACTCTTAAGCCCATTTTATTCCTACAGACTTAAGTATGAGGTTTTCTTCATTTATTTCAAAATTCCGAGTTCTTTTCCCTTCAGAGTGGCCTGTACTCTGCTGTTAACTCCAAGCTTTTTATACAGGCTGTAGATATGGCTTTTAACTGTGGAAAGTTTCAAATTTAACTCCTGACAGATCTGGGCGTTGGATTTGCCGCTGTTAATGTCCTGGAGAATCAGAGTCTCCATCATAGTCAGATGTTCTTCCGGATAACCACCGGCTGTTTCATGTACTCCCGGAGCCCGGCGTTTCGCCATACGTACAAGCAGTTCCAGGTAGTCTTCCTGAGGCATACGCCGTACATTTCCGTAGTTGTACTTCTTTTTGCGGTGCCAGCCTTCCGGAGAATTCTTGCTGACCCATTCAACATAAGCATCCAGCACCTTCCAGCCGGAATTTCCATAATCAGCATAAAGCCTCACATAGCGGTAGTTGCTGCTTCCGATAAAAGATTCGATTATGTATCGCAGTGACTGGCTGTGGCTGTCCTTCTCCCAGCTGATAATAGCCTGTTCAAACAGTGCCTCAGCCAGAACACGGAATTTGTGAAATTCCCGCAGATAAGGCAAAAGTTTCTCAAAAATTCTCTCAGCCTTATCATACTGGCGCATCATCATATATGCTTTTCCAAGACCTGAAAAGATCACATAATTATTTTCATTGATCTCTTTGCCCGGATACAGCCCGGTTTCCCGGATCCACTGCAGGACTTCATTACTGTCTCTGTATCCGGTAAAGTCGGAAATCCTGACGGTTTCCATCTTCCTTATAATGTCCTTGTTGTCAGACTGCATCAGTTCCCCCTCCAGTTCACGGATAAAAGGCAGATACTGATCAGCTCTGTTGATATTCCACAGCTGATACAGAATACTGAGTCTGGCAAGCCTGATCTGTTCCCCGGATTCGTACTGCACTGCAGGTCCGGAATATATCAGGTTCTTGTCTGTCTCAGAAACAATTTTCTCCTGACCGATTTCAATATAATAGTCCGTTCTGGCAAGGCTCAGCCATATATACGCTTCCTCATCCAGATGCTCTTTCCATATATTTCTCTTTCTGTTCTCTTCCCTCTTAGAGCCTGCAAACATGCCGGACAGATCTCTCAGTCCGCATAATGGCCGGCAGGAGCCTCCCGAAATGTTGTACAGGTGGACAGGAGAATGAATCTCTCCCGGGCTTTCCAGCATTTCAAGCCATTCATCCAGACTCAGATCCGGCTTCGCATAAGCAAGATTCAGATATATTTCTCTGGATATTTCTGTAAATGGCTGCTGTTTCTCCATTCTTCGCAGTTCACGGTCAATCCCCGGGATATTTTTGCTGAAATAGCAGTGCATTCCACGAAGATAACAGGCCTGTGGGCTGTTATCCTTCCATTCCATAACCTGAACATAATCAATATCCAGAAACGGAACTATGGAAAAGTTACGCAGCAGGCAGTCTCTTAACATCTTCTCATCTGCCGAAATCTGCAGGCAGATAAGCGCTTCCCTGATAAAACCATTCGTCTCATACCAGTCTCCCATTCTCTTCCAGAAAGGAGCCGATTCATCGTGTTTGTCCAGGCATGCAAACAAAGGTGCAGCTTTCCATTTCTCCCTCTTGCGGTCTGCGATCAGAAAGCCTTTACGTTCCAGATTCTTAAGACTGTCTGCTGCCCACGGAAGCTCCCAGACTTCCTGCATCAGCTTCTCATTTAACCAGGGACAAACGGAAGCTCTGCGCATAATCTCTTTCTCTTCCCCTGTCAGAGATCCCAGTATCGTATGTGAAACATAGCCATCAATTTCATATCTGTCTCGCAGCTGACGGGCTGTCACATCCTGCTCCCATGTCTCGTTCTCTGCCAGAGAAAGCATGGCTGTTACACAGCCGGGCCATCCTCCGGTCACCTCATAAACTTCCTTTGGGTCCAGTTTACTCTGTACCCTTTCACATAATCCGGCAATCTCTTCTTTTGTAAACAGAAACGCTCTCTGAGGTACAACCTGGAGTTTCTTTTTCCAGAAAAGATCCAGAAGCCCGGAAAAAGGTTTCTCTCTGCTTACAAGGATAACTCTTTTGCTGTCAGGAAGTCCTCTGATAAAGGCTTCCACTTCTCTCTGCACACTTTCCGGCAATACAGTATTTATATTCTCCAGAATAATCCATACCGCGGATTTCTCCATCTGTTTCCCTGCCGTCTCAAGCTGTTCACGCAGCATGCTGTCATCTGTTATCTCTTCCATATTAATGGAAAATATGGATACCTCCGGATGCTTTCCAATGAGCATCTTTACCGCTGTACTCTTCCCTGATGCAGCTGCTCCTTCTAAAAAAATAGAAGGGGATATACGAATCCCCTTCTCCAAAACTTCTGTCTTATCTATGTAGCCGTCGTCTGTCACCGTATCTCCGACATTCTTATTTTTCACTTTTTTCATCTTCTGTAAGGATTCCTCCCTTAACCAGTCTGTCCAAAAACTCCTGTATATCTTCTCTTGCTGCATTCTCATCTACATCATATTCTTCCAGAATGCCATTGAGAAGATCATCAAAAGTGACATCCTCCTGAAGCATTTTCCAAAGCTCCATTCCCACTTCATTTACGGTGATCAGCCCATTGAACTCCAGTGCTGTCCGCCCTGTGGGAATAATAATATATTCACCGGCGATCTCACGTAATACAAAGTTTTTGTCAATTTTCATAATATTTCCCTTCTTCTACATCTTTGTGACATTTAAAGACTTTTTATTTTTCAAACACGTTCTTGTTAAGGATATCATAAAATAATATAGCATTCAAGAGTTTTTTGCGGTTATATTACAAAAACTAATATCTCGCGGTACTGTTCACCCTGTTCTCAGTTACGTAGCCCAAATTCATTTCAGATTGCCTGCGTCAATGGAATTCTGGCTTGTATGTCCCGGGATTTTGGCATAAATATACGATCATTCGGCATATCTGTTGCAGGTTCAGGCAAGCATCATTTTATGATCCTGTAGGTTTTCATCAGTTCCACACGGTGCTTTCCAATCTGCAGTGCCTCTGTGGCGGTCTGATCCGATGTTCCGGCTGTTTCCCTGCAGTATCTGCCGATCCTGGTGATCCATGCTGCCGGCAGGAGCCATTTGTGCTTTCTGAGATAAGGATATTTCTTCTCCATTTCCCCTGCTGAAGGAAAGAGTGCCTTAAAAATATTGCTGCTGTGCCTGCCATGCCACTGATCTGCTGCTGTATTTAACGTAATATTACTGCTGTGCATACGGCTTTTGCTTCCATATCCATAGATTCCTGCTGAAAGAAGATCCTCCAGCATCATGGTCTCATCCACTTTCATTGCCTGCCATTCTTTCGGAATGCCTGCACTGTCCGCATGGAAATCCAGATATTTCTCTCCAATCTGAAACAGGGCAGCTGTAAAATACTCGCCATGGATTTCCCTGCATTGCTTCAGAACCTGAGCCCAGTCAATTTCACTGCCATAATGTGAAGCATAAAGAATTATATCGCAGACCTGACGGATTCCAAACCCGCTGTGCAGGAAATGCTTGAACGCATGACAGATCAGATAGAAAAAGTGATCTGTATACCCAAGAGTCCGTACTTTCCTGCCCTCTGTCTCTATTTCCACACAGCGCTCATCCGCATGATCAAAGAACCGGTTGAAATCTCCATACACATTGGATTCCGGTGGAAAAAGACTCTTGTGCAGTTCTATATACAGGGTTCCCTTCTTAGCTGTGTAAGAAACCTCATACTCTTTCTCTATATCCTGACTCTCATCAGCCACTTTAAGCCCACTCTCTGTCAGCACCTGATGGCATTTGCCAAACTGTTCCTTCGGAATGAGGATATCCTCATCTCCCGATATACGGCAGTCCGGTTTCGGATACAGATTTCTGCAGATAAGGCCCTTCACAGTAATCGGATAGATTTCCTGTTTGTTCAGGCATTCCATCAGACACAGGAAACTCTCCGTCTTCAGTGCCTGCAGAGAAATCAGCTGAACCGCTTTCCATTTGTAATCCGTCATCAGCTGCGGATCAGCTTTTCCTGCTGCAGGACTGCGATAAACAGCTTCATATATTAAAGGAAAAACATGATGTGTCTCAGCTAGCCCGAATAATTCCTTCCACTGTCCGACCTGCAGCGGTTCCTCCCACTGAACAGTCCCGTTCTTCAGTGAAACACGCAGAGCTTCCAAAAACTTCTCCTGAATCTCATTCATACTTCTATTTCTCTCCATCTATATCTACAACCATAATTTCCGGTATATTGTTGAACCTGGGAATCATCTCAGTAGTTCCAAGCCCTCTGGAAAGAATCAGCGTTCTCTCCTGATCTTTCGACTTAAACTCTCCTTCCAGACGTCCGGGAAACCAGCCCATGTCCGGAGCATAGATACCGCCTGCAAACGGCAGGATCACCTCTCCCCCATGAACATGTCCGGCAAAAACATAATCCACGTTCCATTCATCCAGGCTTTCATTGATCATCCAGCATACAGGCATATGACACATAAGGATCTTCAATCTGTCCGTGTCCTGAAACCGGGTCAGAAACTCTGTTTCGTCCGCCCTGGCTTCACTCTCATACTTCGCAGGCAGACAGTACCCGTAAATACCACCGATCCGAAGCTGCTGCCCCGCAATCTCCACATCCTGATACTCACGATCCAGAACCTGCGCACCGGCCTCACGATAAAGCTCATGAAGATCAGCCCCATAGTTCTCCTGATATTCTACCTCATGATTCCCGTCAGAGCAATACACCGGAGCAATCTTTACCAGATTTCTTATAAGATTCACCGCAATTTCCGTATTCTCCTGCTTCGCATTCACCAGATCCCCTGTGATCAGGATCACATCCGGAGCCTGCTCCTTCACCTTCCTGATCAGCCTGGAATTCCCCCTGCCAAAACTGCTGTCATGCAGATCCGTCAGCTGCACGATGCGAAGAGACGAAGAAATCTTCCCTGTGGAAGAAGTAATGTGTGTCACAGACAGTGCATATTTAGAAGCCAGCAGGCTGGCTGCTGACAGAGTGACGAGTATGATCAGCAGATAGAGCAGACAGCTTTTTAATTTTTTACCGGATATAAACATAGATACTACCTCCTGACTTTCAGAAATCTTTGTTAAAATGATTAATTTCTGATATTTTAGGGTGGTTACATAAGTACCGTAAATATATGCAACTTCTGTATCATCGCTTCCCGACGATAAGCTACCGAATGATGGCAAATATTAGCTGTATCTTCCTCTTCCCTTTTGAGTTTGTTTACAATATCATACTTGAACAAATCCCCGTTTAAATATTCTTCTAAATAATTTTCTATTTTTACAAAAAAATCTTGTCTTTGTTTTGCATAGGCATAAATGACCAGACAAGTAACAGGAACTCCCTGTGTATCATAATTGTACATCAGACGACTCAAATGTTCATCTAGTTTTATTTTTTCTAATGCTTCTATTTTCACAGCTTCCTGAATTGCAAATTGCGTTCCATTACGATAGATCAAAATATCAATTTCACCAAACTTATTTCCATTTCCAGATAATCCCTGTGGTTCTTCTCTATGTATATTTTCTTCTCCATAATAAGCTTTCAGAAAAAAAGCAACTAAATTATTAATCGAATCTTCATCTCTTTTTCTTAGTATATTTCCCCGTCTGTCAAATTCCCATTTATTAAATGGGTCACTTTGTATTCCACGAAATGCCGTCATAAATTTTCTACATAAAACAGAATCTGCATCCATATTCCAAAATTCTTCTGCCTTTTGTTTTATACCAATGTAATATTGTTGCCATTTATATGCGGGCATCTGGTTTCTTGCATTTTCCATTTGCTCTGCCAGTTTACAAATCTGTACGTTTTCTTCTTCTGTATATAAATTGAATACTTCTTTCTGATCAAATTCTCCGTTCAAACAATCTTTAATATCTAATATTTCAGCACATCTCTCCGGAATTATTCGTATATTAGATTCTCTATGCGAACTCAAGCTATAAAATAACTGTATAAAATCATTTATTGCTTTACTTCTGGGAAATCCAGATTCATTCTCTATTATCTTAAGTAATGAATTAAATTTTTCTGAAATCAACCCATCTTTAAACCATTGTACAACCAAGGCTTTATCATGCAACATATAATCTGTCTTTAATAAGCTTACATTACTCTGAATATTCTTGCTATATTTTTGGTAAAAAATATTTATATGTCTTGCAACTGTGATAAATTCTCTTACACCACCATTGCTAAAATAAATTTCATCAAATATACCTATAAGTCGTTGCCTTTGAATTTCATCCTTTGTAATGAGTAAACCGCGATAAAATGTTATAAGATATGATTTACTTATAGCATATGACTTAGGCAGATATTGAATGGTATCTATCAAAAGAGACATTGCCTCCTTTTCTCTGCCCACTAGCTGATATAACAAGGGCAAATATGTTTTCATCACCAGTATATTCTTTCTATATAAGGTATCACCGAAATATTCTGATATATGAATTAATTCATTCAAATAATCTGTCATAGTATTTGTAATATATAAGCGGTGTCCCAATTCCATTTCTAAAATGTTTTGAATCACTTGAAAATACTTATTATAATCAGCCTCTGCTGCCTCCTTTGAATCTTTCGTAAGTAACGCATCAAACGCATGTTCTACCTGAGAATAATAGAAAATCCCCAGTTCAACTAAATAATCTGCAATTCTCATACGCACAAGGGCTTCTCTTGTTCTATCTTCATCACCAATTTCTCTGATATCTTTTGCACTCATTATCAAATATGGAAACACATTTTCTTCCAGTCTTTTCATATATTCTAAATCTTTGCTAATCATAGGAAAACAAACTCCTATATTTCTGGAATCACTTCTGGAAATTTTCCTTAAAAATTCAGGGTCATAATTTTCCCATATGTACTCCTGTAAATTTTTCATACCTACTGAAAGAACATATTTAAAATCTTTTCCTAATCCAGGAAACACTGCTTCCAATCCCGCTACCTGATTTTGATGAAATCTATTAACTATTTCAATAATCATTTCCCTGTCCTGACACTGATCTAATTGCTCATAAAACCAGGTCTGAATATCTTTGCAGCAACAGGTATTAATTATTTCACATATTGCAACCAAAAACTCATACATACCACAATTATTTAATGATATAAGAAATTTTTTAATTTTTTCATCCTTCTCTTCAATACAAAGACAGATATTTTTTGCAGACCACTCGCTGCCATATGCACTTAATCCATCAATAATAAAATCAATTCCTGAACTGACTATTTTGTTATAAAGAGTCATTTCTTCCATAAAATCTTTCCTCTCCTGTTCAGATTTTATTCTGCTTCTGTTTAAAACATTAATACGCATCATTTGTCATTCTAATTTACCGGTTGGGGATGTCGACAGTGAATTGTTAAATTTCATTTTAGGATTTTGCGCATCTCCATAACAATATATTTTACATTTTTCCTACATATGGTATAATAAATTAAATTTTATACCATATACAGGAGGTAATATATGTCGTTTCAAAAAATCGAAACTGCAATTAACACTGCCAAACAACTAACTCATTGGAATTGTTTTCTAATAGAGTATAATCACCAGAAAAATCCTAATGAATACGTCTGTTATAATATTAATTTTGCATCCGCTCAGTTACTTAACGATATTATTACCTCCATGTGTGATGCTTTCTTAAGTGTAGTTAAAAAGCAAAATCATATTTTAGAATATACCGCTCAAAATCCCAAAAATATAACTGAAAAACTTGATGTCACAAACGAACTTATGCAATTAAGCTGGCCATCATTAGTTAATCATATCAATAATAGCGATGACAGTGTTGATTTAAAAAACATCTCAGCAAATGCTTTTATTTTCGTAGGCAATTATGAAGATATTGATGGCAAAAATAAAAACCTTTACTTACTCACTCAAAAAAACCCAGTTCTGTCTTTCAAGAAAAGGATACCTATTTTTTCAGCCAGAAACAATACAATTGTCAATACAACTGAACCTCTTATTCAATTTGGTAAGTGTTTTGATGCTCTAATTACAGATCACACACTTTATTCAATAAACAATAGCTTTGAAAGCATTTTTAATATTGAATACTCCCATAAAATCGTATGCCGGGAACGTCTTCAGGATTTAGAAATGGCTGATATTGTTGATGATATGGATTCATATAAAGTATTTGCTTCTTCTGGTCAAAATCCTAAAAAGTTTATTACATATAATCCAGAAATAGTAAAGAAACTAAAACAGCAAAAATGTAAAGATATATTAAAAAATCGTCTTCATATTCCTGTTAATCCAGCCACATATAAGTTTGATCTGAGCGATCCCAAAAATGCCAAAAACTTTACACTTGCAATTTGTGACAAAGCAAAAAACAATATGTTTGATGATGGTGTTTGTGAAGTCCCTTCGTCGTCACCTATTTCATTTACCTAAATAAAAGGGCTTATTAAGCGCGACAACTTCGATTGTATTTCCTTTACAGGCGGTTAAAGGTTTTTTACTAATAACCGTCATTGGAATCGAAGTTGCATCTGCCTCTGCCACCCATTGCATTTCACAAGTATAAAACTTATATTTTTTTGCCTCAAACAACAAATTGGCATAAACATTATCGTTTCTAACACATAAAATCCCCAAAATCAAAAAATAAATTAAAAATTCTACTACACTAACCCATTTTGTAAAATCAAACGCAAACAGCGGAAGAATGTAAGATAATAAAAATTCTGATGTTATCCCCTTTTCCTGTTCCACAGATAATATCCTATATTTTACATAATCTCCCTCTTGTACTCCTCTCATCGAGCAAAAAATAACTATTGCTGATAAAAGCAATCCAATAATAATACAACTAATACCCATTACTTCAGATCCTATATGACAATTCGATTCATCAGCAATACTCACTATATCTAAAAAAAGGACTGTTATCCATAGCGGAATAAATGCAGTGAAAAACATTGCATCTTTAAACAATCTATTCATAATATCATACCTCCTGTACCTGACCCCAATGTCCTCAATCACATTATATGTTTGTTGAAACTTCCGAGCACTTGACCGCAAGTGCACATTAGTTAAGTGACCGGCCTCTTAATGGTTTTAAGTATATTCAGTATATTATAGCACTTTTTAATCTATCTGTATTCCAAATTCCGCCTGCAATTCATCAATAATATTATATGGAAAAGACTCTGCGCAGCCTTCATCCTCCATCAGAATTGAAATAATCTCTTTAGCCAGTTGTATTCCCTTTGGACTGTGAATGTTATCATTTATTCTTACAGCATCCTTTAAATTCCTTGCTACCCATACCTGATCATATATTTCAAGTTGAGCAACAATTTTATTTGTTTCCACCCAGAAATCAGACTCATTCATATCATCCGGACTCTCCATAACTCTGTATATCTCACGAAGCCTGTGTAAAATCTGATCTGCATTCAGATCCAGCGGAACATAAATTCTGACGTTGTCATCAGGAAGAATCCCACCTTTGGCCTGCGTCTCTCCGGTAAGTGCTTTCTCATATTGCTTGGTTGTTTCATAATAAGGTGCTGTATCCGCTATTGTAAGATCATTAATATAGAGAACTTTCTCTGGGATTGGGTGAATATCTAAATCATGATGCATATGGGTTTCCTCCTGGGATATTTTGATTTCTGTAATGCCTGTTTGAAATGAATTAGGTAACTGTTTAAACTTAGCAATGTTACTAGCTTAAATCAAAATAATGATAACATGAAACCTTTTTTATATAAAGTAAAAGCTACGCTCTTTTGTAAGTATGTAATCATTCGTATATTGACATTTTATAAAAGCCATCTGATACTGTTCCTGGCTGTCTGCCAGATTCT
>CAKRWH010000017.1:0-66555 GCA_934416185.1 uncultured Blautia sp. | reverse complement strand
CGCAACTTCTGTAGTATAGCATACAAAAACCCTCCATGTAAAGAGGGTTTTTTGCAAATTTTTTATTATTTTTACAGGTTCTGCTGTGATCCTGAAGCACTCGTTTTCCTGCGCTTCATCACCGCCTGTCATAATAGCAGTTATATCCGTCGAGAATTAACAATATATTCCTGATACTTCACTTATTTGTAACAACACTGTTTTTCAGCTTTTTCTCTTCTTCGACAGTCAGCTGACGGCATTCGCCTTTTTTCAGATCGTCCGGCAGCTTTAATACTCCCATGGAAATTCGTTTCAGATAGACAACTTTCTTTCCTACTGCTTCTGTCATTCGCTTAACCTGATGGAATTTTCCCTCTTTGATCGTAAGCTGAATTTCCGATGACCATCCTGACGGGTACTGTTCCAGTTCTGTCTCTTTGACTTCTCTCGTACCGAGAATTTCCAGTTTCGCAGGCATGGTCAGATTTTTTTCTCCGATTTCCAGACCTTCAGCAAATCTCTGTACATCCTCTCCGGTCATACATCCGTCTGTGACAGCATAGTATGTTTTGTCTACATGTTTCTTAGGGGAAAGAAGTTCATGTGCAAGTGCTCCATCATCTGTGATCAGAAGCAGGCCCTCCGTATCTTTGTCCAGTCTTCCTACCGGAAACAGGCCTTTTCTGTCTGACGGTACAAGTTCCATCACTGTTTTGTCCCGCTTATCCTCTGTGGCACTGACATAGCCTGCCGGTTTGTGCAGAAGATAATAGACAAATTCCGGTGCCTGGGAAATTCTATTTCCATCCAGAACTACTTCATCTTCTTCACTGACCTTGATCTCCGGCTTCTTTGCAGGTACACCATTGACCTGGACTTTTCCTTTTTGAATATATTTCTTTACCTCACTTCTGGTCCCTGCTCCTGCATCTGCCAGGAACTTATCCAGACGAACTGCTTTCTTCATTCTTTTTCCTCGCCAGTTTCTACTATTTTCTTTATAAATTCCGGTTCTTTCACTTTCAGTACAGATAATTCTACTCCATTCAGTGATTCTCCGGCAGACTCTGTACTGTTCAGAACCGGTTTCACATTCACACCCGCCTCCGTCTCCAGCCATGCCGGACACTCAAATTCATAGATCAGGCTCTGTGACAGTTCTTCTTTCTGTTCAGGATCTGCGACAACCGTTTCTTCTGTATTATATGTCACTGAATAATTGTACTGTTTCAGATTTTCTTTTTCCACAGCAAAAGCATAACCTTTTTCTTTCAGGAAAGCAAGCGTCCTCTTAAATGTCGGGAAAATATATCTGCTTACTCCTGCATAGGATTCCTCATCCATCTCTGCATAAGAAGTAGTGTAAAGTTCCAGTCGTCCGCAAGGAATCCCTATAAGATCCCGCGGTGAAGCTTCTGCTATATCCTGTTTCAGCAGATCCAGAAGTTTATGGCTGTCAGCTTTTTCCAGTGTTACAGAATACTGATCATCTAATTCATTCAACGGGGTTACCGATATAAATGTAACTTTCTGTCTGTACTCTTCCAGAACATTATATTTATTATCTTTTAATGTTCCCTGCTCATAGCACACTTCCAGGAGTCTGCCAAGCTGCTTCGCTGTCACTATATATTGTCTGGTAATATCAAAACCGCTCTTCTTTTTGAACTGAACTCCTATTTCTGTTCCGCTGCGTTCCTCACTGTTCTGATAAGCCACAATTTCTTTTAACACTTCATAGATTTTATCTGACATTCCTGCCTCTGTCCATCTGCCATAATTTCCACCCATGAAATAAAAGAGTCTGTCCAGTTTATACGAATTAAAACTCATTTCCATTTGCGGTTCATTCACACTCTCTGTTCCTATCCACTCCAGATTCAGACTGATTTCTTCTGTCTTTGCCATTGCCGGAATTCTTGTGTCATACCCAATTGCATCTGTGTGCAATATCCAGGCACTGACAGCTACACATATTCCCAAAAGCAGAAGCTGCAGCTTATGTGCTGCCATTTTACGGAAATCCATTGCAAAAATAACCTGCAAAATCCCATAAAATACAACTGTCCCCAGCACAAGCCCGAATATCCACCATCCTGTCCTGTTTTCTTCCGGTCCGATCAGTCCAAACATCGTCCCAATTGCCAGAGCTGCAGGGATTACGACCATAAACAAAAGGATTGGTTCCAGAAATCCGTAAACAAAAGATTTTCCTGTTTTCTCAGCTGGACGCTTTGTATATGCAAGATATGCACATACTGCCAGAGTAATCAGAAGCAGTATCCCACCCACTATAATGATCCAGAAATTCTTTTGTCCTGAATAAGTCCGCAATGCCATGGAAATAGATACAGGTGAAAGAAAAACAGATATCTTTTCTGCCATTCCCTCTTTAAGTCCCATATTCGTTCTGAAATACATCATTTCCAGCACCCATAAAAGAATGCCCAGTACAGGTCCGTAAAGGTAAACGCAGCATAGTGACAGAATACCTGCCAGAATATTTCCTGCAATTACCAGTGCCAGCACTGCTCCGAAATAAAGCAGCAGATACATAAACAGATGCTCCAGAAACATTTTCCCTGCTGCCGGGATCAGATGACTGCCATATCCTTTGCTGACCGCGATTGCCATTGTGATCAGTTCCATGATCATATATGGAACCAGATACAGCACCAGACCTCTGATTGCTTTTTCCCAAAAGAACCTGCTTCTTGTTACCGGAAGACTGTGATAAAAATCAATCTTATCTCTGGAAAAAAGATACCAGAATTCATTCAGGGCATTTACAACGGCCGCAAGCATTGTAACCAGAAAGCCCGGAATTACCAGATAGGAACAGATCATAGCAAAAGTCATCCTGTGGATTTCATCCGTCTGATTTCCGATCAGCATCAGTTCTGCTACCGGAAATACAACCATAAATCCCAGTAACAACAGCACTAGAATCCAGGTACTGCCCTTTAAGCTGCTTCTTAATGATCTACCAGAAAATGTTTTTGACTTCATAGCCTGCCACCTCCGTTTCGCTGATAAATATCTCCTCCAGTGTCAATGGAATTACTTCGCAGAATATTGGATTCTGTGTCTGTACTTTTCGAAATATTTCTTCTCTGGTTCCTCTCGCCGTAAGTATCAGAAGTGAACCCTGATGTTCTTTCTTCAAAACGTCCAGTTCTTTCAGCAGTGCTTCTTCTTTCGTCTGATCCGGCAGTACACATTGAATCTTATGGATATGGAATTTCATGTCTTCCAGTTCTCTGGACAGAAGAATTCCGCCTTTGTGCAAGAGTCCTACATGGTCACACACATCCTCCAGTTCTCTCATATTGTGGGATGCGATCACCGGGGTAAAATCACGGTTCATAATTTCGGACACAAACAGGCTCTTCACTGCCTGCCGCATCACCGGATCCAGTCCGTCGAATGTCTCATCGCATAGCAGATATTTTGTTCCTGCACTGATTCCCATAATGACCAGAAGCTGTTTTTTCATTCCCTTGCTGTAGGCGCTGATCCTGCGTTTCTCATCCAGATGAAACTGGTCCATTAGTTTGCTGTAGCGGTCAGTCATGAAGCCTGGATAATATTCTCTGTAGAAATCTTTCAGATCTGCTGCCGTATATCCCTGTGGAAAATACCCGCCATCTGAAATGTAAAATATCTGCTGCTTTATCTTTTCATTCTCATAGATCGGTTCTTGATCCACCAGAATTTCTCCTTCGTCCGACTTTATCACTCCGGCAACCATTCGAAGCAGTGTACTCTTTCCTGCACCGTTGGTTCCTACCAGTCCGAAAATCTGACGTTCACCGATTTTCATTGATACATGGTCAATGGCATGGATTTTTCCGAAAGCTTTACTGCAGTTTCTGATCTCTATCATGATTCATCCTCCTTTTCAAAGGTTTCCGCAAGCATTTTCTCCAGTTCCTCTCTGCTGAATCCTGTGTTCCTGCCTTTCTGTATCAGTGCCATAAATTCCTTTCGATAGCTCTCTCTGTTTATCTTCTGTACCTGTGAGCTGTCTGCTACGAAATTTCCTCTGCCTTTTACCGGATAGATCAGTCCCAGTTTCTCCAGTTCCATGTATGCACGCTGGATCGTGTTGGGATTGACGGACAACTCTGTGGCAAGCTGCCTTACTGACGGCATCTGCGATCCCGGCGGCAGGACACCGTTCAGGATCAGAATCTGGAATTTATCTGTAACCTGTTCATAGATCGGGCGCCTGTCCTGATAATCCAAAACAATCACCGATGATTCCTCCTTTCTGCTGCATGTTTCATAATGTCTTGTTTTATTTTACATGTGTATTTAGTGTATTAGTTGTATTGATACACTTATCATACAGAATACTGCTGGATCTGTCAAGTGCACAATAACTAAATATTTATTTGTCCTTTTGCCTTAACATAAGTTTTTCTAATTGAATCAAAAAGACACCTGCATGTGTACTGTCATTCCACAGTTGCAGATGTCTCTGTCTTTTCTCTATTTTTATATCATTCTCTTCTTTTTTCTTATACTGCACATCTTTTCGAAATGAGTGAGGCAATATACCACACTGATCAGCAGAATCAGGTAGATCAATATGAGAATCTGTACGCCGTATTTCACGGAAAACAGATCCAGTGCATATTCTGAGATAAGCAGTGACCAGATATTTGCTCCCATATGGAGCAGCATACTGCTGTAAATATTTCCACTCATTTCCAGTATCCATGCAAATGCAGTTCCGAGGATAGTTGCATAAATTCCCTGCACGATATTTCCGTGATAGATACCAAAGATCAGTCCGGAAATTACTGCTGCCACCGGCATCTTCAGCCAGTCACGCAGGCGCAGATAGATTAACCAGCGGAAGATCATTTCCTCTGCTGCAGGTGCGATAATTCCCATCCAGAAAATCATCATAAAAAGCGATTTCCCTTCTGTAATTCTGGTCATGCTTTCCTGATAGGTGCTGCTATTGATAAATGACTGAAGCATTGCCATCAGAAAATTTCCGTACTGTGCAAGTCCGGCTCCTGCCAGAAGCAGAAGAATTATTTCCGGTAAGGAAAGCTGTACTTTTTTCTGTGCCGGAATCAGACCGCCGGCAATTCTTCTGACTTTATCTCTTCGATAAAAATACAATGCCGGGATCATAGCCAGAATTCCTGTTAAGCCAGTAAGAAAAATCGTGTAATTATAGTATGTCTCAGCTGAGTTTACCGCAGTTCTTGCAAATATTGCCAGCGCGGTTCCTGCAACGATCTGCGAGATTATGAAGTGGATTCCTACCGGGTATCCTGCCCTCCAGATTTTAGAAACAATGGTTTGTTTTCTCAGAGGGCTCAGGCGAAAAAATCTACGATTTCTTCTGCGGAATCAACAATTTTCAAAGGCTTTGCCTGTTTGAGTTCTTCTTCTGTTCCATATCCAAAAGAAACAGCGATGCATTCCAGCCCTGATTTGCGCGCTCCGTATACATCATGCTCTTTATCACCTATCATAATGACCTGATCTCTGTGTTTATCCATGTTCAGTCGCTTCAGAACATCTTCGATCACTTCTGTCTTATTGGTTCTGCGGCCATCCATTTCACTTCCACCAATTTCTGTGAAGTACTTGGTAAGTCCGAAATGATCCAGGATCTGTCTTACATATACTTCCGGTTTGGAGGAAGCAACTGCAAGAATGTATCCTTTCTTTTTTAACTGCGCCAGCATTTCTTCAATTCCCGGATATACGGCATTCTCAAAGATTCCGGTTACAGAATAGCGTTCTCTGTAGATTTCCACTGCCCGTTTTGCAGTTTCTTCATCAATCTGCGCGTATTTCATAAACATTTCCATAAGTGGCGGTCCTACAAAAACTTTCAGTTTCTCAAGATCCTCCTCAGGCTTGCCAATTCTTTCCAGAGCATACTGAACAGACTTTGTGATACCCTCTCCAGATTCTGTTAATGTTCCATCTAAGTCAAACAAAATTGCTTTGTACATAAGATTCCTCCTGTTTCAGAAAAATTGATATAATATGATAGATTATAGCATTGTTTTTCTGAAGCGTCTATGTACTTTTTCTTTTCTATGCTATGTCGAAATTTGTCAAAATATTATGATTGTATTACTCTTCGCTTCATGATAAACTATGAACAGATACTTCTAACAGTCATAATATTATAATCGTAGGAATGGAGTGATTATATGAAATTATCAAAAGAAATCCCTACACCCCATAAAAGCCAGGCAGATCTTGCTCTTCTCCATATGTTAGACAGAGGAATTGATGATATGGAGTCTGGTCCTAAAGAAATTCATATTCTCAGAGTATTACGTCACGAAAGAAATTGGGCTGATATTTTATTGCAAAAAGCAAAATACACCTACCCTAGATAAAAAAGGAGCCAATCAGATTTATTTCTGAAAGGCTTCTTTTTTCTTAATCAGATATAAATTTTATCAGTTTTCCACCTTGAGAAATAGCCAATAATTCTATTTCTTCCACCTTGTTATCTTCCATATCTGGTATGATGCAATCTTCTTCCCAGTGCCATGGACATTCTGTTCCGTTAAGACGAAAGGATAAGATCTGAACAGAGCCTTGAGATATTGTCTTAATTTGTAAAATATAGAGATTCTCTGGACCTTGTATGTATTGAAATACTACAGGCTCATCTTTTATACGTGTATATTTAACAATATCCCCTTGATTTTCTTCATTTTGAAACTCTTTGGAATTAACTGTACTTTTGTTTTCTTTCTCTGTTTTATTCTGTTTCTTCTTATTTTTCTTTTTTGCTGGCTTGGGTGTTGGTACCGGGGTTGATGTTGGTGAGGTTTCTTCTGGGATTTTAACAGTGGATTTATCTGTCTGGGGTGTAGTCTGCATGTTATTATCTATTTGAGATTGGTTATTCCATGCAGAATTATTATTGCTCTGGGTGTTATTATTCTGAGTATCGTTATTACTCTGGGAATTATTATACCATTGTGAATTGTTGTTCCACTGACTGCCGTTATTCCAGTCAGTGCCGCTCTGCTGTATATCATTCCATTGCTGTGTATTATCCTGTGTTCCGTTTCCTATATCAGAATTATATGGATATTCATTGTCCTTTGTCTGATTGTTCTGTGCAGGAGTTTCTGATGTGTTGTCA
This sequence comes from uncultured Blautia sp., assembly GCA_934416185.1. GTDB lineage: Bacteria > Bacillota > Clostridia > Lachnospirales > Lachnospiraceae > Blautia_A. Next base: position 59,429 of record CAKRWH010000017.1, on the reverse strand, counting down.
CCAGTCTGCCAGCTGTTTTCCCATGTATTCTCCCAGCTGCTCTGATTCCACTGCTGTTCTTCCTGCCATTGCCAGCTACTGTTCTCTCCATTTCCCACATCAATATCAAAGCCGCCCATCTGCATAGCAGAGATAGTTGAAGTCAGGTACAGGCATAAACATACGGATATTATAATTAAAAGTCTGTTACGATTTTTCTTCAATCTTACTCATCTCCTTTTCCCATAATCTCAGATTTCTGCTGACTGTATCATCTAACATCGTTTCTTTCGACTTATATTCCGTCCATAGTGTCTGACTGGCTTCCTGTTGTCCGGTGCGGAGCAGAAACATTCCATATTCACCGTATCCGGCTCTGTAGGTTTCATCATAGAGAAGCATCTGTTCAAAGTAGAGCCCGGCATTTTCGTAATTCTCCTGATATTCGCTGTTTACTGCCAGAAGCTGCAGAATCTTTCGGGATTCTTCTTTTTCTGTACATTGCTTTTGTAATTCCCGCAGTCTGATATCTGCATGCTCACAAATTTTCTCCTGATCCGCTTTACTGCCGTTTTGAAATTCTTCCTGATAATAGAGGTCTGTAATAGCAGTCAGTTCTTCATAGAAATTAAATGGTCTGGAACCGGATACCAGATTAGAACTGAATAGAAGAAAGACAGCTATTACTGCAAAAACAATGCTGCTCCCTGACAAAACCAGCATGTTTTTAATTTTACTCTGACTTTGTCTCTTTTGGATCCTGCTTAGTTTTTTCTGTACAGTCTGCATGTTCTGATAACGCATTTCCGGCTTCTTCATGCAGCATCTGAAAATAAGCCAGAACAATTGCATATTCCGAATAAATAACAGATAGTCAGTCTTTCCACATAAAGCAGATAATGTTTTTCCAAATGTATAAATATCTGTTGCTGCGTTTATCTTACCTTCATATTGTTCCGGTGCTGCAAAGCCGGTTGTGCCTGTACATACTTTATGCTGATATTTATATCCATTTACAGCACCACCCAGATCGATCAGATATAATCTGCCATTCTCGCCCAGCATTAGATTGTCTGGTTTAAGATCTCCATAATAAACTGGCGGTTTCCTGTTATGAAAATAGGAGAATACATCAACAATCTCCATTCCATATTTAACGATTTCATTTGCAGAAAAACGTTTTCCGTCTCTTAAATACTCACCCAGGGATTTTCCCCTGACATATTCCATAACAATATAGCATTTCTGATCATCTTCTATGTAATCTATCATCTTTGGCAGAGATGGATGAGAAAGTTTCAGAAGCATCCGAGCTTCACTTTTGCCGGATGCCTGTATTTCTTTTACTGCCCATAAAACGCCCAATTCCAGGTCTCTGGCAAGATAGACTTTCCCTCCGCCACCTTTTCCAACAGGCTCCAAAATACAGTAGCGCCCTTTTAATACAGTTCCAGATAAATTCACTGGCGCACCTCCTCATATAATCAAATGTTTTTTATTGAAAATTCAGGGCTGTCAAGTCTCTCCTATTCAATTGTCAAACGGATATTTACAATCCGCTTCGCTACTTGCTCATAAGCCAATAACTGTTCCACAATTTATTTAATTAAACTATAAAATGGAAAATATGATGAAAGAATTTCATCACTCATAGACTAGATATGTATATGATAGCACATTTTGTTCTTTTTGAAAAGCCCCATTTACAATATATGTAAACAGGGCTTGAATTTATTGTCGAATTTCATTTCTTTTTCTTTAATTTATACATAACTCCTGTCATGATGCAGGAAGCAAAAACATATATCCATACCAGTTTCGAGATAATCTGTTCTGCTTTTTCATTGCCATTATATCTGTATACCAGCGTCAGAAGAACAACAGCTATTATAAGCCATATTGCCAATATACATCTGCGGATTTTCTTGTTTTTCATAAGCAATTCCTCCTTGCAGATCCATAGTAACCGTATAAATTAATTTATTGTTTTTACATTCTGTCCGGTGCAGAGAATCCGAGAAGGTCGATGCATGTCTCCAGAACTTTCTTTGTAAGTTTCAGCAGCTGGATGAAGGAAGCTTTCTGTGCTTCGTTCTCTTCACTGAGGATCTTTGTTTCATGATAAAAGCTGTTGAATGCATTGGATACTTCGTAAATATATGCACAGATCTTATGCGGTGCTTTTTCTTCGAAAGCGTTCTCTACAGTTGCGCCGAAGCCTGTCAGCTGGAGCATCAGATTCTTCTGGCTGTCGTTTACAGGATCAAGGATCGCACCTGCTTCAAGATTACCACCCTCTTCTACAAAACGGTTCAGGATGGATTTGATACGAACGATCGTATAAAGGATATACGGGCCTGTATTTCCTTCAAATGATGTAAATCTGTCAATATCAAAGATGTAATCCTTGGTAGCCTGGTTAGAAAGATCACCATATTTGATTGCGGAAAGTCCTACGATCTCAGCTGTTTCTTTTGCATCTTTATCTTTTACGCTGCGGTTCTCAACAATCTTGGTAAACATCTCTTCGTTGATATCTTTGATGAGAGTTTCCAGACGCATAACGCCGCCTTCTCTTGTCTTGAACGGTTTGCCGTCCTTTCCGTTCATAGTTCCGAATCCAAGGAAAGAAAGCTTTGTATCATCTTTTACAAGTCCTGTCTTTCTTGCACAGCGGAATACCTGGATAAAGTGAAGTTCCTGACGTTTGTCAACGACATACAGGATTTCATCCGGGTTAAATAATTTCATACGCTCTACGATTGTTGCAAGGTCTGTAGTTGTGTAGAGAGAAGCTCCGTCTGATTTCAGAAGCATACATGGAGGGATTTCCTTTGTATCATTTTCTTCTTTTACATCTACTACAAGTGCCCCCTGATCTACATAGGCAAATCCTTTCTCTTTCATATCCTCAACCATACCCGGAATGTATGGCTGTGCATCAGATTCCTTTTTCCAGAGATCGAAAGATACGTTTAATTTGTCATAGTTGCGTTTCAGGTCTGTAACAGACACATTCATGATGTGGTTCCAGAGAGCCATATATCCCGGTTTGCCCTGCTGAAGAAGATGTGTTGCTTCCAGAGCTTCGTTTCTGTATGCTTCATCCTCTTTGGACTTTCCGCTTGCACATGGATAAATCTCTTCCAGTTCGCTGATCGTAAATGGTGCTTCCTCCGGATATTCTCCTGTGTAGGAATCATCAAAATAAACCAGCTCCGGTTTTCTGTGTTTCAGTTCTGTAATAATCAGACCCATCTGCAGTCCCCAGTCTCCCAGATGTACGTCACCGATCACTTTATGTCCAACGAAACGACCAATTCTCTTAATGCTCTCTCCAATGATTGCCGAACGAAGATGTCCTACATGAAGAGGTTTTGCAACGTTTGGTCCGCCATAGTCAATGATAATTGTTTTCGGCTCTTTTGCGGCAGATACGGAAAGTTTCTCGTCTGCTGCCATTGCTTTTAAATAATCTGCAAGAAACTCACCTTTTACTTTCAGGTTGATAAATCCCGGCTTTACAACTTCTGCCATGGAGAAAACCTGGCTGTCTTTTAAGTATGCCACTACGTCATCAGCGATCATAAACGGTGCTTTCTTATATGCTTTGGCTCCTGCCATGGCACCGTTACACTGAAATTCGCAAAGGTCCGGTCTGTTGGATACGGTTACCTTTCCGTAGGATGGGTCATATCCGGCTTTTTCAAATGCTGCGGAAAGTTCTTCCGCCATCTGTTCCATCAGTTTTTTCATTCTTTCCTAACTCCTCAAATCGTTCTATTTTATAGTCAGACAGACAAAAATGTCCGCCTCATTATCTGATTCAACTAAATCAGTCCACTACCACTCTTCTTGAACATGCAACAGCAATGGCACCATGCCCGATATGGCATGCAACACTTAATGACAGTGGATTCTGTACAATCTCAATTCCAGGGAATGACTCTTCGATCTCTTTCTTAAATTCCAGAGCTTCCTCCTCATTTCCTGTATATGCAGACTGCAGGCACATTTCGCCGCGTTTTACATATTCTGCGAAGCGGTTCTCCCAGTCATTCTGCATGGCTTTAAGCATGACACGTTTTGCCTGCTTCTTGCCTCTTGTCTTAGAATATGCATCCAGTTTCTCACCCTGAATCTGAAGTACAGGTTTTAAATTCAGAACAGTCCCGATGGCTGCTGCCGCAGGAGTGATTCTGCCGCCCTTCTTAAGATATTTCAGAGTTTCCAGTGTAATATAAATACTGGAATCCAGTTTCTGCTCCTCAAGAACCTGTTTGATCTGTGCTGCGTTTCTGCCTGCTTCTCTTAAAGTAAGAGCATCCAGCACAGATTGTCTCTGTGTAACAGAAATTCTCTGGTTGTCTACCACATGTACCCTTCCATCATATTCCTGAGCCAGTCCCATTGCTGTATCGCAGGATGCACTCAGTCCGCTTGACATCGGAATGTGTACCACTTCATCATATTCTTCAAGAAGTGTATTCCAGAGTCCGCATACATCCGCCGGTCCCGGCTGGGAAGTAGAAATGGTTTCATCATTCTTAAGTCTCTCATAAAACTCTTCCTGTGAAAGAGTAATCCCCTCAAGATAAAGCTTCTCATTAATATAAAAAGGCATTGGAATTACGCTGACTCCAAGTTCTCTTGCCTGGTCCTGTGTTATGCCGCTGTTACTGTCTGTGACAATGGCAATCTTTCCCATGTTCATGTCTCCTTTTCCTGTGGTTTCCTGATAAATCTCTGTTCCGGAAAAGTCTGGTTATATACTGCAAAACTCCAGTTCCGGAAAACGGATAATTATACTCAAAATGTTCATTCCATTCTTATGTAACTGCATTTGTGTATTCATTACATAAAAATCCATGCTGTGCTTAGTGTACCATATTTTCCCCTGTATCTCAATCCAGAATATAAATTTTTTCTGATTCACCTCATCATCCCACTGTCTATTTGAAATATTCCAGTGTAATCTTCTGATCACGAAATCCTTTCTCTACAGTCATCAGGCATACCTGAAATGAGATGGAATCGCAGTCATACACAAAAGGTTCTTCTTTATAAACCACAGAATATGTTCTGGATTTTCCCAAACTTTCAATTTCTTCTTTCTTTTTCCAGGCTTCTTTCATCAAATTCTGCAGATATGTATTCTGTTCACAGCCGAAATCTCTTGCAGGATATTTTTCCGCTGCCTGTCTGATCTTCTCTGAAAGCAGATGTACTGTTTCTATATGATTGCTTCTTCGCAACATTACTGCAATTTTCTTCGCCGTCGATGCCCTTCCGGTTTTCCGGTACTCCTGCAAAGCTTTCAGCAATTTCCTGTCACATGCTTCTTTTGCGATCTTATTCATTACCTCCAGGGCCTCTTCGGAAACTTCCCACGGATTGTCCACAGGAACAATATATTTCTCCGGCACAGACGGATAGAAGAGATAACTCAGCGGCGGAAATTCTTTCAACATCGCAAGTTCTCTCTCCTGTTCATTACAGAATTCTTCTCCAAGATAATCATACTTATCACGCAGGATCGCTATCTGATATTCCATTACTCTGAGATTCTCGTATTTCTTCATCCAGAAATGACCGATATTTCCATAATCATATAACTGATATTCAAACAACACATCATCAAAAAACACTGTAAATAAAGTATCTCCCTGATGTACCACCAGCACATAGTCTTCTCCCTGCCTCTCTACAGATGCTTCAAGAGAACCTTCATAACCGCTTTTATAGCTGCCTGTCATTCTGGCATTCTCAAGTACCAGAAAACTTTCCACGCAGTCATTCATCAGATAGATCAGACGCAGTTTTTTATCCTGTGTCTGCCCTGTAAATCCATCCGGAATACCTGTAAACTCACACTGTTCCTGCTCCAGAAGCTGGTTTAATTTCTCAAAATTATCTCTCATACAATATCCTGCAATTCCTTTTTTACATAAATAAATATACTCTCCCCAGGAAAACAGAAGATTGTCTGCTCTGTTTTCCTGAAAGAGAGTATCCTTTCATCTTACATCAGATATAGCTAAACGGAAAATTATTCCATTTCTCTTACGATCTTACGAACCGGAAGAACAAATGTCGGAGATACAGACAGTTCGTCAATACCCATCTGTACGAAACGCTCTGTCATGGTTGTATCTGCACCAAGCTCACCGCAGATACCTGCCCAGATACCTTCTTTATGAGCATTATCGATTACCATCTGGATCATGCGGAGCACTGCTTCATGATGAGAATCATAAATATTGTCCAGTTTCGCGTTCTGACGGTCAATTGCCAGTGTATACTGTGTTAAATCATTTGTACCAATACTGAAGAAATCAACTTCTTTTGCAAGAAGATCACTGATCATAACTGCTGCAGGTGTCTCGATCATTACACCCTGCTCTACGTCATCCTTAAACGGAACACCCTGCTCTGTCAGTTCTTTCTTAACTTCTGCAACGATTGCTTTGATCTGTTTTACTTCTGTTACAGAGATGATCATCGGATACATGATGGAAATATTTCCATACATGCTTGCTCTGAACAGTGCACGAAGCTGTGTCTTAAATACTTCCGGTCTGTCCAGGCAGATACGGATCGCACGATAACCCATTGCCGGGTTCTCTTCATGTGCCATGTCAAAGTAATCGATCTGCTTGTCTGCACCAATATCCAGTGTACGGATGATTACTTTCTTTCCTGCCATATTCTGTGCTACTGCTTTATAAATCTGGAACTGCTCTTCTTCTGTCGGATAGTTGTCTTTCTCCAGATAAATGAACTCACTTCTGAAAAGGCCAATACCTTCTGCATCGTTAGCCAGTACGCTTGCTACATCTCCTGTGCTTCCGATATTTGCATAAAGATGAATCTTATGTCCGCTCTTTGTCTCAGTTGTCTTGCCTTTTAATTCTTTGAGCATTGCTCTCTGACGTAATTCTTCGTCTTTCTGATCCTGGTATTTTTTCAGAGTATCTGCATCCGGGTCTACGATAAGTGAACCATTTTTACCGTCTACAACTGCCATCTTTCCATCCATGCTCTCATCATATTCAATATTGATCAGAGCCGGGATATTCATTGTTCTTGCCAGGATTGCTGTATGGGAATTGGAAGAACCTTTTCTTGTAACAAATGCAAGAACTTTGCTCTTATCCATCTGTACGGTCTCACTTGGAGCCAGATCCTCAGCAACAATGATAGATGGCTCTGCTGCATCCATATCTCCGTCATCATGGCCGGATAATACACGTACCAGACGGTCTGAAATATCTTTTACATCTGCAGCTCTTGCTTTCATGTAGTCATCGTCCATCTGTGCAAACATATCTGCGAAGTTGTCACCTGTTGTTGCTACGGCATACTCTGCGTTTACATTCTCTGTACGGATAATGTTGTCAATAGAATCCAGATAGTCCTCATCATCCAGCATCATCTGATGTACTTCAAAAATAGCTGCGCCTGACTCTCCTACCTCCTGGAGTGCCTTGTCATACAGCTTCTGAAGCTGTGCAACTGCTTTGTCTTTTGCTTCCTGTACACGTGCGATCTCTGCTTCCGAATCTTCTACTTTTGTACGCTTTACGCTTGTATCTGCTTTCTGCAGAATAGAAATCTTACCAATTGCGATTCCGGAAAATACGGACTTACCTTCTAATACTCTCATTACTCCAACTCTCCTTGATTAAAGATTATGTTCCAAAAAGTTTTTCATCACTTCGGCATCTGCCGCTTCATTCTCGCCTTCCACCTGCACTGTGATCTGGTCGCCCTGCTTTACAGCAAGGTTCATGACACAGAACATCCTCTTCGCATCACCATTCTTCGCGCCCTTAACTATGGTGATATCACTCGTAAGTTTGCCGGCTTCCTGCACAAGAAGCAATCCAGGCCTTGCATGTATTCCAAGTTTATCTTTGATAACATAAGTAAATGATACCATCCACAAACCTCCTCCTGTATACATACTTCTTTTTGAGATAACTCATTATAGCACAACCTCTGTAAGGACTTCCATATTTTTTTACCTTTTGCATAAAATTTAAGCACTTTTCTTGACATATTTACGGTTTTAATCTTTTTTCTGTTAAAAATCCACAGGATTTTTGTCGTTCGATCTACCTCCATATACTTTCATCAGCAAATATATAAAACATGAAAGTACTCCACAGCAAATCGTTTTTCCTCCAAGGAGCAGCTGCCTGGTCTGAACCGCCGATTTCGGAAGCGCCAGATATAGCCTGAAGTCTGAAGAAAATGAAGTAATCTTTTTCTGCCAGAATGTAAAATCCGACCACTGCGGCGGAATCCAGTCTTCCGGCCAGGAAGCACGCGTGACAAATAACCAGATTACAAAACCCGCTATTGCAAAATACAGGATATTCCAGATCCAGTACCCAGCTTCTTTTATTGTATATTTTCTTTTTTCCCTGCAGACTTCTCTCCATAAACAGCAGAAAACAAGTCCAGGAAACAATAATAATGCAGTAAATCCGGCTATGCGCGGAAGATTTGAGGACACGATCGTTCCCTGCAGGTTATATTTTGTCAGAAAACCAGAAACCATATTCTGTACAGTTTTATTGTTTCTTTTTCTGATAAAGATACGGCTATAAGACAATTCTTTTTCTCCTTTTTGAGCAGCGCCAAGGAGCAATATCTTCTGCCCCCAGTCTGCTACTTTTCTCACTGTATAAATGTGATCCTGCACCAGAATCTGACCTCCTGCTGCTTCATTTCCAAAAAGTTCCCATGCTGCTGTTCTGTCTATAATGCAGCCATCAGGATCCTCTTTCGTCATGCCCCCTGCCTGCCAGTCATATACTGCTGAATTTCCTTTAATATATCCCACCAGGACCTCTGTCTGCCTGTTTCCATCTTTCTGTGAAATTTCCTGAAGTCCTCCATCTGCATAAAAGCATACATCCTCAGGCAGGTCACTTTTCTCTTCCTGTTTCAGAATCTCCTGAACTTCTTTTTCCTGTGGGTAAACAGAAGACAAAAAAACAGAAATTCCCGGTTCATTTCTCATCTGTATATATTCACGTACTCCTGCAAAATACACGCACAGGATCAGAAGCCACACCGCCAGAAAGCCTGCTCTGTGTATAAAGTCTTTCTGGCTATTGCCGCTCATTCTTCCAGCAGTCTGATACGACTGCCGTTACTGATCTCTCTGTCAGTGGAGATCACGATTTTCTGATCACTTGACAGACTTCCGTCATCCAGTGCAGCTGTAGACGTGTTTTTGTCTTTTACATTTACATATGTTTTTCGAGCGATCATCACATCACCGAGAACTGTATTTTGTGTATCTGTCACATAAACATAATATCTGCCATTTTCCTCATATAATGCACTTAACGGTACACATGCATTAAATGGACCTGCATCCTGGGAAATTGTAAATTCTGCTGTATCTCCTATGGAAAGTGTTCCTTTTGGAACTGTTATGGAAAGAATATACTGATCTTCGTTATTGCTATCCTCTTTTACGGACTCTATCTCTGCATTCTCGATTTCATTATCATCTGCACCTTTTAGTGTTGCCGTCTGACCTGTCTTTATGTATTTCAGGTCATCCTTGCTTACATCTGTCTGAAAGCGAAATGTTCCTTTTGTTTCATAAAGAACGATCGCCGCCTCTGCTCCTGTCTGACTTCCTGTTACTGCATTTAAACTCTTTATCACGCCATCACAGGGCGCTTTGACTTTTCCTTTTCGTGCAAGAACTTTCTGCAAAATTTCCAGTTCTTTCTGCGCAGTCTCCAACTCTGTCTGCGTGTTTTCCAGAGTAGAATCTGAAGCATCTCCAATCTGTGCATCCCTGACCGCCTGTCCGGCAGACTGGACATCTTTGCTCCGGCTGATCATGGCATCATTTACTGCCTGTTCTTTGGCACGGACATCATCGATCAGAGTCTGTTCCTGAGAATTATCCTGACCGTCTGAATTATTTGTGTTATCCGATGTATTATTTCCCGGATCAGCCGCATTTCCTGTATTATCTGTATTTCCCGGATCATCAAATTCACTGGAATCGCTGAACTTATCCTCATCCGGCACGTTATCCTTCTGAGCATCACGCTGCGCGTAATAATCCAGCAGACGCTGTCTGGCTATTGCCGCCTCATTCTGAGCTGTCTGAACACTGTAATTTCCACTGGAAACAGCACTGTTATAATTTTCCTGTGCGCTGGAAAGATCGTTATTTTTTTTCTGTTGATTTACAGACTGTGCACTGATCAGGTCATCAATCTTTCCCTGCAGAAACTTAATGGAATCCTGTTTTTCTTTTATCGTCTTTTCCAAATATTTCTCTGAAAATTTCAGAAGTATATCGCCTTTCTTTACAGTCTGTCCTTCCTGCACATAGACCTGCTGCACTTTCTGTCCCTCCTGAGTAAAAACTGCACGCTCTCTGGTTCCCAGCACTTTCCCTGTACCTGTCACCTCATGAGTGATCACCTGATTCTGAACCGTCTTTATCTCTACCTGCGCCACATTCACTGAGTCTGCTGCCCTGGACAGAAATGTAAATAAAAGCATTAGAGCAAAAAATCCTGCCAGTATTCTTATCAGTTTTGCTTTCTTCATATTTCCTACTCCTTTATTGCTGTGGATATGATTCCCTGTTCCAGATAATCCTGACCTGCCAGAAAGACAATTATCGCAGGGATCAATACAAGAACCGATACTGCAAAAGCCTTTCCGGTCTGAGCCATATCAATCTGTGGAAGATATAGGGACAAAGGCCACAGACTCTTTGTTTTAAGAAATGCCATGGGCTGTTCAATCAGATTCCAGTATTCCAGAAATCCCAACACCAATGCTGAAATAATCCCCGGTGAACCCAATGGAATTCCTATTTTAATAAAAATAAGCAGCTCTCCTGCTCCATCAAGTCTGGCAGATTCCATCAATGCCTCCGGAATGCTTTCAAAGAAACGATACATAATAAAAACCGGAAAAGTTGAGAATACTGCAGGCAGAATAATTCCCCACAGATTATCAAGAAGTGCCATCTGGTCCAGAACCAGATAGTTACTGAGCATCATTACCTGAAATGGCATCATCATCAGTGCTACATAGACCATAAATAACAGATTTTTTCCCGGAAAACGGTATCTGGCAAAGCCCCAGGCTGCCGGTACTCCAACCAGGATCTGTCCTGCCAGAACTCCGACAGAAATTTTCACAGAATTCCAGAACATTACAAAAAATTCCGGGGAATCAAGCAGAACTTTTATGTAAGATTTTAATGTCGGATAAACTGGCAGTACTCTCCAGGATACATAATTTACTGTCTGCCCGGAAGCAGAACCACTGTCTGACGTCAGCACAGCTCCCAGAAGATCATTTAATTCATTCTGTCCCATCAATGATCCTGTAATCGAAAAAAGTACAGGGAGTACTGCCACCAGTGCGAGAACTGCAAGAAGAAGTGTTCCTATATTTCTGACACGAAATATTTTTAGTCCCGATTGCTTTCTTGTCCATATCAACTTTCTGATTTTTACCGAATCTTTCATTAATGCTTTTTCTCCCACTTACATTTATTTATCTGATCAACTCAAACAGACATTCTGTTCAATCCTCCCAAATAGTAACAGTCAATCAGATATTTACAGAAATTTTCTTATTCTGTCCTGTCTTGTCCCCAGGCTTTCCACAGTCCCAGGATCAGCAAAAAGATCACCATTCCTGTCACTACCGCTGCCGCTGACATCTTATCCAACGACAGATCTCTGTACCAGTTATTAAAGAGGTGCTGAAGCAGGTACATATTTTCCTGCGGATAGTCGCCTGCAACCAGATATGCTTCACGAAATACCTTAAATGCATTCAACACAGAAAGTACTACGATCGTAAAAAGAGACGGCAGCAGATTCGGAAGTGTGATCTTCGTAAAGCATTTCCACTCCCCTGCCCCGTCCACTTTTGCTGCTTCATAAAGTGCTGCCGGAATGGCAGACAGTCCTGCCATCCAGAGCACTACATCATATCCAAGATTTCTCCATATATAACTGATCACCAGTACATAAAAGGAAGCACCTGTATTCATCCAGTCTGTAGTCTGAACAGATAAAATGTGAAGCAGATGATTCCATAATCCCTGATTATCAAACAGCAGTCTCCACAAAAGGACCACTGATGCTACAGGAATCGCCATAGGCAGAAGAAAGAAACTCTTCAGCACCTGTGCAAATCTTTTCTGTCCCGTAAGCAGTACTGCTACGATCAGAGAGAGCACTACCAGCAGTGGCACACACACTCCGAAAAAACGAAGTGTGTTGCCTGCTGCCAGGCGGAATGCTTTATTTTCAAATATTGTCCTGTAGTTCTCAAGTCCTACAAATTCTCCATTTACCGCCTCACTGAAAGATCTGCGGATCACATCCACATACGGGATCAGCCAGAAAATGCAGACACCTGCGAAACTTGGAAAAATAAATGCAAGTCCTTTTCCTGCATTTCTGAAAGTTGCAGAGTCATCGTATTTTTTCTTCAGACTGGATTTACGTCTTAATCTAAAACCAGATTTTCCCATTAAAAATACATTTCATCCCCTTCTCTGTCTAATTTACGTCAATCGGATATTCTCGATCCACATTCGCTGTCTGTATCTAATCCAATAACTGCTCTGTACTTTATTCAGATAAATACAGGTTTACTTCCTGCATGATCGCTTTCACTGCATCATCCGTACTTTTCTCTCCATTCAGATATTTCTCACCGGAATCTGCTACTGCATTTCTGATGATCTGATTACTCTTTGCAGGTACGGTAAGTGTTTTTCCCAGGTCAATGATATTCTGTATCGCTTCATCTTCCGGAATGATCTCATCCATCTCAATCTGTTTGATATTACCGTCTCCCGTATCATAAGAAGTCCCGATCGAGCCAATGGTATCTCCGCTGGATTTTCCCATTTTCCAGTAAGCCATATCCTCATAAACTTTACTATTTACAGCTAACCCTTCCGTATTACTTGCTCTCTGGGATTCCTCTTCAAACAGAAACTTGACAAACTTCTCTGCCGCTTCTTTTTCGGATGCCTTTGCACTGACCCCGACAACACTCCTTGGATAGAAACAGTTCTTGCTTTGTCCGTTCAGAAGTTTATAATCCAGATCCGGATCTACTTTTCTTGCAGAATCCAAATATACCAGACCTTCCGGTGAGAGCAGGCCACCTGCTGCTACTGTATCAACTTTTACAAGCAGACTGGTTACGGATCCTAAAATGTCCGTATATCCTGAACGATCTGAATCAGCCCAGTCATCACCCATCTGATAAGCTTTCTTTGTTTCTTCTATCGCATTTTTCTGAGTCTGCCAGATCCTGTTTACCTGTTCCAGATATTCTTTCAGAGCATCTTCATTCAGAGTTCCGTCTTCGTTCATCCATGCAGGTATACTATTATCTATGGTTCCCTGTATCAGATAGGATGGTGCTATAGAAAAATCGCTGAAGAATTGTAGTTTTCCATAGCTATCTTTCTGCGACTCCGCTGCATCAGCTTCTGTTGTCAGATCCGTAATTCCGGCTATGATATCCTTATTTCCCTCTATCATCGGAATGCCGAACTTGACAGGCATGGTATAAATGCTTCCGTCCTCTTTTGTATATGCGTCCTTGATATTGGACAGTATATCTGTATCTTTTAATACCCCGCTTAAATCCTCCAACATTCCTTTTTCTATATAGGTATCCTCTGAAATTCCATCCAGAAGCAGGACATCCGGCCCTGTTCCTGCCATGATCTCTGTATTGAGAACTTTCAGCGCATCTGTATCTGTAACAGAATCATCTCCTGACATTCCCGTCTCAATATTTACATAAACATCCGGATATTTCTTCTGGAAAAGCACTGCTGCCTGTTTTATGAAATCATTATCTTTCAGGGAATAAACAGTCAGCTCTGTATCCGGCATGGTTGGGGTATCTTTAGAATAGACATAAGAATAAATTTTTATATCTTCTCCTGCATTGCAGCCCACATAGAAGTTTCCATCGCTGTCCTGCCCCCATGCTACAGTTCCTGTATCCGGTGAACTGAGCGAATTTAAGGAGCCATCAATCACCTGCTCCACTGTGCTGCCTCCCAGAACATATCTGTAAACACCAGTATGATCAATATAAAAAAGACTGTTATCTTCATCTCCCTTTAAGAACATAAGCGGGAAACTGCTGGTTGTTGTCCAGTTGACATCCTGTTCATCAGATTGTATCTGATCAGTAAGTGCGCTGATGTTATCCAGAGGTTTTCCTGTATCCAGATCATATCCGTGAAGTGTCTGATCCTGAATTGTGAACAACATTTTCCCTGCTGTTCCGATAAAATCAACCCGGTTTCCTTCTTCATATCTTCTCACCAGACTTCCGTCTGAAAGATTGATTTCTGCTGCGCCATTGCCAGGATCTACGATAAGAACTGTTCCATTCTCTGTTAAGCAGGACTGAAATGTATAGGAAGACTGAATGATATCTCCGGTATCAATTTTCTGTACATTTCCATCAGATGAAATATAGAAAAACTCCATTTTCAGATTGTCATACATAGAGTCCTCGTCACCACTGTCAGCTGTTGTCTGAGCATTCTCATTATCCCTGTCAGGAGACAGGTCTGCTCCGACAAATATACTCCCATCCGCTGCTGCAGATACAACACTGATATATTCTCCCTGATCCTCCTTAAGTCCCAACAGTTCTTCCAGACTCTTTTCATTTGTCCAGGTTTTTCCATTATCTGTAGAATCTGATGCATAATAACAACTGTCTGCTGTACTGTAATAAATCATACGTAATGCACCGGAATCAAGAACTTTGACATCTCTAAGAAATTGGCTGTTCTCAGGTACAGCAATATCATTTTCCAGGAAACGTCCCATTGCTTTTGTATTTTCTGTTTTCTCACTGCTGTCGGAACTTTTCCTTCCAGTGCCGCCGCATCCGGTAAGGAGACTGCCGGAAAGTGCGATCACTCCCGCAATGGCAATTCCCTGTTTCCATCTTTTTATTTTTCTCATATCAGGATATACCTCCATATTTTCTCATCTTTTCCTCTTTCAGGATAAATGAATCATATCAGGTGAATCTCTAAACTTTCTCTAACCGATACCCTATTCCGCGGACTGTTTTCAGATTCAGTGTACTTTTGACACTTTTTAATCTTCGTCTCAGGAAGTGAATGTAATTATCCAGATTTCCATCTTCTACATCACTGTCTGCTCCCCAGACACGGTTCAGGATCACTTCTCTTGGAAGTGTCTGGCCTGCATTTCGCAGCATCAGCTCCAGAAGTGTTCCCTCTCTTTTGGAAAGAGTACATTCTTTTCCATTGCCTTCCAGTCTTCCACTTTCCGGATCATAGGTGATATCTCCTAATGACAATTCAGTTGTATTCTCCCATCTGCCAGGCCTGCGGACCATACATTCAATCCTTGCCAGAAGTTCCTCGAATGCAAAGGGTTTCACCATATAGTCATCTGCTCCGCCTTTCAATCCGGATAGTTTATCATGTAGTTCCCCCAGTGCAGTCAGCATGATCACAGGTGTGGATACATGATTCTTTCTGGCTACCTGCAGTACTGTGATTCCATCCATAGACGGAAGCATCCGGTCCAGGATCACCAGATCGTGACTTCGTTCTTTCATATAATAAAGACCTTCTTCGCCATCATAACAGGTATCTGTTTCATATCCTTCTTTCTCAAGCTGAAACTTTATGCTGGCAGCCAGGTTTTCGTCATCTTCTATCAGTAAAATTTTCATCTTCTCTTTCCTCCTGACTTTTCATTATACATGAGTTTTCTCTAAATTGTCTCTATAACATTTTCAGAGATATTATTGTTCATTCCATATCTGAGCAGTACTTTTCGCGAAAAACAGAAATTTAGAGATTCCTTATAGATTTTCGTGATATAATATCAGAAATTGTTTTGATAAAGGAGAACCTTTTATGTTTCGCAGACTTCATATTCAAATGACCTTTTTCTCTGCTCTGATCATCGGTGCAGTCATTCTTATCATGACCATGTTCTGCAATTTCATAGCTGTGAGAAGTACACAGGAAAATATCTGGACAACCTTTCAGAATAATGCCATGTCCTGTATTTCCCATATAGAATCCCAGTCCGTGATCACTAATCAATGGATCCTGCAGGCAGAACAGAATTATAGTATTTCCATAGATATCAAAGATAACGGAAACTCCCTTTATCTCAAAAAACTGCAGGGAACATCTGCCGAAGAAAATATTTTTCAGAAAGCTGCTTCAGTTTCTGCTGATTCTCACGGACTTGATCTCTCCAATCCGGGAGTTGTCAATAAGCTGACTAAGAATGTCTTTTTTCAGATAAAAGATTTCTATGTATCCACAGCATTGATCCCAAAAGACCAGGGAATTGTCAGTATGATCATTTTGTATCCTTTAAATTCTATGAAACATGAAATTCTTCTGCAGCGGCTCGCTTTCTTTGGTACAGCCTTTCTTGCTATCCTGGCGCTGAGCATTTTTTCCTGGTTTTTCACCGGGAAAATGATCGCACCGCTGGAAGAAAACAGACAGGCACAGACAGAATTTATTGCTGCTGCCTCCCATGAATTGCGCTCCCCTCTGGCTGTGATCCTGTCAGGCATTTCTGCCATGAAGAAAGCTGAACCTGCTGAACAGGCACATTTCTTATCTGTAATAGAAAAAGAAGGGACACGAATGTCCCTTCTGGTAAACGATATGCTCTCTCTGTCAAATGCAGATAATCATTCCTGGAAGATGCATCCCGTTCCCTGCGAACTGGATACTCTGGTTCTGGATACCTATGAAAAATATGAACCACTGATGCAGGAACATCATATGAACTTCTCTGTTGAACTGCCGGAAGAAGAGCTTCCGCTCTGTAGCTGTGATCCGGAGCGAATCAGCCAGGTTCTGGGAATTCTTCTGGACAATGCAATCAGTTATGTACCTGAACATGGAAAAATCCGGATCACTCTGACACAGAATGCCAAAAGCTTCTGTCTTTCAGTCATTGATAATGGGCCCGGAATTCCGGACTCTGCCAAGACTTCTGTCTTTCGGCGTTTCTACAGAGCAGACTCTGCCAGAAATAACAGACAACATTTTGGACTTGGACTGTGCATTGCCTATGAGATCATTACCCTGCACCAGGGTACAATTACCGTACAGGATACTCCGGGCGGAGGTTCTACTTTCCTAATCTCCCTTTACACACCTGCGTCATAATAATATGATTACTCTAATCTCCCTGCTTCAATTGCAAATATCCGTGTGACTGTAAACTACATTTTTCTGACATGCAAAACGGACTCAATATACCACTTTCTATTGTATATTGAGTCCATTTCTATTTTCTTATTATTTTTTCCTTTTTATTCACTTCTCAGCGCATCAATTGGATTCAGATTAGCTGCCTTTACAGACGGAAGCAGTCCAAACACTACCCCGATCACAGTAGAAAACAATACTGCGATCACGATTGATGGTATGCTGATCGCCGTAGGAGAACCTGTTACCTTTCCTACCACTTTCGACAATCCGATTCCTGTCACCACTCCGATAATTCCTCCAATACTGGTAAGTACGGAAGCTTCTGTCAGAAACTGTCCAAGAATAGTTTTTTTACGGGCTCCGATGGCTTTCTTAAGACCGATCTCCTTGGTACGCTCTGTAACGGAAACCAACATAATATTCATAACACCAATACCGCCTACAAGAAGAGAAATACTTGCGATCCAGATCAGCTGATTGTTGGTACTCTCGCTGAGTTTCTGCATATTTTTAACCTGTTTCATGATATCCTCGGCCTGATACTTCATCGTTGTCTGTCCGCTGGTATTTAATGATGCAATGGAATTATTTAATGCATCTGCCACAGAATTTCCTACAGAACTCATGGTATCTGTGCTGTCAGCCTTTACGATCACATTCTGGGGAACATCAAACTTGAACGAAATCGGCCAGCAGGTATCCGGAATCATCACACTTCCAACAATTGCCTGATAATATTGGTAATACTCATCAATACTGTTAATCGTTGGCTGGTAATTTTCATCCTGACGGATCACACCTACAATCGTATACGGTTCCTGATTAATCTCCACTGTCTGTCCTACAGGATTCTGAGACGGAAACAAATTCTGAGCTGCATTTTCATCGATCAACGCAACCTTGTTATAATTTTTGTAATCATCTTGTACGAAACCTCTGCCTGACTGAATCACATATCCACAGGTATTCAGATAATTTACATCAATTCCGTAAACACTTCCTCCATCCAGGCTGTTGTTATTATTATAAATAGAAGCACTTGTACTGTTATAATAAAAAGTTGCATTCTCTACATGATCAAGATCCATAACTTCTTCTTTGACATCATCGGACAGAACTGGTGCATTTGCAGAATTTCCGTATTCTGCATCATACTGGTTATCTCCTTCATACAGATAAACATTTACTGTATTGGTTCCTGCGCCGATCAGATCCTCTTTAATCTGTTCACTGGTCCCCTTGATCGTAGAAACAATTGCAATAATAGATGCAATACCAATGATAATACCCAGCATTGTCAGGAAGGACCGCATCATATGTGACCATATTCCCTGAAAAGCCAGGCGTATATTTTCAAGCATAAAATGTCTCCTTTCTTATCAATATCCATACATATCATCCAGGGTAACTTCTTTGGTTTTTGCCCCTTCTTTGACATCTTTTCCATAAGGAAAAGCAATCAGATCGTCTGCGCTGATTCCGCCCTTGACAATTACATCGTAACCGCTGTCTACAGTTGCCCCGACAGAAATTTCCTGTTTCTTCAGCACTCCGTTATCATCTTTATACACATAATTACTGCCATTATCGCTTCTGACAAAAGCTTTCTGAATTACCATACTTCCCTCTGAAGTTGAAGCTTCATAATTGATAGTAACCCAGTCCTGATCCTCCAGCTGAAGACTTTTGTCCGTCACTACTGCAGTAAATGCATAATATGAAACATTTGGATTACTGCTTCCATAGAAGCTGTTTCCTGTTACAGGATATTCTGAGACATCCATAACTTCTGCTTCAAACGAGCCACTGGTATAGCTTGTACAGTTAAGCTTTGTTCCTTCTTTAATATCATCCAGCATCAGTTCACTTACAGAACCCACTACATAGAATCCATCGCTGCTCTTTACTTTGATAAGAGCTTTTCCGTCCGTAGTTTCACCACTGGCTCCATTTACATACGTAACTGTACCGTCAAGTTTACTGCTGATAAGTTTCTTGTCTGCTTTCTTCTCCAACTGGGATATTTTGATGTCACTTTCCTGCAGATCCAATTTCAGACTTGCAATCTTACTCTTCTGATATTTGATCGCATCTTCTCTGGAAACAGGTGTCCCTGTGGGCTCCCCATCGTCCCCATCACCCGGGTTATCATCATCGTTATCATCAGGAACCTCGTCATATTTCGATGCATCAGCCAGAGTAAACTCTACTTCTGCAAATTCATATACCGGTTTCTCCAGAAGACTTCCGTTTACCAGATAGTAACCTGTACAGGATGACTTTCTGTTTTCATAATCCGAGATCGTATCACTCTGATGAAACTCCAGCAGATACCAGTAACCGCCCTGATGTACGATTCTTGTTCCATCCTCACTATATCCTGCAAGCTTGTTAAAGAAAGAACCCATTACTGTTACTTTCTCTTTTGCACTGCTGCACAGATATACATACGGATCATCTTCTGTACCGGATCCTGTAAATGGGACAGATTTTCCATCCAGTTTCTGATAAAATGTTTCATTACCGTCTGTTATTGTATCCTCTATCCTTGGTGTAGGTGTCGGGGATAACACTGATACATCATCGTCTGCGGATCCTGTGCCAAAAGAATCATTGCCATCGCTGAATCCGCCCGCTGAAGGATCTGCATATACAGGAGAGTCATTTATATTATCTGTACTTTCTGAGGAATTCTCATCTGCCGGCTGACTGCTGCCATCTGCAGATGAACTGCTGTTAGCTGACGAAGCACTGTCCGAACCTATCTCGTCTGTAAATGCAGATAACAGAAAAGGATGGATCGCGGCTGCCAGATAATTTCCTGACATATCGGCTGCAGATGACATAGTATTATCAGGTGTCATCTCATCATCACCTATACTGTCATCTGCGCTGTTTCCTGACGTGGAACTCAGATCATCAGCGTTTGTACCTGCATCTGTCTCCTCCACAGGACCACCATTCTGAAGGCTTGTCAGCCTGTTAACAGCTTTGTCCAGATCCTGCTGCACCTTCTGCTTCTTCAGCTTTGCAATATTCAGTTCCATTTCCACAAGAGTGGTATCAAATGAGACCAGCGGATCTCCTTTGCTCACAGAGTCTCCCTTATTCGCATAAACCTGATCTATGATCAGATCCTTATCTCCGTTTACAGTCTGTGTTGCACTGGATGTTACTGTTCCGTCAATTGTTGTTGTGGGTGTGTAATATTCCTGCAGTAATCCGCTTACCGGTGTAACATCTACTGTTTTCTGACTGTTCTTCTTCAGCTGCATCAGTCCGGCTGTAATTCCGCATCCGGCGATCACCACTGCAAGCACACCCGCAAGGATTTTCTTTGCTCTGCCCATAGGATCACCTCTTTTCCTGAAGAATACCATCTTTAATCGTAACTACTCTCTTCGCATGTGCCGCAATATCAGCATCATGAGTGATCATCAAAACTGAAACACCTTCATCATTAAGCCGCTGAAAAAGTTCCATAACCTGTGCACCTGATTTACTGTCAAGTGCACCTGTAGGCTCATCAGCCAGTAAAAGCTTTGGATTATTAACAATTGCCCTTGCAATGGCAACTCTCTGCATCTGACCACCGGATAACTGATTTGGCTTAAAATCAACCCTGTCAGCCAACCCGACTCTGTCAAGTGCCTTCAGCGCGCGTTCTCTTCTCTCTTTCTTAGGCACTTTTGCATAATTTAACGGCATTTCCACATTTGCCAACGCACTCTGTTTCGGAAGAAGATGAAAGCTCTGAAATACAAAGCCTATCTTATTTAGTCTGATATCTGACATTGCATTCTCTGAACATGCCTTGATATCTACTCCATCAAGAAAAAATGTTCCCTGTGTCTGCTTATCCAGACACCCTATGATATTCATAAGTGTTGTCTTTCCCGATCCGGAAGGGCCCATAATCGCAACATATTCGCCCTCTTCCATGGAAAAATTTACATCTTTTAATACCGGAACTGTCATTTTTCCCTGCTGATATTCTTTATAAATACCCTTTAATTCCAGTATCATTCGATTCCCTCCATATCTTCATCCGCACCGACTCCCGGAGCCTCATCAATCGGTACGAGGTCCTCATTCGGGTCAAGTGCATCATCAGAACCGTCTCCTTCTGTATCATCAGTATTCTCATCCACAGCAGGCTCACTGAAATCCTCTGTATATGAATCCATATTTGCAGAATTATCCTGGTACTCATCTGTATTGTCAAAGTTCATATCTGTAATGCCATCAGCGCCGCCGCTCATTGTCTGAGCCAGATCACCGACCTCTGTCTTCTCTCCTTCTTCCAGAGATCCTGTTGGAAATGCAATGGCATCCTTCTTCGTAAGTCCGTCAACAATCTCATACTCACCCAGTTCATCATCATGCTTTCCAAGTGTCACATAACGTTTCTCCAGTCTGTTCTTATCATTGGCAGCCCATACATACGGCTCATTGGTATCTGTGTCAAGAATATAATAATCACTGAGCCACAGACCATCCTTCTGCTCATCCTGTCCCAGATCCCGTTCTATGTACACATGCTGTCCAAGCATCAGATCTTCTGAAGAATCCAGTTCAACATAAAACGGGTAGGAAGTAGATGATGTCTGATCATCTGAACCTGTACTGGACATTCCAAAGTACATATCATTACTGTCATCCTCAGATGTTCCATTATTAACATCAATGGATCCCATTGTGCCCTTCCAGGTTTTGCTGCTGTCCACTCTGGACCTGATGATCACTGCTTCCCCCGGTATTATAGAATCTCTGTTCTGCTCATTTACTTTTCCCTTTACTCGGTATGCTCCGGTACTCAGTATTGTGATAAAAGCAGAATTGTCAGTGTTGCTGTCAGATGAAGACATACCGTCCATTGTACTGCTGTCATCTACTGAATCTCCATCATCACTGCTCATCTTTGATGTGTCGATTTTCTGGATCACACCGTCAATTTCACTGCGCACTTCTGTATTCTGCGTCGCATTCTGAAGCTTGTCGATCTCAGACTGTTTACTCTTCTGACTGTATTCATTTTTCTTAAGATTCATTTTGTTCGTTTCAATCTCAATCGTATAGGAAAGCTGGTCCTCCGCCTTTGCTTTCTTTTTTTCTGCCTCCAGAGTGGAAATCTGTTCTGTCAGACTGATCTGTTCATTCTTTAATCTGTCCAGATCCAGCTGAGCCTGCTTCAGATCATCCTGAATACTGCTGAGATCATATTCAAAAAGCAGCTGACCGGCCTTTACCTCTTCTCCGGTCTTTACTTCTACTTCTTTTACTTTACGTCCGCTGTCTATATTTACGTTTACGGTCTTCTGCGGCTCCACTACACCGGCAAAACGATTGGTTGCCGCTGTCTCAGCCCCGGTGATCACGCTTACCTTGGATACATATACCACGGTATCAGCTGATCCGCCCTGACCACTTCTGTTGAAATGGTACCAGACTCCACTGCCAATACCACCCGCAGCGATCAGAATTCCCAAAACGATAAAAATACGTTTCTTCATAATTGCCTCCTTGATGTAATTACCTTTACTGCTGCTGATATCTATTATACATTACTGTTTTTCTGTATCGTAATTATTCAGTTACTGTTCACTCCGTGCCCAGCAACGCGCCTCGTGGGATATTACCAGTGAACAATAACCTCGAAACGCCTTAACGAAATCAAGTAATCTACTTACCTCAATTCTATCCTATCATATCAGATTCCGTGTTAAAAAAAAAGCTTTCCCTCTAAATGGTGTCAACTTTCACAATTTTTTCACACTTTTTTTATGAATTTCGTTCATATTTTTCACTTTTTTGACAGTCACCACAAAATCTGGTAAAATAAGCAGGAAATACTTTGAAAGGAAAGAACGTGTATGAATATAAGTAAACGTCTAGTTCCCATATTCTGCATCCTGCTTGTTCTGTTCGCTGTATCTATAGCCAACGGCTGTTCCCGAAAGAATGAGTCAAATGTGAAAGATGTAGTAAAGAATGAACTGGATCAGTTAAAAAATCTTAATTCAGAAACAACCCAGAAATACATACCGTATAAAGAATTGTTTCCGGGCGCTACAGAGAATACCGGTTTATCAGATGAAATTAATGAAGCATTTTCTCTTTTTTTCCAGAAATTCGATTACAAAATTCTGGATATCAGCGTTGACCCGGCAGACAACTCGGCCACTGCTTCCGTTAAATTGACTACTATTAATTCTCAGGCTCTTGCCAGAGATTTTGCAGCGGAGCTTCTCCGAACCAGAATCACAGAAGCAGCACAGGCACAGACAGGAAATACCAAAGATTCTTCCAAATCACTTGAAGCACATTATCTGATATTAAATCAGCTTCTGAATAATAACGAATATGACTCAGCAGAAACAAACTGTACCATACAGCTTGTAAACACTGGCAGCAGCAAAAACGAAAAATGGGAGATTCAACGTACAAGTTCCCTGGAGAATGACCTGGTCGGCGGTCTAATAACAGATCTGGCTGATCCGGATATCCTTTCACCTGAGGATACCCTGACTGTCTATCTCGACACCCTTGAAAAACTGGACTTGAAGGAAATGAGTTCCTATCTGGGTGTGGTAAATATCATGAATACATCCGATTCTGCAAAGAACTCTATTGCAGAAGCACTTGTAGAACAGATTCATAACAATTTCAGTTATGTTATTAAATCCAGCAGCGAAAACGGATATAACGCAACTGTCACAACTGAGATCACGACCTTTGACAGTGATGCTATCCTGTCCGATTATCAGTCAAAGCTTGATGAATATCTTGCTTCTGCAGATGCGGTCATTGACGGTTCTCAGAAACGATATGAAAAATCCCTGGAAATTCTTCTGGACAGTATCAGTAACAATACTGCTACCACTGTTAATGATGTAGATTTTGTACTTATCAATGATGGGGTTTCCTGGAAACTTCAGGATGAGGGAAATACACTGGGAGATGCGATTTTCGGCACTCTTACAGATTCTCCGCTTGATGATTCTACCTCTCAGGACAGTGATAATTCTGCAGATTCTGACAGCGACTCCGACAACAACGACTCTGACGACCATAGTTCAGACACTAGTGATTCAGGCACTAATGATTCAACCACTAATAAAGATGATTATCACAAAGATTCTCTTAATCTAGTATAATTATCTGTCCACACAATGATAATACATTTTTATAAAATAAAAAGACCACTTTGTACTGATACACAAAAATGGTCTTTTTATTTTATAATTGTTTTCAATTCTTATTTACATACCCGTTATGATTTTAATAAACAATAATACCAGCACAATCAGAATAATCGGTCTGACAATCCTGTTTCCGTTTTTCATTACCATTCCAGATCCCACATAATGACCTGCAATAGAAAAAACAGAGGCCGCAAGCCCCAGAATTACAATAATCTTTCCACTGAACAGAAATACGAATAATGCCATAATATTTGAAGAAAGGTTTGCAAGCTTCATAGTTCCGGAAGCTTTTGCAACAGGAAGCTTTGCAACTCCTGTATACAAAATCAGAAGAAATGTCCCTGTTCCGGGTCCATAAAATCCATCATAGCAGCCAACTGCCAGAGAACATACCGCACAGAGCAGCCATTGTTTCTTTCTGGAAATTTCTACACCACTGTTATCATCCAGATTTTTCTTTTTTAATACATAAAAGGCCACGACCGGAAGTACCGGAATCAACATTCCCTTCAATATTTTGTCACTGGCAAGAAGTGCAAGATGTGCACCTATAAAAGAGCCCACAAGAGCCATGGAAACGCACGGCAATGCCAGTCCCCAGTCAACAAACTTATTCTTACACAGGCGCGCTGTGGAAATTGCTGTTCCTGTGGCAGAAGACAGCTTATTGGTCGCAATGGCATTATGCATAGGAACCCCTGCAAGCAAATATGCAGGCAGGGAGATCAGACCTCCACCGCCTGCGATAGAATCAACAAGTCCTGCAAGGAACACTAACGGGCACACAATCAGAAATGTCTGAATTGTAAGCTCCATCTTTATTCAGTTACTTCCTCCGGTCTTACTTCCAGTTCCAGTTCTTTTAACTGATCCTCACTTACACGGCTCGGAGACTGAGTCATCAGACAGGAAGCATCTTTAACCTTAGGGAATGCGATTACGTCACGGATACTGTCAACTTTAGCCATAAGCATTACCAGACGGTCAAGTCCGTATGCCAGTCCAGCGTGAGGCGGAACTCCGTATTTGAATGCATCCAGAAGGAAACCAAACTGCTCATGGGCAGCTTCTTTTGTAAAGCCAAGTGCTTCAAACATTCTTTCCTGAATATCATCCTGATGGATTCTGACGCTTCCTCCACCGATTTCATTACCGTTTAATACGATATCGTATGCTTTTGCACGAACTTTTCCAGGATCTGTATCCAGAAGTGGAAGATCCTCTTCCATAAGCATTGTGAATGGATGGTGCATTGCTGTGAAACGGTTTTCTTCTTCACTCCACTCAAGAAGCGGGAATTCTGTTACCCATACAAAACGATATTCATTCTTGTCAAGCAGATTCATCTGTTTTGCAAGTTCCAGACGAAGTGCACCAAGTACATCATAAACCAGTTTCTTCTTGTCTGCTGCAAACAGAAGCAGGTCTCCTGCCTTACCATCCATAGCAGCTACAAGAGCATCCATCTCTTCATCTGTCATGAATTTAGCAAAAGAAGATTTTCTTGTTCCGTCTTCAGCAATTGCAATGTATGCAAGACCTTTTGCGCCGTATCCTTTGGCAAACTCAACCAGTTTGTCAATTTTCTTACGCGGCATAGCGCCCTGTCCTTCTGCATTAATACCGCGAACGCTTCCGCCGTTCTCCAGTGCAGAAGTAAATACACCGAATCCACAATTCTTCACTACATCACTTACGTCATGAAGTTCCATTCCGAAACGCATATCCGGTTTATCAGAACCGAATCTGTCCATAGCTTCCTGCCATGTAATACGCTGGATCGGAAGTTTCACATCAATATCAAGTACTTCTTTGAACAGATATGCAAGGAATCTCTCGTTTACATCAATAACATCATCAACATCTACGAAAGAAAGCTCCATATCGATCTGTGTGAACTCCGGCTGTCTGTCTGCACGAAGGTCCTCGTCACGGAAACATCTTGCGATCTGGATATAACGGTCATAACCTGAACACATCAGAAGCTGTTTGTACAGCTGCGGTGACTGTGGCAGACCATAGAAATGTCCCGGATGGACACGGGATGGTACCAGATAATCTCTTGCCCCTTCCGGTGTACTCTTGCCGAGCATTGGTGTTTCAATCTCAAGGAATCCTTCTTTTGCAAAGAACTGTCTTGTGAGCATCATAACTTTGCTCTTAAGCATAATGTTCTTCTGAAGATCAGGTCTTCTTAAGTCAAGGTAACGATATTTCAGACGGATCTCATCCTTTGTCTTGCTGTTCTCTTCGATCGGGAACGGAGGTACCTCTGCCTCAGACAGAACACGAAGAGATTTTACGCGAAGCTCGATCTCACCAGTTGCCAGATTCTTATTAACAGCGCCGCCTCTTGCTTCTACTACACCGGTTACTGCGATTACGAATTCACTTCTGAGTTTACCGGCTTTTACAAATCCTTCTTCATCAATGCTGCCATTCTCAAAGATCAGCTGCATAATTCCGGAACGGTCTCTTAAATCTACGAAGATGATTCCGCCTTTATCTCGTGCCTTCTGAACCCATCCCATAAGGACAACTTCTTTGCCGATCATTTCCTTTGTCACTTCTGCACATCGGCATGTTCTGTGCAATCCCTGCATACTTTCAGCCATGTTTTTTTCCTCTTTTCATGCTTTTCTATATTAATACAACTATTTCCTCCATCAACATCAGTACATTACACTGTATTTATTGGAGTTTGGCTTAATAGCTATTATCAATTTGAAGAAATAACTGTTTTTCGCAGTTATTCGATTATCAAAAAGTAGCAAAGCGGATGATTTTATCCGCCTGCTATTACTGTCAGATCATTACATTCTGTCTTTGAAGAACTCTACAAACTCTGTATATCCTTCAGCAGTCATCTGATCTTTCTGGAATTTCTTGTTCTTTTTCATGATAGAAATGTTGATCTGTGTTCCCGCATTACGCTCTTCCTGAGCCTGTTTCAGGATTGTCAGCATCTTGTCAGCCGGCATATTCTTCTCAACGAGATATGCTTTCTTGCCATTCTTTGTCGGGATTTCATAATTTCTCTCAAGAAGAAGCATTACGATTCTCTCAAATCCGATGGAGAAACCACATGCGGACGTATTATTTCCGGTGAATTTACCGATCATCTCATCGTAACGTCCGCCGCCGCCTACGCTGCCACCGAACTCATCCATGGAAATTTCAAAGATCGGACCTGTATAATAGGACATTCCACGTACCAGAGTCGGGTCAAAGGACATCTTAAAGTCTGCAGTTTTAACAGAATCTACTGTAGAAATGATTGTCTCAAGGTCCTCTGCAACCTTCGGATCAAGAACATCTTTTAACTTCTCTTTGCAATAACGGACACCCTCGATATCGGAAGTGATCTCTTTGAAGAGTCCAAGATAAGTATCGATGCTCTCTTTTGCAAATCCCTCTTTCTCCAGTTCTTCTGCAACACCTTCCAGACCGATCTTGTCCATCTTGTCCAGAATGATAAATACAGTGTCAAAGCTCTCCTGCGGGAATCCGCTGTACTGGGCCATTGCCTTTAATATTTTTCTATCATTGATACGGATGGTAAAGTTGTGAAAATCCAGTTTGCCAAGTAAAGTTGTGGTAGCCAGAACCAGTTCAATCTCAGCCAGATAAGTCGGCTCACCCAGAATATCGATATCACACTGCATAAACTGACGGAAACGTCCTCTCTGAGGTCTGTCTGCTCTCCACACATTTCCCATCTGAAGTGCCTTAAACGGAGCCGGAAGCTCGTTGGCATTGTTGGAATAGTATCTGGAAAGCGGTACAGTCAGGTCGTAGCGAAGTCCGGAATCAACCAGATCACTCTCTGTCTCTGCTTCTGCAAGTTTCAGTTTCTCTCCACGTTTCAGGATTTTGAAGATGAGTTTTTCATTCTCTCCGCCCTGTTTGCTGGAAAGATTCTCAATGTGCTCTACACACGGTGTTTCTATAGATGAAAATCCAAATGTGCCGTATGTTTCACGGATCATGTTCATCACATAATTACGGATTTCCATCTCTTTTGGTAAAATGTCTTTCATACCGGTTACCGGTTTCTTCTTTAATGCCATGTTGTCCTCCTCAAAGTTTTGTTTTATCAAAATTCTGTTCGTCTCCATTATGGACCACTCTCTGAAATGCAAGAAAAACCTGCATATCAAAATTCTTCACTTCATCGATCATCAGTTCCATGACCGTAGAAATGTCAAAACCCTTTCTATATGGCCTGTCAGTGATCAATGCCGCATATACATCACAGACTCTGAGAATCCGCGCACCTATGGGAATATCATCCCCTGCCTTATTGGACGGATATCCGCTGCCATCATAATTCTCATGATGGTACAGGATACTCTCCAATACAAAGTCTGAATATCCCTGTCCTTTCAGTTCCTCATATCCCAATGTAGAATGCATACGGACATATTTCAGTTCCTCAATTACCAGAGGATCCTGTTCCTGCCCGTTAATATAACTTGTCAGCTTCAGCTTTCCTATGTCATGGAGTATTCCCGCTATTGCAAGCTCATAGCACTGTTCATGAGGCAGACCCATCTCCTCAGCAACTGCATAAGCAAGATTACTTACCAACATTCCATGATGCAGTTCAGAAGCAAGGTCAAACTCCAGAATTCTCTCCTGCGAGCCCGCTGCTGTCTTTTGTACTGTATTCAAAGTGTTACCTCCACATCCTACAGCCAGGTAGCTATTGCTGTCCGTTTTCTCTCGATCATCTCATCAATGCGGGAAATATAATTGGAAACGTCCTTTACATTCTCCACACGTTCGATTCTTTTGCCATGGTCAAAGACCAGCTTGGAAGAACCACCAGCACCCAATGCAATGATCGGCTGTTTTTCCTCCATAATCAGTATATTGTAAATTCCGGCTTTGTCAACCTTTGCATAGCCAACATTTTCAAAATTTCCCTTCATATTCTTCTGTCTGTACAGATAATATGGACCCATGCCCATCTCATATGCAGTTTTCATGGTCAGATCCATGATCTCCTGATTATTCTCAAAAGACATCTCCTGATATTTCTCTTTGAAAATATTTAATCTAGCAGCACGCTTGACTGCCAGAGAATGCACGGTAATACTGTCCGGAGCCAGTTCACGGATCTGCTCAAGAGTACGCTCTACCATATGAATATCCTCACCCGGAAGGCCTACGATCAGATCCATATTGATGTTATCGTATCCCAGTTCTCTTGCCAAATGAAAGGCTTCTTTTGTCTGGTCTACAGTATGCTTACGTCCAATAATGTCCAGGGTTTCCTGATTCATGGTCTGCGGATTTACAGAAATTCTTGTTACCGGATATTCACGGATCGCCTCCAGTTTCTCACGTGTGATGCTGTCCGGTCTGCCGGCTTCTACCGTAAATTCTGCCAGTCCTTCAAATCCAAAAGACTCTCCCACTGTGTCCAGCAGCTTACGGATCTGATGCGGAAGCAATGTGGTCGGAGTACCCCCGCCAATATAAATAGTATCCAGCTTTCTGCCCTTCATCATAAGAGCAGTCTCTCTCACTTCTTTACAAAGAGCTTCTACATATTCATCTGTTCTCTTCTCCCATACTTTCAACGGATAAGAGCTGAAAGAACAGTACAGACAGATACTTGGACAGAATGGGATTCCAATATAAAGACTGTATCCATTCTCATAGTCAATGTCTTTCAGAATTTCTCTTTCTCTGTTTGCAATGGTAATGGCAAGTGCTGTTTTCTGCGGGCTTACCAGATATTTCTCCCGCATCTCCTGTGCTACTTCTGTATTCTTCATTCCGGATTCGATCATTCCCATTGCCAGCTTGGCAGGACGGATACCAGTCAGGTTTCCCCACGGAAGAGTTCTGCCTGTAAGCTTTACCAGAAGCTGATACAATGCATATTTGATAGAATCCTTATTCTCTTTTCTCAGAGCATGGGCATCTTTTATTTCATCTGTGATGACTTCAGCGGAAACCACACCCTTTTCCTCTGCTCTTTCATATTTTATAATATAATTGTCATTTTCCCGTTCCACACGGAAGCGGAGGTCATACTCTGCTTCATCATTTTCATAAAGAGTATGGATCTCCGCTTCGGGATAAAACGCTTTGATCAATTCATAAACATCATGTTCAAATTCTCTGTTCTCAAACAGAATGCCTATTTTATACAAATGGATTATACCTCTTTTCGTAACCAATGGTAGTAGATGCATCATGTCCCGGAAAAACTTCTGTTTCCTCAGGAAGTGAATCTACCAGTTTATGCAGGCTTCGCACAATCTCAGCTGTACTTCCGCCCGGAAAGTCCGTTCTTCCTACAGAGCCGTAAAATACAGTATCACCGCTGAATAACACATCCTCATCCTTCAGATAATAACAACAGCTTCCTTTTGTATGTCCCGGTGTATGGATCATCTGAATAGAAAAACCAGCCAGTTTGATCACATCCAGATCTTCCAGAAATACATCAGGCACAATGGAACAGTTCTTTCCATAATGAGCGGTCATATTAACAGATGGATCACGAAGCATTTCCTCTTCCTGACGACAGGCATAAATCGGAATATTGTATTTCTCTTTTACTGCCTGTGCCGCCATGATATGGTCGAAATGCCCATGAGTAAGCAGAATCGCCACCGGCTTTGCATTCATCTGCGAAACTTTCAGTTCAATCTTCTCCGGACAGTCTGCAGGATCTATGATGATCGCTTCTTCTGTTTCTTTATTCTTAAGGAAATAGCAGTTTGTGTATACAGGTCCCAATATACACTTCTGTAACTCTAAATTCTTCATGTCATTCCTTTCTATGTCAGCCTTTTCGGGATCAGCCGGTAGTTCTCTCTACATCAATGATGCTCTCTACCTGACGGATCTTCTCGATCAGGGAACGCAGTTCCTCTTTACTTCCGATTTCAAAACTCATGGAGATTGTTGCTTTCTCCTGCTTATTTGTACGGCTGTTAATGCTTCTCAGGTCAATCTTACGTTCAGTGAATATTTTGGAAAGATCAACCAGAAGTCCTGTACGGTTATTTGCATAAACCTGGATCTCAGCCATGTACTTCTCTTTTTCCTTGTTGTCAGGCTGTTGCCATTCCGCTTCGATCAGACGGGTTCTGTCTGTCTCAGACATATTCAGCACATTAATACAGTCTGTACGGTGGATCGTAATTCCACGTCCCCTTGTAACAAATCCTACAATTTCATCGCCTGGAATTGGATTACAGCACTTGGAAAAACGAACCGCTACGTCATGAATACCCTTTACCACAATACCGCTCTTACTCTTGGCAATATGCAGTTTCTCCTGGGTTTCAGATGCAGCTTCAAGCACCTGCTCATCTGTCAAGGCTTTCTTATTCTCTTTATCATAAGCCTCTACCAGCTTATTAAAGACCTGACCTTCTTTCAGTCCGCCATGACCAATTGCTGCAAGTACAGAATCCCAGTCGCGGAATCCATATTTATTCATAACAGCCTCCAGATACTGAGGCTTATTATAATTTACGATTTTAAATCCTTTTGCACGGGCATACTGTGCAAGCATTTCCTTGCCTTTAAGGATATTGTCTTCTTTTAACTCTTTCTTAAACCACTGGTTGATCTTATTCTTCGCCTGTGTGCTCTTAACCAGCTTCAACCAGTCACGGCTGGGTCCTTGAGAATTCTGAGATGTAATAATCTCGATACGGTCTCCATTCTTGATCTGATATTCGATCGGAACAAGTTTGCCATTCACACGGGCGCCTACCATTTTATTTCCAACCGCACTGTGAACACTATAAGCAAAATCCACAGGTGTGGAGCCACTTGGCAATGTCTTAACATCTCCCTGTGGAGTAAAGCAGTAAACACTATCTGCAAAAAGATCCAGGTCATTCTTCAGAAGACTCATAAACTCTTTATTATCAGACATATCACGCTGCCACTCCAGAATCTGGCGCAGCCAGTTCAGCTTCTCTTCCTCACTTTTTCCTACCGGAGCCTTGCCATCTGAAGATTCCTTATATTTCCAGTGAGCTGCAATACCATATTCAGCAGTCTTGTGCATCTCAAAGGTACGGATCTGAATCTCAAAAGGCTGCCCGTTCGGTCCGATCAGTGTGGTGTGCAGAGACTGATACATATTTGGCTTCGGCATAGCAATGTAATCTTTGAATCTTCCGGGAATAGGTTTGTACATCTCATGGATAACACCAAGGGCAGCATAGCAATCCTTTACGGTATCCACAAGGATACGAACTGCGAACAGGTCATAAATCTGGTCAATAGTCTTGTCCTGATTGACCATCTTTTTATAGATACTGAAGAAATGTTTCACACGTCCGTCTACCTGTGCTTTGATATTGGCATCTTCCATATGCTGCTTAACTTCTTTTACAATAGCACCTACAAACTTTTCCCGGTCACTCTTTCTCAGAGCGATCTTCTCTACCAGGTCATAATAAACATCCGGTTTCAGATACTTCAGTGACAGATCATCCAATTCTACTTTGATTTTGGAAATACCAAGACGCATAGCTATCGGAGCATAGATATCCATGGTCTCTCTAGCTTTCTCCTGCTGTTTCTCAGGGCGCATATATTGCAGAGTACGCATATTATGAAGCCGGTCTGCAAGCTTGATCAGGATAACACGGATATCCTTTGCCATGGCAAGGAACATCTTTCTGAGATTCTCAGCCTGAACTTCTACTTTATCCGCAGAATAAGACAGTTGTCCCAGCTTGGTAACACCATCTACAAGAAGTGCGACTTCTGAGCCGAACTCTTTCTCTACTTCCTCATAAGTCATCCAGGTATCTTCAACAGCATCATGAAGAAGGCCTGCCACGATCGTCTCTTTATCAAGCTCCAGATCCGCCAGAATGATTGCCACACACAAAGGATGGATAATATATGGCTCTCCGGACTTTCTTTTCTGCCCTTCATGAGCCTCACTTGCCACTCTGTATGCTTTCTCGATCATAGAGATATCTGTTGACGGATGATACTTCAGGACACTGTTTATCAGTTCTTTATAAAGTATCTCCGGACTTGTAAAATCGTGCATAGTCTTTACTGCAGCATCTGCCTTCTTTACAGATTCCAGTTTCTCTTTCTCAACCTGCATTTCGTCTTTCTTTGCTTCTGTACTCTTGGTCATCTCTGCCATATGCTCCCACCTGCCTGTCCTGCACAATTAACTGTGCTTATTTACCATCGTAACAAATTACGGATGCTACATCATATCCTTTCAGTCTCTCACGTCCTTTTAATCCTGCAAGTTCCATCAGGAACACAACTTTGACTACTTCTCCGCCAAGCTGTTCTACAAGCTTGATCGCTGCCTCGATGGTACCACCGGTTGCGATCAGGTCATCAATAAGCACTACTTTCTGTCCAGGTTTGATAGAATCTTTATGCATTTCGATCTCTGCACTTCCATATTCCAGGTCATAGCTTGCAGATACGGTTTCACGTGGGAGTTTGCCTTTCTTACGGATCGGCACAAATGGTTTGTGGAGATTGTACGCAATCGGCACTCCAAAGATAAATCCTCTGGATTCCGTGCCTGCAACTACATCCACATCTACATCCTTCAGGCAGTCCTGCATGGAGTCGATTGCCAGCTGCAGACCATCTGCATCCTGCAGAACACTTGTAATATCTCTGAAAATAATCCCCGGTTCAGGAAAATCCGGTATACTTACTACGTAATCTTCAATTTTCTTCATCTTATTTCTCCTCCAGTGCATTTTATACTTGTCCGATTAGTTAAATAATCGTAACTGTAAAGATACTAAACAGCTACGAATCATCTATCAGCTCATAAATATTTTATAGTATATCACCTTTTTATTTCAGAATCAAGTTGCTGTTCACTGACTGCTGCTGCGAGATATCCCGCAGTGTTACTGTTCACTTCCGTTCTCAGCAACCAGGAAACAGGCAGCAACTCGTATATAAACTTAGCAGTAATTCTGAATGATGATCTGAAGACTCTCACGTCCTCTGAATCGGTTAATTTCCGGATAATAGGTAACAGAAATACTATTTCTTTCCCGGATAAAGTTTACGAAATCTTCCGCTTCCCCAAAATAAATCCCTTCCATAGTAACTCCCTGTGGATCTAAGAGTTTTAGTTTAACTACATTTTTATTTTTTCCAATAATGTTGCTGTCAAGCACTCTCAGGCCTTTCTGTGCAAAGATCGGCTTTGTATTTCCTTTTCCAAAAGGTTCCAACAATGAGATCTGTTCCACCAGTTCCTTTGTAATATAGGAAACCGGCATTGGCACATCGATTACGACTTTTGGTCGCAGGTCTTCTTCCGTCAGTGTACAATTTTCATTTAACTGCCTGCGGAATTTCTCTATATTCTCTTCCTCTATAGAAAGCCCTGCTGCCATTGGATGGCCGCCGAACTGAACCATCAGGTCTGCACATTTTACCAGTTCTTCATACATAGAATAACTTTCTATGGATCTTCCGCTGCCCTTTGCACTCTTTTCGCCTTTTGTCAGTACAAAGGCAGGTTTATGATATTTTTCCCTGATTCTGCCTGCTATGATACCAGCAAGGCTCTCGTGACATTCCGGAAGATATACCACCAGTACTCTGTCGTTTTTCAGTTCTGTTGTCTCTATAAGCTGAATCGCTTCTTCTTTTCCTTTCTCTGTAAGTGCTTTTCTGCTCTGATTCAGAGCCGTCAGATCTCCGGCAAGCTTCGCCGCTTCCTCTTTTGTCTGCGCATTCAGAAGCGCAAGAGAACGGGCCGCTGTATCCAGCCTGCCACTGGCATTAATGCATGGTCCAAGCACAAAACCAATATGATAGGCTGTAATTTTTGCATCTTCCAGGGCATTGGCACGAATCAGTTCCTGCAATCCTTTATTTTGCGTGTTTTTCAGGCGGCGCAGGCCTTCTTTTACGAGAATCCTGTTTTCGCCCTGAAGATCCATGACATCGCCTACCGTTGCAATGGCCGCCAGTTCATAGTAATCTTCCAGTTCCTTCTCAGGTATATTGAACCGCTCATAAAGGGCGGTTATGTATTTAAAAGCCACCACTGCACCACATAAATTTTTATTTGGATATGGACAGTCATATTGTTTCGGATTAAGGATTGCATCTGCAGGCGGCAGAATTACTTTACGTTCACCGTTTTCTTCTCTGTAAGGAATCTCATGATGGTCTGTGACAATTACAGTCATTCCTTTCTCTTTCGCCATTTGAATCTCTGCCGCTGCAGCAATTCCATTATCACAGGTTACAATAGTATCAATTCCGTCAGACTCAGCTTTGACTATAAGATGTTCATGAATTCCGTATCCGTCTGCCACTCTGTCCGGAATATAAGTGTCTACATCCGCCCCAATCCTTGTCAGACCTTTCAGCAAAATATATGTAGAAGTCACACCGTCTATATCATAATCTCCGATGATCCTGATTTTTACCTTCTGTTGTATTTTTTTCTCCAGAATATCTACAGCTTTTTTCATATCTTTCATCAACCAGGGCGATGGAAGTTCATTTACTGTTCCAAGAAGATATTCTCTTATTTTCTCATCTCCTATTACATCTCTGTTTCTGATCAGCCTGGCAATCACAGGGTCGATATGAAACTGCTGACCGATCTGATTAAAGTCTGCTTTCTTTGCAGCCATTACCCATTTTTCCATGTATATTCTCCTCGTATCATAAGCTGGTACATTTTTCGCAAGTCAAGCAGATATTCGCGATCCGCTTCGCTACTTGCTTGATTTGGTTAAATTCTATTTCGTCACAAGAAATACTCGCGGATTATTACATGATAATACAATTGTTGCAAATCACGCAATAAATTTCTAAAAAAAAGAATCCCGGAGCATTTACACTCCGGGATAATATCTGTCTGGTCATTTATCCAGACTGTTATTTTTGTTTTTATTCAGCATCATCGTTCTGCTGATTCTTTACAGCTTCCTCTGCTGCCAGACGCTCAGCTACTCTTTTTCTGTTTTTCTTCTTTGGCTGAGTCGGATCTTTCTGTGATACATCACGGGCTTTTTTCGGTTTAGAAGAAGCTTTTCCGGATGTGGAAGCAGTGGCAATTGCCGGCTGTCCTTTTCCTGTAAATTTCTTCTTCATTACATACCATAACGCACCGGTAATGCATACAGAAGAATATGCGCCAACAAGAACACCAACCATCAGAGGTGCTGCGAACTCACGGATAGAAGAAACACCCATGATATAAAGAACAGCTACCATAACGAAAGTTGTGAATGAAGTATAAATACTTCTTGTAAGTGTCTGAGTAATACTTGCATTTACGATCTCTGCCAGATTCTCGCGTGAACCACTGTGCAGATTCTCACGAATACGGTCAAAAATAACGATGGTTGCGTTGATTGAGTAACCTACAATTGTAAGCATGCAGGCAATAAATGTATTACCTACAGATACTCTCGCGATTGCATAGAATGCAAGTACAACCAGAACGTCATGCAGAAGTGCAAGTACCGCACTGCTTGCAAAACGGATATCTTTAAATCTGAACCAGATGTAAAGAAGCATACAGATTGTAGCTACAATAACAGCCACAATTGCATCACGGCGCATTTCACTACTTACTGTAGATGAAATACTTTCTGTAGAAATCGTGCTGTCATCTACACCAAATTTCTCAACCAGTGCATTCTGCAGAGCCTCACGTTCACTCTGATCCAGAGAACGTGTCTTGATCACTACCTGATTTGTTCCGACTACCTTTGTAGGCTGAACATTCTTGTCACCTGTTACCTCTTCCACAACAGGAGTTACTTCGGAGTCAATGGTCTTAATGTCCATATCTTCATTAAATGTAACAGTTGTAGAAGTACCGCCTGAGAACTCAAGGCTGTAGTTTAATGCTTTGTTTCCTGCATGTGAATTAACAAACATTGCTACCGGGCCACAAAGAATCAGGATAATGGAAATAATAAAGAATACTTTCTTCTTTCCAAGGAAATCAATTGGTTTACGTTCCTTTGTAGATCCGTAGAATTTCGGATCACATACACCAACTGCATAAAGTGCATTTACAACAAATCTGGATACAACCAGTGCTGTAAACATGGAAATTACGATACCAAGAGCAAGTGTATAAGCAAATCCCTTAACAGTACCGGATCCAAGCCACATCAGTACGAATGATGCGATCAGAGTTGTGATGTTTCCATCGAAGATCGCGGAGAAGGCTTTGCTGAAACCGGATTTGATGGAATTTCTAACGGATACGCCCGCGCCGATCTCCTCGCGGATACGTGCATAAATAATAACGTTGGCATCCACCGCCATACCGATACCAAGAATGATACCTGCGATACCCGGCAGGGTAAGAGTGATATCAAAGGCATTCAGTGTGATCAGCATTAAAGATGTATAAAGGATCAGTGCAACACCTGCAACTACACCAGGTACACGGTATGCAATGATCATAAAGATAATAACGATGATCAGACCGATCGCACCTGCAAGAACACTTGTGGAGATTGCTTCTTCACCAAGCTGTGCAGCTACAACGCTGGAACGAAGTTCTTCCAGTTCCAGTCCCAGAGAACCGATACGGATATAAGAAGCAAGGTTCTGTGCTTCTTCCAGGTCAGACATTCCGCTGATCTGTGCTTTTCCACCGGAAATCTCTTCGTTTACATTCGGAGCGCTGATGATATTGTTATCATATACGATAGCGATCTGCTTACCTACGTTATTTTTTGTAGCTTCGGCAAATTTCTCTTTACCGCTGTTGTCACCATCAGAAGTAAGTGTAAGGCTTACTACATATTCTTTGGCACTTGTGCTCTGATTCTGGATGGCACCGCCCTGTGCATCTGCCACATCAGAACCTTCCAGAACAACACTTCCGGATTCTTTGATCTCATCCATACTTCTGGAAAGAACATATCCGTTCTGTCCTGTAGTAAAGTTCTGATTTCCGTCAGCATCTTCTTTTGTGATGAAATACAGGGAACCTGGTTTACCCAGATCATTCAGAATAGTATCTGCATCTGTAACACCAGGGATTTCAACTGTAATACGGTCTGATCCTTCCTGGTATACCTGAGCCTCTGTACTGTACTGCTCTACACGCTTCTGGAGCTTGTAGATCGTATCTGACATCTCTTCGCTTGTCGGATTGCTCTCCTTGGCCTGGTAGGTAATGCTGACACCACCGGCAAGATCAAGACCTGTGTTGATATGTTTTGCTGCACCGGTTCCGGTAGGACCGATACCTACGGCTGCAGTAAAGCAAAAGAACACAGTCAGGATCAGTGTTAAAAGCAGCACTACGATTCCTTTACTTTTTTTCATAGTTCTTTTCCCTTCTTGATTTTTTGTCCGCGGTCATGTTCATCCGCCTGCCAGCCATTTTCTGTTATGATAACAGCCGACGGCGGTATCAGTCAGACAGATGGCTGTCCGCTAGTGTACCGACAAGTTGATTCTTGAAACAATCTTGCAGGATAAATTTTTTATTTCAAGGCGGAGGAAGGAGGCGTAGCGGTGGCTACGGCGACCGACGACAACGCGGAAATAAGAAATTTAGACGCGAGATTGTTCAAGAAATTAACTTGTTGGTACACTAATCACATGCCAGTGCGGCTTTTATCATGATGGCGCACTCCACACGTTTTCTCTGGAGTTCGCATCCGATTTCATAATTGCCTTTGATATCTCCCTGGAAATGGAATGCATTTGCTGCACATCCGCCGCTGCAGTAGAAACGTGCGAAGCAGTCCTTGCAGTCTTTCTTTGTGTACACGTTGCATCCGCCGAATTCCTTCTGGATCTCCGGCTTAGTGATACCTTCGTCTACATTTCCCATGAGATACTGTTCTTCACCAACAAACTGGTGACATGGGTAAAAATCACCCCACGGTGTTACAGCCAGGTATTCTGTTCCTGAACCGCAGCCTGACAGTCTCTTGTATACACAAGGTCCGCCTGTGAGGTCGATCATAAAGTGGAAGAAATTAAATCCTTTTCCTTCCTTCTCTCTCTTGATCATCTCTTTTGCAAGAGCATCATACTCTTCCATGATCTGTGGAATATCTTCCTCGCGAATTGCATATTCCTCTGTATCAGCCGCAACTACAGGCTCTACAGAAATCTGTTTGAATCCAAGATCTGCCAGATGAAGCACATCCTTTGAAAAATCAAGATTATGATGGGTAAAAGTACCTCTTACATAATACTTATCCTGATTTCTGGATTCTGCAAACTTCTGGAACTTCGGCATGATCAGATCATAACTTCCGGCACCTTTTCTGAATGGGCGCATGTAGTCATGTACTTCCTTACGTCCGTCCACGCTCAGTACTACATTTGCCATCTCTTTGTTGCAAAATTCCATTACTTCATCATTCAGAAGTACTCCGTTTGTTGTTAAAGTGAAACGGAATTTCTTATTATGAAGCTGTTCCTGCTCTCTGCCGTATTTGACCAGGTCCTTTACAACCTTCCAGTTCATTAACGGCTCTCCGCCAAAGAAATCTACTTCCAGATTTCTTCTTGATCCTGAATTAGCGATCAGGAAATCAAGTGCTTTCTTACCGACTTCGTAGGACATCAGGGCTCTTCTGCCGTGATATTCACCTTCTTCGGCAAAACAATAGCGGCAGGCCAGATTGCAGTCATGCGCAATGTGCAGGCACAATGCTTTTACAACGGTCTGCCGGTTGTTTGAAAATTCTTCAATTACATTCTCATAAACATCTTTTGTAAAAAGCATTCCATCTTCTTTCAGCTTATTACATTCTTTTACAGATGTTTCGATATCTTCTTTCTTATATTTGTTTCCCAGTTTCTCTGCAATGGCTTCTGTATCAAGGCCCTCTTCCAGATATGGAAGAACCTCATATGTAACCTCATCTACCAGATGGATGCATCCACTGTTGATATCAAGCACGATATTGAAGCCGTTGCTTTTGTAACGGTGAATCAGACTCATTTTAACTAAAATCCTTTCTAAGCGTAAGATAAGCAGCGGAGCACCTACACTCCGCTGCTTATCTCAATTCTCCATAGCTGTTCTTATTTATGCTCGCAGCTCTGGTTTCCTACTGTACAGGAAGTCTTACATGCGGACTGGCAGGAAGTCTGGCACTCGCCACATCCACCTTTCTTTACTGTGTTCTGTAAATTCTTTGTATTCAGGGTTTTGATATGTTCCATAACTCTATCCTCCTTATGTAATTATATTCTTGGCATAGTATATCATATATTTTTTGTTTTTAAAAGCTTTTTTTTATGACAACATTCCCCCAAGAGTTCCTCCGCCCGCGCACATAAAAAATGTAGTCACTGCATGCGCTATACTCATATCCCAGCGTCCTTTTACCGCAAAAGAAACTGCAAGCAGCAAAACATAGTAAGCAAGGCCTGTTGCCACGCCCCAGAGATATTTATCCCTGCGCATAATTCTTCCGGCCATAAAGCCACCCATAAAGCAGGCAATCACATATACTGCAATAATACCCACATCCACCGCAGTTTCTCCAAGGTCAAATGTAAACAGCAGAAACGCAAGCAATAATAGCGCAACTCCGGTCAATGCGTATGAAAATAATAAAGATTTTAGAACCGCTCTGACTTTCATATACTTCCCTCCTGTTAAACTATATGGAAGAAAAATATATGTTATTCACAGTTTTACATTATTTTCTGTTTAGTATCATTATGTACATATAACCATTTATTGCTTGTACTGCTCCGAAATCTCTTATTTCTTTTTCTTCTTAATAAATACTACCGCACCAATGATCACTGCTGCAGCCACAACAAGAACTACAAACGGAAGAATAGTTGTTGTATCTCCTGTATTTACTGCACTGTTATTCTTTGCTGTCTCATTTTCAGCCGAACTGTCTGTCTGTGCGGAAGATGAGGAACCATTGCTGTTATTATCTGAATTATCATTCACAGATACCGTGTTACCGTTTCCGGAATCTGAAGTCTCTCCCTGTGTGGAAGCAACTGTTGGAGTAGGCGTTACTGCATCTGTGTCATCAGAGCCATCTACTCCGTCAGGACCTACGAGCTGTTTACTTCCAGCAATTCCAAACGGGCTGAATGAGTGAGTACTGAACACCATAACATCATTATCCACACTCGGAATTATAGTTTCTGTTGCGCCATTATCCAGTAAATGCTCTATTGTATACTGATATCCTGCTTTTACAGGAACTGTTACACTGATATATTCTCCGCTTGGAATCTCATACTCTGTATTGTTCTGCAGATCCCAGAGTTCAAACTCATAAGACTGAAAAATCATCGCATCGGATTCATTGGTAAACTGATAACTGTCTCCGCTGGATACTCTGAACTGTACATACCACGGAAGGTTGATTCCGCTTACTGTAATACCGTCGCAAGTATGATTGATCTCAGCACGTTCTTCTTTCTCGTCATCTGTCAGACTGTCATCTGCATCTGTAGGACGTTTATCACTCTGATCCGGAATCACAGGATTATCAAAGATATTGTCTGAATTATTGTTATCGTCAGCTGTATCTGTACTCTGATCAGCGTCATCTGTCGGCTCTAATTCACCGACTGTATCCGCTGTATCTGATTTTTTATCCCCGGCATCTGCGTCTTTATCCTTAGAATCAGCTTTCATATTGCCTTTATCACTGTTTTTGTCATCAGCTTTCTCATCTTTGGTATCATCACCATCTGTGACATCTTTACTGTCTTCATTTTCATCTTTACTAACAGCTTCATCTTTACTGTTTTTGTCATCTTCGACCGGAGCCTCTGTAGCATCCGGAGTTTCTTCAGGAATCTCTGTAATTTCAGGATCTGTTTCGTCTGTACTGCTGTTATCAATATTATTTACAATCACAT
The DNA here is from genome assembly GCA_934416185.1 of uncultured Blautia sp. Taxonomy (GTDB): domain Bacteria; phylum Bacillota; class Clostridia; order Lachnospirales; family Lachnospiraceae; genus Blautia_A. The sequence goes on along the minus strand of CAKRWH010000017.1, from coordinate 17,099 downwards.
TAATATATCCAACTACAACACCCTCTTCCGGATCCCAGCCGTCCACATGGCTTAAGTCCTGTCCTTTTCCAGGTGTCAGGATCACTTCACAGGACTGTACTCTCTGAGTCGGTACATAACTTCCGTCCGCCCACTCAAGAGTTCCATATTCTGAAGCAGGAAGACTAATCTCTGCAAGCTCTGCAGGCTGATCAATAGTAATATTATCAGGTAATACTGATCTCGATTCTTCCTGTGTCTGTGCTGCCCGAACCGGCTGTGTCACGACCTGTACATTTCCTCCAACCATAGTTGCTGTCAAAGCCGCTGCTGCAAGAATTCCCACTTTCTTTCCTGTTAATTTTCCATTTATATTTTTTCTATTATCAGACATTTCGCACCTCTATTTTACATTTATCTTTTATGTTGTATTATTTTCTGCAATTAGATCATTCTAATTTATATTTTCACTCGCGAATCTCCATTCGCCTTTATATTTTCTGTTTTATTATGTGACACGATAGTATCGCATATCTCTATATTATCAAACTTTTATCTTTTTGTAAATATTTTGTAATAGTTTTTTTGTTATTTAGCCGAATGAATTATAACACAAATTTTACTTTTTCGACACCCCTCATTTACATTTTTTACAAATTCTGTGTCAAACAGAGATTCGCAGATGGCTTTCCCGGTTCCAGTCCTGTCAGGAAATCCGAATGTCTGCTTTTTCTTGATTTTTTGCAGGAAATCATGTATATTTTCCTTAAACATTTTTGAAAGAATCCATCAATAAGAATTCAGGGAAATACGAAAACTTCCACTGCATATTATTAATAACTAAAAAGGAGTGAAACATTTTGGACTCAGGTATTGTTTTTCAGGCAGCAGCAATAGTGATACTGATCGCTCTTTCATCATTTTTTTCTTCTGCCGAAACCGCTATGACAACTGTAAACAAAATCCGAATACAATCGCTTTCCGAACAGGGCGATAAACGCGCTGTGATTCTGGAAAAAGTAATTTCAGACGCACCGAAGATGCTCAGTGCTGTTTTAATAGGAAACAACATTGTAAATATGTCTGTTTCTTCCCTTATGACCACACTCACTATCAAAGTTCTGGGCAATGCCTATGTTGGAATCGCAACCGGTATCCTGACTCTGCTGATCCTGATCTTCGGTGAGATCACACCCAAGAACATGGCAACAATCCATGCCGAAAAGCTTGCCCTTGCCTATGCCAGAGTAATTTACGGACTTATGGTTATCCTTACTCCCGTAGTATTTATTGTAAATAAAATCACCGCAGGTGTACTTATTCTTTTTCGCGTTGATCCAAACGCAAAAGCAAATGCCATGACTGAACATGAGCTGAGGACTCTTGTTAATGTGGGTGAAAAAGACGGCGTCATTGAGAATGAAGAAAAACAGATGATCTACAATGTATTTGATTTCGGTGATTCCACAGCAAAAGATGTCATGATTCCAAGAATAGACATGACCTTTGTAGATATTAATTCTACTTACGAAGAACTCATGAATATTTTCAGCGAAGATATGCATACACGTTTTCCGGTCTATGAGGACAACACTGATAATGTAATCGGTATTATCAATATGAAAGATCTCCTCATCTATCCGAAAGATAAACCATTCTCGATCCGCAATATTCTTCGTGATCCATATTTCACTTATGAATATAAGGCCACTGCGGATTTGATGATCGAAATGCGTAAGGCCTCCGTCAATCTGGCAATTGTTCTTGATGAATACGGTGCCACTGCCGGACTGGTCACACTAGAGGACCTGCTTGAAGAAATTGTAGGTGAAATCCGTGACGAATACGATGAAGATGAAGTCGAAGATATTAAGGAAATCCAGCCAGGAAGAGAATATGCAGTTCAGGGTTCTGCCAAACTTGATGATATCAACGACGAACTTCATATCCATCTGGAATCCGAAGATTATGACTCCATAGGCGGATACATCATTGAACAGCTCGACTGTCTGCCAAAAGAAGGTCAGTCAGTTACACTGGAAAACGGCATCCGCCTTGTTGTTGACTGTCTGGACAAAAACAGAATTGAACTTGTCCATATCTGGCTTCCCGAAAAAGAGCCGGAACCAAAAGAATAGAAACCAAAATTACCTCTCCAGCATCAGTGAAAATTGTTTCACGATTCTGGAGAGTTCTCCTGTAACGGCATTAATCCCTTCTTCATTCTCTCTCCAGTTCTCTCTGGTAATCCCATCTGCATTCACCGGTACTACATAAAATTCCGTTTCCGGATACAGAAGCTGATAATACATGAGGCATCTTCTGGCATGATAAGACTTGCAGCACAGGATTGCTTTTTTGATCTCTAAGCCTGCATGATCTGTCACCTGTCTGGAATAAATTGCATTTTCGTAAGTAAAGGTTGCATGATCCTCCCGCAGGATTTTTCCCTCCGGCACTTCATTTTTCACAAGTACATCCCTGAGAAATTCCCACTCTGTTTTATATTCCTTATTATAAATGTCCGCTTTCTCCAAAACACCCGAAAACTTTCCACTTACTACACTGTATCTCCCGCTTGGCAGGATCCAGTCAGCCATTCCTGCTTTATAAAGTGTTGCCGCCTGCTCAGCCATCTGCGGATAACCATTTCCGGGTACAAATATAATATCTGATTTCTCCGGCATATTTTCTGCAAAGATAAATTCCTCCGCGTTCTCTAAAAACGTCATATATGCATCGTTCATTATTCGTTAACTCCAATCTTTTGTTTCCTGAATTATAACATATCTCTGCTTATTTCGTTACAATAATCGTGCTATATCCATCATCCCTCAGCCTCTGTTCCATATTCACTGCATTTCCAATCTGCTGATAAGCCCCTGTCTGAACCTTATAAAATCCATCCTCATGTAAAATAAAAGAAGGATATCCTTTCTCCAGCAGCTCATACAGCATACGGTCTGCATTCTCTCTCTTCCTGAACACACCTGTCTGGACCCTGTAATAAAGCGGTTCTTCTACCGTCTCCTTATCTAAAGTTCCCAGAATCGCATCCGCGATTCCCTGTGCAATGTCGTCAAATTTCTCATCAAACAATTTATTGTCATCATCCGAATTAATAAATCCCGTTTCTATCAAAAGAGCGGGCATTCTGGTGCGTCTGAGTACCACAAGTCCCGGCCTTTCTTTCACCCCAAGCTCCCGGAAACCCACTTCTCCTAAAGCACCCAGGATATTCTCGGCCATCTGATATTTAATCCCACTTTTATCATACACAAGCACTTCAGCTCCATTATACTGATTATCTTTTGGACTGCTGTTTCGATGAAAAGAAATAAAATAATCCACCCCTGCCTGATTCGCAAGCTGTGCTTTTTCAAATGGAGTCTGATAAATATCTGTCGTTCGGGTATAGGAAACATCAATTCCGTTGTTCTTCAGAATCTCCCCCACTGCAAGGGCGAGCCTAAGATTATCATCTTTTTCCTGTCTTCCTTTATATACAGCACCCGGATCCTGACCTCCGTGGCCTGCATCCAGCATGATCGAATATGCCATAGTGACACTCTGCCTTTATTCATTTCTTCTGTATAATATATGTAAGGAAAATATTATTGTGCAATCCGCTTGACTTTTAAGCATTAAAGCGTTATACTTTAAACCATTAAAGCCACTTTAATAAGAAAATTATTTATCAGGAGGATATATAAATATGAAAAGAAAAGCATTAGCAATTACTCTTGCGGCAGTCATGGCCATGGGAACATGCGCAGTGACAGCAAGTGCTGCTGACGGAGATACATATACAATCGGTATCTGTCAGCTTGTACAGCACGAAGCTCTTGACGCAGCAACACAGGGCTTCAAAGATGAAGTTACCAAAGAACTGGGCGAAGACGCAGTTACATTTGATGAGCAGAACGCACAGGGTGATTCCAACACCTGTTCAACAATCGTTAACAGCTTTGTTTCCAACAATGTTGACCTGATCCTTGCAAACGCAACTCCGGCTCTTCAGGCTGCAGCAGCCGGAACAAGCGACATCCCGATCCTTGGAACTTCTGTTACAGAATACGGTGTTGCACTTGGACTTGATGATTTCGACGGAACTGTAGGCGGAAATATTTCCGGAACAGCAGACCTTGCACCACTTGACAAGCAGGCTGCAATGCTTAACGAACTCTTCCCGGATGCAAAGAATGTAGGACTTCTCTACTGCTCCGCAGAAGCTAACTCTCAGTATCAGGTAGATACAGTAAAAGACGCTCTGGAGAAACTTGGATACACATGTGAATATTACGCATTCTCCGATTCCAATGACCTGGCTTCTGTTGCAACAACTGCTGCCGATGAAAGTGATGTTATTTATGTTCCTACTGATAATACTGTTGCATCAAACACATCTATTATCTATAACATCTGTATGCCAGCAAAAGTTCCGGTAATTGCAGGTGAAGAGGGAATCTGCAGCGGATGCGGTGTTGCAACACTTTCCATCAGCTACTATGATCTGGGTGTTACAACCGGTAAAATGGCTGTTAAGATTTTAAAAGACGGTGAAGATATCTCCACAATGCCAATTGAATACGCACCAAACTTCACAAAAGAATACAACAAAGATATCTGTGAAGAACTCGGCATCACTGTTCCGGACGATTATGTAGCGATCGGAGAAGCTGCTGATGAAACAGAAGAGGCATCTGATGATGCAGACGCAGCAGACGAAGCTGCTGGTGAAACTGCAGATGATGCAACTGAAGAAGCTGCTGAATAATTCTGAACAAAATTTAACTTATATGCAATCAGCGGGAAAGGCATTTATGCCTCTCTCGCTTTTCGCGTCTCAACAGGAGGAAATTACAAATGCAAATTATGACATTAATAGCTGCGCTTCCCGGTGCAGTCGCACAGGGTCTGATCTGGGGAATCATGGCGATCGGAGTTTACCTTACATTCCGTATTCTGGATATCGCGGACCTTACCGTTGACGGTACTATGTGTACCGGCGGTGCAGTGTGTATTATGATGATGCTCTCCGGACATAACGTCTGGGTCTCTATGCTGGCAGCCACTCTCGCCGGAATGCTTGCCGGTCTTGTAACAGGAATTTTTCACACATTTATGGGAATCCCTGCAATCCTTGCCGGAATCCTGACACAGTTATCCCTGTATTCCGTCAACTTAAAAATTATGGGAAAAGCCAACCAGGCGATCAATGTTGACAAATATAATCTGCTGGTTTCCCTGCGCCATATTAAGAATACATCACTTTCCAAGAACACAATCTTTATTGTAGCAGTTATGTGCATCGTTCTCATCGCTGTTCTCTACTGGTTCTTTGGAACAGAGCTTGGATGTTCTCTCCGTGCAACAGGATGTAACCCGAATATGTCCCGTGCACAGGGTATTAACACAAATATGAACAAAGTTCTCGGACTTATGGTTTCCAACGGTCTGGTAGGACTTTCCAGTGCACTTCTTGCACAGTATCAGGGATTCGCAGATGTCAACATGGGACGTGGTTCCATCGTTATCGGTCTGGCTGCAGTCATTATCGGTGAAGCAATCTTCGGTCGTATTTTCCGCAACTTTGCGCTTCGCCTGACAGCTGTTATCCTTGGTTCTATTCTGTATTATCTGGTACTTCAGGTTGTTATCTGGATGGGTATTGACACAGACCTTCTGAAAATGCTGTCAGCCATCGTGGTTGCCCTCTTCCTCGCATTCCCATACTGGAAAGGCAAATACTTCAATAAACCAGTAAAAAGGGGAGGTAAATAATCATGCTGGAACTTAAAAATATCTACAAAACTTTTAATCCGGGTACCATTAATGAGAAACGTGCCCTGAACGGACTGAACCTGAAACTGAATGAAGGTGATTTCGTAACTGTCATCGGTGGAAACGGTGCCGGTAAATCTACTATGTTAAATGCTGTTGCAGGAACCTGGCCTGTTGATGAAGGTCAGATCCTGATCGACAATATCGATGTTACCAAACTTTCCGAGCACAAACGTGCTGCATATCTCGGCCGTGTATTCCAGGATCCTATGACAGGTACTGCAGGTACCATGGGTATCGAAGAAAATCTCGCCCTCGCAAAGCGCCGCGGAAAAGCCCGCCTTCTCCGCCCGGGAATCACAAAAGCAGAACGTGAAGAATACAAAGAGCTGTTAAAGGTTCTCGGCCTCGGTCTGGAAGACAGACTTACCTCCAAAGTAGGTCTTCTCTCCGGCGGTCAGAGACAGGCCCTCACTCTTCTTATGGCGACTCTTCAGAAACCAAAGCTTCTGCTTCTGGATGAGCATACAGCAGCCCTTGACCCTAAAACCGCTGCCAAAGTTCTGGAAATTACAGATATGATCGTAAACCGTGATCACCTTACAACTCTGATGATCACCCACAACATGAAAGACGCCATCGCACATGGAAATCGTCTGATCATGATGATGGAAGGTAAGATCATCCTGGATATTCAGGGCGAAGAAAAGAAGAAACTGACCGTCAAAGATCTCCTGGATCAATTTGAACGTGCCAGCGGAGAAGAGTTCAGTAATGACTCCGCTCTGCTTGGATAATTATAAAAAATAATTACATAAAGCATTTCTTTTATTATGAGAGCACACTTTCACAGGTGCTCTCATATTTGTTTTTATATCGGATTCCCTTTATTCCTCATTCTCTAATGAGGTCACACAAATAAATTTATGCGTTTCCCGATTATACTGATAAATTCTCGATGTCAGATAATCTTCCTTAGGCGTAGCCTCCTTAATTGTATCTGCCAGGACACACTGCAGATCTTCAGGTTCCACAAATCTGTCATTATGGATCATCACTTCATGCACGCTGGTAAACACCATATAGAAATCTGAATCCAGCATATACGCCAGCTGTTCTGCCACTCCCGGCAGGAATACTGCAACTGCACCATTTGTCTTTTTCGTAGTACTCAGACAATTTCCCATGGCATCTTTTTTCAATTCGCATTTATCTCCCAGATTCATAAAACTCTCGCCCTCATATTCCGGATTAAAGATCATCTGCTCCCATCTGTAAATCCTCGGCGGGCTCATAAAATAAGTATTAAGAAGAGCTTCCTTAAACACCTCATCAGAGTCTTTTCCCCACTGTTCCAACATTCCCAGGCGGATCTTTGTACTTGTCACACAACCTTCATATTCTGTAACCTTCATATAAAGGACCAGTGCGATATCGCCCAAAGTCTTATAAACTGCATCCTGCAGATCTGCCGCATACTTATCTGCATTTAACAGACGGATAAACAAACGCGGCTTTGTTTTTTCATAATCTTTGATCACTCTGGTTTTTTCATAAATGTCAGCCTTCCTGATTCGATTCAGATCATCTGTAATCTCCGACATAATCTCTTCAAAAGAACTGCCATTCTCATAGGACTTAAACAATTCCTGTGTATAAAGCCCACAGACCTCCCAGGCATCGTCATGCTCTGCAAACTTTACCAACAGTCTGTCTCCTACAGGCGCAAACCTCCCGCCTTCTTTCTCAAAAGAAATATTCTCTCTTGGAATTCCTGTAGCCTCGTAAATACCAATCTCCAGTTTCTCTACGAATGTTTCATAGTCTTTCTGCATATTCAGTTTCCTTTCTTATTTTGAAAATAATGCGGGCAGGACGCCCTGATTTGAATGTTGATTCCCTTCACGGGTAAAAGAAAATAAGGGAGCGAAAGCCCCCTTAAGAGTCGCTGTAGACATAGTATAGAATAGTCCCAGCCATTTGTAAAGAAAATTTCATCGACAAAACTTATTACAGTTTTTTTATATTTTTCAGATATTCCAGAAAGGCTTCACATCCCTCCACCACATCTGAATATGTGACATTAAACCCTCCTGTATACCACGGGTCTGCAATATCTCTCGGATTCTTGCTGTAATCCAGAAGAAGTTTCACTTTTCCCTCTGGATCTGATTTCAGTATTCTTAGCATATTTTTCAGATTCCAGTGATCCATGCCGAGAATATAATCATATTTGTCATAGTCTGCCTTCGTCAGCTGCACTGCACGCTTTCCCCTGCAGCTGATTCCATGCTTCGCAAGCTCCTCTCTCGCCGGAGGATAAACCGGATTCCCGATTCCATTCCAGATTTCCTCAGTGCTGGTTGCTGCGGACGCAATGTAAAACTGGTCTGAAAGACCTTGCTTTGAGACCATATCTTTAAATATAAACTCGGCCATTGGGGAGCGACAAATATTCCCATGACAAACGAAAATTACTCGTATCATTATTCCTCTCCTCTTAGAAATTTTTAATGTTTTTATTATAGCATAGCAATAACCATCTTACCATAATGAATGTCCTATCTATTTCAGCAACCTATTTTTACAGTTTTCTTAATCTGATAAAAATTCTATTCTCCTACAAAATATATTTTCCAGTAACACTCTTTTCATTTTGTGCCACCTGTTCCGGCCTTCCTGCTGCTACAATTCTGCCGCCGGCTTCACCTCCGCCGGGTCCCATATCAATGATATAATCTGCATTGCGAATCACATCTAAATCATGCTCAATTACAATCACTGTTGCCCCATTATCCACAAGAGTCTGAAATACCTGCAGTAATGTCTCAACATCCAGCGGATGCAGTCCAATCGTTGGTTCATCAAAAACAAACACTGAATCCGACTGGCCTTTTCCCATCTCACTCGCAAGTTTCAGCCGCTGTGCCTCGCCGCCTGACAGACTCGGCGTTTCTTCTCCCAAAGTCAGATAACCAAGTCCCAGATTTGCCAGTGTTTCCAATCTCTGATGTACGATCTTCAGATTTTCAGTTGCTGACAGCGCTGTATTAACATCCATCTCCATCATCTGCGGCAGAGAATATCTTTCTCCCTTTTTATTCTCATAATAAATCTGCCATGCCTCTTTTCCATAACGGGAACCGCCGCACTCCGGACACGGAACATCCACATCAGGCAGAAACTGTACATCAAGGCTGATTTGTCCCGTTCCGTCACAGACAGGACAACGCAGTTTTCCTGTATTATAAGAAAAATCTCCGGCTTTGTAGCCTGCATTTTTCGAATCTGCTGTTTTTGCATAAATTTTTCGAAGTTCATCATGAACATTTGCATAAGTTGCCACTGTTGACCGGACATTAATTCCTATTGGAGATGCATCAATAAGCTTTACATGTGAAATACTTTCGGCAGAATTCTCTGTAAAAATATTCTTCACATGGTTTGGCAGCTTTGTGCCATTGATCATTGCTTCCAATCCGGGGATCAGGCTTTCCAGAACCATTGTGGTTTTTCCAGAACCGGAAACTCCTGTCACAACTGTCAGTCTTCCCTTTGGAATGTCAACTTCCAGCGGCTTTACTGTATGAATCGAATCTGTAGAAAGATGTATCGTTCCAAACGCAAACGTCTCTTTCTCATCTGCCTGTTTCCTTACTCTGGTATCTGCTTTTCCGGACAAAAACGGACCTATCATTGATTTCGGATTATCTGTAATCTCTTTAATACTTCCTTCTGCAATTACATATCCTCCGCCAGCGCCGGCCTCCGGTCCCATTTCAATAATCCAGTCAGACTCTGAAAGAATCTGTGTATCATGATCCACAAGCAGTACAGAATTCCCATCTGCAACCAGATCATGCATGACTGCGTTTAATCCTTCAATATTAGATGGATGAAGTCCTATAGACGGCTCATCCAGCACATACAGGACTCCTGTTGTACGATTACGCACTGCCCTTGCAAGCTGCATTCTCTGTCTCTCTCCTGTAGATAAAGTAGCTGCCGCACGGTCAAGAGTCAGATAAGAAAGTCCCAGATCCATCAGCCGTTTTGCCACAGTCTGAAATGATTCACAGATGCTTTCTGCCATCGGGCGCATCTCTTCAGGTAACGAATCCGGTACCCCTTTCACCCACTCAACCAGTTCCCCCAGCGTCATTTTACAGGCATCTGCCAGACCGATTCCACGTATCCTCGGTGCTCTTGCTTTCTCAGAAAGTCTGCTGCCGCGACATTCCGGACAGATTTCTTCTTTCAGAAATTTTTCTACACGCTTCATTCCTTTCTCATCTTTTACCTTTGCAAGAGCATTCTCTACTGTATAAACCGCATTAAAATAAGTAAAATCCAGTTCTCCTGCCTGATTGGACTTCTTTGCCTTATAAAAAATATGTTTCTTCTCTGCAGGTCCGTGGAATACAATTTCTTTCTCCGCATCCGTCAGCTCGCGAAACGGCACATCCGTACGCACGCCCATCTCACGGCACACATCTGTCATCAAAGACCACATCAGACTGTTCCACGGTGCAACTGCACCATCATCTATACTGATAGAATCATCCGGTACAAGTGAATCCAGATCAACCGTCCGCACCATTCCCGTTCCTCCACATCTTTGGCAGGCGCCCTGTGAATTAAATGCAAGCTCCTCCGCACTGGGTGCTATCACACGTTCTCCACATTCCGGACAAATAATCTCCTGTTCTGCGGCCACATTCAAAGATGGCGGAACATAATGACCATTCGGGCATCGATGAGATGCAAGTCTGGAATACATAAGACGAAGACTGTTCAGAAGCTCCGTCCCCGTTCCAAAGGTACTCCGAATCCCCGGTACTGCCGGACGCTGATGCAATGCCAGTGCAGCCGGAACATATAGTACTTCATCCACCTGTGCTTTCGCCGCACCTGTCATTCGCCTCCTTGTATAAGTAGAAAGCGACTCCAGATATCGCCTGGAGCCCTCCGCATACAACACACCCAATGCCAGCGATGACTTACCTGAACCTGACACACCGGCGATTCCTACGATTTCATTTAATGGGACATCCACATTGATGTTCTTTAGATTATGTACCCTTGCACCACGGATTTTAATATGAGTTGGGGCTTTGTTATTTCCAGTTTCATATGACATAATTTCGTTTCCTTTTATCACTGTTATATTTTCTGCTCAACCAAATAACTGCTCCACAGTTTATCAGAAAGAGCTTGCACTCTTCCTGATACAAGCAAGTCCCCACCCACTGCTTATTGTTTTTCGCAATTGAAGCAGGGGACTTACTTGATTTGGTTAAATCACAACATCTGAAAAATCAATATTTTCTCTCTTCCATCATTCCCATCAAATAAATCCCTGCAGTCAATTTCATCCTCGAACATCAGGTATTCCTGCGTCATCAGATAACTGACATACTCATCCGATGGATAATAGAAAAACATCTCTATCTCTCTCGGATTCTCATAATAGGATTCCTGAATCCTGGCCAGTACTTTCTGTAGAATTTCTACAGAAAAAGGATTAAAAAAATAGCATTTTGTCGCTTCCGCAGGTACCGGATAATTCTCTGCACAAGTCATAACAAACGAAGTTCTCGTACCTGAAACTGCATGATTCTGATTCTCCTGTACGGCTTTATAAATCCGCTCATCATATTCAATTCCTACAGATTTACATCTGGTTTGATAAGAAAGATAAAAACACACCCGCCCTTTACCGGTTCCATAATCCAGCAGGGTATCCCCTTTCCTGAGCAGCCCGCTGTTAGCCAGGCGCTCCAATACACGATATGGTGTTGGTTCGTATGGAAATCGGTATTGATCCGAATGCGAATCATCTCTGCCACTTGTTTTTATTCTTAAAAGTTTGTCCCATTTTGCTTCGCACATCTTACATTATTATCCTTTAAATATTTTATTATATAATTTGTCGAATGTATTTGTTATAATAAACTATAAAACATATTGATGTCAGGGTCAAAAGATATTTTAACCCTGATATCAGCGTATTATAAACCAGGAGGGAAAAATGTCAAAAAAAGAAACCAGTTTTACAGAAGGTCCTGTCTTCCAGTCTTTGCTTCAGTTTGCTATTCCGGTACTTGGCGCATTGATCCTGCAGGCAGCATACGGCGCGGTAGACCTTCTGATCGTTGGCAAATTCGGAAATGCCTCAAGTATTTCCGCAGTAGGAACCGGCAGTTCCTTTATGCAGATGGCTACTTTTATTATTACAAGTCTTGCAATGGGCTCTACTGTAGTCATCGGACATCATATCGGAGAACAAAAACCAAGAGAAGCAGGAAATGCAGTTGGAACAACCATTATACTTTTTCTGATTATTGCAGTTGTCATGACATTTGTACTTGAATTCGCTGCCGGTGGAATTGCACATTTATTACAGGCACCGGCCGAATCCTTTGACAAGACGATTCTCTATATCAGGATCTGTTCTGCCGGAATTGTTATTATCATTGCATACAACGTAATCAGCGGTGTACTGAGAGGTGTGGGAAACGCAAATCTTCCGCTTCTGTTCGTGGGCATTGCCTGCGTAGTAAATATCATCGGAGATTTACTTCTGGTCGGAGCATTTCATATGGATGTGGCAGGTGCTGCTATTGCAACTGTCTTTGCACAGTTTGTTTCTGTTGTCTGTTCCGTTGCCGTACTAAGGAAACAACATATGCCAATTAAATTCTCCAGAGAACAGTGCAGGATTTATAAAGATGAACTGAAAAAAATCCTGAACGTAGGTGTTCCGATCGCATTACAGGAAACAACCGTTCAGATTTCATTTCTTGTAGTAAATTCCGTTATCAACCAGATGGGACTTATGCCTTCCGCAGGGTATGGAATTGCTCAAAAAATTGTTTCCTTTATTATGCTGGTACCATCTTCTGTTATGCAAAGCGTCTCAGCATTTGTCGCTCAGAATATCGGAGCCGGGAAAAAGGAACGGGCATGGAAAGGTTTTTATACAGCTATCATTACCGGATGTTCCATAGGAATTATTATCTTTATGGCCGGATTTTTCGGCGGCGGATTTCTTTCCTCTTTCTTTACGAACGACTCGGAAGTTATCGCACAGAGCGCAGCCTATCTGAAAGGCTTCTCCGCAGATTGCATACTGACCTGTGTACTGTTCAGCAGTATCGGATATTTCAATGGATGTGGAAAAAGTATTCCTGTTATGATCCAGGGAATCACTTCCGCATTCTGCATCAGAATTCCGGTTTCCATCATTATGTCAAGACTGCCGAATACGTCCCTGACTTATGTCGGAATGGCAACACCGATCACAACCGTATACGGAATCATCTTCTTTATCGTCTGCTTCCGGCTCTTAAATAAAAAATCTACACATTGAATTTTCCGGACAGCAAATGTGCATCAGACCAGAATTACTGGAGCTGATGCACATTTTTATTTATATCATAGAAAATTACAAATAAGAAACCGTCTCAGATAATTCCTTTCTGGAATCATGGTTTGCAAGAGGTCCTGCTCCTTCTGCTGCATAGCCGAGATCCAGGATCATGAGAATTTCCTCATTCTCCGGCAGATTCAGCTCTTTTGCCAGCTCTTCAGGATTGAAAAAATTAATCCAGCAACTGTCTACACCAGCATTTGCCGCAGCCAGAATCATATGTGTTGCCACAATTGTAGCATCCTCTATGCCAGAATCTCTTTTTTCACCCGGATAAGTAAATACATGATTGCCGTCAAATGCAACCACTATACAGGTAGATGCTCCATATCGACAAGGAGTAGCTTTATCAATCTTGCTCAATCCTTCCTCAGACTGGACTACATAAATTTTCTGTTCCTGTAAATTCTTAGCTGTCGGAGCAAGCCGTCCGGCTTCCAGAATTGCATTTAATTGTGCATCATCCACCTTGCGTCCGTCAAATTTTTTGCAGGAATATCGTTTTTCAATTAATTCTGTAAATTCCATAACTGGTCCTCCTTAATTTTATGTTATTCTTATTATACCACTCACACGGTCAAGCGGATAAAATCATCCGCTTCGCTACTTGCTGTTTCCTGCTTCTATAAAAATCATATAAGAATCCCTGACAAATGATCCACTTCATGCTGTACAATCTGCGCTGTCCAGCCGGATAATTTCTGCCGCTGCTTCTTCCAGCCAAAATCGTAATATTCCACTTCAATATTCTGATATCTGACAGTCTTACGAACTCCATCCAGTGACAGACATCCTTCTTCCGTTTCAAAAGGCTCACTCTTTGAAACAATGACCGGATTGAACATTACAATATCGACAAATCCCATATTTACGATAATAATATTCTTCTTCACTCCGATCATATTCGCTGCCATTCCGACACATCGTTCTCTGTTAGCTCTTAATGTATCCATCAGATCTCTTCCGATCTGAAGATCTTCCTTTGTTGCTGCTTCTGATTTCTGTGAGAGAAATAACGGATCTCTCATAATATTTTTAACCATTTGCTTTGAATTCTCCTTCGTGTTAAAACTGTAAAACCTGCCTGCTATCCGCTCCTGCTTTTTTGAACTCTGAATTTATAAATTCTATTTTATCCGGTATGATTTTGATCAGATTCATTGGATGTGGAAGTTTCTTTAAGGCAGCTACAGGAATCTTGCGAAGCTCAGCCGCATGAACATATTCTTCCGAAAAATACTCCGGCATTACAGCTTTTCCTGTCACCTGCATTCCTTTTAAATTGCCAAATCCCTGATACTTATCAAATATAACAAGACATACGTTCTTATTTTTCTCCAATACTGCAAACTTCTCACCGCCTTCAGAAAAAATCCAGAACGCACCATCATGATAACTATATTCCACAGGCGTACAACGCACAAATTCTCCCGCTCCGGTTGCAAGTGCACAGGTGTTATTCTCCTGAATATAAGCTTCTATTTCTTTTTGCAGAGTTTCACGATCCACCTTTACAGCCTGGGCATCTTTCTGCTTCCAGTACTCTGCTGCCTGAATATATTCCTCATGGGTAAGATCATGTTTTTTCTTATTTACTTTTTCTGCGTCACTCATTGTCCACACCTCTGTTTTTTATATTTTTTAATCAACCACTTCTGATCTATACATTTCACATCATCATCAAAACGGATATGAAGATGAACTCCGCCAGACCTCGGATTAATCTTTTCTACAATTCCATTTCCGAATTTCGGATGTGTGACGCTGTCTCCAATCTTATATTGAACAACTTCGTTCTTTTCCTTCTGCGCTTTCTGCAGACGTTGATAAGTATCCCGGATCGGCACTGTCTTATCATGAATCCGACTCTTTAAAACATTGTCATAATTGTGATCCATCAGCGCTTCCCCTGCCTTATAATACGGTGTCGGAGCGGCTCCTATAAGAGAACAACAATATTTCCAAGCACTTCCATGTGTTCCTGCCTGCCATTTATACTTTTCAGGTATCTGCATATTGTATTGCATGTAATGTGCGTACTCATGCTTAAATAAATCAATACGATCTTCTTTTGACAATGGATTCTTCACTCCATACGCAATAAAGAGCAGTGAAAAATGAAAATGCTCATCTTCATGGGCACTCTGTCTCGTGTAAGAGCCCAAGGAATCTGTGTCAAATCCAAATGTCACTGGTACTTTTGCTCCATTCAAATGAAACTTCCGGTCCAGTTCCTTGTATAAATTCTGTATTAATGCTGTCAAAATCGGAATTTCCTTCTGCAAACGCTGCCGCAGGAACTGGTTTTCCTGATCATAATAAGTCATTATTTCATGTTTCCTCCTGAATTTCTTTACCATTCCTGCTTCTCATATGATTCTATCAAACACTGATGCTTCTTCGTCTTCTTATCATAATTTACCCCAACCAATAAAATATCTCCTGTATACTGTTTTATAGATTCAGGATATTTTCTCTCTTTTATCTGCTGTAACGCTGTCCTGGCATTCTTATTCCATTTAAGTTCTACGATCAGTGCCGGATAATCGGATATATACTCTGGTTTCGGAATAAATACAAAATCTGCAAATCCACGTCCTGTCGGCAGTTCACGAACCGGTTTAAAATAATATTCCATGGAACTCAGATACGCAATTGCAAGTACACTACTCAGAGAGTTCTCATTATTATACTGAATATTTGAAACATACTCTGCATGAATTTCCTCAATTTTCTCTGCAACTGCTTCTTCATCCATGTCCAGTGTAGCCTCTAATAAGTGTTCTGATTCCTGCTGAAAGATAATCATCTCATTCCATTTTCTGCTTTCAACTGCCGTCGTTAATTCCTGCCGGATTTCTTCATTTGGAACAAATGTAGTTCTTCTGTTCTGGTCATATCCCAGATAGCCAAGATGTATCAAATACGTAAGGACATCATCTTTGCTTTGTATATTTACCGTATCATTTTTGAATGCAGCTACATTCACTTTGATTGAAGCACCGGAAAGTATTTCAACTATAGAGCTTTTCAAACCGTCATAATCCATATTGATAAAAGGCACAATCGCTTCATAAGAAGCAGTTTCAGACCAATAACTTTTAAACTTGCCCCGCGTACAGACACTTACTACTGCTTTAGGATTATATACCTGATAATCATCCAACAGATAACCATCATACCAGTATTTTACTTTTTCAAAATCTCTGTGATATCTTTCGCAAAGATTCTTCACTTCCGCTTCTGTAAATCCGATATATGGCGCCATCACTCCTGCATCAAGCATTGTAAATTCGTCAAAATTATTTAATGCAGACTGCGTTTTTTCTTTCTTTATCGGCAAAATACCAGTAAGATACGCCAACTGAACGTACTTTGTCGGCTCCGTTCCTTTAAACATTGCTCGTAGAAAATTAATATACTTTTCCTGTACTTTTTTATTCGCTGCTTCATCTCTGATCAGGACATCCCACTCATCAATAATTACAATAAATTTCTGTCCAACAGCATTTTTGATACGTGAAAGACATTCTGACAGGCTTATCTCTCCCTCTGGAAAAATACCCGGATAAATCTCTCTTAATTCATCCTGCACCGATTTCGTAACAAATGCTACAACATTATCCACATTGTCGCAATTTACCAGAAACCACTGAATATCAAGTTGAATTACATCATACTTATTAAGGTGTATTTTAAAATCGGATTCCCGACTTATATCCAGCCCCGAAAACATTTCTTCGGAATCACAGCCTTTACTATAATAAGCAGCAAGCATATTCGCAGCATATGATTTTCCAAATCTGCGTGGTCTGCTGTTACAGATGTAAGCTTCTGTTGTATTAAGTACACTGTTTGTATATTCCAACAATCCGGTTTTATCCACATATATCGGAGAATTCAG